>NZ_QKMR01000017.1 GCF_003208175.1 Ruminiclostridium sufflavum DSM 19573 | reverse complement strand
TCATTCCACCCATTGGAATATCAGTTCTCCTAAACTGAACATTTTACGTTCTTTTGTTTAGCGCCTAACCTTTTCAGTTAGGAACGTATCGCACTGTGCCAGTCATCCCACAAACTGCCCCTTATCATCAGTGAGTCTGTTAAGTTCATTGACAGCATTCCAACCGGTGTCCATGAATCAAGAACCCATGTATTGACTATATAACTTCCATCGGGCATCCATATTGGTGTGAAGTGTGTTCGGTTCTTATAGGTGCTGTACGGGTTTTTTTGAAACTCGAATTTCGCTATTGAACCGCCTTGCATCTTTTCAAGCAGTCTCCAGTAAGTTTTATATTGAAACTCAGGGAAGTAGGATACTGCATTTTGTGGGTATGTGACGGCAGTACTTTGATTGCTGCTTACCGATGCAGTAACTGCTTCATTAATCCCATATCCGCTCTTCATTGTTCTGCCATTTGCAGTAGGATTCTTACTATCACAGCTGATACTCATATCCGAAGAAAATGTGGCATAATACCTGTCGAGGTTAAACTCCCACCATCCTCGATCTACCCAATTCTCTATCCATGTACTACCTGTATGTTCTTTACCTTCACTGTCAGTCCAGAAGTAACTGTTCCAAAGTCCTTCATCTACCCAATTCTCCTGCCACCAAGGTCTCCAGATACTCCAGTCTGCTCTTGTTTTTTCTGGTCTTGCAGGGATAGAAGCAGGAGAAAACGAATCATTTGTATCATCTGCGAGAGGGTTTGGAGGGTCATTCCTTGACAAATCTACAATTCTTGCAATAATAACTCCACTATCAGAGTTTCCGTTGCCTGAAACAGATACATTAATTTTCATGGTCTGAGGAACAGAAGGAGTTCTCCACTTTACCCATGCAAGCTGGCTTTCTCCATCTGGATAAAATACATTTCCTACTGAATAGAAAACGCCTCCTATGTTAAATTGTACGGTAACCGGATTATCAGGGTCAGACTTTCCTCCTCTAACTGTTACTGCTGTAATAACCTCTGTGTTTACTCTGTACGTATAGCTACTGTCATTTACCTCCGGCGGCTCTTCTGTCTCCGAAAATCTTACAATTCCAATCCCAAGAGAGGATATTATATCTTCATCAGATGCCGGAGTTGTAGTTGATCCTGACCATGCAGGATAACCGAGGTCAGAAACTTCCAGAAACATTGCAAGCGGAAGGTTCTTATTCGAGAGTGACACCATTCTTCTGCGCAATTCCCCACTGAGCTGCTGGTCATAAAGTGCAGCTTCAGTGGCTGTCATCGCCATATTAATACCCATAAAAGTCATGTAGGCAATTGGTTCCAATAGGATTTTATAGTCACCGTTGGTGAGTATTTCATAGTTAAAGCCAGTGAGATTTGAGATAGTAGTAACCATATATTCTGAACAAAAATACTTTTTAATCTCTTTGATATCCGCTTGTCTACTCTTTGTTCTAATAATTTTAGGCATAGTTTTATCTGGTATTTTATACGTATAAATAGATGTGTTTAGTGTTAATGATCTGCTATCTAAATATGTAGACTTACATACCTTTCCAAAATGAACTCTAATACTACTGGGCTTTTTATTTGTAAAGTCTATCGGAACAGTCACTGGTTTTTTATCATTTACTCTAACAACTGTTACTCGCACTCCATCATCACCAGTCCAATAATTTTCTTTAGAACTGTTTCCCATTCCTCCACCACCATTATCAATATTGCCTTGACCCTCGGCAAATGCAGCATTCGGAAACAATAATGCTGTCATTAATGTAAGAATTAAAAAAATATTACATATTAATTTCTTCATGTACAGCCTCCGTTAAAAATATAAAAAGCACAGCATTTTTCTGCTGTGCTTCAATATTTAATATTCCATTTAGTTATTAGTCCATTGTACCAACCTGCTTGTTGATGTCTCCATCAGAGCCTACTACTTCTCCCTGACTTCCCCCACCATTATCCTTAACCCATCCAAAACCCGGCACATAAATTTCCCCGTCCTTCTTCTCTCCGCCCTTCGGTTCTGTCTTGCTAATCGTATTGTCCTTTACAGTAGTCTTTGGTTTCCCAGTAACCGTAGGCTTTTCGTCTGAAGTCTTATCCGTAGATTTTGGTTTCTCTGTAGGAGCCGTTGGCTTGACAGGGTCTGGCTGGATAGTCTGCTTTGTCCCACTTGAAATAGCAGTATTTGGTGCTTGAGTTTTTGATTTTGTTGTTTCTGCCACCTTGCTATCCTGAACAACTATATCCTTTTGAGTTTTTGAAGCTTCGGCTGGTGTAACTGTAACTGTATCTGTACTTACCAGTGCTGCTGATGGCGACGAGACAGAAACCTCTTTAACCGGTTCTTTCTTAAATTGCGCTGCTATCATTATGATAAGCATTATGCTTACTATAAGTCCGCCTGCTATAATCAGTCGTTTTTTTGTTTTATCATTTATATTATTCATAAGCAATCGCCTCCTTATTTTGTTATCAATTTTCCTTCTTTAAGGCACACCCTACCACAGGAGTTCTGATATGTCTACTACATAATTTTAAAAGCTGTAAGAAAGTTAAAACTTAGGTGTGTAACCTGCACTGCTTTTAACTTTTATCTGCATGCTCGGTAGCAATTTTCCTCCAAACGATACGGGAACCTCAAGCATAATGGAACTGTCAATTATAAATCTTTGTCCTGCTTGGTCACCGCCTGCAAGAGGAGCATTTTGTATATCCACGTCCAAATCCCAAATTTTAAATTGTGTTTTACCGTCACTTGTAACTTTTAAATGGTATTCACTACTTTGATTTAATCCGAGGATTGTCTCCATTTTATCATAAATATTACCATAATCAACAGATTCCTCGAAATCCGCATCTATTGGCTGATATCCTCCTGAATATCCCTCACGCACTCCATGATAAACATCATCATAGTTATCACTGATGGTGGAAATGACAGCACTCTGCATTGCATCACGGACACCTTGCGCCACAATAATAAGTCTGAAATACTCTGATATTCCTGTGAATATCATGACAAGGCAAAGGGTAATAGCTACTGCAAGAGGAAATCCACTTCCTTTGTTATTTGCCAATACCTTTCTTGGTTTACCTACTTCCAATAAACTTCCCCCTTTCCTGCCGCATCAGCTTGCAAAGTAATAGGAAAGGAACCAAATCCTCCAAATAGTCCTATGTTAATATCATAAGTTACTGTTACTGATATTTCTTCATTCAACTGTATCTGGCCTGTCTTTGACCATCTGACGGTTGGAGTAATCCCGGTTTTTTCTCTTAGTAAAATTTCTCGTCTTGTAGTTTCTGTTCCCACTCTGCCTGCAATTTCTGCCTCTCTCACCAGTTCAGTGGCAAAGGTATCTATCTGTTGTTTAGCAATATACGCCGGGAATACTTTAACCGCGATTGCAATTATTAGCATTGCACACAGCACTAGTACAACAACATCAATATAACCTTCTCCGCGATTGCTTTGTAATATCCGTTTCAATTTGCCACCTCCTAAAACATTCCGCCCAGAGAACGAAGAATTTCAGAAACAATGACTGCCATATAAGTCAGGATGAAACACATGAGCATAATAAAGCTGAACACCCTTATCTTTGGAGGTATCTTCATGGCCTGTGCCTTCAATCTTTGAAGTTCCAGCTGTTTCATGTCATGAGCAAGCATTTGAAAATACATTGCCCCGTCATCGCCGCGAAGAACACTAAGCAATCCTCTTGTTATGTCTGAAAGCATAGGAGAATTAATCCTTGCCTCAAATCTTGTAAGAGCTGCCTCATAGCTGCTTGAACGCATATCCGCTGTTAAAACATCCAGTTCATTTGCAAAATCGTCCCCTGCATTTTTCTTAAAGTTTTCTAGAATGGCAAGCACATCTCTGCTTGCCTTCAGTTCCTGTGTTATGGTTGCTACAAATCTCGGCAGTTCTACTTCAATCTTTTCTCTTTTAGTAGATAGCTTTTCATCAGCTTTTTTAATTTGCTTAAAGTATACCAGCACAGCAAGGAATAACAAAATTGGTGCAAGCAGCGGCAAAATCATAAGGCAGGGAATGACTCCAAGCGCCACAAGACTTGATTTTACAAGAGCAAATGCAATAAATTCTTCCGGAGTTTGATTCATTCCGGCTGCATGCAGTGTATTTTTCATACGATTCTTTTTGTACTCATCAACGGGGATATATTTTGCAAGCCTTACTGCCCAACCGTTCATGAAAACATCGATGCTTTTTGCTTTTTTATTACCTTGCTTAGCAGCCGACAGCATTGCCTTGCCAGCGGCAAGGGACGGTAATTTCAAAGCATCTGCAAGAATAAAGAATATCCCAGCGGCAAACAGTGTGCCGAATAAAATGATTAATATTGTCATGTTCGGCTACCTCCTATACTCAATTGGCTGTGTCAGCCTTATTACAAATGCCGCCGAAACAAAGACTGCTGTAAAGCAGATTGCAAGAATGATCTGTCCAAGAGGTGTGTGCATCAGTGTGTGATACCAGTCCTTATTCAAGAAATACAATAGCGGTATATTACCAATTACCAAAATTTGCATTGCAATGAATTCTTTCCTTGGTTCAAAGACCATATTTTCAAGTTCTCCGTTTACCACACGCATATCCGAAAGTTTGGAAACGATGGGTGTCAGTGTGGTTTTTAGGTTTCTATCAAGCTGACAGGCAATCAAGCAATCACACCATTCACGAAACACATCATTTTCTATCTGCCCCCTCATATCCTGCAAACCTGCCGTAATATCTGGATTTATCATTTTAATCCGACAGACAAATGCTTTGAATACAGACAAAACAGGGGGATTCAGATAATTCATATTTTCTTCAACTGCAGTCAGAATGTCTTCATTTCGCAGGTATGCTGTGGTTATGATGGAAAGCGCTGTTTCAAGTTCTGCAGCAATGTCCTTTTTAAAGTGTGTCTGCGTAAGCCTTACATACCAGAATGGCACGAACATAAATCCAACTGCAAGAACAGGAAGCATAAAGAAATTGCCAAGCATGATGGCAATGGCACACCCTATTGCAAACAAAAGCAAAGATACTGCACAGAGCATAGGGAACTTTTGCTCACGACCAGTATTTTTCAAAATTGACTGTACCTCTGTTACTTCACGTCTCAAAAAAGACATTTTCTTACGCTTGGTAGTTTCATTGATTTCATCCTTGAGGCTTCGAGGCTTACTCAGAAGAGTTGTAAAAATATTATCAGTGAACTCCATCGGTGACATGGAAAACAGTATAAAAAAGCCCGTTATCATTCCAACACAGGCAATTAACAAAATAACATTCATTCGATTATCCCTCCCTTCCTTGCATATTTTTTATCATTTCAAGAGGCATTCCGTTTTCAAGCAGTCTTTTTGCTAAGCTATCAGAAATAAAGCTTTTCTGTTCATGATAACCACTGATATGAAACCTGCCTGTATCATCCATTTGGTTCTCTGTAATGACATACTGAAACAGCGTCCTGTAATTTCTGGTCCCATCAGGCAGAATTTCACACTCCATAATCTCCATCATACGTCTCTGCTTGTTTTCAAGCTGTTTGCAGAACACAATAATAGGATAGGCCTCTGTTACATATCCCATCAGCGTTTCATCAGACATATCCACGGCACGTTTACAAAGCGAAACCATTCTTCGGTAGGTTGCCTCACAGGAATTGGCATGAATGGTTGTAAGTACGGCAATACCTGTTCTAGCTGCCTCCTGTGCGGCATTTGCTTCTGCTCCACGCATTTCTCCAACCACTGCAATATCCGGATTAAAACGAAGTGCCATATCAAGGAGCATGATTTGATCTACTCTTTGCTTTTCATTTTCACTGTCACGTGTAATAGTGTGAATAACGGAATTGACCACTTTTCCATCTTCAAGCCTCGTCAAATCGAGCTCACGAGATCCGTTTTCAATGGTATATATTCTTTTATTATTCGGAATAGTTGTCAGCAGCCATCCAAGTACCGTGGTCTTGCCGGAGCTTGTTGCACCTGCCACACAAACTGAGATTCCATACCGGATAAGATTAGATAGAAATTCAAGCATCTGCTGAGTCGCTGTTCCACTGCGTACAAAATCTTCTTTTTTCATACTCTGAGGATTAACAATACGAATGGATGCTGCAATTCCCACATCTTCATCGACAAGAGGTGTCTTGAGTACCGCAATACGGATGTTCTTAGATAAATGTCCGAGTACTGCCGGACTTGCGTTATCAAGAACCATCCCGGAGACATGGAGCATTCTTCTAATTACATTGACTGCATGATCTGGAGAATCAAAATGCTCATCCAGTTTTACATTTCTGCCATCGGAATATTGCACTTCTATATCCCGCCATGAGTTGATATCAATTTCCTCAATTCCTTTTCCGAAGATATATTTTGTAATGAAACCATACTCTGCCATTTCGGTATAAAGGGCATCAATTAGTTCCTGTCCGTCCATCCCATTTACCGCAATTCTCTCATCCATAACATATTTTCCGATATATCGCTTCATCTGCTCTTTGGCATCTTCCATATCTTGATTTGTAATCAAAACGGAATAATTGTTTGAGATATATTCCTGTACATCCTTTAAGACTGTCTGAAAATCCTTTTTTTCTGATTCAGGCATAAAAAATATGGAGTGAGTACGATTGTCAGCACCCAGCTCCTTTAGATTCTTCTGATTTTTTGTGGTGTTCAGTAATTCTTCAATTCTCTTTTCCATTTCAGGAGTTTTAATTTTGCTCGTTGCGCCAGCTTCTCTTGCCAATGGAACATTTCGTTCTGTTCCAGTGTTATTTTCTTCTTCAAACAGAGCTTTTTGTTCCGTGCTCTCCTCTTGAAACACAGAATTGCTTTTCATATTTTTTAACAACCAAATACCTCCTTAGCGATTTTTTCTATTCCCTTGCGTAACTCCCTGCTGTTCTTCAAGGTCAAGTCGGCTAGTAAGTTTCCGGCAAGATACTGTTCCTCCACCTCTTCGGAATAAGGCAGTTTAAAAGAAATAGCACCTAATGCACCTGCCATATGATCAATATCATGATTGGATTTGACATTTGATGCCACCTTGTACTGTTTGTCCATATCCCATTTGCTGCTTTGCAAGAGCTGCAGCTGACTGGAAAGATAGCTGATGGATTTCAAATCACAATTGGCAAGGCGAAGCACACTGTCGCACTCCAAAAGCGAAACAGCAGAAAGAATATCATTTGCTATATAGCTGCCACAGTCAATAATGACATATGGTGCTATCTTTCTAAGGGACTCAATGAGTTCCTGTGCCTGTACTTTGGAATAGGAGGCATAGGTGTATTCATTTTCACCTTTGAGCATTCCAATCATCGTAAGGTATGACATCTTTTTATGGGTTATCATATTGTACTTTACAAGTGGCTCCGTTACATGGGCTGCAGACAGAATACTGCCAAGCGACCCATATGGCCAATTCGAGTTCTTTTCACATTCCAAATCAGATGGAGGGCAGATACAAGGCAGCATTGGTGCTGTCATATCACAAAGCACCAATACAACATTTTTCTTTTTATCTGCAAGATACTTGGCTAACTTAACCGCAGTGGTTGTTTTACCAGAGCCGGGACTTCCCCAAACAGCGAGGACGCCACTATGTAAAATATCTTCCTTTACCGTTTCTTCTTTAGTCCCACGGCAAAAGATTGTATTTTTCTTAAAGTTGAGCATCCTTAGTCCTCCTTGCCACTGATACTATTTTCGCTTGCATTGGGATTTTCAGCAGTGATCTCAGCTCCATGCTTTTCTATGTCTTTCGTTGTCAATGCTTCATCCGTTGAATTTTCAGGAATCCCTTTTTCAGAAGGATATAATTCACCCAAGATTTTTGTCTGCATATCAAGAAATTTCTTTGTATTCTCAGGTGTTTCACGATAAACAAGGGAAAGATGAGATGCACCGTCTGCCTCCAGACTTGCTAATATGTTCCCCTGTTCTGGTGTTACGAGCAGTGTGACTGTTGATGGCAGTTCTCTTTCATATTCTTTTGACTTATCTTTCTGTTCACCTGTGTTTGCATCGTAACCGCTAGAAGTAGTAACCGAGATTACTTCCACATATCTAAGTTCAGGCGGAATCACGGTTGCTCCTTGCTTTTTGTAATCCGGAGCAATAACCGAAACTATATCTCCGCTCTGTAGCTTACCCGACAGACCGTTTGCAAAACTTTTGATAGTTATTGAAATAGCCTGCTTGCTTCCATCCAAATTATATAAATACTCATTTTCAGCGGCAGGAATTTTTGATACTTTTGTGTCTAATATGTAATCTCCAACCGACATGTCAGCAAGTGCATAGCTGCCTACTACAGTATCCTTCTTCCTTATTACATTTTGAGGAAGATTATATCCTCCGACTTCCACTATCTGTACCATGTCCTTTGTTATTTCATCACCTGTGTTAATTTCTTTTGTCACACGAACAATTTCTGTCTTCTGACTGATTCCTTTATTAAATAGTGGAGTGATGCCAAAACAAATAAGGAGTGAGAGCACAATGCAACCCACTCCAACCACTGTTCTGTTTTTAAATAAACCCATGTATAATTCCTCCCAATTTCATTAAATATACTGCACAAAAGCCAAGTGCCAAGCAAGGTGCAAGAGGCATGGAACAATTCTTTACCTCTTTCTCCTTCATTTTCTTTAAAGGTGCATAAGCAATAAATATAAGCACCTGCAGGGTTAGGCCTATTATCACTCCGTAGTTTGTCACCTGCAGTCCGAGCACCAATCCGGCAGCAGCTACAAATTTTACATCACCGCCACCCAATCGGTTCGGTGCTATCCAAGTCGCAATAATAAGTAATGGAAATGCTGCTATGATGCCTAATATATGAACAGGTTTAAAGTCGAGGACTGAAACAAGAGCCACCGAAATCCATATAGGCGGTGGGATTTCTCTTTTTCTGATATCTATGCAGGCTGCACATACCATTAGACAAAAAAACAGCACCGCTTGAACGATACTGTTAACCTGCATAATTGAACATACCCTTTATTTTACTTGTAAGTGTCGGCATTACTACATCCCCGAACAATGCATACAACCCTGCAAGAAGCAATGCTCCAAGCACCACTGCAATCAATATTTTAAGTAGGCTAAGTAGCCAGCGCCTTACCATATTACTATGGCAGGTTTCCGACTACTCGCCTCCGAACCGGACGTACACCTCTCAATGTATCCGGCTCTCCATTTATCTATCAGTCTAATTTTCCAGCGTGTAAACTATCGTGACACTGCACGCACAATGCAAGTGTCTTACGTTTTCGAGCTATCATCAGCCGTTCCCAACGCTTTTTCCCCTTTAAGTCCTTAAGCTTTTTAACATGGTGAATTTCCAGCTTTACATTTGTCGCCCCGCACCATTCGCAGTGCTTGGCTCTCAACCGTGAAATCAAACTGGTGGGGTTGTTGTTGCGATATACCTTGGGAACGTAATCAACCTCTGGACTTGCAGTAGCAGTCTTAACCTTTTTAAAGCCGTCCTCGTAGAAATACAGCGTTTTTTCGCCTTGCTTGGTCTGATATTTCACGCCAAACCGCTTGTAACCGTACTTCCTACGAACACCGCTGATGTGGAGCTTGTATTTTGCTCCAAAGGTCTTGAACATGCTGAATTTCATCACATAATTAAAGTGACCGAGGACGCTCACGTTGTCAGCAATTTTATAATAATTGTAAAGTCCTCTGATTTCAGCGTTATACTGCTGCAAAATTTCAAGGTCGTCATTGCTGATGAGGTAGGTTCGGTGAACAGAAACGAAAATTTCTTTGCCATTTTGATACTTGATTTCGAGAGCTTGGTAATCCATGAGCTTTTTCTGCCACTTTTCACGGGGAACATACAGCTTCACCTTGCCATTGTGAACACGCCTTGTATGACCATTTTTATCTTCACGCAGATTATCATTATCCGCAATGAAAATATCATAGCTCAAAAAACGTGCCGCATCACGGGCATTGGTTATCAGCGTCTTTTCCTCGGACAGCTCCAGCTTCAGCGTTTCTGAAAGGAACCGCTGAATGTCTGCTTTTATTTCCTCTGCGTCCTGCTTACTGCCAATCACTCCGCACAGCCAATCATCCGCATAACGGACATAAAACAAACGGCGGTAGCCGCTGTCCTGTGGGTCAGAGTAATCGCATTTCAGCATTTCATTTCGGATAGCCTGTATGCTGTCATTGGCTGTTTTCCGTTCCTCAACTGTCAAATCTGTCCATTTGCCCTTTGTGTACTTGCTGTACCGCAGGTATTTGAGCTTGTGTTCCCAGCTTGCGTATTCTTCGGATTTTTGACGCTTTTTCCCACTTTGAAATTGCTTCATGTACAATTCCATGAACCTGTCCAGCTCGTTTAAATAGATATTCGATAGAATTGGACTGATGATGGAGCCTTGCGGAGTGCCGGAATAGGTATTGTAATACTTCCACTCCTCCACGTATCCTGCTTTCAGAAATTTCCACAGCAGAGCAATGAAATACTCGTCATGGATTTGTCTGCGCAGAACATTTATCAGTACAGCGTGGTCGATGTTGTCAAAAAATCCGCAGATGTCGCCCTCTATGAACCACTTTACCCCTGTGAATGTGCCTTGAATTTGTTGCAAAGCGGTGTGACAGCTCCGGTTTGGTCGAAAGCCATGTGACAGATTGGAAAATGTCGGCTCATAGATACTCTCTAAAATCATACGCACGACCTCCTGCACCAGTTTGTCGTCAAAAGAGGGAATACCCAGCGGGCGTTTCTTCCCATTCTTTTTTTCGATGTAAGTGCGGCGTGCGGGGTTTGGCTGATAGCTGTGATTTTTAAGGCTCTCTATCAGCGTTTGTATCCTGTCCATGCCCATACCGTCTATGGTTTTTCCGTCTGCTCCTGCAGTCATGTTTCCCTCACCGGCGTAGATATTTTGATAAGCCAGAAGGAAAAATTCCTCATTATACAGATTCCGGTACAGGCGTTCATAATGATAGCCCTCATTACACGCTTTTGTTTTCAGACTGTTTAACACATCAATTGGATTTCTCAATGCCTCACGCACCTTTCCTTTTTTTGTATTAAGAGATAAACTGCCGCCCTTCGCCATGTGCATGGCTTTCCCATGCCCGGACTATTACGGCGGCTCCGTTGCCATGCCGGATATTCAGTGTCATCTTTCTTGAGCTTTCAGGTCTTGAAATTTATCACCGCCACATAAGTGTGTGCGGCATTACGCATAGCCGTAAAATACGGCGTTCCGGTTTAGGCAATCTCCGTTTAGACGGTTAGAAACACAGCTTGTCAGATTGTCGGATAGAACGTTCGTCCTTTTCCATTTATTATGGCTGGCCGGTGCAAATATCACGGACTGCCGTGCCCGCGATTTACACGGCTCCTGCACCGCTTGACACCTAAACTATCGTGTGTCAAGGACTCGACTATGACCCCTTGGACTGTTCATAAAGCAATCAAGCCTTTATCCTCATATCTGACATTTCCCCTTGCCATTCAGTCGCAGCCTTGATAGTTAAACTGACTTATGACGTTACCAACATGCTACACTCCCTGTCCGGTTTCCCTTTCAGATAAGTTGGTTGGAGAGAATTGTGGGCATAAAACCCGGATATTTCTCAATTCCTGCTTTGCTAAAGCAGATTTTCTAACCGTCCGCAGACGTAACAACTTTGTGCAGTTGTTACGCCCTTACGGACGCACCAGCAGTATCTATATATCCGTCTCCTCTGTTGTTGCTTACCGCATTTTTCATTTTAATAACTTGTCCTGCTGCAAAAGTATTTACTCTTCTCATTAATTTTTTCATACTAATTTACCTCATTCTTTCTTCATCATATTTTATTATTCAATTTATATTGTCATTGTTTGAGCATTACCCTGCTCTGTTCCTACAGGCATTTCCTGTTTCTGTACTTGGTTCTGCCCCTGTGTAATTGCCTGCTCATAAGCCCCGATCACTGCACTGTCAAACTCTTTTCTGGCTTCCGCTGTACAAGGAAAACATATATCTTTATATTCACCGTTTCCTGCTTTATAGCTTGGCATTGATACAAATAATCCTTTAGAACCCTCCATCAGTTTTACACCTCGTATGGCAAAAGCACTGTTTATATTAACCGTTGCAGTTGCTCTTAGTGTTCCTTCCGGCCTAATGCTTTGAATTTTTACATCGTAGTGAAGACCTGTATCCTCTTTCTTCTGTTCGTTCGCTGTTTTTTCCATAATATATCGCTCCTTAATTTATTTACATGCCCATCCTCATGCCATGTTCATGCTGATCTGCAAATCCAATTTTCTGAAATCCAACCCTGTCAACATAATGAAATTCACTGCCGCTATCATCGTACAGTTCCACCACATCGGAAATTGAAAGGGAGTGTCCCTTAAATCCATTTGGGTGTTCTATATTGAATTTAGTGTAGATGGATTCCAAGTCATTTGTTTCAAGCTCTCCGTCATAAACCGTTTCATAATTTTTCATACTTGGTTCTCCTGAGAGCTTTAAGACTTCCTCATAGGATTTAAACCTCAGTTCAAAATCCGAATCAGCTTTTAACTGCCAGATACGTACATTTTTAAGAGGTTTTATTTCTTTATGTAGTTCGGAAATTTTTTCCCCTATTGAAAGTTTTTCAAACACTCCGTCTGTCCAATTTGGAATAAGTCTCTTTTCGTTAAGCCATTCTTCAAATTCCTTGCTTTGAAACATTTTGTCCACGGTCGCCTTATCTTCTTTGATATATCCTGCAGGATTACCATAGTAGACAATACAGCCGTTCTTTATTTCAATACCTCTCAATTGCATTACCTCCACTCATCAACGTACTTTCATTTCTTTGTGCTTCTGCAGGTATTAGGGCACACCTGTTTTCCATAGATGATTTCCTCCGACATCAGCCGATTGTTTAGACCTGCCATACAAACTCTCATTGCTTTTAGCATCTGTAGAATATCTTTTGGAACGTCGGATAAGTCATGTTTGTATTCTGCCTCAATGACAGTCACTTCTCCGCTGCCTTCATCTGTATATGCACATAGCTTTGCATCTTTCGGAATACCTGCATCCTCCAAAATGAATTCTGGTAGCCTGATTGATACCGCATCTTCTGTTTCTGCTGAACAGTCACAGCATTCGCAGATTCCAGGTGCATCTGCAAGAGTTATATACAGTTCTTCCACTACCTCTTTCAACCCCTTCAGCGTTTCCACAACTTCCATTGCTGTCATTTCAGATTTCATAAACACTAAACCATTTTTTATCGTTGTTGCCTCCAACTTTCCTACGTCACCAATTTTCTTTTCAGCCTCTTCTGTAATAGGAACACATAGAAAACCCTTTATATTTTGCTTTGTTTGTTTTGTCTGCTTCAATCTGTTTCCTCCTCTGACGAATCATTTTTTGAATCAAATAAGTTCATTTGCTTTGGAGCATTTTGTGCCTTTTCATGCAGGTTATAGTTTGCAATTAATATTTCAGGGAATTGGGCGCCGTTGTCATATCTTTGCTTGATGTTATTGATTCTTGTGTGGCTTTCAATAACAATTCCCGGCTTATCATAGAGGTCTCTAATAAACTCACAGTCGTTATATGACAACAGAAACTTTCCTTCAATAGAAATTAGCGTATCCCTAAGTCGGATGTGATCCTCTTTCCTGAAGCCCTCCTCTCCAACATTTTTGTAGTACTTTTCTGTATCATAGTAAGGCGGATCCAAATAAAAAAAACTGACAGGGCGGTCATATTGCCTTATCAGTTTCTCAAAATCTTTATTCTCAATAACTACCTTTGCAAGTCTGCGATGCGCCTGCTCAATGACAGGAAAATTGCTCCTCATATCATGTGGCTGACTTCCAAAACTAGTCAAACCAGAAGCATAGCTGTACCTTATCAGTTGATAAAAATATGCTGCACGCTTTACATCATCAGCAATAGTTTCTTTGTCCAACATCTCTTTGATTTTTTCAAAATCCTCACGGGAATTTAATACATACATTAATTCATTCTGCAGTTCTTCATAGCAATCTCTAACACAGCGGTACAGGTTGACAAGCAAACTGTTAAAGTCATTATATACTTCAAAATCATTGTTGGGTGGTTTGTGAAACAGTACCCAACCTCCACCGCCGAAAACTTCTATGTATCGCTCATAATATATGGGGAAAAGTGAAACAATTAATTCTCTCATGGACTTTTTCCCACCAATCCAACTCATAAAGCTGTTAATATCTGATCACCTCCTTTTCTCGCAAAATCCAAACTTTTAGCTGTATCTGACAATTTGAATTAGGAAAAAGATGCAAGGCATTGACAAGTCCATTCTTTGCTTCAGAGATTTTTTCAATTCTACTGTTTAGCTGACTAATACTTCTCATAACTTCTTTCTTATTTGCAGCATAATAATATCCGTTTTCATCACTACAGATGGGATAACCATCGCATCGAAGTTCATTAACGATGTCACGAATTTTTCTGCCGCTCATTTGAAATCTAAATTCCAAGCCTTTGCTTTGTACCGCTTTCCCTTCGCCAGTGTGATGTCTTTTCAAATATGTTAAAATTTTTTCTGTAATATCTACATGTTCCACCTCCAATCGCCTCCTTGTTTGGTGAACTTTTTTGGTGAACTTTTAAGTAACAAGAAAAGCCGGTTGTTTATTGCATATTTCAGCAATTCAACCGACCTTACTTGGTTTCAAGTATAAAAACATATGATTCCTTTGTTGTCCTCCAATGCATTGTAATTTTCTACACTAATATTCAAAATGTCCTTGCCATAATTCACCTACATACTCATCCCTCCCATTGATTGATTTTGCTCCTTCTCTTGCTCCGGACTTTCTTCCTGCGGTTTTGAAATAACTTTGAATCTATCTTCACCTGGAACTATACCAAGTGTTCTTCCGTTATCCCATTTCATATGCAGGGTACCGATGCTGTCAATACAAACAACTTCGCCCTGCATGCCACTTTCAATTGGTGCGTGGGGATCTTCCATACTGATTAATTCAATTCTTGTCCCGACTGGGTACTGCTTCTTAATTCTTTCAACTTCACTTCTTGATGGAAAACAATTCATATTCTCACTCCTCCGTTTCTTAATTCATGACATAAAAAAAAGAGCTTATTTTATTCCTGAAGATGAAAACAAACATCTCATTTATAAAATCAGCTCTTATTAGCAATTTACTTGGAACATATCTGCTCCATATTTAGAAATCAAAACAGCATTGATTATGGCTTTGAATGTATCTTCTTCAATTAAATTCTCATCTGCTATTTCATCTATCCTTATGTACTCTCTTCCCAAGATGATAGTTCGTGCTGTTTGGTACAATGCATATTCATCTGTATTGATTCCTTTCAGGTTCATTCTTTTAAAATCAAAACAATCTAAATATGTATGTCCCTTCGCCAAATCCCACAGCCTGTCATCTGCAGTAAGCAGAAACAGCACTGCAAGGTAACTTGGACTTCTATTTTCCATTGATACATTTTGTATCCGGCAGACTTTATAAAATCTGAAACGGTGAATTGGATTTATAAAAATATCCCCATCAAAGTTTCTGACTAACCGGGCAAGCCTTCTCTTGAAACGGTATGATTTGAATTCCTTATAGCAGTTTTTAACAATAGTTTCATAACAAATCATTCCTGCTTTCAATCTTTCTGCAAAACAACTACAAATATTTTTACTGCATTGACTGCCAATAAAATAATTACAATCAGAGCATCTTATATTTTCATTTTTGTTCTGTAGCTTTTTCACTATAATCACCCCACTTCTTCTTGGCATAAAATTTGGTACAAGCATCATCATCTGTTCAAGTTCCTGCAACTCTGTACCATACATAAAATATTTTGACATCGTCTGTTGACCTCGCTTTCTGTTTTTGGGTATAAAAAAAGAGACTAAGTCCAACAATCATTAAATTGCTTAAAAACTTAGGCTCTTTATTTATTTAATTTATTAATTACTTATTGTCTATATATAACAACAACGCACTATGATCTGTAAATTTTAAAGTTGAGTCATCAATAATCATTTTGCTAATTGTAATGTCACTTACGCCTAAAGCATAGTCTATACGAGTTATATTTTTATATGTAAGCTTATCTTTATCATCACATTTTCTTTCGATGCTATCCTCATTAATAATAAATGCTTTGTTATTGATAACACTTTTCCTCCATAAATCCTCTAAACCTTTATCTATTAATTCATAGAATTTTTTCTTTGAATTAGTACCTTTTTCATATACATTCATATCTCCAATAATAATTACCTTATTTGCAATGGTACTATCAAAGTAACTTAGCATATCCTCCCAATAATATTCTGAATCTGTCGGACGCTGATTCCATGATGGGATATGTACACCAACAATTTGGAGATTTGAAATGTCAATTCCAATCCAGCGTGGCCACATTTGGGATTTTGAATTGATTATTGGATTAACTATTTCATAATCTTTCAATTCTTTTGAAATCAAAGCAATTACATGACTTTGAACTTTATAATCCTTCTCACATGTATCTTTTTTAAAAGGATGTTTGGGATATTTCACTACCCATCCCCTTTTATCTAATTCTTCTAAAAACAAATTTCCAACATCTGATTTTCTAAACTCTTGTAAAATTACTATGTCTAGTGATTTATCTGAAATATAGTGTAAAATTCCTTCTGCTTTGTATCTATTCGGTGCCTCATATACTCCAAAGTTGTTGATATTTAATGATAAAATCTTCATATAAGCACCTCCAAAAATTACTATTTATCTTCCTTTCTTTCAATTTTCAGTACTCTCATCAAAAAAGTAAATCCTTTATTTCCTTGAATATCACACTCAAAATTTCTATGTCATCTATATTTTAGCCTATTTTTAAGGGGCAAAAACAAGCATTTTTTCGCTCAATTTTCGCCCCAAAATCACTCCAAAACCACTACATCTTGTGGTCAAACCCTACTTTTTCTCCTCTGAACCACATCTTGTCATCAGAATTATCGCTTCAACTGTACTTTCTGAGTCCCAACTAATTTCATTCACTTCACTACCATTAAAGAAGACTGGAAATCTAAACTTTAGGCTCTTTAGTATACGCCCATCTTCCTGTTCCCCTGGATAGATTTCAACCTTTTCCACAAAGCTATTTACAAACTCTTTCTTCTCCATATCCGTAAATTTATCATACAACTGGTCAAACAACCTTAAAATGTTATAAATACTATCAGCATTAAGTTTATTCAACCTAATATTCTGTATCCTTGCGGCGACCTCGTCCATCTCTATTTCAATTGAATCTATTTTTTCATAGAATTGGTTTAAACGGTCTTGCATATCTTCATACTTTTTATTATACAAAGAGTCCATGATATCCAAGGAATCAATTTGTTGTGCTAATTTGGTTTTTGCACCCTCTGTTTGACGTTGTAATTTTTTAAGATTTTCTAATTCCTTTTCCAATTCAGCAGTGTCAATTTTAGAATTTATTTTGCCTTTTATAGCTTTCTCAAATTTTTCATTCTGCACCAGTTTAGTAATTACCTCTGCAACAGCTTCGTCTATCTTGGCTTGACCCCACTGCTTTTTATAATCGCATTGATGGCCATTTACACGCATTCTATGTTTACAGGCATAGTAAAAGTAATCTCTGTAATAAGTCCCATCCGATTTTTTCTTTCTGTTTACATTACCATACATAGGAGCACCACATAAAGGACAACGTAAAATTCCGGAAAGTATGTTTGCGTGGTCTAAACTGTACTTCTTCTCATACTTAAAACCAGTAAACTTACGTTTTTCTTGTACTGCTTGCCACAATTCCTCTGATACGATTGCTTCATGGATTCCATTGTAAACAGGGAACTCCTTCTGCTTTACAATATGGGATTTGTTCCGTTCCCCTTGTATTTTTTCATTCTTTCTTCTGCCATATGATATCTTCCCCATGTACACAGGGTTATCTAAAACACCTTTAACAAAAGATGCTGAAAAAGCATCTAAAGTACCATTTTGTCTTTTTTTCTTTTGATACTCGGAATTATCGTTTAAATATGAAGCTATTGAATTTATCCCCTTGTTTGTAGTAGCAAATTGATTGTAGATAACTTTAATTACTTCTGATTCTTCCTCTGCTATGACCAGTTTACCATCTATTAAATCATACCCGTATGGTGCAAAGCCACCATTCCATTCTCCAACGCGTGCTTTCTCTTTACGACCAGCCATTGTCTGGACTAAAATATTTTCACGCTCTATTTCTGCAACGGCAGATAAAACAGATATCATAAGCTTACCACTGTCTTTACTGCTGTCAATACCATCCTCGGTGCAAACCAGATTTACTCCATAGTCTTGCATGAGTTGAAGAGAACTCAAAACGTCCGCGGCATTACGTCCAAACCTCGAAAGCTTGAAAACCAAGACAAAATCAATTTTGTCCTTCTGTTGTTCTATATCTGTAAGCATCCTCTGAAAATTGGGGCGTCCTGCTAAATTTTTACCTGAGCCTGCGTCAGTATATTCACCCACAATAGCTAGCGCCTGATATTCTGCATACTTCTTCAGTTTTTCCTTTTGGGCATCTAAGCTATACCCATCAGCCTGCATTTCGGTTGAGACCCTTGTGTATATGTAGCACCTCTTTTTCATCTGCTTCATCTCCCTTTGCAATAGAAATTTATCGGTAATTCAATGTCCCAACCATTATATCAGAGTACATTTGGAAAGTCTATACAAAAAAAGAGAACCCATTTAGAGTTCTCTTTTTTAAGAAATGCCTATAGTAGTTTTTACAATATTCCATATTATGTAAGTTCGCAGCTGTATTTCTCTATCATTTTTGCTATAAAATCTACAC
Source organism: Ruminiclostridium sufflavum DSM 19573 (assembly GCF_003208175.1). Classification (GTDB taxonomy): domain Bacteria; phylum Bacillota; class Clostridia; order Acetivibrionales; family DSM-1351; genus Ruminiclostridium; species Ruminiclostridium sufflavum. Next base: position 78,744 of record NZ_QKMR01000017.1, on the reverse strand, counting down.
AACGCTCAAAACCTGCATCTTCTTTAATCTTGAAGTGATTTTGATGAAAGGTACTAAGAATTTCATTTTCTTCCGTTGCAGTAACGTTAACAGAGGTAGTATTCATAAGGTAAACATCCTTCCGAATTATTTACCTCAACTACAAAACTGTCGTTTTGTACGTATAACTCAATAAACCACTACTGAACCCGTTAACTGTAATTTCAGCCCAATAAAAAACTCCCATCACCGACATCAACTAGTCGATGGAGAGTAGAAGAACCCATTTTCACCAAGACTACACCTTTTATATTTTTTTGGAAAACACTCCGTTTTTATATACAATTCTTTCTAATTCAATCAAAAAATCCCTTATGCTAATCCATGAATGGAATTTCTAAAAAATTATAGAAAGAATAATTGTAACTATAAATAGACAAAAGAGAAGCCAGCAGACTATAAACCACCTATCAACCTTATTGTTGGATTCTCTCTTAAACCCATTAAAAAGGAACAGAAACTGCCCTATATATTTTTTCAACTTGTTAAAGAAAAGTAGCATTTCTTAATCACAATCCCTTCTTGCGCTTTCTGTTCCTGTCCGATCTCCAAACACAACTAGCCCAATTACTGCGGTAAATTCAATGCCCTACAGAAAATGAGGCAGGCCAACCCGGCCTGCCTCATAGATATTTCTTATCTGAAAGACTGTATTCGTCTGTTGACCGCGCGATAATATTTCAAATAAGCGTCAATAATGCTGTTCGCAAGCTCCGTATCCAAAACAAATGATGAATTAGGTGAAACACGGAATAATGCAATTTCGGTCATATGCTTTCTGTTGACAATTTTATAGAACCCATTCCCAAAAGGCACGACCTCCATAAACTCTCTTTCATTCATCCGCTGTACCCCCTTGAACCTCGTCGCTGACAATCTCGCTTATTCTGTCACACGCTTCAATAATGACGTACTTTAAATATTCCATGGAGCGGTTGTCAACGTTGTTCATGTATATATTCGTGTTGGCGTTGCGGATTATATTACTGGATTCATCTTCCAGTTGAAAGGATATATCGAACCTTGCTTTTTTCATAAAGGTGTGCCCCCCCTAAATCGTTTTTATTATTTAGTACAGGGAAAGTACATTTTTAAGCCACCTATGAACTATTCCGTTGCCATTAGGTATTTTAACCCCAGGTCACCTTACCCCCAACAGAATTCTATAATCCTCTAAAACGCTGTATGGCCTTGTGGGTGCCCCCTCTGGTACGCTGTATACCATTAACCCAAGCAAACTATCCCAAGACATAAAAATAAGCCTGAACCACTTGGAACAGGCTTATTTTATATTTACAGATTTTTTAGCTCCTCCAACAGACCTTTTAACAACTCCACCAGCTTGAACAACAGGAACAAAGTCAATATCAATATCACCGAGCAGAAGCCCAACCAGAACGCCAATAATATATTCAAAGCTACTGCACCTCCTCAATGACCTCCACGCCCTCGCAAACAGTAACCTTACCCTTACTGTCCATGTAAACCCCGCCACTGACACAACCAATTTCCAACAAGGCCTTCAGTTTGCCCTCCGTGATACTCGTCCGACCGTACCGGCTATTGACAACCTCATAAACAGTACCGTCCTTGACCTTATGAACACCCACCGCCACAAAGAACACATTGGCAACCGCCCCCGTCATTTCCATGGGCTTCAAGGTTGAAATACCCGTCTCCACCATGATATTACTGGCATGAAAACCGTCCCTGTCCAACTGTAAAGAACCTTCAGCGTCCACTATGAAGCCATAAACCCTTTCACCACTTGAAATCATGTCCTTAATCTGTTTTTCAGTCAGACCGATAAACTCCTTTGTTTCGGACACATAAACCCTGTATCCCGTGACGCGCTTACCCAGCATTACGCAGTTAATAACGAATTTCCCCATGATTGTTTCCACCTTTCAAAATGTTTTACAGATTAATCAACCTGTCAGGGGCAGATGGTAACGCTGATTCAAACGAGTTGCAAGAGATATTTTGAAGTTTTTATAAGTTATTTTTGAGCATGAAAAAGGCTTGGGCAAAACGCCCAAGCCTGGTTGTTATAAAGTGCTTTACACAACGACAGAGTCAGCAGATACCTCCCACATTATTTTTAACCCTTCCAAGTCCAATGATGAATAGTATTTCTTTTTACTAAGTGTATAAGCTGTTATCTTACATTTCATTAAATGATATTCTGTGGTATGCCATTTGAAGTTGTCATATTCCTGCTCATTGAGCTTATATTCATATTTATCATTTGGAGCTATAGGTACAGCTCCAAAATCGCAATTACAAATTACTCCATTTTTGCCCTTGTGAGTGAACTCAACAGTCGTTAACATTAAGGACAAGTTGCCCGTATTATAACAGATTACAGAATAACCAGAAGATGAATATTTATTATGTAGTTTACGGCCCTCATTTAATATGTCATTATATTCATCATTAGCAATTATCTCAAATACAATCTTAGGTTTTTTTCGTCCAAGAGCGTATCCCAATAATGCGCCAATGATTGTACTTGCCAGTGTAATGATTCCAGAAACAATTTCACCTGTATACTTGCTTATATCCATCTTATAATCACCATTCCTGAATGAAATCTTATTTATAATCCGTTTATATACTTAATATACCTGATGTTTCCCTCAAAAGCAAACGGGCAACACCTAAATAAAAGTGTTGCCCGTCCACTATTTGATTACCAGTTATTCACTCCACCAAGTATGCGTTATAAAGCGCCCCGTTAGGCTCTATGTAATAATATCCTGAATTGTTAAACTTATGAGGAGATACCGAATAATAAATCCTCAGCTTATCAATCCCCGTCACATCAATGCTCAACTCAACTGGCTTGTCACCCGACGCCAGCGATACCTTTTTTAGCTCCTTCATCGTGTCGCCATCCTGAAAGATAAAGGTTGTGCTGCCCTGACCGTCAATCGACGCTGCGTTGACTTTGAGCGTCGTGAAGTCCCCATTTAGCAGATATGTAACAGAATAACCCGTTGGAACATCCTTCAGCGTCCAGCCCAGAATGCTTTCACCGGCAAAAGCGTACAGCATGTTATCCGGTGAATACTTTTCCTGACGGTTCATAAAGCTCTGTGCGCTGATAAAATCACCCTCGCCGCTGTAGGCCTCCAGTGTAGACATGTCAACAACTTTTCCTGATGTAGAATCCTCTATTGGCTCCGTTGATAGGTAAACCGTATTGGAATCCCCGTTCCACTGCACATCCAAGCCCAACGCATCACTGATGGCGCGTACAGGCAAATAGGTTGTGCCGTCTATCACAAACGGCTCCACTGTTTTTCCTGTCGCATCCGTAAGTGACAACTGTTTCCCGTCCAGAACAACACTGATTCCACTATAAGTAAGGGTTGCTGTTTTCGTATAACCTGTTGCCGCATACGCTGTAACTGAAATTGTGACTGCCAAAAGGAGCGTGACAGACAATATAGCAAGTCCCGTTTTCTTCATCATGTCACCTCCGCTACTTCGCAAGCGTCACGTCAAAGGTCAGGTATTCCTCCACCGCGTCAGCCCCGTCCCCCTCATAGTCAGCCGGTCTGTACACATAAACTTTGACCACATCACCAGCGTTATGCGTTTTCAAAAGTGTGCTCAATTCGTCCGTTGAAGCCACTTCCGTATCATCCACCTTGTAAATAACGTCGTATAACTGCATTCCCGCTGTTTGCGCCGGCCCGTTTGGAACAAATGCTTCGACATGCACACCAGCCGGCCAGCCCTGCATCATCATTGCCAAGGCAGAAACAGTCGAACCCCCAATACCCAACGTCGCGCCGGTTGCTGTTGTGCTCTCGGAGCTACTTTCAAGCATATATCCGGTTGAGGTATCAATCTTAATGGTATTCGCTGTCCCGTCCCACGTGACCCCAAAGTCAAAAGCCTGTCCAATATCTCTTAACTTGAAGTAGTTATTCCCATTAATCGTATAGGCCGTTAAACTGACCTTGCCCCCATCCTTATAAATGGAAGATGAATTTATAATCGCTTGCTTGGCTTTCCCATCTCCAGTTGCCATTTCACCACCTGTCACTGTATAGGGTGAACCGGACACCAGATTAATGACCTTGCTTGTCCCGTCCCAAGAAACATTAAACTGCTTTCCCGTGCCGCTCAGTACCTTTGCCAAATCGCGCAGTTTAAAATAATTATTCCCGTTTATCGTATAAGCCTCAAACGATACCGATGAACCATTGACCAGCACCTTTGACGCTGTGGGTGTTGCTGTCACAGTTTCCGCTGTCGCCGGTTCATCCCTAACCACGACAACAAAGCTTGCCCCCATAGCCGCCTCTGGAGACGCAATGACTGTATAAACACCTGTGCCCTTCAAGGTGCTGCTGTTTCCTGACAGATAGTACAGCCCCTCCGCGTCCAGCTTCAGGTCGAGAGTCAATTCCTCATACAAATCACCCAACTCAACGCTGTTATCCGTGACAACCGCGTTTGGATGATAATAAATGATTTCCCGCATGAGGTCTGAGCCATAGAAGCTTATCGTTGTTGGCGATGATACAAAATACACCGTACGATATTGAAGCTCCTTGACCGAGGTTACATTACTGACCGTTACATACCCGTCCTTGCTGTCATCAACTGTGATTTTTGTTTCCTCAGTTGCCGCCAGTGCTGTCACTGACAGGGACAGAACCAGCATTGCCGCCGTGAGGAGGGAACCCACTTTTTTAAGTCCTTTCATTGTTACACTTCCTTGTTTGTTATTTCGAGTTCGACAGAGCTTGTCCCAAGAGGCCAGGTCATACACCTGACCTCCCGGGCTTCACTCCATCGAGAAATAACAAAATGCGATGCAGGACGTAACCCCTACACCGCACAAAATATGCGAAACACAACATCATAATGCTCCTTGTCAAAATGGCAAAGAAACACTATAATAGTAATGTGGTACAGTTTTCACTGTTGTGTAGGATGCTAGTACCATCCTATGCAGGTCCTGAGGTGCTACCAACACCTCAGGACTGCCGCACTTATTATTCTCGATACTGCAATTTTACCGTAAGATTTCCAAATTTGCAATAGAGTAATGGATAAATTTTAAGAGCCTATCTCTTGGCAGAGGTAGGCTCTTATTGTTATAGTCTCATATTTATTTTGTCCGAACGCATTTATATATACCCTCATGGCTGAAACAATGGATAGCGAACCCCGTTACCCACGCCAAACCCAATACACAACTAGCAAAGAAGTAACCCTCTATGTCGGTTGTATTTCTTGTGTTGCTCATTTCCCTGCACCAAGTGGAAACAACCTCATATCATGCAAAGCCCTGTAAACCGCCGACTTACTTACGCCAGTTAAACGAACAATTTCAGAAACTCTTGTAATACCGTTATCAACATGCGTTTTAATTTCTTTGTAATACGGATACTTAACGTACAAATCCCCAAGCCAATGTTTTTTATCCAAGACATAAGGTAGTGCTTCTATTTCCGCAAGAAGATTTTGCAAAATACGGGTATCGCCGTTATTGGTCAAAGCCATTTTTGCAATTTCATACTGCGTCCTTGCATGGTTATATTTATCCGTCATTATGTCCAGTTCCTTTTTCAGCTTGTTATACTCTTCTTCCGTATAAGTCCTTTGCGTCTGCAACACCGACACCCCCATTCAAACCTCCTGCGCAAATAATTTATCCGTGAACCCTTTCCCAAATTTTGAAACATCATTTTTTCTCTATAAGATTCCGATCATACGCCCAACACCAACAATTTCATATCCCAACCAACTTTTTATTTTCATTAAAAATAATTACAACCACGCCCACCCTGTAATGACCTATCAAATGTTATGATTTTTCTCAACTAGCCAACTCAAATTTTTCACTTGAATAAGCCAGTTTTTCACCCTAACCACCAATCACCCTTATTCGAACTTAAAATTTCCCTAAACGCTGATTCGCTCTCACTGAATCAACTTTTTTCATCACTGTATATTAAACCGTTATATTTCCATGCCAACTTAACCCCTTTCAAAGTATAGACCCATGCCGACCTTCCGCTTGAATCCCCGAATACCTGTAAACCCCTTTATAAAAGTCCTCTTTGTCCAAAATGCGCTTGACAAGCATTACATTAAAGTTACCGCCGTTCTTCCCTTTGTAGTCCTCCATATTCAGAACGTCGGAGATCTTCCGCAAGGTCAGCCAAGGACACATTGACCGCAATTCAAATACCCTGCGTACAGCTTCGGCCTGCCTGTCGTCAATCTCCATAACCTTGCTACCCCTCTTTGACACATAGCCATAGGGAACGCCCCCGCCGGAATACCCCCCGTCCTTGGCCTTCTGAACACGCCCACGCTTCAGCTTCAAGGCAATTTCCAACCTCTCGTAAGTGTCCAACAATTCAAACATACCGTTGATTAAAATATCATTGGGATTGTTGCTGTAAATGGTATATGTTGGTCTATCGATTGCCCTGATATCCACGTCATGTTTTTTAAGTTCCCTATGTATCAGCACCTTCACCATATCCGACCGCCACAGCCTAGAAGTGCTTAAAACCACAACGTACTTGATGTTATCATTTTTCAGTCCTGCAAGCATATCCATTAAACCGTCCCTATCAATGCTTAACTCGTCCTCGTTTGCTCTCGCTCCGGAAATGCCTTTGTCGTCATAAATTTTGACCAGTTCAAGCCCGTTATCCAAACAGTATTTTATAATTTCCTCTCTCTGCTCCTCCAGAGAATACCCCTGTTTGACCTGACCCTCCGTTGATACTCTGATATATCCACAAGCCCTTTCCATGTCCTAAAACCTCAATTCCTGAATTATTCTTTTAACCGCAATTCAAATTGAAGTTAAAACACATAGAAACCCCTATTGTTTTTACACCTTGACTAAGCTCGTCATGCAATCCCCGCAGATTAAATGAACATCTTTAGTAGCTCTAACACTGATACCACAGCCATCACACCTATATTTTCTTGTGCTTGATTTCCTTTTCCCGACGCCACCAATACCACTACCGCCATCAGTGCCATTGTCACCGCCCGGAGCAGGAGGCAGGTCAACACTAATTACCCCAGTCCTTGAATGACTTATATCCGCACACAGCCCATTTTCCTTGATGACCTCAATAAACCTGTCAGTCGGTGAAGTCTTGCTGTACCCGATATATTGAGCGTATTCAATCTTCAAATCACATTTTTCAGCTTCATCCCTAAACAGCTTATTATGATACCGCCCGCCCTTGCTGGTGTCATTGATACCGCTAACCATGCAGAACAGGTGAACCATCTCATGAAGCAGAGTAGCCAGTACGTTTTCAATGGGGCGTGCCAAATGCTCCGCCCCAATGTTGATTTCATGGTAGCTGTCCGCTGTATCCGTCCAAACCTTATGAACGGTGATATACCCAAAACTTTTTGGACTGGATTGAATTGTTATAACGGCATCAGGCAGACCGCAATCAAAATATACCTCGTTAAACACTTCAAAAGCTCTCTCAAACAGTGCACTATCAGAAGCAAGCATAATAAAACCTCCAATTATTCAGCTTGCAGTAGTAATACAAAACTGCTTCATTGGAGGTATAAGACTTGGCAGTGCACTTTCAAGAAAATGCAGATATAAAACACAACGGCACCCACCCCAAAAGGTGAGTGCCATTATTCTTTTCTGTCAGTAGTTATACCAAATGACCTCCACACGGGTATTGTCCACTTTACCGCCAACCCCAGTCGTTGTAATGAATTCTTCCCGTCTCCAGCCCGCATCCTCATTGAGGTATTTATTATAGAGTGCCAAATCATAATTGCTGACCAGTATTCTACACTTTGCCTTCTGTATACACCTTAGAAACTTTTCCTGCTCGTCATATCCGAATGACCTTGCGTATACCTCACCAAGATTTTTAGGCATTTTCTTACTGTCGTACTTTTTTTGAATGGCCTCCGACAAGCTCTTTTCAGCGTCAATATCAATATCCTTCAATAGTTTTGCTTCATGCTCCACACTGATATAGCTTGGGTCACAGTACATCATGACCCTTGGATTGTTTATCCACTCATTCATCATACGGTATTGAGGAGGCACATTTTCTATTGGCGTGTCAATGTCCACAAACAATCTACGCCTAAAAAAGTCAACAGCGTCAATTTGATGGATATATACGCCCTCCAGCCGTTCCGCACAGTCATATAATTTCATCACTTGCTTCAAATAATGGTCGGTGTCCTGAAACTTTTCTTTGCTGTAGGTTTGACCCATACCGTCACGGCTGCATTGAAAGACATAGTATGTTGCAACTGCCAAATCTATATCCGAGACAGCTTCGCCTATATCCTGCGTCCGTTCAAGATATCCCTGACTGGATTTCAGTAAATAAAGCTGAACCCAGTTTGAGAGCTGTTTTTCAAACTCTACACGGAAGTCATTATCTTTCGTTAAACTATCTTTTAGAGTGCTGATTGACTTTTGAACGGAATTACTTACGTCCCTATGATTCCGCTTGTTTTTGTTAGGTTCTTTACTTTTGACAGGGTGGGTAGCCTCATACATGATTTCATCCAACAGTGCATTGGCTGTAACAGGCTCGACAATCTTTTTTGAAGTCAACAGCTTTTTTAATTTTCCCCTTTCCTGCTCTTCCAAATCAATTTCAGCATTATCGTAAATGGCCTTCTGCTTGTCAAATTCCTCTTGGCTGTATTCCGTTTCCTCATAAAGGCGGTGGATAAACGTCCTTGCCAATTCTGCATCTGACAGCACCCGCATAAGAGCTTGCAAGGCTGAACTATAATCATTGTAGCGCTCAACTTTATGCCTAGGTTTGTTCAAAAGCACCCTGCACATACCGCCAAAGGGAGTTATAAAAATGTCGCTGTCATCATAATTCAAACGGTCGGCAATAAAATGGGCCATGCGCCCCTTGCCGCCATAATAGGGAGCAATGGAAAGGGTTGGCTTACGCTTCATTGGTATCACTCGTTTCCGTTTTCTTGCTGTCCTTTTTTGTAGGAAGTTCAATCCCTAATTTCTTCCTGTCGAATGCAATTACTCTTTCAGGCTTGCCGTTGATTCTGGCAAGTATGGCATATCTGTCCCCGACTGTATGAAGATACCCCTGCTTATCTAAGCTGGCTCGCAAGGTTTTCATTTCATAACTGCTGTACCCGCAATCATAGGCAAGGTCGTTGAACATGTTGACAGGGACATAACACAAATCATCTTTTATAAGGGTTTTATCCCCCTCAACGTACAATTTAACCTGTCCAATTAAATCCGTTATCCTGTTGTCATCTGCGCCCAAAGTGACCGATGTTTCAGATATATCCAAATAATTCTGTTCAATCGTTTTGTAGAGGTCACGATAATATGTATTCTCCAGCACAACGCCATATTTTCTAAGTTGCTTAATGTCACTATCCAAGTCCAAAATAGAGGTGACAATTGAGCCATTTTCCTTACCACGCAGATAACTGGTTATCTTCAAGCTTTCCTCAAAGGTGTCGCTGTCCTTATATCTCTCTAACTTAAAAGAAAAACGCTTTTCATTTTCCGCCCTGACGCTTTCCTCTGAAACTATAATCGTGTTACCTTCATTGAATTTCCAAATGACTTTTTTCTTAGGCTCGGATTTCTTTGTTGTTTGAGCAGACTTATTTTCCATTTTCACAACCTCCAATTGTCAAATTATTGGTTTTAGTGTAGCACACACAAATCAAAAAAGCCATTCTAAATAGAAAAGGTGTTTATCTCAACAAAGATAAACACCTTAAAAATTATTATTTAATGTTCTTGCGTTTGGTTACAGAGGTTATTCCGGTTTCACTGGTTACAAGTCGCTTAAAGCTATCTTACATAACCATATTAGCCCACTTGACAGGCCTTGTCAATGCTATAGTTGTTTTTATTTTTTATCATTCAATATTAAACAAATGATTAAAATATTCATTTATTTTATCATGTCCTTTATCAATATTGCCCGTTTCAACTATAGTTTTAACCAATGATGTTATATACTCTAAATCACTATCTACAGTAAGAATGACAGGTAATTTCTTTAAGTAATTAGACGAATTATTAGCAGTAGGGTTTATTAAGTGAATCAATTTATTAGCAATATCTGAATTCAAAAATCCTAAAAGAAAGTATAAATGCTTTTCATCCTTAGGGAAAATCCCTACAATACTTTGGTCAAAAACCCTATTGACCATAAGAGTAGCATTTATTTTAGAACTCTTAACCATAGGCAACCCTATACCCGTTCTAAAATAATACGATGAATTCTGGAATCTTGCCTTCTTATCAGTATTATAATGCTTTATTGCATCCTTACTCCAATCTATCAGCCAATCATTGCCAATACGAACATATTTTGTTGATGAGGAGCTTTTTATAATAGGTATATACTTATATGCTTCATCTGTTCCCTGTAGGCTATTACAATTAAAATCAATTAAATCAACAGGAACTACGGGATAATCCTTCGAGTTTTTTACAGAAGCATCTACAACACCCATATAACCAAGATTGTTTCCTGTATATATCCCTGTGACACATTCTGCAATATCTCCTAATTTAGTTTCACAATTAGAAATAATATCACTTAAAATATCATTACTTAAAATAAATGCATGATGTTCATTATTATAAACATCTCTCTGTGTAAGGGTTATGGTTTCTAAATCATCAATATTACTTCTTAAACCTATGCGTTCTATATCTCTATCTACTTTTAAACCCTTTATTACATTAAAGGTGTTATTTAAAGCATCATGAGTGCTGTGCGTCTTTTCTACTGTGATAATGCTTAAATTGCTATACCCAAAAGAAACACCAGGGAAGAACTTACTTGGAAAAATCAAAATTTCTTTAATTTTTGTGTTTTCTAACAGATATTTTCTAAGGGCAGTATGATTATGTAAAAATAAAAAGGTGTCAGGTATAATAAAAGATAGAACCCCTTTGTTTCTAAGTATCGAAACACACCGCAACAAAAACAATGAATATGTTTCCTTTACATAGAACCCATTATATTTCTTTTTCAACTCATCGCGTCTATCATATTCTTGCCAACCACCGTAGGGGGGATTACCCACAATTTTATCATAATGCCCATTCTCTGCATATCTGTCAAAAACTTCATCCATTAGAGTATCTGTAAGTCTTATTTTAATTTTTTCGTTGTATGAATATTTACGCTTTAAGGTTTCTACTGCTTCTATATTCAAATCGCAAGTATCAATATTTAGACTTTGACCCAACTCTAACATGGTATCTATAAAGACACCATCACCACCACAAGGCTCCAGTATCTTATCAGAGGGAGTAGGGGCAATCATACTTACCATGTATTTTGTAATGTAATTATTTTTTGTATAAAAAGAACGATAAACATTATCCATAATTTTCTCCAAATTAACAATAGGATTACTTAAGTAAAATCTTAAGTAATCCTATTGTATCGCAGAACCAATTACCATGTCAAATATTTTAATAGAGCATTACGATTTAAAAACTCTCTAAACTGTGGACTTATATCATTTACCCAATCCATATTCTCAATCATCCATTTCTTCAAGTCAAACCCTGTAAAGTGTGCTATCGCATTATACGCTTCATCAGCACAAAATACTTGCCAATATGGAGACTTTTTTAATGTCTTCAAATAATGGTTATTTTCTTCTTCCGGCTGTCGTACAAATATTAAATTTTTATGTATGTCGGGTAATGATTCATAAATACTACCCACTAATAACAATCTATTAGTATTTCCTTTTTCATTGCTACTGAAACCACTTTTATAATCTACGTCATAGAATATACCATCTTGTTCAAAATGAAGGTCTAAACCTAAATTTACATTGCCACTATCTATTAACATCCAAACTTCATTATAGTATTGCAATAACTCCTTTTTTGCTTTTTCAGGTATATCTATACTGCTTACCAAATTATTTATTTTATCTTGTAAGGCTTTCTGTATTTCTCCAAAACTTGGAGGATTATATAACCTCAACTCTTTGACAGGATAATAGAATGGGGTTTTACAAAATGGTTCCCATATCTCACCTATTCGACGAGCAAAGGCCATGTACTCATAAGGCCAAAACATATTACGATATTCTAACATGACTACATAGCAAACATAATTTATAAGTAAAATAGAATCTAACTGTTCTGCATATGGTAGACCCTTTTCTAATACTTTTTCAATGCGCTTAGAAGCATAACCCATTATTTCCTTATTTATTGCTCCAGCTTTTCCTTTATAATCTTTGCCCGTATTATTTATTACAGTAGCATATTCATCTGCCTTTTCCCTGAATTTTTCTAATAACTTTACTTTATCCACAAAAGACGCCTCCAATTGTACTATACTAAATCATTTCAGTTTAGCACAATTGTGGTGTTTTTGTCAAAATTGATTTTAGTGACTTTCTACAATATTGCTTCTATTTTGGGATATATATCTGAGTTCACACCTATTTTAGAAAATCCTATTATTATTTTTATGATTTAAAAAATAACTTAAACCCTTTATATCATCATAAAATGCTTTAATGCGTCTGTTATAGCTTGCTCCTTTTCAACTGGACAATTAGGCACTCGTGCGTCTTCTGATTTTGGCAGGTTGTAGCTTTGACCAACCTCTAAACCCAGTTTTCTTTTAACCTGCGAAATATATAGGCTTGATACTTTCAAACCGTGATTATTCTCAACATGGTCTTTGATTTCCTCATAGGTAGCCTTACTCTCAGAAGCAGTAATATCAAGCTCGTCAAGGTTTAAGTCGATTTCTATTCTGTCATCCGGATTTTTTCTGGACAAACAAACAACCGTCTCTACGTGCCTTGAGTAGACAAAAATGATGTAGGCAGAGCCTAATAGGGCCTTGGCGGAGGGATATTTTTCTCTAAAAACGGGTTACAATGCTCCGCTTTTTTGAAACCTACCCTCCGAATTTTACATCGGAAACCATCATTTGTGTCAGGCACCATGAAGTGCTGCTACAACTTTACCAGTAAGTAAAAATTGTGCGCAATAAAACTATCAAACAAGTTGTGGTTTGAGAGCTTTATTCTGAACAATTATTCAATTGTCTTGATAAAGTCTTTTTCCATAATTAATCCGGATTTAAAGTACACCGTTGCAGTTCTTTCATCCTTGATGACTATACGTTCAATCGTCTCATTCAGTACAGATTTGGTTATATCAATTTTACCAAACTCTGATTTATCATCGAATAGGCAATTCTTTAATGTAGCTTTTGTTTTCATCAAATATGCTGTTGCCTCACTAACTGTTGTTTCTAAAATTGATGTAAACAATTCCACCAGCAATTCTACCATTATTGCTTCTTTTATCGTTGGCGACTTTTTGCATTTTTTAGTTCCATTCTTTCTCTTTGCTGTTAATAATGATTATAAAATGCAATAGTGCCATCTGCAAACAACTCTACATCATCATTTGATATAGGTTCAAAAAATATAGGCGAAGTATCTTCATTTAAACTATTCTGACTGTGGGGACTTTGAATAAGTTTCAACACTCTTTCCGCTAATCCGAATATAACATTTTTCTCAAGAAAATTACTCTTTGCCACACCATCAGGCTTAAAAACCGGATAAAATAGGGAATTCGACTCAAATAGGATATAAGTATTCCCCTCATAAATTTCACTTTTGTAAGGTTCAACAATCTCTATTGTACTATCTGATAGTAATTCATTTGCTAATTTTATATATCCAAGCATCGTAAACCATGTTGAATAATGAATTCTTAACATTTTATGATAGTCTAGAGTATCTATTTCATTGTCATTACTTGGATCAGAAAAGTGAATTGCTGATTCCCACGACTTAGAACTTGATGAGAACCAAACTCCTGAAGCGTAAGAGTTTTGTACAGACACAGGAAATGTGTGCTTTTTTATAAAATTTTCAGCAGATTTACATTGTTCAAGACCATATTTAATAGTAGATTTCAATTTGAAATTAATTTTACTTGGACATGAGCCTTTTGACTCTAAAATAGCTATCTTGTTACTCTCCTTTCCACAAATTATAAAATCAGGACTTTCACCACAATAAGACACACTTGGTTTGAATGTCTTTATGTAGTTTTGAAAATCTAATACAATTGGATACTTTAAAATCTCTTGCGCAAACAAATAATTAATACCTTGAGCAAGTTCACCAATTCTACTACTCAAAGAAAAGTCTCTGTATTTTTCAATTGACTCATTTTTGATTCTTAAATTTTTTTTACTGGAATCAATTAGTATTTGAATATTGAAATAAGCACTAATCCCTTGAAACAAGTATTCAATATCATTTGGTTTTGCTGAAAGGATTGTTCGAGCCATAGCTACTGCTAATCTCAATGGTGTTAATTCTATTTTCTTAGAAACCGTGCTACTTGTATCTATTTTTAGTCTTGCTCTTGTTTTTCTAGCTGATGTACAAGTATATTCAATGATATTAATTTCCTTTTTGCCAGTTAAAAACACAATCTTACCCCCGTTTAGTTCACTTTTAATTATTCTTGAGCGCAATTTTCTTATATTTAAAATTTATTTTGCGGCAAAATCATATTTAAAGGTTCACCTATATTTATTTCATACTGTTCTACAATCTTTAGTAAACTCACACCTAATCTATTCCTCAATATTTGCAGATGATTTATAAAATCTTCACAATTCGAATTAACTGAAGTTGTATTCATAAATGTTCTACAGTCATTAATCATTAATGAAACTAAAACCTCTAAACTTGTACCACTTTCTTTAATATTACCTTTGATTTGTGTTAAAAATGTCCGTATTTCTCTTATTGATAAAATTACACATTCTTTATTTTCAGCTAATAATTCTACAAATAGTGCTCCCCTATCCTCTAAAAAAGCTACTACATGCTTAACTAAAGTAAGTTCTTCTTGATTGAGATTTCCTTTAAGTCGTAGTTTTTCTGCGCCTTCAAGATACTTTTTTATTATACCTTCATGTTTCTTCTTCCATTCCTTTAAAACTTCTTTAGGATAATCCAAACCATTATTTTTATCAACCAAAATAGAACAAGATCCGCATAACCAAATAGCATTTTTAATACTTTTTCTCTCATCCTCAGTTTGATTTATATCATATCTAGGTCCTTTAGGGCTTGCAGCACAAATATGTGATGCTACGCCATGTTTAGACGACTTCTCATCAATTTCCTCACATGGGCCTATAGTTAATCTATTGCACAAAGGATTTGAACATATGTATCCTGCGCGTTCGGCAATCGTCTCTCTTACATTTTGTGGAAATTCGTCTCTGTTACTATTCAAATATAGTCCCCCTTAGATATAAGTATTTTTGTTCTGTTGTAGAAAGCTTTTAACTCCCTACAATAGCTATGTTAAAATCATATCCTATACTCTACTTAAATCTTTTAAGTATTTATTTAGATTATTAGCCATATTCTGAATCTCTCGACAGTCTGTTTCAGAAATTATTAGCATAGAATAATGTTTATTTTTTTCATAGTAATTCGGATATCTCAAATCATTATTCAAATACTCAAAGCGAAAATTCTTGAGTATCCCATTGCATATCTGATTTTTCATTTGTTCCTGTAAAATCAAATCACCTCTGCAATAAATGCTAATTAGGAAATCTATTGATTTTTCAACTGAGTGGCCAATATTCTTAAGTTCTTTTCCAAAATACGGATTAGTAGAATCTATTATATTACATATCTTCTCTTTCACTGATTTTTCCATGGATTGAATATATAAGTAACTCGCTTCATTATACATTCTATTATTAAAAAGAATTGAAGCTGCTTGATAGTTTTTTAATGCGATTTCATTATAACAAGTTGCTACATCAATGCTTCTTTCCATATTCCTTTTGCTTCCTATATTCTTTTGCATTTTACCTCCTTTAAATCAATGACCTTTTCTTAGTAAAAATTACATTTGTATTAACAAATGACATAATATTTATTTGTTAAAATAGTGCCCATGAACTTTATCAACCCTTCTTAAAAATGACTCCCATGAATAAACATGTAGCCAATATTTATCCCGCTCAAACTGAGTCCTCTCACTGCTATCAGTATATTCATCTTTAGATTTCCCCCCAATTACAACAGTTTCAATTTTAATGTCTTTATTAGGGTCAACTTCTAAATACCCTTTAGGCCCTAAAAGGGTATTCGGCTTATACTTCTCATCAATTACTTGTTGTCTAATTTTGTGTATATAATTTCTAAACGTTTCATAATTACTATCTATGTATCTTAGATGATTACTAATTTGCTTCACTGCATCATGAATATGTGCATTCATTCCTTTATAATGGCTTGCTTTAACTGTAAAAAAATCTGCTCCCTTTACCTCAATTAAATACACTAACATTCTTGAACGAGAAGTTAATACAACAAAATCTACAATATCATCTCCAATAGGTAATTCAGTCAAGCAAATATACTCATCTTGTGGGGATTGAAAGTAATCAGATAAAAACGACAAATCTTGTTTTATAACTTTTTGGATTTCCCTTTCGTTAGCTCCATTCTCAACTAATTCTTGAAGGTTTTCAATGGGAATTTGATCTTGCCTAATTTTATCTCTTCTTTTAGTCCATTCTTCTGGCTCTTTATAAACATAATCTTTGTTAAGCATACACAGTTTCCTTTTTTTCTGGTAGTTTTTATAATTCAATCAATTTGATTAACATCAACTATAGCAAAAATCTACACTTAGCTTTATGTCAGTAATATTTAACCTTTGCTTAAGCTCTGATAAATGTATTAAAAAGTTTATTGAAAAAATGTCATCCCATTTTCCTACCACAGTTTTCCTGCTTTCAAAAATCAAGACCAATTTAAATTCCTTTGGTTCAACTGATACTCCTGTTGGTAATTCAATAAACCCGTAATTATTTTCTACCTTATCCAATGTCAGCATGGCTTGATCAACTGCATATGCAAAATCAGCAGGTGCACCAATTTTGACAAAATACATTGCGCCATCTAAAAACAAATCACATATCTCATATTTATATCTTCCATCAGCGTTTATATCTGCACTAACTGTTTGTGGGTGAACACAAATAGCTTTTAGTTTGTGCGCTAAAAATTCATTATAATATGTCTCATATGGTTGTATATCACCATCTTTATAAATTCCCTTTGCTTTCGCAAAAGATATTAAATCTTTTTTGTCAAATTTCAAATCATCATCAGTATGATTTGAAAATGAAATCCTATTAGCGTCCTGTAATATTCGTTCCACGTATGCCGAGTTAAATGAGCACCATTTGCCATTTTGTAGACAGAAATTATCTGTTGTAATAAATTCCAGATAATCTATTAAGGGTTTACTATTAGTCCATTGGTTATTACTGTATTCCACAGCTATATTTATGTCTTTAATTACATCATAAACATTCAGTTTCTTTTCATCTAAAAAGTTTTTTATAGAAATGATATTTAATTCGCCACTATATTGAGCTCGCTTGTAATTACAAGATATTTTAAATTGTATAGAATCGTTCTGTACAATTTTTGTACCTACCATATAGAAGGAGGGAACATTTACCAAGCTGGTCTTTAGCTTTGACTCGTCATATTCATCTATTGCTTTTGCCAATTGTTGAAAAAGATCTTCTATTTTATCACAGTCCTGTTCATCATCAAGTTGTGTTAACCTTGGCAAAGACACTGAAGATAAGGCTTTAATAGCAGTTTCTAAACTCTTCAGCTTTTTACCAATTTCAAGTGGCTTTTCTCCCCACTTAAATTGTGCTGATGTTCCGCAATTTATATATTCTCCCCAGTCATTTTTATTAATACTCTTACCACGAATGTATGTTGGTATTTCGCCGCTCCTGTAAGATAAAAATGCACCACCAAAATAATCTATATGCATCTTGTTTAATTTGCTACCGTGTGAAACATTTTGTTGAGCGCGAACACTTTCTAAATTAATTAAACGTTCAGCAACTGATATGCCAAAATTGTAATCACAATAGTTACTTACATAGAAATGAGCATTCCCATACGACACAACAAAACAAGTTGTAGCATCTTTACAAATTAGTGCTGCTCCATAAATTTTTAGCTGTTGTGTTAAATCACATTCTGAACAAGACGAAAGTAACTTCACCCATGGCGAGCCTTTTTGATTATCCTTATCACAAAACATAAGAGTAAAAGCAAATCCTTCTGGATTCTCTATTAATTCTTGTCTTAATGGAATCTCCTCAAATTTACGTTCTTCAAGGAAGGAGATAAATTCATCTGCCTTATCAATAGGTATTTGATAAATATTGTAATCATATGTAGGCTGTTCATCCTTTTTTCGCGGCATTTTACTCGTCCTTCCTAGATGCATTATTTATACATTGTCTTAAAATCTCTGCAATAAATTCTTCGACATTTAATACCTTTTATCCTTTAATTTGCCACATTGTTACCTAAACCGATTTTTTTCATTTCATTTAATACCTATACGTTTATTACATAAAGGGGTATCATTACCTAAAAAAATGCTTTAGCATTTAACTCTCATCATCTTTAAGTAATCTTATTTCTTTAATAACATTATTAATCGGATTCGCTTTCTCCGCTTTATCTCGTAATAACAGAAGATAATCAGCTAATATTTCCTTTTCTTCTAAATCAGTTATTGTTGGCAAATGCTCATTTAGGTCATTTATATATTTCTTAATATTCTGGTACTTAAACCATTCATCAATATGGCGGTCTATATTCTGATTAAATTTAATCCTTCGTTGATTTCTTGCTTCTGTTCTCTGTTTTTCCCTTAAGTTCTCCGCTTCAATCTCACGCAGCCTCTGTTCTTCCTTTATTCTTTTTTCGTATTCTCGCTCTGCAATATATCTAGCAATTGCAGCTTCATTTGCAATTTTAAACAAAGATATAAAAACTTCACCAAATTGTTTTTCAAGAGGCTCCTCTAAAGAATCTTGGAAATGCAAACTTTGGGATGATTTTTCTCTAGCCCTGTTGTCAGAGAGCTCAGTAAAATCAATTTTCAGTAGCCCACTGTACTGCTTTTCATACATTGGCTTGAACTCTGTATATGAAATGCCTTCATTAGATTTCAGCAGTTTTTCTCTACGCTTTATCATGATTTCATTCATATAGAAAGAAAAGTCATGATTAAAAACCGTGAATGTAGCATTATCCTTGTCACCACGATTAACATATACCTTTCCGCCTAATTCACTGACCGAACTAATTAATGTGTCCATTATTCTCAATGCTCGACTGCTTTGTTTTTCCGAGACTGTTATCGGCAGAATAGCTACGTTAACACGATATGGTGTTTTATAATGAGTAGTCCAATAGAATTCGGTATATCTAAAATTCTCATGAAATACATGCTCTTTATCTCTTGCTTTTCTATATTCAATTTCTTTTTGATATTCATTTATTAATTGGCTATAGTTATCTATTTTCTTCGGAACCTGTATCTTTTGGCACCATTGTATAAACTTCTCTTTTGATTCTGGAGTTAACAGTCCCATCACATCAGCACTCTCAAGCTCGCTATCTGTTTTTTCACAGATATCTTCGAATTCTATAACATGCTTTTTATCTTCATCAATTATTGTTTGCTTTATTATTTTCATAGGTGGTAATTTAGGCTT
Source organism: Ruminiclostridium sufflavum DSM 19573 (assembly GCF_003208175.1). Taxonomy (GTDB): domain Bacteria; phylum Bacillota; class Clostridia; order Acetivibrionales; family DSM-1351; genus Ruminiclostridium; species Ruminiclostridium sufflavum. The sequence goes on along the minus strand of NZ_QKMR01000017.1, from coordinate 59,047 downwards.
TGGAACCGACTCCTTACCTGCTTGGAGCTTTGCCCAATGGCCTACAGGCGGAAGAGGTATATCCAGCTTAATGCATCTTTTTCGCAATCCATTATCAGATAAGCCATAACGCTTTGCGACTGTTGTCATTGGCTCATTCCACACCTCATTAAAAAGCTTTTCTCTTTCCTTAAGAAAATCATCTTCATTATACATATTTTTGCTCCTCTGCGCAGAATGAAAATCCTCCTCTTAATAGAACATCTATAAGCTCCTCAAGGTCTTCACTGCCAGCTACACTTTCCGGAACAAAGTAACGTTGCAAATTATCATTGAAAAGTGCAGAAATACCACCAAGAAAATCCGAAAATTGATGATAGCCATGCGTATTTAAATAGACATCATCTTCTTTTCGTATTTCTCTAAAAATACTATAAACGTCATGAATATTTGACAAGTGAATTCCCAATATACTATTTCTTATTTCACTTAACTTGTCCAATTTCTCTTCAAGTTCATTTCCATAGCATTTCTTTTTAAAAAGCGAAGAGATATCAATTGCAAGTTTCATATGATATTTTCTCTCTTTTATGGTCTTTCTTATATTTAATATGTCCTCAACTGTCTGCATCAGGTATTTAGGTTTTGAATAGTACCTCTCGGGACCGTTAACCATAACAATCTTCACATTAGAATATTTTTTCATAGCTTTTTCTAATATGTTATACTTTTGAAAAAAATCTTCTTCGCCATAGTTATTTGATCGTATAGGTGGGAATATCTCTATTACATCAGGAGGACAATATTTTGAAAAAGCTTCATATAAATTACTGATAACGCATTTTAGTTCTTTTTCATCTTTCCAGATAAGGTCATTTTCCTTATTATATGTTAACCTGAGGATATATGATTTACCTGGATCATTACTAATAAAACCATTGAATGTTTCGATAAAGGTTTTACCGCATTGAACATCTGGAGGGTATGCAATATCTTTAACTTTTACCGGAATCAGAGTATTAATTTTTTTTACTATTTTGACTCTCTGAGTTGATATACAAAGATTAACATACTCAGACCAGTAATCTGGATCTTCTACATGATCAAAAATCCAATCATGCATCATGATCATTTCAAGCTCACCCTTTTTCCCTTCTATAAATGGACGGTGGCAATTCTCCCGGTACACTTCCTCAATCGAAAATGGATTATTGTTATATCTGTGATTATACCGGTTAATATGGTAATGTGTATCGGATTCCCTTGCATACTTTCTTTCAATATATCGTTCATTATATTTCCATATATAATCTTCTGTATATTGTAGTATATTTACTTTATATTCTCTGTATGTACTCTTAACCCAGCCTATTAACAAATCATCAAGATACCTGTAGTCTGAGAAAGAAGGCTTCTCAGTCTCATTATCTTTAATCTCTTGTGCTAATACTGCCAATTCCTCTTTATAATTTTCAACACCAGTTCCTTTTACTTTTGAGCTATTACAAAATGCATCAACTGCATTTTCGTAGTCTTCTTTACAGTAAAATAAATTATAATATTTTAAATCAGATATGTAATTTTTTAATGTCCGATCTATGCGGCTTTTGGATTCTTTATAATATCGAAATATAAAATCTTTGCTTTTGGGATATGAGTTACCAATCTCTTGATCTATTTTTAAAAGAGTTTGTTCAACCTTTATATTTTCATAGTCATAAGCTTCAGGATTAAGATAGGTATTAAAATAATCCATGACATACTTTATTATTGCTGTCATGTTTTCAGCATGATTCTGAAAATTGAATTCATCCAGTTTGTCCTTTTTCTTCATCTGTGAAATATACTGCTCAACAGTAAGCATATTTCTACCTCCCAATAGGCACAACAGTATCAACAACATTGATACTTCAATTTTACCCCTATGGGAAGTTTTTCACAAGAAAAAACAACCAAATATTCAGTCTTTTTACATATTACAACATCCTAGATTACGTCTGAATAGCTGCCTTTTCTTCTGAGTGCTATTATACTTCCATTTCTTCATATAACTTTCTAAATAACAGTTGCAACTTGAAGAAGGTATTTCTATAAATATACGTAAACTTTATCAGCTGTCTGCTTATCGTATAATTCTTTTGGAACACTCATGTAATAACTTACGATTTCTTGTTCTAACTTAACCTTATACCGTAACATATAGCTTACAACCTCTTTATAATCCTCTTTTTCACTTAGTAATTTTAACCTTTTAATATCATTGTAAGTTAACTTTTGTAAACAGCTAAGGTATCTCTCATCTTTTAGCTGCTCAATTGACATATACTTCAGCCGAAATGGGATTCCTGTCATACGACATAAATGTTCATGAATGTAGAAGCCTCCCGCATCGATATCACCAAAATGATAATACTTCTTCTTTTTATTATTTTGATAAATCAAATACAGAAAGTTTCTTTGATATCTTGTCATATACCCCCCAAGATAAAAAACAACTGCATTCTCCGCCAAATAGCGATTAAATGAGGTTTTATTTTCTACTGTAACAAATTCTACTGAATTAACTACAATTTTCTCAATACTTTCTATTTCTTCTGTACTAAATTCAATACCATTTTTTAGGTACTTTAACTCTAATACAGTTCCTGAAAAATATATAGTACAATCTCCCTTAATGCAAATTTTTTGTTCTTCTCTTGTAATATGAAAGTTTTGTAGTATTTCATCCATAATTTCATTCTCGCTGCAAGGTCTTTTTTTATAGTGTCTTAACATTTTGCATACTACATCCAATGTATTTTCTTCTAAATATTTTGATGATCCATAAATAAACATAGATGCTTCTCGTAAATATATATCTATTTCATTTTTTTCAATAAATATGAGCGCCTTCAGTATATCCTCTTGTAGTTCAAAATTACGGGGAATTCTGTTCCTATTCAATTCCATCCTAAGTTTTTCACATTCTTCTGTTGCTATTGGCGTTATACCACTATACTTATCTATAATATTTCGTATATATTGCATTTTTTCATGTTTTGATTGATATTCATAGTTCTTACATAAATAGTTCTCAACTTCCTCTATTTTTTCGTCTATTAGATAAACTCTATCAATTTCATATCCAAATCCAGCTTGATCAAAAGAAATAAAACCTTTATTCTTATACTCGATTATCAATTCATTTATTGAATATATTGTCTCCAAATCTCCATCATTGTCATAATAATTCTTGTACAACTCCGTAGGTTTCATCACTGTACGTTTTGAAACCTTGTTTTCCCCACTGTCTTTTTTGCTTTTTCTATATTTTTCAACCAAGGTTTTTAACAATTTTTCTTTATAGTCTTCCATATTTTTTATCCTCGTGGAATTGTACAATCCCAAGCTGCATATTATCCGGTCTCACTTTGAGAACCGGAAGTATCACCTCACATTCGCATCCAATAGACTCTGTCTTATCCGGAGAGCAGAAAATAATCTGCAATTTTTGTTTACGCAAAAAGTCCAACATTAACTTTACATTTCCAGGGTCCATTTTAGCAAAAGGTTCATCAATAAATACCAGTCTGGTTGAGTTCGTTTTTTCATTATAAATCAGTAATAGGGCCGAAGCCAAAATAAGCAAATACGGAATCTGCACCTCTGCCCCAGAATTGTATCCTGTTTGTTTTGACAATTTCGCATTTTTAAATGTATCATTATTAATTAGTATCTCATATGTCATATAATTTCGGTAATCAGCAAATTTCTCAATTGCTTCATCCCTATTTTTATTAATAATCCCATTGATAATATCCTTAATATCTTTTTCAAGTCGTTCTGCATCTTCATCTGAATAGGCAGTAAACATGCTAAACACAGCTTGTCCTTTTGTTCCGCCTAACTGTTCTCTCTCATCTAAATATTTTGCATATTCAACTACCTTTGCATATTCCGATGCATCCTGCACTAAATCGACATCGAACTGATACTTTGTTGAAAATTTCAATTTTGCAAGCTCAGCATTGATCAGTTTAAGATCGTCCATCGCTTTATCGCATGATTTTAGTATTGTTAACACAAACTCGTTCTTAAAAATATCCTCATACCTTCTTGTTTGTTCGTTTAGCTTTTGTTGTACTTCTTGCAAATCATCCATCCATATTTGAGATTTCCGTTTTTCATAACCTTTTCTATACTCAAGTCCAGTTGGCAGTTTACTTTCTTCCTGGCGTTTTCCATTATATTCTCCTTGCAATACCAGTAGGTCATTTTTGTGTTGCTCCATACGGTCTTTTATTCGTCTTCTTGTATCAGGAGCAATAAGTCCACCTAGACCTTTTAACCCATTTGCGATGAATTTGTCGTATGCCTCTGTTGCTTTTTGTACCGCTGTATATTCTGTAATCTGAAGCTCTGAATAACTCCTTTCTTCACCGACAAGTTTTTCAGACTGCTCTTTTATTCTACTGGTGAAAGTATTTATTTGTGTTTCCAATATACTTTTTTCTGAATATTTTTCTTCCCTATCCTTTTTGATTATTGCAATTTGTTCTTGCAACTCACTTTTCAACTGATTTAGCTCAATATATTCCCGGTTTTCTTTCTGCGCTTCTCTTAATTTTTTCAGTACTTGTTCTGATTCTTTTATTTCAGTACATACCATTTGGTATTTCTGAAAAGCATCATAAGTATACTCTTTAAAGTAATCCCCGCTATCCTTCAATTGATTTTTGCTTTGTTCCAATGTATATCTCTGTTCTAACACTTCCTTCTTAACCTGCCTTAGTTTTACGATTTCCTTTTCCGCTCTTATCCTATTAAGCTCAAATGTCTCTTGTCCTAAATAATAGTACTGAATCATTTCAAATCGTAGAAAATAGCTATCCATCCCTATAGATACGCGGCCTTCTTTTGATATTGCATTTTCAAAATTCTTTACTTCATTGATATTAACAGCTTTAATGCGTCCTAATTGATAATCAAAATATTTCTGTGCCACTGGATTTTTAATAGAAAGAAGTTTCACTATCGAATCTTCTTCGGTCTCTACTTTTTTCTTCATTAATAATTTAGTATTAAACAAATGTGCATACTTGTTATTAGAACTGTTTAATATATTATCAGCAATGTCATAATACTCAGGTTCTACTAATATACTGTACCTCCGTCTTCCTAAAAACGATTCTATAGATTCTCTCCAAGCCTCATCCTTAAGGGCAAGGACATATTCGCATGCGAATTTCGCTTCTGACTTAATGCCTCTTCTATCGAATTCGCGATTAATCTCATTTTTCAAATTAACATATTCATGGAGTTGATTGTACGCATTCCTATTTCTTTTACAATCTTCTAGAATCCTTAACTGCTGCAAAATCTGGTACTCAATTTGTTCTGCCTGCTTATTTACATCAACTAACTCCTTAATTATTTTTTCATACTCTTCCATTATAAGCTGCTTTAGCATATGTACTTCGTTTTCTTTTTCTGCAACTGAAAACTCATTTCCTGATAAAGAGGCAAGTATACTTTTATTATCCACATTTCTGCCTCTAGTAAACACAACATCAAGAATTTCACTTACTTTTAACTGAAATTCTTCCAATTTCCGCTTTTCTTTTACCAGTACTTCCTTCTTATCTTGTAGTTTAGTAAGGTGCTCTTCTTCCTGTTGAATTGGCTTCATGCAATCCATTTGATCCAAGCTCAATGTTACTTCCCTGATTTTCTTATCGGTTTCAGTTTCTTTCTCTGCAATAAATTTCAGTGTTTTTTCTGCTTCGGCTTTTTTATTCTCTGCTAAAGTTTTTTCTTGTCCTTGACGCTTTATCTCCTCTTTTAATTCTATTATAGTCTTATAAACCATTTTAATATCGTCAATCAACAGCCTGTTTTTTTCGGATTCATAACCATCATACTCATCAATTATTTTTGCCAACTCCTCAATTTCTGCCTGAATCTGATCAAAAGTCCTATTCAATTTTCCGATATTCTCTTTAGCCTCAATCAGCTTAGAAAAATCAACTTTTTTATCTTCAAGAACACTTTCTTTTATAAATTTATCTATTTTGGCCTCTGGGTCATATGTCATAATTCCCCGTAATTTTCTTAGATAAGTATTTGTCTGACCGATATTCAATTTAAGCCCTGTCATTTGCATGAACTTCAGAATTCCATTTTCTTTATTCATTAGTGTAATACCATATTTTTTCTGGAATTCATCCCCACTATATGGCTTATTCATACCTTTTTCCTTATATAAATGTTCTATTTCAGTGAGTCCTTTTTTATCTATAACATAGCGATATGATTGCGTACTATCCGCTACATTCGTTTCAATTATCACACCTAATACAAATTTTTTCTGCAAAACATCATCATCATATTCCAATGCAATGTGACTATAAATATTCGGCATTTTCTCCGCAGGACGCATATATGTTTTTGCTGTAGCATCTAACAATCCTCTTGTGTAAGAAGAAAGTGTCCTTGCTCCTTTGCTATCTGAAGATTTATTAAAAACAGTATCACCGTATGCTGCGTATTTTATAGCATCCAGCATAACGGACTTTCCATTTCCGTTTTTTCCGGCAATGAGTGTAAAAAAACCAATTGGTGCCGTTATATTACTAAATCCATACCAATTAATTAATCTTACATTTTTTAACAATATCATCAGTCATTCTCCTCTTCCTCGTAGTCTGCTTTATCCTCTTCTATGGAATCTATCTCATCATCCAAATTATCTGGTTTTAAATGTTCATCAACCACCGCTTTAAACTGTGGAATATCCCAGCCAAACTGTAATGAATGATATAATTGTATTTTTGCATCCTCACTATCATCATATTCCTCATAATTTATCAAACTATATTTCTTAAATAATTTAAATGCAACCTTCAAATCAGAAACCGATGGATAAATTCCGTATGATTTAATCTTATCTATCAGATCTCCTTTTGAAACATAATTCTTCTCATCATATCCTAAATTTTCAAGATATACTTCCCAAAGAACCAATAGTAAATGATACTGTAATGTGCTAAATGTAATTATATTTGCACGTTTTAGTCCAACTGTATCTTCACCTTGCTCACTTGCTACAAGCATGGCAACATTACATTTATCATTAACTAGGATGTCAAATCCAATCATTTTCAAATACTCCGAAATATCTCGCCTGTTTGATTCCTTTGACACATAATAATATAACTTTTCATCCTTATCCTTTAATATAAAAGTAGACTCAAATAGTTTTCTGATACTTTTCTTAAACAGTAAGCTATTCTCCTCTTTCATATTTATTTGGTAGTTATATTCACTCATCACCCATTCTCCTCCGCATACGAATATTACTTATTGTTGCCACTTCCGTTTCCACGAAACCTTCCATAAATTCCACCTCATATGGAAAACCTGCTGTTCCGGAATAAATAATACTCGCAGCCACCATCATTGCATCATCTTTTGTATCGATACTGTATTCGCCTACTGATAATGTTCCATTTGTAAAGTTTAAATTATCAAAATATTTCTTCACGGACTCTAAGTTGAAACGATCTGGAATTTCCTTCAAAACCTCGTTTGTCATTCGTTCCTTCTCTTGGTCAGAAAGTTCACTATCCTCTATACCAATACTAGAAGTATCCGTTTTCATCTTTCTCCGCCTTTCAAACGACTTTTTGCCGATATAGCCTATACTTTGCACTTGGAAATTGTCCGAGATTTTCTGCAGAAAACTTTCTCTTTCTCCGGCTGGCATTTCTTTCATCTGCATTAACATATTGTTCAGATAATGCTGTAAATTTGTATTATTGCTTAGTATCATTAACATTCTAGTAGAATAAAGATTATAATAGGTATTGATTTTTTTATCTATATAGTTCATTTCCTTATCATATTCAATATTAATAAAGTAATCTAATTCACTAAATTGTCTGTCAACTATATCTTTAGAAACAAAATAGCTAATATTCTTTATTTCTTTATATTCTTCAACCATACGATCATACATTTCAGTTCTTCTAATTTTACTTAGCATTGTATCTATTCTAGATATATAGCCTGGTATTAATCCACTTCTTTTAATAAAGAAATAATCGTTGAAGAATTTTTTCAGCATCTCATCCTTTATAAGAAATTGTCCAAAGCTGTTTGCATCCATCATTTTTATAACTGCCTGCATAATTTCACGGATGCTGTCCTTTAATATCAGCAATTCATTCTTCAAATCACACTCATTTTCTATAAGGGGAACCAATATGTTAGAATATGGTCTGATAGCACGTGCATTATCTTCCTCAAGTGAAGATTTCAATATCTCATATATTGAAAAAATATGATTTGTAATGGAGCCATTAATATCATTATCAAAAATTCTTCGTAATGCCTCAATAACCTTTCTACAATAAGGTACAATAGAAGCAATATTATCTCCATTCCTACCTATTTCTTTTTGTGTAATCCAACCACACTCTCTAAAATAACGTAATATAGCTGATGCATTCTCAGATGCAGTTTTAGTGCTATTTATTTCCTCACCAATGTCTTCTGTTTCAATTGAATATAGACAGTTTTGGAGATATATTGTCAAACAGTTTCTAGCATCAATTTCATAAAGTATTGGTATCTCTTTTGACTTTTCTATAAGCTGATTTATGCATTCAAAATAAATTTCTTTATTACGGCAGCAAAACGGGTTAAAAAATTTATTATTATTAATATTTTCAAATATAGACACTTTATCTCCCCCAGCTGGTTGACTTTATCTATATTTAAAATACTCCATACTCATTGACCCAATATTTCTTCTCGTAAAAAAGAAAATATATAGCAGGGTAACTTAAGCATAAAAAGGGTAATCTAAATATAAAAGTGTACAGAAAATAACTTGTACACTTTTATTATATAACAGAAAACACCATTTTTACACTTTAATGGCAACTAAAAATATTTATGAACAGCACTACCCTGTAGCCTATAATAAAAGCCTATAATGTTCTATAATAAAAACATTACATTATTGCTGAAATGTTTCTATTATTAGCTACCATCAGTCCCTTTACATTAAGCCAAGAAGCTTATCCCAATAATCATCTATATCTTCTTTACAAAGAAATTTTATTCCATATTTCAATAAACAATTAATCATAAAAATTACGGTTTCAACAAAGACAACCAACGCAGTGACTTCTAAAATATTTTCTATTGAGTTAATGGTCACATATATTGAAATTATAACTGATTCAATACACATTATAATAATTTCCCACAAATCACTTTTCTGTTCAAAGTCTTTCCAGAAATTATAGGCTAGTACTGCAAGCACTACCGTAAGAGCTGCTAAACCCAAACTATATGGAAAAGACATAAAAGACAAAGTCGTAACCATTGTACTATTAACAATTAGCAACAAACTTTCCGTAGTTCCATCAGGACATTTTTGTGCCACTATGTAAAAAAAGTATACCATCGTAAGAATCCCTACTGTGAGAGCCATATTATTATCTATCTTATTTGTACTTATAAAATTCCACATAATAGTTAAAATCACAAGGATACCGATATCTCTACATATCTTTTTAACTTTCACTTCCGGGATATAAATTCTATATCTTAATAAGTCATAACGAAAAAGTGCACCCACTACCACAGGTAAGATATACCACAAATGATTAATAACAATATCTCCACATCTATTCAACAAATATTCAACCATCTGTTCAAAAGTTTCCATTTAATTTCCTTGCCTCCCAATAGGCACAACAGTATTAACAACTTTGTTACTTCAATTTTATTCCTATGAGAAGTTTTTTACAAGAAATAACAACCAAATATTCAGTCTTTTTACATATTACAACATCCGAAATTCAGCCTGCATTACTGCCTCCTCTTCTGAGTGCCATAATGCCTCCATTTCTTCTCTGGTTGCAATGGGGAAGTCCTTTGGTTCTGCATCTCCCATCTGAATTGGTGCCAAATGCGGTATGATCTCTCTGCATAGATTCTGATCTGGGCAGTTCATTAGCAATCCACCAAATACCGATTCGCAAATCAGTCTGTCACACATATCCGTCATGATAATCTTGTCTGAAGTATAGGCATTCTTTCCGATAAAGTTTGCAATGTTCTCTGCAGTCATCGGAAACATATAATCAGTGTGCATTCCATTATCGCCTTTTTTATATACACAGGCATATCCAAGATTTCCGTCTTTCTGTAATTCATATAATTCTTCTGTTGTCATTTTCTCTCTCCACTTCCTACTCATAATGATTAAAAAACATTGCCGCAAATACAAAGTATGCTGTTGAACATAGAATAACCGCATCTGATTCAGTGGTAGCTACATATAGTGTAATTCCTACTAATATGCTCATGTCTCACCTTCATATTAATCTTCGTAGCAGTCTACTTCCTCCGTCATAACAATTCCCGAATGAAACTGTATTTCTATTTTTATTCCTTTGGAGACTTTAATTGAACTGATCAGCCTTTTTACAAGCTCTTGGTCAAATTCTCGCACTTGTGGGCTTACCGTGGTTATAGCCTTGTCCAGTTCCTCCACCCTTTGTTGGTAGTGCTCTGCCTTTTTCTGTTCCTGTACAAGCCTTATCTTTGCCTTTTTCAGCTCGTTTATCTGCTCTGATATCTGTTTGTAGGCATTGTCAAAATCATCGCTTACAGTTCCTTGTTTTGCATTATCTTCTATGAGCTTCAGCATCTGCTTTTGCAGTTCCTCGATTTGGTCATCATATTCGGTTGCAATCCCTTGGGTACTGTAGTTTCCGATTACCCGGATGACGTTTTCTCGGAAGGTCCCGATGAAATCTCCGCTGTTTTCTACTACTTTGTTGATGGCTTTCATGATGGCATCGTGGAGCTGTTCCTCCTTTAAGGTCGGAGAGTTTTTGCATCTGGAGCTTGTTCCACTTTTCAGCCTGTCCTCGCAACGCCATACCGCTGTTTTCTGTCCATATTTTGACCAGGTCTGCCTGCGGTAAGCATGTCCACATTCTGAGCATACCAGTAGTTCGGTCAGTACATATTTGGAGCTGTATTTGCTCTTTTCCTTTTTTGATTTGTTTGCTTTTCTCGTTATTGCTGATTTATTGAGGCTTGCTCTTCTGGCTTTCTCCACCTGCACCTGATGAAATAATTCCTTGGGTATGATTGCCTCATGGTTATCTTCTATATAATATTGCGGAGCATACCCCTTGTTCTTTACTTTTTTCTTTGTAAGAAAGTCTATGGTGTAGGTCTTTTGCATACAGGCATCTCCACAGAATTTCTCATTGGAGAGCATTTTATCTATTGTTCCGGGATGCCAGTATTCCAGTCCTGTTACTGTTTTGATTTTGTCCGATTCTAATCCCTTGGCTATTTGGATTATACTTTTGCCCTCCAGATATTCTCTGAAAATCCGTTTCACTATTACAGCTTCTTCCGGCACTATCACAAGGTTTCCATCTTTGTCTTTGGTATACCCTAAAAATTTTGTATGATTGACGGATATTATTCCGTTTTCAAACCGTCTTGTTAATCCCCACCTTGTGTTTTCACTAATGTTCCTGCTTTCCTCCTGTGCCTGACTGCTCAGGATTGTGATAAGCAGCTCACCGCCGCTTTCCATTGTATTTACGCCTTCTTTTTCGAATATTACGGGGATATTCTTTTCTTTCAGTTTTCTTATGTATTGAAGTGCATCTACGGTATTTCTCGCAAATCTGCTGACTGATTTTGTTAGTACTAAGTCCACTTTTCCTGCCATGCAGGCTACTATCATTGTGTTGAAATCTTCACGCTTTTTGGTTTGAGTTGCACTCTTACCATCATCGGCGAATATTCCGGCACACTTCCAGTTTGGGTTGCTGTTTATTTTTTCTGTATAATATTCCACCTGTGCTTCATAGCTGCCTTCCTGCTGTTCAAGCAGGGTGCTGACTCTGCAGTAGGCTGCTACCCTCAGCTTTTTCTGTTCCACTCTTACATGCTTGTCATATTTTATTTGGGGTGGTATGATTGCCACAGTCTTTTTTGCTACTGCCATCTTTACCATCCTTTCCTTGGGTTTCTATAGGTCTTTCTATAACGATTCCGTTGATAAATTCAACTTCTACCTTGGTATCTTTACAAATGGTCATCTGCTTGATGATTGCTTCAAACAGCTCCTCATCAAATTCTGTAAGGGCATTTATATCACTAAGAGCTTCCTTTATTTTCTCCGTTTTGCTTTTGCGGTCATCTATTTTTGAACCGATATAGTAAAGCTCTGCCCGCTTAAATAGCAGTTCTGCAAGCTCAGGTGAGGAATATTGTTCTTCCTGTTCCAGTTCTTTTATCCGGTTTTCTGTCTGCCTGAGTTCAAGGCTCATTTTCGGTAGTTCCTTTTTTGGTATTTTATCCATCAGCCACTTCTTCTTTATAAGCTCATTTGTGGCTGATATAAATATGTCCTTTATTTCATTCTCTGTGTAAAAGTGATTCTCACAGCAAACCCGGTTTTGCAATATGTAATTTTTGCATTTCCACTTGATTTTTTCCGATGGCTTTCCGGCATGTTCGATATATTTTCTGTACATCTCACCGCATTCTCCGCACCTGGCTTTTCCGCTGAAAGCGGATTGTTTTCTTATGGTATAAATCTGCTGTGTTCTCCCAAGCTCACTCTCTTTGGCTGCTCTTCGCTGCTGTGCTTTTGTAAATATATCTTTTTCAATGAGTTTAGGATAAAGAGTATCTCCTTTGTATTTGACATTTTGCAGTATTTTTCCGACTGATCCATTGTAGCCGGACAAGATTTTTGGCAAAAATTCTCAAGATTTCTGACAAAAATCTTTGAAATAATTCTTAGAAATTATTTTGACACTCGTTGCTTTATAAATACCTTTGGTAATAGAATATACAACTTTATGTACCTTTCTTATTGTCTTTTGAGTCCAAAACAATATACTTGTTCACACTTATTTTAATGCCTTGCTTATAAAGCATACCTAGAAATAATATTATTCCAAATATCATTATACCGAGCGATATTCCAAACATTATATACATTACGTCTGTTCTCATGTCCCAGCTCCTCACTGTAAAGTATTTTGAATACTTTATATTTCTAGTATCTAAATCCTTTACACTGCTTATTTTCTTACTTTGCTTTATTATTCTTTTTGCTTTTATATCACCGACTCCATCTATTTTTATTAACTGAGTATAAGCTTGCTTTTCTGCCATCAAGTTTAATGGATATTTTGCCCCGTCTATCAACATGTACATAATAAAGAAAAAATTTAATAACCATATTAAAGCAAATATTTTTAGAAAGTGTTCCTTCATTGAGCCTCCTACTGAGCATTGATTATTTCTAAAATTTCATTATATTCAGTCTCATTTATGTAACCATTATCGAATAAAACATTTACTCTTGCTAATAACCACTCTGTGGTTTTACCCTGTTCTTTCCATGCAGCAAATTTAGTAGACCAGCTCATTGTTACACCTCCTTTTCTAATAATAAATCCAGTACAATAACAGACAAATCCAAATTATCTGTTTCTAGGTTAATAATCCGTTCCTGCAATAAATCCGTTTTGGATTTTGGTAAATCCTCAAATATAGCTGCATTAGGTGTTACCGATACATCTATACCTGTTACATATCTGCCCTCGGGTATATCTACATCTAGGCAGGGTATACCTTCTGGTGTATACAAATCACTTCCTTGCATCTGGTTAATTATTTGACCTGTTGTGTCATAAATTATTCTTGTTGTCATGTTTTTTTCAATCCTTTCTGCTTTTTATTCGTATGCCCAATATTTCACACCTCTAAATGTGTATCCTGTAACGCTGAAACTAAACGAGCCATTACTTACACTCCATATAGGTCGTATAGTTGTATATGACCCATAGTCCCCTTCAGGGGCATAAGTTGCATCTATGTATCTTGCAAAAGTACCAACACTTTGATATATACCAGCGTTATATAAGGCCGTAATTTGATATGCATTAGAGTTTACTGTCACATCACATAAAATCATAATTCCTGATGGGGTAAATCCCAAACCTACAGCTGTAAACGTATCCCCCAAAAAAGACGAATTGTATTCATGCTTCCATCTCTTTTTTGTACTAGTTCCAGTTTGATTAACACCTGCTGCGCTACTGAAGGTATATCCAGAATCAACTTTATCTGCTGTAGCCGTACCTGTAACTGGTAAAATTGTTTGAGGATTATTTAAATATTGTCCACCAGAAATTGTTCTGGAAACTGTACTAGGGCTAAAAGACTCTGCATCTTTTCTGGGTATTGACCCAATAATTTTTTGACCTTTTGCGTATGCGGAATAAGGGGCTAATATGTGCCCTGCTGCCGCCGATGTATCTGCCGTCAATACAGACAAATCATTATCCCACCAACCGCCGAATTTATTGATAATAGCGTCAATTTCTTCTTTCACGGGTTCATTTCCAGCACCATAAGTATCTGTCAAATCACATGCCATTGCTTGGGATATTTCTATCGACTTACCGTTTGCAGCGGCATTGTCTGCATAAATGTGTTTTATAAATATATAAAAATTATCTACAGCAGTAACTTGTGTGCATATTCCAGATAAAACATATTCTTGGCCTTGCATTGGGTTATTGACTGAACTTGCATATACAAAATTAGCTCCATCATACGTATATAGCTCTATTTTTAGGCATTCAGAATTAGTAACTTTAATTTTTGCTTTTATATAAATTTTTTGTCCGGCATATGTAGTTTTATTAATTTTTTGAGATATATTAGGAGTATACGCACTATCGGTACCGGTATTTGTCAATATGTTGTTGGCAATACTGCTTGTACTGGCACCATTACTCCATACTGTAGCATCTGTCATGTTTCCAAACCTTACAAGGTTAGAGAATTTACAACCACCTCCTTCACTAGTTTTGATAAAAAAACAGTCACCCGGCGAACTGTACCAGACAGTGTAAGCCTTGCCTGCAACAATAATCGGAGCTGAAATTGTATTTGGCCTATACAATGCTTTACCGTTTATTGTTGTTGCAGCTCCGCTATTAGACAGTGACGCTATGAAAGTTATCGGATATCCGTTGGTTAATGGCGCATTGATTGTTAGTGTTATTGCTGTAGCTGTACCTCCTGCGGTTTGGTATATGCCATCTGATAAATATGTTTCAATATTAGCAGCAAGATTTTGAGCATCTTCAACACCTTGTTCAAGGTGATTCATCCTCGAAGCGGTAAAGCGTGTACCTTGTTGTAAAATTTGACCGCTTTCCGGGTCAACGATGTGGTCTATCCATGTTATTTTTTCATATGTCATATTTACACTTCCTTTATTTCAAAATTAAATCGCATAAGTAGGCCTTTTTCATCCGGCTTTACCAGCACATCCGGCTTTATTGCAATGATATTCCCACTTGCAGATATAAGCTTAAAATTGCTAAAGCTGCCACTCACACCCTCACCAAAATTGAAGTATACAATTATTTTACTTCCTTGAATTGTGACGCTATAGGGCTCAATATCATTAGTCAGGCCGTTAATATCATACTGTCCGTGGTCTATTAAATTTCTAATAGCTTGGGTTATTTCCTCAATTCCTTGACTTGTCAGCATCAATAATCACCTCCGCAAATAAGTACATTGCATATCGGGTATTCATACATGAAGGAACTTGCTTCCTCAGATATACTTATTATTCCTTCAGTGCTCAATCCATAATTAGGCTTTGAAGATGCTTCTTTGACCTTCATAACCTCCGTATCTATTACATATAAATCGTTTATAGGGCTTTGCATTTTACTCTGAAGAAACACTATAAATTCTGCCCATCTGGTAGGGTCTGATAAATACATCGGTTCAATGTAGGACTCCTCATATCCCATAGCTTTTACTGCTAAAAGAACACCTTCTTTTGTCCCGGCTTTTTCAGCTATAATAGCTTTCATTGACAGCCGTGTTCTATAGGTTTCAATATCCTCACCTTTTAGCCTTAGCATTCCCCGGTCTTTTCCATGTTCATTCAGCATCAGTTCACTTGCGCTTATTATAATTGATTCGGCTCTTACCCTGAATAAATCTCTCTTACTGTCATCAAACAATTTACCTATAACCTTAAAAAAGATATAAAACTGATTAGCTGCATTCCGGCCTTTTCGTAACGGAGTGAATAACAGGCTGAACATATAATCTCCAAAGCCATTAAATCTCGCCATCACCTCACGCCCTTTCTACCGTTAGAGAAATTTCACCCAGCACAATGACTTTATCATTTTCAAGGAAAATGTCTTCACTGGGTATTGTCACCTTTACATTGCGAACATATGAAGCACTGCCTTTAACTGCATATATAATATCTGCATGGGTGAGCTCATTTAGGTTTCTGTCTTTACTTATTTTCAGAAGTTGTATTAGTGCAGCTGTAACAATGTTAGAAATATTTTCATCCGTAATATTGCTGGGAATAGTTACTGTAACTGATATAGGCTGTTCTACATTAGTGGAGCTTTTTACAAGTACATCATCGTATGTTCCCACAATTTTACTAATTGCGGAACGTACCTGCTCAAGAAGGCTTTCTGTAGCTTCTCCTGCCGTACTCGTTATAACGATGTCAACGGTTCCTTGTCCTCTAGGATGCAAGTCATTTACTTTTGCAAACAAAACGCCCGGAATAGCCTCACATACATTTTGATACTTCTCGGCAATAGGTCTTGTCGCAAGCTCTGACCATGAACGAAGTGTACGCTCCCTGAGGCTTTCTATATCCTCAATATCGCTGCCTTCCCGTTCTATCCAATCTGAGCCGTTTAATACCGTACAGCCACCGTCTAAATACGTCAGGGAACGAGTTATTTGTCTCGGAGGTACATTGTATTTTGCGCCTTCTTGCTCTGCTTCAACAAGTACCTCTACTGTATTTAAATCCTTCTGAAGAACAGTGTCTTTTACTACAAAAAAACGAAGCTCTTCGCCCTGAATATCTTTAATAGTTTTAAAGACATGTCCTTTTGGTATTTTAACTGCGTCAATATTATCACCTCTTGTTACAGTTACATAGCCTTGCGTTTTTACAGCCTCCTTTTGTTTTTTACTAAAGTCTGCTGCTTTCAACTTGAGCCATGTTCCTTCAGCATGAGATACAAACATATTGTTTAGCACACTTCGCAGGAGTGTAATGAACTCAATTCTAATCTGTAATGCAATCATTAAAAGAGTATAGAAGACACCGCCAGAACTGAAATTTGTTATTACAAAGCCCTCATTTTCAAGCTCAGATATTTTTTCTTCTTTAAGCTCTTCAATATCAGGAAGCGGAATAATTTCATCCAGAATCTCTTTATCAATCAATATCAATCACCTCCACATTAACTCTATCCAATGCGACGCTAACGTTATATGCTGTAGAGCTATCCTCAATAAAATAAAATGTTACCATTATTTTTAATACATCAGCTTCAAATTTTACTTCTGTAGTTATTGTATCAGAGTCAATAACTTCTCTTTTTTCAAGCTTTTCCCGTACACGTTCCCCAATCTCAATTACGGTGAGCTCATCATCCTCGCTCTGGATGAAGTCAATTAACGACCATCCCCATGAATCATCATAAAAAAGCTCGCCTTCTTGCGAAATAGCCTCAAGTCGTATATCTTGCATTATGCACTCAAAGCCGGAGGCAATAGGAGCGTCTCCTGTAGCCGCCTGTGTCAGCTGCCATGAGTCATCCAATTTTACATCGGTATCGCTTAGCCCTGCCATCAGAACACCTCCCCAATAATGCACGGATTTAGTTCTCCATAAAGAAAGCCAATCGCAACGACTTTGCCTGCTTCAACCTGAACCTTTGACATCACTCCCGGTATTTCAGGAAAGCGTTCATCGAAATCACCTAATTTGTCAATTATTTTGAGATTATATTCAAACCAATTGTCCGATGCTGTAACCCTTGTTACTTTCGCACGCGTTACAGCCGGAAGCAGTAAGTGAGGGAAGTCAGTTTCAATTTGCTTTTTTATAATACTTTTGACCATTTCTTCAAGCATTCTCTCACTCCTTCAGGTTAAAAATAAATGTATGTACGGATAAATCCCGCTTCATTTGTAGTAAAGACAACCTTCTTGACCTCGAACTCGCCGGATACTTGAGGGTGCGATACGCTTATTTTCTGCGAGTGCTTGATAAAAGGTGCTGATACTGTTTCGAGCTCCCATATGCCGCCCGACCTGTTGAGAGCGATTATGTTCGTACCATACTCAAACGAGAAAACTTTTGTTTGTCCGGGCTTTTCTCCCCAATAGAAGATGCCACCTGAAAAGAAAAAATTATCCTTAATTCCCCATGCTGCATGTACATCATTTATAACTGAGATAACACTCTTTTGAAAGATAGCGAGCCGCGCTTTTGCAGGATACGTCACCGCTGAAAGCTTCATGTTTTTAATCCCTGTCTTTGATAGGCAATAGGATATAATCTCCTGCGGTGTAGTATCTAAAAATGTGTTGTTTATAGTTGTTTCCTCAAGAAAAATCATGTCGTCCTTCAGGAGTATTTCATTCATGTACTCACCGCTGTCATATGGTTTCGTTATGTATCCCTCGAAAACATCATCAAAAACGCCGTTATATCCGAGCTGGATAAGAGCCTTTTCTTTTGCTGCAAGATTGAGCTTATCTTTAAATTCTTCTGTAAATCTTATCTTTGCCCAATCAAAGTAACTATCTTTATTTGAATACACCTCAATTTCAATGCCTTCAGTAAAGGTATAAGCTCCGAGCTCTACACTTATTTCAGGATAAAAAAGTTCTGTTGTTTCCACTCTTAGAATCACTTCCTTTTTAGTATGGCATCTTTGAGAGCCTGTTTGAATAATTAACCGTACTTGCATCATCCACAGCAGGGGAGCTGTTAGTCTTCGGAACCTTGCCCCGGTCATTTTTCAAATAGCTTTGATATGCCGGGTCAAGACTGCTTTTTGAAGTACTTGTTTTTTTACTGCTGTTCTTTGTTGCTTTTATCGTCATTGTGTTATAGGCCCAAAACTCAAGGCTTACTGTAATTTGCTGCTTTTTATTTTCTTCTTTGGTTCCGAGACTCTTAAAAATAACCTTTTTAATTCGTCGTGCTGATGTATGCTCATTTATGATTTCATGTATAAGCGGCTTTGATTGACCGGATTTTTTAAACATATTTTGTATCTTATCAAGCTTTTGCTTTTTTGTAGCGTTGGGACTGTCTTCAAGTATCAGCTCAATTGTAACTTTAGCATCCTCATAGCCTGTTGCTTGCTTTGCCTTCACCGAGCTGCCTTTTACTTCCTGCTCATCAATACGGGCATCATCCTTTATTTCTATACTTTTTATAAGACCGGGGAGGAGAACCCCGCTTACTTTTATTGAATTATCATCAATAAATATCAAGATTATCCCTCCCCTTGTGTTATGAGTCCGTTACTGTTGGTGAAATCCTCAATCTCCTTTAGAAGCTTTAGAAGCAGCGGAAGCTCTTTGATTTTACTAAAGTCTACACTTAGGATAAGTTTATCAATTGTAACCCCGTTTTCCTTTTCTGTGGTTTTTTCTGATGATTCACTTTCCCGAGAAACTTCCTTGAAGTTGACCTTCTTTACGGGCTTTCGTTCGCCTGTTGTATCAATCTTACTAAAACCTTTTTCTACAGCTTGATATGGAAGGTCTGAGCCCTTTTCTATACCTTCGGCAATTGTTGACATAGTCCTGTGCCCTGAAAGCGTCAGCTGAGAGAGAGGCCCTTCATGTGCATCTGAAAATGGAAGCAGCTCCCTTACCTTTGCGAAAATATTCTTCACAGCCTGTACGGGCTTCATTGCTGCTCCTTTGATGCCTTCTACAAGAGTATCAATGATTTTGCCTCCGCTTTCCTTAAACCATTCAGGAACACCTAAAAAGAAGTTTTTAATTGCATTTATCCCATTGACAAAGCCTTCTTTTATACGAGTCCACATATCAGTAAAGAATGCGACAATTGAGTCCCAATGAGTAATTATCAGAAGCGGTATTCCTATAAACGGCATAAATGCGGCAATTGCTATCTGCAACCATATCGGCATTCCTGAAAATAAATTTGTTATCCACTCAAACCCGGCTTTTATTCCGTTTACAAAACCGTTCCAGACACCTTGTATCCATGAGACTACTGAATCCCAATTCTGCCAAAGGAGAATAATTGCGGCTATAAGTGCAACAATTCCAACTACAATCCATGTTATAGGGTTCGCAAGCAGAGCTGCCGTAAAACTCCACACTGAAGCAATAAGCCCCGGCATTGCTGTCACTGCTGTGGTAATTGCCTGTCTTGCCATACCAACAAGTCCGGCTGCCATATTTTTTAGAGCCGTTGCTCCGTTAATAGCTGCCGTCTTAGCCATAGTTCCAATATTGACAGCTACGTTCTTAATTCCTGTTACTGCCGATGATGCAAAGGTCTTAATCGTACTGAAGCCTTTCTTTAAACCATCCCCGGCATATAAAGCTTTTATATGTATGGTTTCAAATAGCCCCGGAAGTGTTCCCAAAACTTTCCGTGTATTGTTTATAAACCCTGCTGTTTTAGTGAATACAAGTCCTACACCTCCGACAACTGCTATAATTGTTCCGGCTGCCGTCAAAAAACTTCCTATAGCAAGAACTATCAAGGTTATTACCTTAACGAGTTCTTGATTGTTTTTTACCCATTCACTGAATCTCGTCAGAATTTCAGTACCCTTACTGAGCATCTGGTTAAATGTAGGAAGGAGGCTGTTGCCTATTTCTTCAGCAACACTATGGAGTCGCTGCTGTAGTATCTGGTATTGGTCAGGCTCTGTGCTGTTTATTGCGTTTGCCATTTCCGTGACTTCATTGATACCCTGACCCATAGAATCATACACCGACAAAATTCCCTCCTGAAGCTCTCCCATTTTGCTATACATAAGGTCAACCATTGCAACGGCTTCATCCGTCCCGAAAGCCTTTTGAAGCTGCATCTTTTCCGCTGCGTCCATTGTTTCTCCAAACTTGCCCTTTAGTAAGCTTAATATTTCCGGCATAGATAGAAGCTGATTGTTTGCATCTGTAAATTTTAATCCCAGTTCCTGTCCGGCTCTTGCAGCTGACTGAAGGAAAGCCCTGTACTTCGTTCCGGCTTCACTGCCGCTCATTGTTGCCTGAAGCATACCTAATATAGAGAACTGTTCTTCCATCGGTACTTTTGCAGAGGTGGCAGCTGCTCCCAAACGAGAAATTGCCTGAGCCATCTGAGGGCCGTCTGTTTTAAATATGTTTGCCGCGTGGCCGATGCCCGCCGCGAACATTTCTCCGAAGTCAATGTCGCTCATATCCTTGTAAAAATCCTTGTAAATACCGTACCCTGTAGCAAATAGGCTTGTCATTTCTCCTATGGTAGCCTTCGTTCCCTTAGCTGTGATACCTGCAATTTCAGTATATTTCGCGACGGCTTCATCATTGAGTGATGCGATTCCAGACTTGATATCATAGGCTGCCCCGATAAATTCAGCCTTCGATGTACCTGCCCATGTATTTGAGAAATTTTCTGATGCCTTTTCAAGGGCTTTTAAGTCTTTAACTCCAACCGAGCTTAACTCTCCGAGGGCCTTCTTAGTCGCGAAGGTTGCCTGTACAGGAGACAAAGCCGCATCAGTTATCTGAGCACCAATACCCGCCATAGCTGTTCCGGCTTTTGTCACATCACCAAAGGTCTGCTGCATACCCTGAAGCTTTGACACCGACCCGCCGACTGAAGCTTGAACCCGAGCCATCGGGCTTGTCAGATTATCAATCATATTCATTATAAGGGATAGCTTAAAAACGGATTCTAAACTCAAACTATTGCTCACCTCATTTCATATTGGTATAATAAGTCATAGGAGGGGTTTAAATGGTAATATTTATTGTTATGCTTAAAGTCATTATTTTTGCTCTTTGCCTTGGAGCTGTTGTATCTATTCTTATTCTTGTTCCTACATTCATTTATACTATCCCATACACTTTATGGGTAGGGCATGAAAACCTAGTCGGTCGGCAAAAAGATAAATGCAAGGAAAGTATTTTTTCGGCTGCGAAAAATGCAACCAAACTATATAAATCATGGATTACAAGGCAAAAGCCGACCATCTGAGGTCGGTTTTTTTATTCAGAGAACACCTTTGAAATCGCTTTTGCGACAATGTCCTCCTCAACCTCCTCAATATATCTTGCCCGGGCAAGGAGCTCAATAAATTCCTCAAAATACAGCTCCCCTATATTATCCGGTAGAAGAGCAGGGGGGACGAACCTATGTATTTCCAGCATTGCTGCTTCGATAAAGTCCGACCTTACCCTTCCGAGCTGCTCTTCTACAGCTTCATTAAATTTGTATTTTTCGATAATCCGAGCATAGCGAGCAGCTTCTCTCCTGCATTTATTGCTAATGCTGGATATTCCTCAAGGTCTGCTTCCAATTTACCACGGCATTCAGGAATAATATTGTCAAACATAAATGTCTTTAGAGCCTTTGTCATTCCGTTAGATGCAGTCTTCACATAACGGTCATAGCTTGCCGTGTTGGGCTTCTTAAAGATATAGGAGATTTCAACCTCCGTATCATCGTCAGGAGTAAGTATCAAATTAAGCTTATATATTTTTCCATACTGAGCCTTCAGTTTTTCTGTGCTTATGTTCAAAGAATCATTATTTTCAATGTCTGCCCCTGTTTTTATGTCCTTATCGTCCATTTTCAAAATTCCTCCTTTTGTCAAATATTTTGAGATATTACAGTGCTTTAACGCCGTCGCTTTCAATGCCGTTAACAATCAGCATGTCAAGGTCAACCTTTATGCTTTTGTCTCCCTGCGCTGCTTTATTACTGCGCTTAGTGAAGGTTACTGTATCAAGCACATCACTCCTTGTTCTGCCTCCATCGTTGGCATATGAAACAATAATCTTTGGTATGACAAGCTTAAATAATGATATTCTCTTGCTTCTGCAATAATCAAGCAGTGCGTCATAGTCATCACGGAGAAGACTGACCTTTCCTTCTGCCTTATAGTTGCCTTCACCATAGCCTCTGGGTTTCTGACCTTTTCCATATGCAAGCTCTTTTTCAAGCTCGTCATCGTAGGAAATTTCCTGAAATTCAAGTGTAAGGCCGGAAAGCTTGATGTCAACGTCAGCCCAATCGTATGTTTTACCGTTTATTCTTAAAGACATTCTTTCGCCTCCAATCTAGTCTGAGCTCGGCTTTGTTCTGCCGAGGTCGACTGAAATTTCTCTGATATATCCGCGAGAGACATACCTGATAATGACAGACATTTTTTCTGTTGAGAGGATATCCTGCCCTTCAGGTACTGAGATTTCAGCTGAAGATATCTCTTTTATCCTGACCATATCATCAAGAGGAGTCTGCATAAATTTCGCTCTGGTCTCAAGTTCATTCTGAACGTCTTCAAGGTCAATGTCATCCTGAAGGAGCTGAAGGGCTTCCTTGCGAACCTCTCTTATTATTTTGTTTTTGACCCTGACATCTTCAGCATAACGGTAGTCAGAACCTTCCGGGGACATTACACGGGCATTTGTTACAAAGAAGCTGTCAAGCCCGTCATACTCACGGAAGGTAAGATATTTTGCACTGTCAAGCAGCTCAATAAATTCCTCAATCCCGGATGGCCTGAGCTCAAGCATTTTTGTTTTTCCAATTCCCATGCCCGCAGTATCCCTTGTTTTTCCTATGCTTTGATGAACTGCTGTTTTAGAATATAGACCGCATACTATCCCCGCGTTGTTTATTTCTCTCGTTATTCCATCCATTCCTATGTACAGTGAACGAGCTGCAACCACTTGAATATCAGTGTTCTTGATATCCTTTTTATCTGCTTCAAGTCTCTGTGCATATTCGGCAGCCGTTTCATCCGCGTCAGGAGCATACCCTTCAAGTACAAAAAACAGCGGCTTGTGATATTGTGACGCAAGTATAATCTGCTGTTCTGATACCGCCGACCATAAAGCTTTTTGTGATTCCCCGACTATATGAACTATTTCATAATAATCGTTGAAATGCTTCAGCTTATCAATTGCTGCAAGCACATCAGCATTTGTCATTGTAGGTGCAGTCGTATTAAACTTGAATTCATCACCCAAAAGGAAGGATGTTTCAACGTTCGGCTCTGCACCTTCAGCAAATGTAACTGTCAAGCCAGTCAATGGGATTTCATATTCACCTGTCAGGGGAACTGTCATTTCATCAGAATAGCTGTATCCGCCATCTATTGAATAAACAAACAATGCAGTATTCCGACGGCCCTGTCCAGTAATTTTTATAATCACATTAAAGGCATTATAGGGATTCCCATTGGCAGTCAAAGTTCCTGAGCCAGTACCTGTTTTTTCAACTGTTCCTCTGGTTCCCGCTGTGGATGCTTTTACAGGTAAGCAATAAATACGGCTTGAACCATTTTCTACCGAATCCATTACTTTATCAGCAAGAGGACTAAATCCGAGGATTCCCTTTATTTTTAACGCGGTCATGTTTCCCGTAATCACAATTGGAGTATCTGATTCAATGGGAGAGACTCCAATTTTCAAATGAATGCCGTCTCCCTTGTCTGTAGCCAAACCGAGGATACCGTCTGTAATAGTTGTATTAACATCTCTGAGCAATTACTTCACCTTCTTTCCTATAGGGCTGCCTGAGAATTTCCTGACTGCTGCGTCAAATTCATTTTCCGTAACCATCTTGCCCGCCTTCCATCCCATTGCAGCGCAAACGCCGCTAAAAGTTGGGGCAGGAGTTTTCTTTTTTTGTTGCAGTTCCTCAATGGAAACGACCTGCGGAGCTGGAACTGTATTTTTATTTGTTTCCGTTTTATCTGGCATAAAGCATCTCCTTTCATTTGCTCACTGATTCAATTTCAATATCAGCCAGCTTTGCAAAGTCTGTGTCTTTATAGACACCTCCTGCAAATTTAACTTTTACATTTACTGCAACCTTTGCCTTCAGGATGCTGTCATCATCATCAACCCATTCGGACTCCTCGACTTCAATCGGAGTATAGTTCCCGTCCATATAGATTCCTTTGTCTAAGGCACTTAGAAACGCTTCAAATATATCCTCTGTTTTCTTTGGGTCTGGGTCTCCTATTACCACACTGAAGGTCGTCTCTCTGGAGAAGATTTTTCGCCTCTTGTGCTGTGCGCCTGTTTGGTCACTATATCTAGTTTTTGCGCCGCTTCGGTCGAAAACTTCTTCTTCAAAAAGTACCGCCCCAATGTGAGCTTCTTGAGAGGTTCGAAGCTTTTTCATACTTGTATAGGGCTTCGAGCGAATCCCTGCTTCCCTCAGTTTTTCAATCAGATATTCTCTGCATTCTGTAAACATCTTTAATCCTCCGCAAAGTAGTCATTAATTGTGCCTTTAATCTCTTCCATATCCTCATCACTGAGGCCGAGGAACGGACGCGCCGGAATATTAATTCTGACAGTAACTTGCTTTTTGCGAATCCACCGTCCCTCCATCTGAAAGACAAGCCCCTTTGAAGTTTTTGCCCGGATAGTGATACGTCTGTTTTTTGCTCCGAGCTGGTGGGTCGCCGCATAGATTTTATTAGTGCCGACAACAAATCCTGAAGCATCAGTCCTATATCTTATGGACTTTTTCAATTCCGCACTCTGTACCAGCGTTACTCCGCCTTCCTGCTCAGCCCGGATGGATTTTTTCCACTTTTTCCCGTCAGGACTTTTTTCAGTTTTAAACCTTTGAACTGTTGAGCCGCGGACGGCTTGGGCTATAGTGGCATTAATACCCTTTTTATCAATATCTTTCAGCTGCCTGAGCCTTTTTATCAATCTTCGTGTATCGCCGTCAAGCCGTATGCTGTACATATTACATCCCCCTTAGCTTATCCCGTGAGAACAGACGCAGACTTGATGATATTGTAAAGCCTGTTTTTGCTGCTTTGGCTGTATCTACTATTCCTAATTCGACCTTACCGTCTGCAAGGAGCTCAAAGAAACGAACCGCCGCTTTGTACCTGTTGAGATAATTCTTTTCTCTGTCATTCTCGTCTATGCCAATACGTGAATACAGGTTATATATAGAGATATCCTTCGCGAACTTGTTCACAACTTGGGGGACGGAAGAGAGAGGGAGGGAATATCTCTTTGCGAGATATCCGTCAATCTCTGCCTCGGCATCCGAAATTGCTCCTTCGATAATAGGGACAATTTTTGCCTCACGCTCTGCCTCGTCTTCTATGTAATCGCTGCCGATTATAGTGTTTAAAGCATCATCCTTTATCATTGAGCGGACTTCTGAGGTCTCACAATATATCACTCCGACTCACTCCTTTACTTTACTGTGCCGAGCCGTCGCTGCCATATGCCATCTGCCAGAAGGCATAACCTGCATTTCCGCGAGAATCGGCTCCGTAAAGGAATTCCTTCCTCATGAAAACATTCTCGTCGTTATCGGCTACCATTGTCACAAACTTCGGCTTCTGTCTTTCCTGATATATTAGAGGCTTGACGGGCTTCTTGGTACAGAGCAGGAACCACATGGAGTCATATCCCGCAAGGTCTGGCACAACAAGAGGTTCTGCCGTTCCCTTCAGGACATTTGTCGTCCCGTCAATCTGGTCGGCAAGAAGTATTTTTCTTGACTCGCCTTCTAAAGCCGGGCCAGTGACAAGAAGGTCTGGAATAATCTTGAGAGGTTTGCCGTGTTCGTCCGTCATAGACATAATAGCCGATCTTGCTGCTGCATAGGATTCCGGCGAAAGCTTAGCGGTTCCCTTGTTGCTGATAGTTTTTTTTCCGACTTTGTGGGCATCTGAGAAAAACGGCATCCCATCATAGCATTTATTTGTGAACCCACCCGGAAGCAGTACGAAGACAAGCTCATCTGGATGCAGGGCTGCACTCTGGCCGAGGGATTGAATCGAAGGGCTGTAAAGCCCGATGCGGTCATCCTCAATATCGTTGCGGGGAACTCCGACCGTAACCTCGAAATCCTTGTTTTTGATGGTATAGTCTGACGCTGTAAGGCTTTTAATCTGACGGTCTCCAATCCATTCACGCATCATTGGGATTGTACCGAGCCATTTGTATGATTCTTCCCCTGTGATGGAAGGTACAACCGTCGCCACTCTGTCATAAAGGGGTTTTGTCTCATCAAAGGCTTTTGCAAATATAATATTGAACCCGGTATAAATGCCTCTGAGTGATTGTTGATTTACTATCATAGTGTTTGATTCCTCCTTTTCTCCCCGTTACAGGGTTTCGACGGCAATACCGTCGTCCGTTACTGCAATAACTTTTCCTGCCCTTGAGCTGCCCGTTGCCACTGAGGAGACCGTGCAGTCATCCACGATATAGCAATCCTTCAGAACGTGCTCAGGTTTTACCTTGTTGGCTGCTGTCGTGGTATTGTTCCAAACAAAGACACCTCTTCTGACCTTGACAGTCTTGTCTCCGGCTGCGCCGCTTGTGTTGTCGCTGTATTCCTCAGCACGGCCCGCTGCCGTCAGGCCCTCAGCTTTGACAGCGGCCTTTGCATTGCCGCTCGCATCAAGCACGACAAGACCTCCGTCAAAGATAACCGCTCCCGCAGCAACCGGGAGAACAATACGCTTCCCGCCTTCGGCAAGCTCCGGCGTGTCTCTTCCTGCTGTTAATGCCATATTATTTCACATCCTTCCCGTACTTCTTGATGTCGTCCTCATTTACGCCTAGCTGTTTGCAGACAAGCAGCGTCTCAGCGTCGAAGCGTTTCTCTTTGTTTTGCTTTGTCTCAGTCTCAAGTTCAAGCTCACCCATCGGGATACCCTGTGGAGCTTTTTCAACGAATGACTTGAAGCCATCCGGGTCTTTGAGTGCGTACTGTGTCGCCCAATCCTTTTGAGCAGGAGTCAGCTTCCCGGCCTTCAAGGCCATGAGAACTGCATCACCCGCATCCCTGAGAGCTATTTTATCTTTAAGCTCTTTGAATTCTTTCTCAGAAACAGAGCCTTCCGGCTTATTGCTTGAGAGAGCCAAAATTGCGGCAGCCACGTCTTCGGTCTTTGCTCCTGCCTTCAGGCCGAGCATTTCACAAATCACCTTATTTGAAACGACCTTTCCTTCAGTTTCAGAACTGCCGCCTTCAGGCTTTTTGTCACCCTGTTCCTTGAGCTTTTTTGCATCCGCAGCTAGTGTCTTCAATGCTTCGATGACCTGTTCTTCTGTTGCATCCTCACCGAGCCCCAAAAGAGCTGCGAGCTGTTTTAAAATATCCATGCTGTTTCCTCCTTCATAATCCTCAATTTTTATAGCGTTTATTATTGGAAACATCCCGTCAATGGCGGGTGTGTTCGTCAATGCTGCCGAGTGCAAAACGATTGCTTTGCCGTCTGACTTTCTGACAAGAACAACGGGAGAGAGATAGCGATATTCCTTATTTTCGAGATACTTCTTTCCCTGTTGAGTCCATTCAACCTTTGCAACAATCGCTCCGTCCTCAATGGATAAATCTTTAATCCATCCACCCGCAGGAGCCTGTACATCCTTGAGAGTCTGATGCTCATAGTCAATTACAATGTCGAGACCCCTTTCTTGGAACTTCTCCTTCATCAGGCGGAAGCTTTCCTCATCGACATCAAAGTCGCCCTTTTGACTCTTTACATGTCCGATAGGGAGGAGTTTAACTTTTTCAGGTGCTCCCTTTAATTCGGATTGACCTCCGCTACAAGCGAATATTTTTGACATTTGCTCACCTCACTACTGTATTGATTGTAAAATCGTTTTAAACTCCGTTAGTACGCGTGCTAACGTCCGTTATTTTTCAGAGTGGTAAGATTACATTCTCTAACCTTTCCATCGCTCACAGGGGCTATAAAGTGCAAATAACTATTTCTTGCCTTTTGCCTGTTTGTTGTACACTTTAACCAGCGTCTCCGAGTAGCCCTTGAGGTCAGGTGCAAACTGTACCTTTGCGGGATTTGTAGAGAAGCTCGGGTCAGGCAGGACATTTACAAAGCGTCCGTCCTTGAGCTCCGCCGCCTTCGGAACTTCTGTCTCAACCTCAAGCCCCTGCTGCTCAACCTGCCTTTTGGAAAGAGAACGGACAGTACAGCGGCATCGGAATCCGTTGGGCGGATACCATACATCCCAAACCGGGGAGTCTGCCGGGAAAACCCTTCCATCCAGCGCAAGGTGAGAAGGGCGTGTTTTCTTGTCATTCACGGCATCATAAAGCCAATAGGGCCGGAGCCTTAAAACATCCGGGTCGGTCATTTGTCTGTAATGTCCGACTTGGTAAGCGGTTTGCGTATTTGTTCTGAAAATGTTGTCTGCCTGAAAGTTCGTTATTCCTTCGTAACCCTCAGCCTCAAGGAAGGTATTCATTTTATCCCTGAAGCTCTTCATTGTCTCTCCGTCCTTTATTGCCTGTAGGAGCTCGTCGTGAAATTTCTTCAAGACCTGAACCTTTGTATACCCTGATACGGTGAAGGCGAGGGACTGATAATCCTGCGCTATTTTATAGAATTGCTTCGCTGTAACTGGGATTTTACCCTTGAAGTATTCGACCGCCTCCTCGAAGGTTATCTCCTTGTTACGGGAGACAATGCTTTCGATTTCATTCATTATTTATCACCCGCCCCTCAAGGTCTGCATATAGCATCGCCTTTTGAAGGAGCTCCTCAATATCACTTACATCCATTTTCCCGGCAAGCTGTCCGACGAGCTTCTCGTCCTCAAAAAGCTTTTTGATGTCTTCAAGGC
The DNA here is from genome assembly GCF_003208175.1 of Ruminiclostridium sufflavum DSM 19573. GTDB lineage: Bacteria > Bacillota > Clostridia > Acetivibrionales > DSM-1351 > Ruminiclostridium > Ruminiclostridium sufflavum. The sequence goes on along the minus strand of NZ_QKMR01000017.1, from coordinate 29,308 downwards.
TTTCTGCTTTGTCAAGCATTGCAAGAACCGGGGCGAATAGCTTTTTAAACAGACCCGAGCTCTGCTTAGCGGCTGCCGTTGCAAGACTGTCAATACGCTGCTGAGTTCCAGCATTTCCGGCTGACGGCTCCTTGAGCTCAACATTTTCGGTCTCAGCTGCCGTCGCATCATTAGCGACAACCTCCGCCGTCTGCTCCTTCATAGGAAGCGGAAAGGAGGCTTTATTGGGTGAGGCCACCTCCTCACCGTTTTCTGGCTTCGGAATGGAAAACTTCTTGTACAGGTGAGCGGTCGGAACCTTTAGCCCTATGTTGCAAATGAGCGTCTCATATATTTCAACGGTTTCCTTCAGGTCTCCGGCTTCCTCACAATCATAACGGATATAGGGGATGCGTCTGTCTTCTCCAAAATTAAAAAGTACAAGGGGACGGATAATGTCACGCCGCAGAGTAGCAGCTAGTGCCTTGCAGTCTGCGACTGTGAGGTCGTGCCTGACTTCATTGTGTGTCTTTGACTGTGCGTAGCTGCCGCCGCCCGAATCGCTTGTGAGCGTCTGTCCGAGTATAGCCTTTGACATCTGCTCATCACAATAGCGGGCGAGCCGCTCATATACATCAATGCTTGAAGTCTTGCTGGACTCCTTGAACTCAATCTCAGTCCCATCCGGGATGACGCCCGCTGCATCGGAACCTATTTGGACTAGTGCTTGCATTAGGGCAAGTTTTTCGTCCTCGCTTGCACTTTGAGAATATTTCCCCAGTCTTAGCGGCATCCCGAAAATTTCACAAAAGCTGACCCAGTCCTTCAGGTCGTAATTTTTAAACAAATACATCCATGCTACTACTCTCAGAACGCCCGCTCTTGACGGATGTCCGCTGCGGGCTTTGTAGCGGTGAACAATGAACTTGTTTTCAGGGATGATTATACCGCCCGGAGATTCCTTAGTTACCACTTTGAAGTTGTCCTCAGTGTCCCAAAAAAACCGCTTTTGATGTCTGTTCTTAATATCTTTTATAACTACATGTCCGTCGTCATAGTCCCATATAATTTCAGAGACCGCAATGCCCTTGCCGATTGCATCAAGCAAGTCCATTTCAATATCTTCGAAGTTTTCGAGGCTTTCTATTTCCTGTGCTACAAACTCGGCGATTTGCTTGTCTCGCTCATCATCCGCATCAAAGGGAATGACTTCAAAGTCAAGACCAGTGACAGCGTTCTTTCGTGTCTGAAGCTGCGAAAAGAGGTGAGGGTCTTTTTCTTCCATCTCTTCAAAGAGCTCCATCTGACGGAGAACATCCCCAGCGTCGGCCTCCCTGAATATGTTCGCAAGCTTGACAGGTGTGAGGCCGTTGCTCGGATACCCGGAATATTTGTCCTGAACCTGAGCAACTGCGATTTCCATGAAGTCCGGCTTTTTCAAAGCTGTAGTCTTTGGTTTCTGTTGCTTTGTTTGTTGATTTTCATTTCCGTTCAAACCATCTCACCTCCTTAATACGAACCGCTTGTAAATTTTAGAGCTCTGCTTATTACTGACTTATAATCAACCCTTGTGCCTATCTTGACAGATAGTGCAAGCTTAACAGCCATCTCAAGACCGTCAGGAGCATCGTCGCATTTCCCCATTGGGTATTCAAACATTTGCTTCAGGAGTGCCTTGTGCTTCTTGCTGAACTTTATATAGCCGTTTTTTATAAATGGTTGTAAGCTTTGTATTCTTGCATCCTTGTTTTGACCACTGTTTATCTCTTCAATAGGAAGATACTCTCCAACTTCAGCGGACTTTTGTCTCATAATCTCTGCAAAATAATATTGAAATTGTACTGTTTCAACACCGAACTTATAATAAGGCCGTTTGTATTCCCGTTTTAACCGCTTGGAATTTTCAATTGCATCCTCAATAATTTTGTCAGGCTTGCGCCTTTCAATATCTGCTATAACCACATACATAAATCCTGTCTTAATATCTTTTGCAAGTGCAAAAATTGAGGATGTATCACTCTTTTTGTTTTTACCAAGTGATGGGTCATTGGAGCCAATAAACAAAAATTTTGAATCAGAAAAGTCAGGTGTGATTTTTCCGTCATCATCATAGAAGTCAAACCATTCTTCCTGAAATGAACAGCTCTCAGGGTCGATAGGGTCATTCTGGATTTCAGAGTTAAACGATGCTTCACCTTCAGATACCCTTATAACCATAAGGTCGTAGTAACTTAGCTTAGCTTCCCATAGTACCTCAGTGCCTTCGAGCATTTCTTCACGATTTGCATAATAAAATTCTTTTGCATCTTCCTGCCTGTTCTCATTCGCAAGGTCGGTATAAATTCTTTCCCATGCGTTCCACAACTTGTCATTGGTTGCAAAGCTTATGACACCACGGTATTTTACAGTTTTATAGCTTGGGTTGTTTGCAACATTTGCAAGCAATGCATCAAAGTGGAGAAGCGTTCCAATATACACAATGTCGGTGTAAGTGTCTCCTGCCTTTGATACTGCCTTATAAAACCAGTTCCGAAGCTTCTTTCTCTGCTCAGGTGTATTGACATTCTCATCATTTTCAAGGTCATCACACAATATCAGGTCGGGACGCCATTGCTTGTGACGGCGACCACGGATTTTTTTACCGCTGCCAATAGCCTCAATTTTTACACCGTTGGATAGTAGAATTACTCCTGCCTTCCATACCTTACCATGCATATCTCCGAAGTCTTCCTTCAGGGCAGCGTTTTCCTCGTACTCAGTTTTAATATCAGTGAGAAATCCTTCAGCTTGTTCGGAACTGTCTGAAAGTATAATTATGTAATGCTTATATCCATAAGCTGAAGCGTGTACAGTATCCTTAAAAGTAAATGTTGTACTCTTTGCATGTCCACGGGGAGCTTCAATTGCTCTCTGGCATCCTTCAGCTCTGGAAATTTCCTTTACGTCACGAATGGCATTTTTGCCTTTCATTACACCTACTTCCCATATGTCATCAAGCTCATGGTGAAACTTTGGAGACTCTCTGACAAAATAGTGGGGAAGGTAAGCCCGACCAAAATATTCAAGGTCAAATGCTCCGAGACGTTTTCTCAGTCCGTTCTGACCTGTTAGCTCAGCTCCGTCATTAAATTCCTTCAGAAGCTGCTCTCGTTCTTCCTTGTGTTTTCCTTCCCGTGTCGCATATTTTACAAAGAGCTCCCGTTGATATTGTTTATTTGCAATCTCCTCACGGTCTTCCGGCTCTTCGAGCTTATCAATGTACTCTTTTAACTTAATCATCAGTTAGTATTTTCTCTCGTGCTTTTTGAAGCAGAGTGTGAAGCTCTTTTGTAATCTGCGGGTCTGCCTTGATTGCCTTTATAAGGTCTTCCTCAAGGGCTTCAAAAGCAAGCTCCATTTTACTTTTATAATCGCGTATAATCTTTTGCTCATATATTCCCACACGGGAAAGGGAAGCTATAAGCCTTCCGGCCTTGTCGAGCGGCATTTCCGCAAAGTCATCCTCTGCCGTTGATACCCTTTGCATCAAGCCGTCCATCAATACCATTCTTGACGCCTTTGTGAAGTCAAGGTCTGGATTTTTTTCAACGGCTGCTGCGATTGCTTTTGTCCTTTCAAGCGTTTCGGCTACACGCTGAGCTGCTTGGTTAGCTCTTATTGCATAACGCCCAACTGCACTTTTGCTTATATTGAAACCATTTGATTTCAGCCACCTTGCAACATCTTCATATGTATTAGATGTGTCAAGCAGCTGCGCGTCAAGTTGCTCTTTTATATCTTCCGGCAGCTGCGTGACTTTTGAGCTTACTCTTGTACGTCTTCTTTCTGCCATTACACATCAACTCCCGGGTCGTCGATTGTCCCCTCGACTAAGTCAACTCCTTTTTTCGTGAGTTTTATTACTGCATCCTTTTTGTATGCATTATATGCATTTACCGTCTTGTCAACAAAAGTTATATATTCACCTTCTCTGAGGTAATCAAGCGGCTTGCTAATGTCCGGGGAGACAATCATTCCATCTGCTATCAGTGAATTAGTTATCTGCCGAAGAAGAAGCGTGTTTTGATGACCTTTTACAAGACTTCGGATGATATAGCCTCGAATTGCTTTATTACGGCTAACCTCAAGCTCATTTATTTCATCCATGTTGTCAACCCTCCTTACCTGCCTTTAGCTGTATTATTTTATCAAGCTTTCCGTTCATGTCCCGCATCTGCTTGTCAACATTGTTTAGTGTTCGAATAAAGTCCTCTCTCAGAACATACACAAGAGGGAGGTCGCTTTTCAAATCCGAAAGTTCTGTCTTTACTTTTTCAATGTCAAACGCATTCTTTTTTATTGCGTCCTTCATATCGGAGATTGCGCTTTTTACACTCCATCCTATCAGTCCCAGTACAAGCGTTGTGATGACTTGCAGCGCGAACATGAAAATTTGACTTGCTTCCATACCCTCACTCCTTTATGATGATATTGCCTTCAGCTTGAGAACTTTTTCCTCAATAAGCTTGGAGACATAGCCCCTAAAGCTGCCGAAGTTTTCTTCTATGATTTTCTGTGCCTCCGGCTTTACTGCTGCGGTAATTTCGTCCGCTGCCTGCTTTGATAGCGCGACGAGCTCGGCACGGTCGACCTTGCCATCCTTAACAAATTCTCTGAGCTGTTTTGCAGTGGTCTGTTCAAGAGCTGCTACAGTGACAACCGTTAGTTCCTCAACATCCTCAAGTGCACTGCTGAGCAACTGACGAGCGGTGTCGTCCTTAATTTGTACCGTCTGTGTCTTTACCTTTTGAGTCACCTTGTGAATGCCATAGGTGGCATAGGCTGCAAGGAGACCAATGAGGGAAAGTACGATTGTGACGGCTGCCTCACTGACTGTTGACTGAATTGTTTCCATGCTTGAAACCTCCTCTATAAAATTTTTAATAAAAAAACCATAGGAGCGTAGCTCCTATGGTTAATATTACCTTGTTTTTTTTGAACCATATATATGTAGTACTTCTAAGAATCGCCTACTATAACCACTTTGCTAATATAGTTTACAAGTTATCTCTTTCGGCTCTTAGCAGGTTCAGTTCTTCTTGTATGTACTCTGCAATTTTTTCTTGCAATCTTTTTGGCAGTTCATATTCTTTGCTATCTACTCCGCACCACCAGCGTCGCTTTATTTTTATTATCGATGCTGGATAGAATCTAAACACTTCACGCTTGCCAGAACACCAAAACATAAAATCTTCCAGTTCGTTAATGCTTTCGGTAAGTTCAATTGCTTTTATCAATGTTTCATTTGTCATTGCTCCACAACCTTTCATCACCCTTCATCATCCTCAAAATCAAAAAGCGAAAGCTGCCCTTCAGCATGTCCTTCTCCACACAATTGTCGAACCCAACGCTCGGTTACTTCGTACCGCTTTGAAAGCTCTAAATGATTGTAGCCGTTAAACTCAGCTCGTATCCTTGCATCTCTAACAGGACGGACAACACTCTCAGTCTTCGGCAGATAAATCGTAGCCCCACCAACAAGTTGTGTCAGTTCAACAAAATTTTCAACACCGATTGCTTCTGCAATTTGTCTATACAGACCTTCTGGAATTTGCTCAAGAGTAAGTTCCTTTGCTAGTCCAGCATATGTGTCCATCGGTTATCCTCCTTTTTTACAGTCCGGCAAGATTCGAAGCCTTTACAGCAGCAGTCACAGTCTTTCCAATACCAATAACAACTTTATCTCCGTTCACACTAATAACATCATATTCCTTATAATAGGTCTTGAAGGGCTGCCCGTTGTACTGGATAGCTTTCAGTACTTTTACTTTCCCACCTTTTACAATTGCCTTTGCCTTGTCCTGTGAACTGTTGGAAGAGGAAGCGGTCTTGCTGAGGCCATTTAGTCCGGCACCTCTTATAATAGCCGGATAATCCTTAAATGCAATATCAAGGTCAACATTGCCGTTAATCCCCGTAACCTTTCCACTGCTTGTATACTGCCACAATCCGGCATCATTACGGCTGCAATTCTTGTTATAGTATGCATACCACAAGTCAAACCGACTTAGATAATCCATGTCAAACATAGACCTTGCATAGTCCTGATTTGAATAATTCATGGCAAAATAGCCTGATTTTTCAACCTCTGTGCAAAATGCTTTTACAAATGTTGTCGCCTTTGTTTTATCAATCTTTACACCTTTTTCTTTTGCATATCTTACAGTATCATACTCAAGGTCGAAGCAAACCGGGTATTCTACTTTATAGGGCTTTATAGCTTCGATACACTGCCATGCTTCACGAGCCGCCATTTCAGCGTTTAGTGCATAGCTGAACCAATATACACCAACCGGGATGCCGACTCTGTTGCACTCTTTAATATTTCTCTTAAACTGTCCGTCAATATTGTTGTTGCCAAATCCTGCCCTCAGCATAGCAAACTCTATTCCAGCAGCCTTTACCTTGTCCCAATTAATAACGCCCTGATGTTTTGATACATCAATTCCTTTTTTGTTAACCTTTGTCATATCTTTCCATCTCCTTGTATTTTTTTATCGCTTATCGCGTTTATACTTTTGACAACCTCCTGAATATCTAAGCAGATATTCGGTGTCATTTTGTACATGAGCTCAGGCTCTCCATTCTGTAGCATGATTACCGTGGGCTTTCCGGCTCCTATAGCGTAACCAGCTTCTAAGTGAGCAGACCTTCCGCAAGAGAGTACCATTACACAAGCATCACACTCTTTAAGAGCCTTCATATCAAGTTTGAATCCAGACTCTGCCACTGGATGTGACAGAGCCTCCCTAAATTTCTCAGGAGACCATGATTCCCAATCCGGGTCAATTTCTCCCCAATGAAAGCCATGATTTCCGGGTTCAGGATTTTTGAAATCGTAGACTTCATGTCCCTCATTTCTTAGTGCCTCTACAACGAAAGGCTGTATATTGTTTCTCCATGATGAAGCAACGTATATTTTCATTTTTCTTCTTTAACCTCCTTCAAAGGGCAATCCTTATGCCGTTCAACATAATTCTCAATTTCAACACCTAGCACAGGGCAAAAAAGTTCTTCTCTAATGTCCGATGTTTCATAATAAGAAATAGTGCATGTCAAGCAGTTGTCAGGCATGTTGATTTCTAAAATAGCTTTTGACATGTCGACCTCCTAAAGTTTATTAACTCAATTAGGCTCTTATATGTAAGATTCAACTATAGTCAAATCATCACTCGGAGTCCGTTCTATTTTAAACATACTTTTTGGGATATTATTCCTTATGCCTTCAATTTGTTCATTAACCATAACAAACAGTGTCGGCTTATCTATATTCCATAGCCTTGCAACATACTTGTCTGGATAATCAGATGCGTTTTTGTAAACTACTATAATCGGTGCCTTGCAAAGCTTATTTAGATTAACTTGCAAAAAAGACTCCATTACTATGTCAGTGTTAACCATTGTTTATATCACGCTCCTTTAAAACATAATCTTTCATAAATTAAGAATGGGTTTAATAATTTCATAAATTTCATCAAACTTGTAAGAGATACGCCCTTCATCCCTTAGCCTTTTTTTGAAGCGTTTCACTTCAACGGTTAGTTTCATAAGCTTCAGAACCCCGACCTGTTCTTCATTCACCTTGTGCATCTTGTCAGATACCATCCATCCGAGGCACTTATGGAGCTCAAAAATATCTTCAATCCCAGTGCATTCTTCTTCAAACTCTTTCCAGACCTCCGCCGCAAACTTCTTGCGGTTGAGCTTAGGCTTGTCAGGTGGAAGGATACCTTTTCCCTGAAGCTCCTTTTTAATCTCTGCCCGTTTCGCCTTTTCGCGGGCGGTCATTTTCTTTGGTTTTTTCGTTTTCGTTGTCATGTGCCGCCTCCTTTCTGCCGACCATCTTCTTTAGGGCCTCAATGAGCTTGTGGCTCTGCTGAACTGTCAGCCATTCGATACGGTCTACATTGAACATCTTTTTTGCGAAACCGTTTATTCGCTCATTATTGCTATTCCATCCGAGTTCCCCGGTTAGAGCATAAATCTTGCGGCGAAGGCTTTCGGTTAATGGATTCCCGCCTTCGTCCGTTCGTTGGCATCTGCCACCTCTCTGAGCCTTTTTAATATCATCCTTCATGTTAGAGAGTACCCGGCATACTTTATCAATTTCGCCTTGTGTCAGCTTTCTCATGCTATCCTTTTTTGTTTCACGACCAATTATGCAATACAGGTCATCATCATCAAGAGATAGCTCCGGGGACTTTGCAAGTCCCCAAATTGTACGGATAGAGTAGTGTGAATTATTATAGCCACGGTAAGCCTTTCCAGCCACAATATCGCCCCCTTATTGCTGAAAAGCTTGCAGCTTTTCGCGGTCAGTTTCATACCAAAAGGTGTCCTCTTTTTTCAGTGTTGCACCAACCCGGATAATTTCATCCTCTGTATACTTTTTTAGGACATCCTTGTTTATGGTTTCTGTCGTTAAAATGCAGTCATTCATTTTGCGTGCCTTCAGACTTTTTATTATTACTGCAAGTTTGTCCTTAGCTTTGGGAAGCATAACTTTTGTACTTTTTCGAAAACCCGTCTTTCCAAAATTTAATGTCTTTGTCTTGCCGTCAAGCTCGCCTCTATGTTCCTCGACAAAGGCTTTAATGTCCTTGCCGATTACTTTTATACGCTCTTGAATAGGCTTTGCCTCCTGTGCTGCTGTGAGCTTAACACCTTGAAGCTGTTTGTTCATTTCACCCTCAATGTCCAGAAGGTCAATTTCTGCTTCAGCAATTTCTCTCAATGCATTGTCTACATCTTCCCATGACCTGAAAGTTGGAGTCTCCTTGATTCTTGTTCTTACCATTGTTTGTCATCTCCTCTCAGCATCTTTATAATTCCAAAATCGGGCATGTCTCCAAAATCAATCCCTTTTTCAGCTAATTGAAATAAGCTTTGAATATATTCTGAGTTATCTATGGATGCACTTGTTATTTTCCCATCGTGAATTTCAAATCCAATGTCAAGTTTGCTGTGGAATAATTCAAAAATACTTATTGGTAATTCCTCAAGCGTTGATTGTTGTAAAGGCATACTGTTCTGAGATACTGCTTTTAGAATAAAACTTTTAACTATAGCTTTGCTGTCGAGCCCCTGTTCAATACAGTTAAGACCTACCATTACGGCCTCTTCAATTTTTAATGTTGGACTTTTCATCAGTCATCCTCCTTGTCAAATATTTTGAGATTAAAGCATCATCATGCTGGATGCTTTGCTAATAGTATCCAGTGTAACTGTATTACTCCCGTGCTCCTTCAGAATACGGAAAACATTGTTTAGTGTACGGTCAAGCAAACGGAAGCAGCCTGTCTGATTGTTGCAAGCCCGAGCTTTCAGTTCGGCAAGTGCATCCTCATCAATTTCATAGCCTTCTAGGAAGCTCTCAACCTCCTTGCCGGAGAGACCCCTCAGTCTTGCACAAAAATCAACACGGTTTGCAAAGCGTACAAGATAGGATTTTATTTGTGCTTCTAACTTTGGCTCTCCTGCGATGACCATGCCGACATCGCATTGGTCGAAAATAGCACGAAGGATTTCCATTTTCTTTTGCGTGTACTTGCTAATCAGCTTGTCTGCCTCGTCTATAATTAGGAGATATCCGCGATTAACATTTAAAAATTCCCGGATTCCGTTTACACGTTTCCATATTGTCCCATATGTTGTCGGAATACCGAGAGCCCTTTCGATAGCTTCAACAAGGTCTCTTGAACTCATCGTGTCGTCACACTCAATGTATGCTACCCGTGGCATCTTTGCGTAGTATTTCAATGCGTGAGTCTTACCGTATCCAGATTTTCCTACAACAATGCCGAGACCGATATATTCCTGACAGGAACTGCATACACCGATTATATTCTGTGCATCATGGCTTTCAAAAAAGCTCTTCCGCTTGGTGAAGTTAACAACATTCGACTTCTCGGCGGTTGCTGCTGCAAGCTCTTCGCCTGTCACTTCTTTGAGAAAGGCGGTGAGCTTAGCTTCAAGCTCCGTCGCGTCGCTGTCATACTTCCCGGAGAGATACCGGGAAACGGTTGACCTTGAGTAATTTATAGCACTTGCAAGCTCTGTAATCGTCATACCATTATTTTTTTTATACTCATTTACCTTGTATGCAAGAGTACTTGTTTCACCTGTATAGTTTCTTGCTGCTGCTTCCATATCCGTTATCCTCCTTTATTATCCTAAAGCTCTCAGCCGTTTAAGGGCTGTTTGAGCCTTTTTGTTTAGAAATTCATCATCAGATTCCTTATGCTGCTTTTGCTTCTTAGAAATACTTCCGGCCTTTACCTCTTCACGGAACTCCTTATCATTGGGAAGTTGAATGAGCTTGTCATTCCTCTTAGCCTTGACTGTGAGGTCTACACCGCCGACCACTGTGGGAGTGCCTTGTTCATCCTGTACCCTAAGCTCATGTGGCGTCTGATACCATTCAAGCTTTTCTTTGGTATCGCGGAGCTGCGTTTTCTGCTTTCTGATGTGCTCTTCGAGTGCTGCCTGTGGAACACGGGGCGCAATCTGAAGGAGCTCAGCTGAGATAGCCTCACATATTTTCTTTCCGTTCTTGTCAAAGACATAGAGCCTTGTGACATCGTCGATGTCCCACTTGATATTGACGTTCTGCCCGATGTAGTAACAGAGTTCATATGCTGTGTACAGTGTTCCGAACTTGTAAATCCCTTGATTGCGGACGAGGGAACTGTCTGCCTTTAGGAGGAGCATCGCTGCATATTCCCTCGGCGGTGACGCCTTATAGTAACGCTCAGCCTTTTCAAAGAGTTCAATCGGTGTAATATATTTCTCCCGGTCTTTTTTGAGGGAGCTGTGCTCGCGCTTGTGATAGACCTCGTTTTTCCACTTTGTCCAGCATTCGTAAAACTCTTCCATAGTCAGAAGCTCACCTCGTTCAAGCATCCCGGAAATGTCCTTCTTGCGCTTACCCGAAGTTTTCGACCCGGTCAGTGTTCCGACATAAGAGGCCATCCATTTTGTGAACATGGAGCAGACTGTTCCGAAGAGTCTCTCAATTTGTCCTTTACTCCACGGCTCATATGGTAGAGACCTTGACCACTCATCAATCCCAATAGAACGGTAGAAGCCTTTTGACTCGCTGTCAAACTCAAGCTCCTGCATCTGTCGCTCCTTGCGGCTCTGCCCGGTATTTGTCTTTGAGGTGTAATCTTTTCCGTTGTCAATATGCAGGTGTTTCGGTACGCCTCCCGGATGGGAGTACAGCATCTTGACTAGGCTTTCCTTTAGTATCTGAGAGTTAGCATCAACACAAAGCACATCGCCCATGATGCAGCGCGAACGAGTGTCAAGCCATGCGACAAGCTTCGGCCTTACTGCTTTTATTTTCCCGTTCGGATGCGTATACTGTACCCAGCAATCGAAGGTATGCTCGTCGCCCTGTACAAACTCCATTACCTGAAGTGCTGTCGTGTCACGCTTACCCTTGAGCATCCGGGCATTTTTAAACGCTCTCATGCCATTGGCTGCGAGATAGTGTGCGTTTCGTCCCTGAAGCTCGTCCATAAGATATTTTATGTACCGAGCCACAGTCTTAATGGAAGGATAATCTTCCCATCCTTTACGCTCAGCAACCTCCTCGAACTTCCAAAAAAGCATTTCAATCGTGCCGTCATTATTGGCAAACTCCTTGTCAAACCATATGTTCTCAATTAGAGCCCTCTGTTCGTCTGTCAAGCTAGGGAATGTGTTTGACTCCTTGGGTTTCCTGCATAATGCAAGCACCTTGAAGAAATCGAAGCATTCGCCTTCCTCATGTTCAAGCTTTGCGGCCCATGCACTCGCTTCGAGGTAGCTTTCAGCATATCGGTAAAGTGTCCGTTTGCTGATTTCAAGCCCTTCGGCAAATGTCTCTGCGTAGGCCGTGCGCTCACCTTCTCCATATTCGACGAACTCCTGAACACGTTTCGAGAGCTCGACCGCTTCGTAATATTCTCGCTTATGATTTTCAATGTACCAATTGAGGTCAATGTTTAAATACCACAGGGACTCCTGACTTTTCTGCTCCATTTTGGTACCTTCTACGTCTACCTTCTGCCTAGCCTTATATGCTTTCCTTGCTTTCGAGGAGAGGTAGGAAAGGGAAACCGTTACTCGGTCTTTGCCGCCATTCTCTCCCGGCTCTTTCGATATCTTAAATTCACCCGGGTTGCGCTGAATACGTTTTTTCATAGTTTCATATGATACACCCTCAAGCTTTGCCGCCTGTTCAAGTGTGATAAATGTTTCCGCCAAATCCTCTGTCCCTCCTCGCTTTACATTTTTGTGTGCACTTGATAGAATAGAGAGGATGAATGTTTTCATCAGCTATCGTGATAAGAGCGTTTCCTTTGAGAGTGGACGCTCTTTTCTTTATGCCTCCAAACACATTCCATCCCTCCGACTATTTGATATTAAGCTCCTTTAAAGATTGCTCAAGCTTTTTGATTTCAGCCTCTACATATTCCTTTATTGCATTAAAAGTCTCAATGCTTGCCTGTTTCATATTCATGTAGGCAAAGAAGTCCTCAATCTCTCTTTGGATTTCTGCCTGAAGCTGCTCCTCTTTGTCTTGGAACTCTCTGAGCTTTCGCTCAAATATGAACTTCTTATCTTCAGAATTAAGAGCATTCTTTCCTTTCCCCATGTCTGACCTTAGACTTTCAAGCTCTGCAATAAAACTACTGATGTTATTCAAATCAATTCCCCCTTATGCTGATTTTTTAAATTCCTCCGGGTCAATACCGAGTACTGAAATTATTTTTTCGAGATACTTTTCACCCGTTCTGTCTCCGTAAAGGATTAAATTCAAATACTTGTTACTTGTTCCTACCTCTTCGGCAAGTCGAACCTGTGTCATACCTTTTTCAACAAGCCGTTTTTTTACGGTTTTTCCGAACGGCGTAAGTTGTCTTTTTTGCATTAAATGTCCTCCTTCCTGTATTAGTTCCTTGCTCCCTGTGATATAATTGATGTGCTACCAACAATTACCGAAGGAAGGTGAAAATATTGACTAAACATGAAAAATACATCCAAGAGCTTTCTAAAACTAACTTTGTAACTGGACTTACGAGTTCAATTTTTGCTAATGAAATCGGAGCCCGTGCTCTCCTGAAAATTCTAATGGATAAAGGTATCATTACCCTTGAAGAATGGAATAATGCCATTCACTTTGTTACAGAGCGTTTTGTTGACCTTCACGTCCATGATTACGACGAACTTTCTGAGCCAGACTTTCTTGACTTTAATCCTCGTTCAAAGTAATAGTACAAATCCACTTATCTCTTTTGAATACGTCAATCTCTCCAACTTTGCTGGGGACAATTAATACCTTATCTCCGATATATGAAATCAGTTCCCCACTGTAAAACATTTTGCCCTTGTATAATATCCCTGTAGTTCGTACAAGGGCAATTTCGTTATTTAATTGAACTAGTTTAATAAGCTCCTCTACAATCTCACAATCCCTGATTGCTTCAGCAAACTTTTCCTCATAACCTTCCTTTGGTGTATCCATACCATAAGTCTTGGAATAGCACAAAAGATTATGTTCTGCCATTACCTTCTTTTCTGTAAGATATTGATGTATTGTTTTCATTTTTTACCTCCTTGAACTATTGTTTTTTCCAAGTGACGTTGGAATATTTCTTGTATTTCCTGTGTGTCTGTGTACTACTTCAAGACATTGAGTCGTTGCCTTCACAACTAGCCAATTTTTACAATTAAGACCAACATCCGTAAGCCTTATTTTTTGTGCCCTTGTCGGACACTTACCGTGTTTCAAGTCCTCACCTCCCAAAATATTTTTAGCACCATTTAGACAGGAGTGCTCATTTGTTGGATGTGCCTCAGCTTTTAGAAGTAGTCTTGAAAACTCTTCCAGAATAGTCTCGCAATCGAAGACAAGCTGTGATAATATATTTTTGATGTATTTATCTATCCAATTACTATTATCCGAAATTTTTCAGATTTTGTCAACCATTAAATCCGATATTTTTCAGATTTTTAGAAGGGAGGTTTAAATGATGGGGCTAATAGGATTCGGCGAACGCCTAAAAACAGCCATTAAAGACAGTAAATATTCACAAAAAGAAATATCCGAAAAACTTCGGATTAATCAAGATACAATTACAAACTATGTAAAAGAGAAGTCTTTTCCTAAAGCCGACTCGCTTTATGTTATTTGTAACCTGTTGGGCGTTCATGCTGATTGGTTGCTTTTTGGTGAGGGGACAGAAATGACGAGGGTGGGAGAGGTTAAGCCTATTGATGGAATTGAATTATTACAAATGGAAGAAAATCTAATACATGGTTTTAGAGAACTGAGTGACAGAGATAAAAAGGAGGTAGTCGCATTCGTTAAAATGAAGAAGGACTTGGACAAGAGGAACTCAGCACCGATGTCATCGACCTCCAACAATGGAGAGAACGTCACAGGAGAGGAAGCCGCTACGAGTGAAACAGCTTAATTTTTTTAATCCCTTTTGATAGATTTATCTATCTGCTTTTTGTCCCATTGAAAAGCATCCTCGACGAGCTTCCTCATTTTCGGGAAACCCTTGATTTTAAGCCAATGGGACACAATTTTTATAAAGATGGGGCTTTGTCCCTTTGGTCTTTGTGAAAATCAAAGCTGAATTTGACAATCTCGCACGCTGCCCGCACGGATGTATTATGAGAGGACATGTCTACGAACGCTTGATTTTTAAGGCTTTTTGTTTTTACTCGTTATCTAAAGAAGAGTTTCGCACATTTCGTTAGCACGCCGACTCTCTCGACTTCTGAATTCTGCAATGCTATAATACATACATGAGCCGCAATGACGTCCTTTATCCTCTCTGCTGCTGAGGCTTCCGGGACTATCTGAGCGGCTCTTCTTATTTTATGAATGGTTGTATTTCCTTGATTTTATGCGGTTTTTCGGTTGTCTTCATCGGTTGACTGTCGTCATTTTATCCTCTTGCTTGCACGGTCTCTCTTCCTCCTGAATACATAAAAAAAGACGACACCGATTTCCTCAATGCCGTTCTCATTATATTTGTCCGTGTTTCCTTCCGTATCTCTCACAAACTCGCATAAATACTGGGTTTTCTTATGGTCTCCCGTCGTATCTCGGGTTATCCCGTTGTGTCAATTATCCTGTCTGAGTACATCCATGATTCCAGTTTGGCTTTTTGTTGGAATTCATGACCTCCATGGCAGTAAGTTCTTTTGCAATGGCTGTCATGGATTTTCCGTTTATGTAATCTTTAAATATTCTTTTTACGGTTTTCGCCTGTTCTTCTTGTACCTCTATTTTGCCATTAACCAATTTATAGCCAATTGGCATATGCCTCTGAATCATGCTTTGCCACCGCCCTTATTCGCATACTCGGTTATTTCCAGATTGTTAATCAGCCGGAAGGTTATTTCTCCGTTGCTTCCAATGAGTACCTTGTTTACTGTATGTAAAAATAGATTTTCATCATATGCTTCCGTTATTTCAGGATTGTATTTTATAATCTCCAGAAGCCGTTCGGTTCCTGCTATTTCTGTTTCAAATCCGTTGTTATCAAAAAGACTGTTCCGCTTTTTCTTTATTTCTTCAATTTCAATATTTAGCGCATTTTGCTTCTGTATAAATAGAGCAGAGTCCATGTATCCCTTCTGCACTACTCGGCTTAGGATATGGCTCTGCTCCGTTAATTCCATGATTCTGTTGTTTAGGTTTTCGATTTCTTCCTCCTGCTCCTTGCTTACTCTCATGTTTTTTAGGGGGTCGAGCATGGGATTCAGTATGAAGGTGCGGTTGCTTGCGAGCTTATTCCACATTGTAATGTATGCAGTTTTTATTGCATCTTCTCTGATGGGTTTTGTCCTGCACATTCTGCTGTTTTCAATGTGATTTTTGCAGCTCCACTGTATTTTTTCGTATGGCTTTCCGATGTAAATTTTCTGTCTGCGGAAGTTTCCTCCGCATTCCCTGCACATTATCTTACTGCTGAATTCATAGCGGTTTTGGTATTTACCGCTGTCATCCATATTCATTTGCTTTCTTCTATATTCGAGAATTCCCCTCACCATTTCGCCCTGTTCCCTTGTGATTATCGGCTCATGGTTGTCTTTAATAAAAAACTGAGGCATCTCTCCACGATTTCTTTTCTTCGTGAAAGGGAGTACCTCAGTGGTGTAGGTTTTTTGTAGTATTAAGTCACCCTCATATATTGGATTCTGTAGGATTTCTTTCACAACGCAGTCATTCCATTTTTCAGCTGTCCTTACAGGAGGTATATTGTCTTTTGTCAAATCCCTTGATATTACAAATGAGCCTTTTCCGTTCAGATATTCACTGTAAATCCTTCGGACAACCTTCGCCTCATCTTCCTTGATGGTTATTTCGCCATTATCATTCTTTGTATAGCCATAAGCCACGCATGAAATATTGTAGCTTCCATCCCTGAATCTTTTTTGTATTCCCCACCGATTATTGGTGGAAATTATTTCCGATTCACCTTGTGCTAGGGAGCTTAGGATTGTAAGCATCTGTTCGCTCTGTTCTGATATGGTACTGATGTTTTCTTTCTCAAAATATACGGTGATGCCGAGAGATTTCAATTTTCTTATGGCTTCGATGCTGTCAATGGTATTCCTTGCGAATCGGGTAACGGATTTTGTAATGATGATGTCGATATTTCCGTTTTCGCATTCCTTCATCATTCTCAGGAACTCTTCTCGTTTCCCGACCTGTGTTCCGCTTTTTGCTTCATCCGCAAAAATACCGGCAAATTCCCAGTCTTTCCGTTTTTCTATATATGCCTTGTAATATTCTACTTGGGCAACATAGGAAGTGTGCTGTTTGGCGGAATCGGTACTGACTCTGCAATAGGCACATACTCGTTTCTTCGGTCTTAATTGCTGTATCACTTTCTGCCTTACAGGTTCTATTTTCATTACCTTTTTTGCCATATGTTTTTCTCTCCTTTCCAGGAATGATTTTCCTTGTCAGCAACACACAATACTCCAAACCATTCCTGAAAGCAAGTGTTTTTACACATATACTTTTGCAAGCTGCGGAGAAAATGATTGGCGGTTCAAAGCATCTATTTTTTCGTATTCATCTTCTGTCACAATCCCTCTTCGGAGTAATATCTGCAGCATCTTCCGAGCCATCTTGTAGTGCACTTCCTGTCTGGATTGCTCCTTTGACATTTCATGCTCACTTTCCGCTTCAGCTCCAATTTTATATATATCAAATTTCATTTGCATGCTCCTCTCCGTATCATCTTTAATATACTTAATATCACAAAAATAGGGATTACTGCCCTCCTGCAGTCGCAAGAGCGAAAAGCAGAGAGAAAGCATAGCCAGTTACTGTCTGCTAAAAGCCGGCAATAATTATCTTTTTGTAATCCCTATGGCTTCTGACATTAAGTCAGTTTTCTTTAATTCATAAGCACTGTATTAGACACAACTTCCCCAGTGCTAGCCTTTTTCAAGACATTGGGCGATTTCACAAACTGAGGACAGTTAACCTCATCATAGGATTCTCACCTCCTCCGGGATCTCCGCAGGCTGCCCCCATTTCGATGTTTGTGGCTGGGCAGAAGTATCATTATATGCTGATAAGGTCATCGCAAAACAGCCTAACTGTTAGAAACAAAAGTTTCATCTGCTGTTTTCAGGCCGGATGGATCCGCTCGCACCTTATTGTTGGCCTCATTTATAAAGTCAGAAATAAATTTTCTCTAAGAGAAAAATCCATTTGCATGGATTGTATTTTGACTTTACAGGTGGTCCTGGCGCATCTGCCTTTGTCGCTTGTCCTTTTCAGGCTCATCAGCTAATGTATCTATGAAATCGGAAATAAAATTATCAAAGATCAATTGAGAAGATAAAAACCCCCTCACTTATTTCCACGATAAGTAAGGAGGCTGCACACCCTAATATTTTTATTTTTCTAAAAATTTTTCTAACTTTTTTAATATGCGTATCTTTCTTTTATGTACGGCGTTGTGATAAACACCTTTGCTTTGCGCATATTCTCGTTCTGTTTTTCCATCATAAAACAGAGCAACAATCAGCTCATATTCATCGACCGTAAGCCATTTCAGACCTGCAAGAAGTTTTTCAAGCATAATAGCTGTTATTGCTGCTTCCTCCACATTGGTGTTTTCATCCCCGAACTGGACATCCTCATCTTCCATCCGTTCCAATGAATCTTCCCTTCCCGGTATAAAAAAGACTTTCTGTTTTTCCTCATTTACTGCAAACCGCTCTACTTTGAGATCATATTCCTGATACTGCATCTTTCTTTCGCTCTGCCTTAAAACGGTTATTACTTCTTCACTTGCCGCTGGATACATCTTTCTATAATTTGGTACTTTTCTTTTCGCTGCCATATGGCATTTCCTCCGTTTCTGATTTTTTTAATGGGTTTGTTTCAAAATCAGAAATGGAGGAGAGCGGCACTTGATCTGTAAAGCGTGTGTTGGCTTTTTCATTCTTCCTCCTGAAAATGGGCAGAAAAAAAGCCGGGAATAACATTTCTGTTACTCCCGGCTTTTCCGCCGTTACTTAAAAAAGGACATAAAAATAGCCCTAACACCTAAAATGCTAGGGCATATTTCTTTATATAATTTTATTTTACAGCTGTCCCATAATACTGATTATATAGTATTGTAAGTTGAAAGTCCGTACACGCTTACTCCGTATTTAGTTCAAAATATGTTCGCATTATATCCGCGCATGATTCAATTCTTCTTCAAAAAAGTATGTATATTCATTTTCATTTCCAGTACTTTCTACGAAAACAGCTTTATATTTTGGAAGTGCATACCCCCATAACGCTATGCCAAATAGCTTAATGGCTTCTTTCTTTCTCATATAAAAGCTTGTTCTCTCCATCGAAAGACATTCCAGCAGCTCCTGCTCATTCATCGCCACTGAATTTACGTAACTCTTGGATAATATCTCATGATAAAGTTTTCCATTGGTGTGATACTCATATATCTTTAGCAGCGCTGTATCAATCAATTCTATTATCCAAGATGTTTCAAAGATGCATGAAATCCTGTTTATAAATGTTTCCTTCTGCTCCGTCGGCGCAAAATCCTCCAAATAAGTCAATGCCACATTTAAGTTCTGGCTGCAGTATGATTCGCATACCTCTCTTACAAAGTTGACCTCTTGCACTGTTTTCCAGACCACATCCCTGTAAATATCAAGAAGCAATTTTGCCTTGTGGTAAACCTGTTCTTCATCAAGATTCATTCCATCGTACATAAGCGATATACTTTTCATCGTTTTTGTTGTTCTCATAATATTCCTCCATTTATTGTATTCGGGTTATATTAAGGCTGCCACACCGCAGTTTTTCATTGACAAAATATGAAGTTTAACGTAAAATAAATATGCAGTTATTCTTCATATTTGTAATTATATGTGAAGAACATATGTTTGTCAATAAATTTAAAATGCTATGTTCACGAGGAGGCTACCATGAAATTCGGTGAAAAACTCAAAGACTTGAGAAAAGAAAAAGGATTAAATCAGACAGCACTAGCAAAGGAGATAGGGGTATCACTACGCACTGTTATAAGCTATGAGGCTGGGAAAAGCTATCCCAAAAAAAGAGAAATTTACACGAGGTTAGCAGAATATTTTGATTTAGATATTAACTATTTCCTTACAGAAGACGAAGAATTCATTGTAAATGCAGAAGAAAAGTATGGCAACCGTGCTGCAAAGCAAGCAGCCGAATTGGTTACCGAAATTGGCGGTTTATTTGCAGGCGGAGAATTGTCAGAAGCTGATAAAGATGCCGTTATGCGTTCTCTTCAGCAGGCTTATTGGGATGCAAAAGAGGATAATATAAAATATACTCCCAAGAAGTATAGAAAATAGCTGTATCCCGTTTGGGCTATTGATTTTTGTATTTATTTATGTTTACCGGGGATCTTAGTTCCTCTGCAGGGAGGTGTTAGTTTGATTAACTCTTTTGAAATATATAAAAAGGCAACGCAGCTTGTACAAAAATCCGGTACAACTAACGCTCTTAAGATAGCAGATGAGCTTGGAATCAAGCTTTATTATGAAAACTATGAAAATCTACTCGGCATGTACACCTGCAGGTGGAAACACCGTTTCATATTTCTGAATAATAACTTGGACGGCAGCATGCTTCAGATAGTTCTTGCCCATGAGCTTGGTCACGATATTTTCCACCGGGATCTGGCAAGCAACGGCTTAAAAGAATTTGCCCTATTTGACATCAGGAGCATCACTGAGTATGAGGCTAACGCCTTTGCTGCGCATGTTCTTCTAAAAAACGAGGATGTGCTTTCTTTAGCAAGAGCTGGCTATGACGTTGCCCAGATTGCAAGCAGTCTAAATTCCCATATAAACCTTCTGTTAATAAAAATGCAGGAAATGAATAGGATGGGGTTTGATTTTAATATGCCGTATAGGGCGGAAGGGGATTTTTTTAAGAATGTGACAGTAAAGTAATCGCCTGCTCTGCAGAAATAATTTTGTAGAACAGGCGGTTATGTGTATTACTTTAGACGTGTATGGAGTTGTCAATATTTCCAGATTATTTTGCAAAAAAGGTTGGCTATTCAGATGGACAGATTGAACTTAAAAGAATGTTTGAAGATTTAGGACTAGTGAATAAAGGCCCTCTTAATAGGACAGATACCCCCAAGCAAACGAATTCTATGTCCGAACCAGAAGAGCACACCTTGTCCATTATTTCGAATAGTTTGCCTTTTGAAAACACATCAGACATATATGTAACCTTGCAATTTATTACTGACTTAAGTAATCTTTATTGTGCCGAACTATCTTACCAAGAATATCATATAACAGCTTCTTTGTTTTTTCTACATCGTCGCCAAAGGCAAACGGTACCTGTAAAATCTGAAGAGGAATTTTTACTGCCGCGTCACCCCTGCCATCAATAATATTGAAAACAACCTCAGTCTTATCGGGCATTGTGTTACGGTAAAGCGGGTAAAGCAGATACATCCGCTTAGCTCCTCTACGGTTTGCGTAGACTGCCATCTGTTTCATATCTGCATCCGTAATTCCTAACCGGCCACTGTCCTCCTTAATTTTATCAAGACGATCAATTTCTTTATACTTTGTATCTAGAACAATAATAACATCATCGGCCTGGATAACGATATCCTCTTTCAACTGGAAGCGGTTCCCGACAACTTCACCGTCTACCACAAGTTCAGTCAAGAATAGGTCTCTTGTTTGCGTGGATAGCTTCACCCGATCGCTGAAGGCTTTGCGCATGAATCCGCTAATAAAACCTTCGAAGAGTAGCTCCGCCGGGAATAGAAAGCAAAAAGTTTCCGACACACCCATACTTTGAGACGACACTTTATTCAACAGAAACATCTTACTCATACTGAGAATAATACTGTAATTTGCCTGTAGTGCATTAAGATGGACTGCATCGCAATCATATGGCATACAGTTAACATCTGCCACATCACCTAACTTCATCAGAATATTGTGGATGATTCGACGATTGTTAATCTGAGTGGTTATTCCATCCAGCATCCTACAGGTACACTTTATAATCCTATTGAGCAGATTATCAAAAACAAAATTGGAATAGGTATATTGGAGCTTGTTCCACTGACCAGCAGGATATCTCCTTATAGCATAGTCATTAAAGCTGATTTTGCCCTTGGGCATACTACCAATTTCTTCAACTTCCTCGTACCGAAAAAAAAGCTGGCGATTTACTGCCGCCTTAACGTAATGGACATAAACCGTGATAAGCAGCTCCAGGAAAGTTTCTGTATTATCCATTTCTCCCTTCATGGTTACAAAGGGAAAGTGGAACTTGTCACAATAACCCAGCCACATGATTAGGTCATAAATCAGGTCCTGAATAACGAGCTCGCTGGCATTATAATCAGCCTCATCCTCTTTATAGATTTTGGGGAAGATGTTTAGCTGCTCACCACGGAAGGTAATGGTTCCGATGTAGTTCTGAGTTTTGAAGCCATCCCTCCGATCAAAATCAATAAACTGTTGGCGGCTACTGACCTTCTTATCAGAATAAAATATGCCGCGCTGTTCCCAGTTGCTCTGCAGAAACTTTTCTAGTTCCTCCAACGCACCGTCTTCGCACCAGACACTCGGTAGTTTTGAGGTTTTAACTTTCTGAAATTCAAAAGTATTAATCATGAGAAACCTTCTTCCGTATGCACACTCTTCCTAGTGGCTTCGGCTCAAGTTCGTATTCGGTGTTCTTCAAACAATCCAGTGTTTTTTTGACCTTTGCCTCGTCATCATAGAAGTATTCGTACAACAGAGGGATAACACGGTTATTCATGATTTCAATAAGATTCTCTGTTGTCTTATTGATAAAATAGGCGTGGCCAATCAGCAGGTCTGTATTACGAAGCTCCTTTTTCAGGTATTCATTCAATTCGTGCATAACCTGTTTTAAGGTGCCATCGCCGATAAGGTCTTCCTTTGGCGGAATCTCAATGAAAGAAAATCTACGTCTGAGAGCGGTATCGATAAGAGAAATAGACTTGTCAGCCGAGTTCATCGTTCCAATGATGTACAGGTTGTTCGGAACCACAAAAGCTTCACCCATAGGCAATATTGCCGACAACTGGTTCAACTCGCCCCAGCGTTTATCCTCTTCAATAAGCGTGATTAGTTCACCAAATACCTTCGAAATATTGGCGCGGTTGATCTCATCGATGACAATAACATAGTTGTTATGGGGATCGTCCAGAGCCTTATCGGCAACTTTCTTGAAAACGCCATCAACCTGCTCAAAAGAAACCGTGCCGGCCATTGGTTTAGGTCTGATGCCTTGAATAAAATCTTCGTATCCATAGCTTTGATGGAACGTTGTAAATGTAATAAATCCACGGTCAACGAGGTCGTTATACTTTGCCATAAGAGCCTTACGCTCTGCCTCAGAGGTCTGCACATCAGAAACTAGACGTTTTTCAACAATAGCTACAGCGTACTCAGCGGTGGAGTATGTTTTGCCTGTACCGGGCGCACCAAATAAGATCTGGTTAAACGGCCATGGCTGTACTCCGCGCGGTTCGTGCGGAGTAAATACTTTTTTAGCAGACTCAGCCTCTTCACTCATGGTTGGTTCCTCTTTCTTCTCTTCTTCAACTTTCATGGAGCTTCCAATATAATAGTTCAGCCAGTCTTCCTCGTCTTTTGCCTCATAATAGGTTGGAGGGTTTTCCAGGATCGTTTCAATAAATGGAATGGATCCTTTTCTCAAGTTTCTAAAACCCTTTGAATCTATGTTCTGTTCAATAATGAGTCCGCCCCAACCGACAAACGAAAACCATGGAGCGATACGCGCAGGTACCTGTTCTGTGTGCACGCTCTCTCCCAGTGCGTTATCAAGCACGCTGGATGAAATTCCAGTGTAGTTACCATACTGATCGCGCGCCGTCTTGATGGTTTCAATAGCCTCATCAAGATCCGTCATCCTCATGACACGAAGGATAACTCTATTCATTTCCTCATAATGCAGTTTTCTGTCAAGCATCATCATTGCCTTCCAGATCACGATGCTAGGAAGAACATCACAGTTTTCAGGAAGGTTATAGTCTTCTACGGGGTTTCGCAGTTGATACCTGGAGAGGATATGAATAGCTGTTATACGCAGCTTATTCAGAACTGTTTCCTTTTGAGCATCCAGGTCGGATTCGAGCGCAGCAATCTGATGACCCAAGCGAGAAAGATAGATTTTATCTTCTTCTCTGTAAATCAGGCCAAACTTCTCATACATCTTACGATAGGTACGAAGTCTTGAGCCTGACGCGTCAAGTCCGCTTGCCTTGTTCTGGCCATCATAATCAGTCCAGCCGACACCGTTCATTGCACAAAAAGCTTTCAGATGCTCACGAAGTGAGACATCAAATTGCAATGCCACATTTGGAAACTCTGTGGTATCGCGTGCACCAGAAGGCCAATGTTCGTCGACATATGTAGTCACATTACCACCCCTCACATAGACATCATAATATTTTTTATACAGATCCACGAAATCCAAAAGGTCGTGTTTTAATCCCTCGTCATCCAAGAGGTTATCGAGGGTATACTTGGTGTAGCAAATGCATGCCGCGTCATAAATTTCAGAACCGGTTTGTATGGCCCCGTCAGCCAAGAAGCGGGACACACCTATATCATTGCGAATTTGCTCACAGCGGGCCTTGAGTTTTTCATAAGTACGGACATCGGTAGATCTCGCGATGCTAATAAACCCAGACCCGGAAGACTCGGTATCGCCCATAGCAGCTTCTGTGGCAGCTAATCCAAAAGAAAGATACAGTTCTTTGGTATCCTTGTTCACCAGATAGACGATATACGCACCCTTCTGCGCGGAAGTTGTAATTCGCTTATCATAAACAGCAATCCAGGGTGTGGCTGACCAGCGGCCCGCACCATGTCGTCCCTTTACAATATAGGTATTGCTATCAAGCTCGGGAATTGCAGCAAGTTTGGCGGGAATATCCTGACGTATGAGAGCGCCAAACGGATTTTTAAACTCCTGCTTACTCGTAACTTCGTTGTATATTTCGCCGTACTCGGACACGACTTTGTAGAGCAAGTCGTGCAGTGAACTATTGCCAGATGAGTTTTGCATACCTTTACACCTCCGTCATAAACCCTTTTGCTTTTTATAATCATCCTCTTTTTGCAGGCAAGCCTTGACCTGCTCTGCTACTTTTTTGGCCAATACTGGCGGTACAGCGTTGCCGATTTGTTTGGCAACTTCGACTTTATTCCCCTGGAACTCAAAATCGTCCGGGAAAGTCTGCAGGCGAGCACCTTCACGCAGCGTGATGGTTCTGTCCAGTACTGGATGGCCAAAGCGGCCACGGGAAAAGCTATCAAATCGTGCTGTTATGGTCGGACTTGGCTTATCCCACGCCATCCGGCCATAGGTGTCCAGATGACGGTGTCCCGTATTCTTCTTATGACATTCCAGCTGGAGCTCATTCGGTAAGGAGTCACGGCCTTCACCTTCTTTAATGGCCTGTATCCTCTTTAGGTTAACGGCAGACAGCTTATCCGATTTATGATTCGGAATATCGTTCTCATTTTTATCAATCAAATCGAAAATCGTATCACGGACCGTCTTTTCAGGCTCGCCAGTCGGTTTCGGGAACTCAAACATCTGTGTTTCGCCGTCCATGCGCTCGCCAATGATAAATACGCGCTTTCTTCTCTGGGGAACACCAAAGTCAGAAGCAGTTAGCTTCTGTCTCTGAATGCTATAACCGGCTTCACCAAGCTTTTCTGTCAGCTGTGCCAGGTAAGGAATACCTCTCGGAGACAGTAAGCCTCCGACATTTTCCATTACGAAGAAGCGAGGTTTGATGTCTATTATCATTCTGATATATTCGAGAACCAGGTTATTACGAGGGTCATTATCACCGCCGCGCCTTTGTACGCTAAAGCCCTGGCAGGGTGGCCCACCGATTACAACATCAATTTCGCCAAGCTTATGCCCGAGATCCTCCTCGATGCTCTTCTTGCTCACGTTATAGATGTCGCGTATAAATGCTTGACCGTGGTGGTGTTGAGGATTGTGCTTATATGTATTAATAGAAGTCTCATCTAAATCAAAGGCGTACAGGACTTTAAATCCTGCCTTCTCAAAACCGAGAGAAAGTCCGCCAGCACCACAGAAACAATCAATTATTTTGTATTCCTTTTCCATTGTTTATCCTTACTTTCCGCGCCCTGATTTTTTACGTGGGCTATCATTCCGCTATAGGAACTAAAATACGGTTCATCTATCGTTTCCACTGTTTCTCCATGATTCTGACCTGCCAGCATCGTAAGCACATGTGCAGCGATACGCGTGGAGAAAATTGGGGATACTGCATTTCCTATCTGTTTATACTTATCATCAAACGGGCCCTCAAAATAAAAATCAACTGGGAAACCCTGTAAAATTCCCGTTTCTCTTACAGACAGACCTCGATCCTGCTCTGGATGTATAAATCTACCACAAGAAGGTGTTCTGCACCTTGCTGTAATGGTAACTGCTGTTTTATCCCAAGCAAGTCTTCCATACACATCAGAAAAGCCCGCAACCTTATCCAGACACTGCGGCCCTACGCCGCGTGGTCTGTTACCACCATCTTTTGGCACCTGCTTTAAGATATCGATCGTTTCCTTACGGTGCTTCGATGTTATGTGCATCGAATCGTCAGGATCTATACCCCCTGCAGCGAGAGGCGGAAGGTTACCAATTGCATCGCGTACGGTTCTGTATTGTTCTGGTTTAAAGACTGGTTCAGGGAGAGTCGGAATAAAGTTCCTGGATGCTAATAGAACCGTACGAAATCTTGCCTGCGGTGTGCCGAAATCTGCCATATTTAAGATCTTCACTGCGATATTATAACCTGCTGCTTCCACTGTGTTTTTAAACGCCTGATAGTGATGCCAGTGCTTCTTGGCCAGCAGGTCGGGAACATTCTCCATAATGATCAGCTTCGGTTGCATAGCCACGGCGATTTCTGCGAACCGGCCTACCAGAGTATTTCGGGTATCAGGACCTCGATGATCCTTCTTTCGGTGCGCAGAAAACCCTTGACATGGAGCACAACCGATTAGGATCAGTTCATTATTTTCATTCAGGTCGAGCGACTGCTTAATCACATTGACGTCTTCTTCAGCCAGGTTTAAATTTGTAGGCTTGTGGCCATAATTCCTTTCATAGGTGTCTATGGCGTGCTTATCAATATCGATAGCACCTGCCCAGCGCAGTCTGCCAGTTAAAGCTGCCATTTTATGGAAGCCGTAAGACATACCACCACAGCCACAGAATAAGTCCACGAAGTCGTATGTTTCGTTTGGAATTAATTTTGCAATTTTCGCATAGTTTATCTGTTCCAGGACATCTTCTGGTGAAAATCCTGGCTTATCATTTGTGGTACTCATATGTGAACCCAGCCTTTCATTCTTTATTTCATTGTAGTCTTCTTCTGAAGAAGCTGGCGTTTTTAAATACTTGCCACTTTTAACACGGGCATCGGAAGGCTTCTCGGTGGTGGTGGGGATTGCCCACTGCCTACCGAACTTTTTTGCATTTGCTAAACGGCCTTCAACGCAGAGCTTTTGAACACGACGTTCTGAAATGTCCCATTCTTCAGCTGCCTCTTGGATTGTCATATATTCCATCTTGCACCTCGCAATACCGTGAACACTATGATCAGGATATATTATATACCGCTAGCCGAATAACGTCAACAGTTTCAGGCAAATCAAGGCCACACTCTGAAAAGATTATGAGCGATCATTTCGTAATACTAAAAGTCCATGTGCTGATGTTGAATAAGACAACATTTTACCTAATTCACTTGCAGATTTATCGTTATTTTTTTAAATTAACTCTTTTTGCTCATCAGCAATATAGTTTTTTTGATTATTATCTTAATATCATATTTTTTACATAGATAGCCTACGGGTAGTTTGGCTCTTACCAATAATTTCTGCTAGTTGTTTTTGAGTTAAATGTGTATCCCTTTAAATAAACTTAACGTCTGTTATTCTTTTAACTACAACGTTATTTCTTTTACAGTATTTATGTATTGTAGTTTGAACACCCCAGTGCTTTATTCCCTTACATTCACAACACAACAATGAATTTCCAAAGAAACGCAACCCTATATTTATCCACAAAAACCACTGAAATCAGTGGCTTTGCATTGTATCAAAACTTTGGTTCTTATTTGGAGGTGGAGTCGAACTGAACTAATTTATCTTTTTTGGGGTATCAGGCAGTTTGAGGAGTACATGTAAAACATTTATTTTCAAGAGATTCTAGACATTATCATGATATTGCGTTTTGGTTAATACCCAATAATTTCGTTGCGTTTCCAACTTAATTTGGGTTTTCACGCCTCCTACCAAAACATTTTCTCGTTTTCACACAGACTGATAGGTTTGATGCAGTTGCGTTATACAAATTTTAAAATATTTTCTTCAACGAATATTTAGTAACACAAATGCTTATTCTTTCTCTGCTATTAAATAAATTTCTAAAGTGTTCCCTTCCTGTCCGTCCACCATGAACTCCACCCCAGTCCAAGAAAAAGGCAAAGCCTCCCCTTGGCGGTCAAACATGCCTTTTCACAAACCGAAATAGGCATTTATTCTTTCAAAAAATATCTGTTCGAGGAATTACCGCCATTCTCCCTATAGCGTTTTTCCTTGCATATCAAACCGTGCTGTGTTAAATCAGCTATAGCTCTTTTTACAGTACTGACTGACATTGATGTGTCTCTGGCAATGGTTTTTATGGCTGGCCAACATTCACCTTCTGCATTGCTCCTGTCTTTCAGATACATGTATAAAGTTTTTGCACGGGAGGGCAGCTCCTCCCGATATAAATTGCCAAAAAAGCTCAAATCTGCATTCCTCCTATGTCCTGATTATTGCTTTACGCTTTGAGTTGGTTTCTTCAGGCTGTTCCATTTCAGGAGAATGGATTGTACCACCTTGCTTGTTTTCACCGACATTGTCCTCTGGCTCATCTTCTTCAATTTCCAGTGCCATTGTCTGCCTAATAATGTTTTCTTCCAGCTCTTCCTTGTCGGCATAGTAAACCTTACGATGGGATTTTTCTTCTGTTTCATATGCTTTTTCAAAAGTAATACCCCAGTCGAGGAATAGTCTCAACTTTGTTTTCATTGGATGTACGCCTGTTTTCATTACTACAAAATTGCCCTTTGGCAGTGACTTGAGTTCATCTGCTGTAAACAGCGGTCTTTCTATCATTTGCAGGCTTTGTGACGGATCATTTTTCCCTCTGCTTATGCTTCCGCTTAGGACAGTTCTGCTCCCAAGTGCTTTGGATAGAGTTTGTGCAGTCTCTGAGTTCGGTGCAAATCCACCGAAGATCGTCAGCTGACAGTTATCGGTTATTATTTCACTGCCTTCTTTTCATAGTGATAGGTAAGTCTTTGATATCATCTCTAACTTTTCCCCCACTCCACACCGTGCGTGCGAATTTCCCCGCACACGGCGTTCTATCAAAACTAAATTTTGCAACTTAAACTATATCTGAAACTAAACACGTTATTTTAAATACTTGCCAACTCAAGCATTTTTCTTAGGCGGTTAATTTTAGTCATCTGCTTTTTGTCCGGTTTAATGATATCCAGATAAAACTGGATTGTTTCCGGCTTTTTTGCATGAAGCAACTGGTGAACATTCATTGTTACAAGCACCAAATTGCTATAACTATCATCTTTGCATTTATGGTACGGCGTTTTGTGATGGCAGTGCA
>NZ_QKMR01000016.1:71277-110885 GCF_003208175.1 Ruminiclostridium sufflavum DSM 19573 | reverse complement strand
CTACTCCTTTGTAGCTACATAATTGTATCAAAATTTCTCTGATACTCTGTTTGTATTGATTATATATCGCCTTTCGTCTATACTTTGGAGTGAACACTATATGATATTTACACATCCATTTTGTGTGAGCTAAGCTGTGTTCCTTATTTGCCATTAAAATCACCTTTCCTCTCGTTAATTTAGTAGCTTGAACAACTCTATTTTAACGAAAAGGTGATTTTTTTGTATAACTTCTGTCGCGCACCCGCATAGCGGGTGGTTTATTGTTTCGCATGGCTCATTTCTCTGCCGAGAAACTTGCCTTATGCTCAACAGGCTAAAGCCCATAAACAAAAAGCTCCTCGAAGCCATTCCGGTTCAAGGAGCTTTTGTTTTTCAAATGCTGTTATTTAATTACTGTTTTACCCGTCAGGTATTTATCAACCTCCCCAGCCGCAAGCTTTCCTTCCTGAATAGCCCATACAACAAGACTCTGGCCTCTTCTCATGTCACCGGCTGTGAAAACCTTTTCTACATTTGTCTCAAAAACTTCATATTCTGCTTTTATATTACTTCTCATATCTCTTTCGAGCTTGAGTTCATTCGGAATAGTATCCTCAGGTCCCAAAAAACCCATAGCCAAAAGAACAATATCTGCCTTCCACACCTTTTCGCTTCCGGGTACCTCCATAGGGACAAACCTTCCTTTTGAATCCTTGCCCCAGGTAATCTCTACAGTGTGGACTTCCTTTACCTCACCCTTATCATTTCCGGCAATTTTCTTCGTTGAAATAAGGTAATTCCTAGGGTCCTTTCCTGTCAGGCTGATTGCCTCTTCCTGACCATAGTCAACCTTGAGCTTTTTGGGCCACTCAGGCCAGGGGTTTGTTTTTTCAACTCTTTCATGAGGTGGCTCCGGCATTATTTCAAACTGGTAAACGCTGCCGCAGCCATGTCTTATAGAGGTGGCGACACAGTCTGTACCCGTATCTCCGCCGCCGATAATTATAACATTTTTATCCTTCGCACTGATATAATTACCATCCTCAAGCTTTGAATCAAGCAAGCTCTTTGTATTCGCTTTTAAAAAGTCCACCGCAAAGTAAACTCCCTTGAGGTCTTTTCCCTCAACCTCAAGTCCCCTTGCCTTGGTTGCTCCCCCGCATAATACAACTGCATCGTATTTGTCAATTAATTCCTGAGCCATAACATCCTTGCCCACTTCAGTATTTAATATAAATTTTATTCCTGCTGCTTTCATCAGCTCAAGGCGTCTTTCCAGAATCCCCTTGTCAAGCTTCATATTTGGTATGCCGTAAACAAGAAGACCTCCTGCTCTGTCACTTCTCTCATATACAGTCACCTCATGACCTACAAGATTAAGGAAATATGCGGCAGATAATCCGGAAGGCCCGGAACCCACAACGGCGACCTTCTTACCTGTTTTCTCCGCTTTTTTTATTTCAACCCAGCCTTCTGAAAAAGCCTTCTCTATAATCTCATATTCCAAATCATGTATTGTAACCGACTCCATATTATAGCCCTCGGTACATGAGCCTTCACATGGTGCAGGACATACTCTTCCCGTAAACTCAGGGAAAGGATTTGTCCTTATAAGCCTTTTGTAGGCTTCCTTCCACTGTCCCTTATATACAAGATCATTCCATTCAGGAATAAGGTTCTTTACAGGACAGCCTGCCGCCATACCACTCAGCAAAACACCGCCGTGGCAGAAAGGAATTCCGCAGTTCATGCATCTGGCTGCCTGTACTCTTACAGCCTCTTCATCCTGAGGAAGCCGTATTTCATTCCAATCCAATATTCTTTTTTCAGGAGATCGTTTCTCCGGATTGACTCTTTCATACTCTAAAAAACCGGTAGCTTTTCCCATCGTAATTCCCACCTTAATATATAATCATTTTAACTTCAGATTTCACCTTCAAATGCCGCCATCAAGGCTTCATCACCAACAAGCCCGGCTTTATGAGCCCTTTCAATATTTTCAAGCATTTGTTTGTAGTCCTTAGGTATTACCTTGGTAAATCTCTGCAAATAGCCTGTAAAATTTGCAAGTACCTTTCTTCCAAGCGGACTGCCCGTATACTCAACATGCTTCTCAAGCATTATCCTTATTTCATCTATTTCGTGCTGATCCTCAAGCCTTTCCAGCAATACCATGGATTTGTTGCAATATATATCGTCAAAGTCAAGTATATATGCAATACCGCCTGACATTCCCGCTGCAAAGTTTCTTCCTGTCTTGCCCAGAATCACTACTTTACCTCCGGTCATATATTCACACCCATGATCACCTACGCCTTCAACAACTGCTTTTATACCGCTGTTTCTGACACAGAATCTTTCTCCCGCAATACCATTGATATAGGCCTCACCCTCTGTTGCACCATAGAAGGCAACATTTCCGACTATAATATTCTTTTCGGGTACAAAGGCGGATACCTTAGGAGGATATACAATAATCTTTCCGCCGGACAAGCCCTTTCCGATATAGTCATTTGAATCACCTTCAAGCTCAAGCGACATGCCCTTTGGTATAAAGGCTCCGAAGCTCTGACCTGCGGAGCCCACGAAGGTAAGCTTTATTGTATCCTCAGGCAGGCCTTCCTCACCGTATCTTTTTGATATTTCACTTCCTACAATCGTACCGACAACTCTGTCAACATTTTCAATTTTCAGCTTGGCTCTGATTGGTTTTTTATTTTCAAGAGCAGGCTTACACATTCTGAGAATCTTTTTGATACCCAGAGTTTTATCCATCATATGATTCTGCATCTGTTTATTATATCTGCCTACATCAGAACCGGCATACGGCTGATAAAGAACAGAAGACATGTCAATATGCGAAGCCTTCCAATGCTTAATATTATCTTTTGTTTTAAGCCTGTCTGTACGTCCGACCATTTCATTTATTGTTCTGAAGCCTAACTTTGCCATTATTTCACGCATCTCACCGGCAATAAACCTCATGAAATTCTCAACATACTCGGGCTTTCCTTTAAAGCACTTTCTCAGGCTTTCATCCTGTGTGGCTATACCGACAGGACATGTATTAAGATTGCAGACTCTCATCATCACACATCCGAGAGCTATGAGGGGAGTTGTGGCAAATCCGAATTCTTCCGCTCCGAGCATTGCGGCTATAACAACATCCTTACCTGTTAAGAGCTTTCCGTCTGTTTCAAGAACGACCCTGTCTCTGAGCCTGTTCAGAACCAAAGTCTGATGTGTTTCCGAAAGGCCGAGTTCCCACGGAAGGCCTGCATTCTTAATGCTAGTCAGAGGAGAAGCACCTGTTCCTCCGTCATAGCCGCTGACAAGTATAACATCTGCCTTGCCCTTTGCAACACCTGCGGCAATCGTTCCGACACCTACTTCAGAAACCAGCTTGACATTTATTCTCGCATCACGGTTGGCATTTTTCAAATCATGTATAAGCTCTGCCAAATCCTCAATGGAATATATATCATGATGAGGAGGCGGCGAAATAAGATCCACGCCCGGCGTAGAATGTCTCACCTTTGCAATTGCCGGATATACCTTTTTGCCCGGAAGCTGTCCTCCTTCTCCAGGCTTTGCTCCCTGAGCCATTTTTATTTGTATCTCACTGGCATTTGCCAGATAATTGCTTGTAACACCGAAACGGCCGGACGCTACCTGCTTGATGGCACTTTTTTTGGAATCACCGTTTTCACATATCTTGAATCTTTCCGGATCCTCTCCGCCTTCACCGGTATTGCTTCTTCCTCCCAGTCTGTTCATGGCAACAGCAAGGCACTCATGTGCTTCCTTACTGATAGAGCCGTAAGACATAGCTCCTGTCTTAAATCTTTTTACAATGGATTCAACCGGTTCAACGTCTTCTATAGGTATAGCATCACAGAAATTATAGTTGAACTCAAGTAAATTTCTTAAGGTAATGATTTCTTCATCGTTTATTTTATTGGAGAAAGTCTTAAACAGCTTGTAATCGCCTTCTCTGCATGCCTTTTGAAGCAGATATATGGTTTCTGGATTATATATATGCTGCTCCCCGTCATCCTTGCACTGGAATGTACCTCCCACCTCAAGGGTATCAGTGTAGGGTGAGTTTTTATTGTAGGCACTTTCATGCCTCATTTGATTTTCTTCAGCTATTTCTTCGATTCCTATACCCTCAAGCCTTGACGGAGTCAAAGTAAAATACCTGTCAATTACATCTCTTTTAAGACCTACTGCCTCAAATATCTGAGCTCCATGATAGCTTCTTATTGTTGATATGCCCATTTTCGTTAATACCTTGAGTATACCTTTAACCGAGCCCTTAATATAATTCTTTATTCCGTCTTTATATGATGCATCTCCGAGTAATCCCTTACCGGAAAGCTCCTTTATTGTTTCATATGCCATGTATGGATTTACCGCTGTTACCCCGTAGCCTAAAAGTACACAAAAATGGTGTACCTCTCTTGGCTCTCCTGATTCCAGCACTATTCCAACATTTGTTCTGATTTCTTTTCTTATAAGCTGATGGTGAAGTCCCGAAGAAGCTAAAAGAGCCGGAACAGCAGCAAATTCCTCATCTACTCCCCTATCTGATAATACAATGATATTTGCTCCCCCGTTAATGGCTCTGGCCGCTTCCTTGAAGATTCTTGACAAGGCCTTTTCCATACCTCTTGCACCGCTTGCCGCCTCATATAAAATAGATATAGTGGCTGTCTTGAAATATTCATTGTTTAACTTTTTGATTTCTGCAAGCTGACCGTTTGTCAGTATCGGATGCTCAAGGAAAATACTTGCGGTTTTATCCCTGTCCGGTTCAAGCAGGTTTCCTGCAGTTCCCAGCATAATGCTGCTCGAAGTTACTATTTCCTCTCTGATTCCGTCGATAGGAGGATTTGTAACCTGTGCAAACAGCTGTTTAAAATACAGATACAGCATCTGAGGCTTTTCCGACAATACTGCCAAAGGAGTATCCATACCCATAGCACCTACAGGATCAATGCCTTGTGCAGCCATAGGCTGAATTATTTTCATAATATCTTCATAAGTATATCCAAAGGCTTTTTGCTGCTGCAGTATATTTGCACCCGGTTCCTCATGTGCATCTGCCTGAGTGTCTATATCACTGAGGTTAAAAATATGCTTTTCGTTCCATTCCTGATATGGATACATACTTGAAACATCATGCTTTATTTCCTCATCCGATATAATTCGCTTCGCCTTGGTATCTATAAGAAGCATCTTGCCGGGCTCCAGCCTGCCTTTATATTCTACATTTTCAGGCTTTATATCAACTACTCCGACTTCAGAAGCCAGAATAACCTTGTCATCCTTTGTTACATAATATCTTGACGGA
This sequence comes from Ruminiclostridium sufflavum DSM 19573, assembly GCF_003208175.1. Taxonomy (GTDB): domain Bacteria; phylum Bacillota; class Clostridia; order Acetivibrionales; family DSM-1351; genus Ruminiclostridium; species Ruminiclostridium sufflavum. The sequence goes on along the minus strand of NZ_QKMR01000016.1, from coordinate 105,547 downwards.
CGAAGACCATTTCTGTCAAGAACACCGCCGATGACATCTCCGTCGGTAAAAGCCATGGCGGCAGGGCCATCCCATGGCTCCATCAAAAAATTCTGGAATCTGTAAAATTCTCTCTTTTTATCAGACATCAGCTTGTTCTTTTCCCACGGCTCAGGAATCATCATCATTACCGCATGAGGAAGCGATCTGCCTGTAAGATGTATAAATTCAAGACAGTTGTCAAACATGGATGAGTCACTTCCCGATTCATCTATTATCGGATAAATCTTTGAAATATCATCAAACAAATTTGAATCAATACATTTCTGTCTGGCCTTCATCCAGTTTACATTACCTCTGATAGTGTTTATTTCGCCATTATGAACAATATATCTGTTTGGATGTGCTCTTTCCCAGCTTGGAAAGGTATTGGTACTGAATCTTGAATGTACCATAGCCAGTGCCGAGGTGAAATCAAGATCCGAGAGATCCAGATAGAAATTCCTGAGCTGTTCGGCTGTAAGCATTCCCTTATAAACGATGGTTTTGGAGGAAAGACTTGCAATATAGAAAATTCCGCCCTTATCTTCACACATTGGAACAATAAGCTTTTCTGCTCTTTTTCTTATTATATAAAGTTTTCTTTCAAATGACCTTTCATCAGTTATATCCGGGCTCTTCTTGATAAATACCTGAATAAACCTTGGCATTACTGCTTTTGCACTTTCGCCGATTGTGCTCTTATCGATTGGTACCTCTCTCCAGCCTAAAATTGTCTGTCCTTCCTCTTGGACAATTCTTTCAAAGGCCTCTATTTGTGTTTTTCTGAAATCGGAATATCTGTGCGCAAAAATCATGCCCACACCGTAATTCCCTTTCTCAGGCAGCTCAAAGCCCAGCACATCACATTCTCTTTTGAAGAAATCATGAGGTATCTGAACCATTATTCCTGCTCCATCACCTGTGTTTTCATCAGCTCCGCTCGCTCCCCTATGGTTTAAGTTCTCCAGTACAGTCAATGCATCCTCAACTATGTCATGAGACTTTTGACCTTTTATACTGACTACGAATCCCATACCGCAAGCATCATGCTCCAGCGACGGATCATAAAGACCCTGTTTTTTTGGTAAGTTAAAATTTTGCATAATCACACCCCTAAGGTAAGTTTAAAATCCAATTCTTCAAATGGTAAGTTTTTATATAATGTAAATTATTCAAAAGCAGAAACCTATAAAGCCCTTTCTTTTAAACTCCTTACACTAAATCATCTCCAGCTTTTAAAGCCAATACCGCTGACTGAAAATATATATACTTTTATTAATGTTTATTCCAAATCAATCGGTAGTAATTTACCCATTTACAATATTTCTTAATCTCCTAATCCGTTCCCATATCTTACTCAAAGCCAATACTTTTAGTTCTGCCGGCTGTCTGATAAAAGTCACCCGATTCATGTTTGTACAGAATAAAAAAATTCTACAATAAGTTATGAAATTTTAGTTTGTAGAATACATTGCATATACTATTAACTTATCCTGCAATCTACAACTAATTGATTTTAAATCATTAAGGCTTTATCAGCAAAACAGCTTATCAAAATGTTTTTTCATTTAAAACCCTAAAATGTAAATACTTTACATTTTAATGGTGCAAAAGTTACCTGCACTATTAGCAGTTGAATTTTTTATACTGCCGAAATTATAAGAACTTATGCGAAAACAGTACAAAAAACCAAATTATCAGTTGACAGTATCAAGACTATAGCAATTGGCCATAGAAATTTGCAGCATATCGTCAATCATTATTCTCATAAAGGTAAAAAATAAAAATTCAGATTAACAGAGTAAGTGTTACATGGAGCTACTGAGGGGATTCGAACCCCTGACCTATTGATTACGAATCAATTGCGCTACCAACTGCGCCACAGTAGCATCTTTAAGTTTTAATACAATAATGTATAACACCCTTCTTAAAAAGCCTCACTAAAAACCCCTTCACAATCACAAATCAGCGATACATAAATATAGCCCTGTTATAAAAATCAATTACAGCTTAAAACCCCGCCGTAAAAGCTCAATATTTATTAACAATCCTACGAACATTATTTTAGCACTATAAAAAGCAAAAAACAATACATTTTGCAATTTTAAAGATACAAAATTGCAAATTTACAAATACTTCAGCTATAATCGCCTTAATTTCATAAAAAAAATCTGTATCCAAAGTATCAATATTTGCTTAGCCAGCCGGCATTTATCATATTTTATTTCCAAAATAAAAAAGTTCTAAGCCTGAATATATATGAACCCCTCCAAGTCTTAGAACTCTTTTACTATATATCATAGTTTTTTAAATTACCATCCCAAATCCTTTTTAATCTGTGCTGCCAGCTGGTCAGCCATAATTTGATGAGTCTTTACAGTAGGATGCCAGTCTTCACCGTAACCGTTTGCCTGATCCTGCTGGGGAAATTCTATAAAGTGCACCTTATTATCCCCCGAAGTTTTTTTGTCGTTAACCACCGTTCCAACATACTTATTCATATTTTCCAGAGTTTCTCCATAAAGCATAGGACCAACGGCACAATAAATATGAGCCTCGGGATACTGGCTGCGGATTTTGTCTGCCAGTTTAGAATACTCAGCCGTAAATCTTGTTCCGTCAAGAGCTACTGTGCTTATATCATTAGTTCCGAGATTTATAACAACTACATCCGGAACCCATTTTGTGTAATCCCACACCTTTGTACTGTCATACGGCAATATCCTTGAATAAAGGGAAGGCATCAAGTCCTCCTTATTTCCCCCGTAATTCTGGACAACGCCCTTTCCCGACCAGCATACCGTCGTAACCTCGGCACCTAATAATCTTCCTGTTACTGCACCATATGCCATATATGCATTTTCGTTTTTGCTTGTGAAGCTCTGATACTGGGTGGTTCCTTCATTTCCATAGCCGCATGTAATAGAATCCCCGATAAATTCTATGCGTTTTGATGATGCATCAGCAGGAGCAAGCAGATTCCCGCCGGCAACGGTAAAGCCCAGAAATTGCACTTCACCAATAGAAGCTTCAGTTCTTTTAACCAGCTCGACTGTATGTGTTCCGTTTGAAAGACCGGATGCAAGTATATAAGCCGCCGAAGAACCGGCCGGTGTATTGATAGGAGCTTTAACGGCACCGTCTATTATCACATTGAAATAATTATCCCCTATGGATTTTAGCTTCGCACTTATTCCTGTACCTGTGAAATTGGCTTTGATTGTTGAAGCACTCCATGCAAATTTAGGTCCTTCGGGGTCACTGGTATCAAAACGTCCTATGTATTGAACACCCGGAGCCGCAGGTATTGTACCTTCAGGCAGGGTGTCGATAATACCAAGAAGATACCTTTTCAGAACAGCAAAGTCTAAAACATCAATTCTGTTATCCAGATTGAGGTCCATATACCCTAAAAACTCCACTGTTTGAGACGAATCTAATAAATATTTCTTAAATAATGCAAAGTCAAGGGCATCAACACTCTGATCCTCATTAATATCACCGTACAATCTTCCTGACTCCGCTTCTGCTGAAATTACCGAAGCGGCATTAACGGCAGATATAGGAAAAAGCACTGTGAAAAGCAATACAAATACAGCAATAAAAACCCCTGCTTTTTTGATTTTTTTTATACTCATCATTTTTCCGAACCTCTCCTTTTTGGTTTACTAAAAGTCAATTACTATCGGCTAATTAAAATAAAGCATCCCTCCTTTATATAACTTTGCAGTGTAAAATTGCCTTAATTTGATGATATTTATCTTAATTGTATAGTTATACCAGCAAAAAAACAATAGCCTCGTTAGTAATCCCGGCATAAAGCAGTCAAATAATGTCAGTTAAAGGACTGTCCTGTCATAAATGCAAAAATGGTGCAACTCTTTTTGAGCTGCACCAGCAATAATCAATATCGGAAGTAAAACCGACAAATAAAAACAATATGATATTTTATGTTAAAAGTCAATTACTATCGGCTAAAAACCGATTTAATCGGTCGATAGTTTGGGTTGGAGGCTGAAGCCTCCTAAAGTAAAAACAAATTCAAACCCAAACTGTGCTCAAAATAAGCTTAAAAGCTTATTTCGCCTGAAAAGACGATATATCGTTGCGAAGATTTGAACCGTAATTGACTTTAGTCAACCTCGGAATCATAGTAACAGCACTTCAACAATTTTTCCATGTCCTGCTGGGACGGCTGACGCGGATTTGAACCTGTGCAGGCATCTGAAATAGCAAGCTCTGCTATTTTAGGCAGCTTCTGAAGAAATTCCTCTTCCGGAATAATGCCTTTATCGGCAACTGCACCGCCATCACCGTAATTTTTAATGCAATGAGGTATATTTAAATCATCATTCATCTTGCGAAGCATCTTTATAAGCAGCTCAACCTTTTCTTCTGCCGTATTGCCTCCGAGATTAATAAAATCCGCAATATCAGCATAACGCTTGGCAGCTTCCGCATCCTTGCTGTTATATTTTATAACCTTTGGAAGGTACATTGCATTTGCGGCACCGTGAATAATATGTCCGTTTTTAAATGCCGCACCTGTTTTATGCGCCATTGAATGAACGATACCCAACAATGCGTTTGAAAATGCCATGCCGGCAAGACACTGCGCATCGTGCATTTTTTCACGTTTTGATAAATCTCCTTTGTATGAATCAATGAGATTCTCATAAATCATTTTTATGGCATGAAGAGCCAAGGGATCCGTATACGAAGTATTTGCGGTAGAAACATACGCTTCCACTGCATGTGTCATAGCATCCATCCCCGTATGAGCAACCAGAGTCGCCGGCATTGTTGCCGCAAGATCAGAATCTACAATGGCAACATCAGGAGTAATCTCAAAATCAGCTATAGGAAACTTAACACCTTTCTGATAATCAGTAATAATAGAAAAAGCAGTTACTTCCGTAGCTGTGCCGGAAGTCGTCGGAATTGCACAGAAGTGAGCTTTCTTACGAAGCCTTGGCAGGCCGAACGGTACGCACATCTGCTCGAAAGTAATTTCAGGATATTCATATTTAATCCACATTGCTTTGGCAGCATCAATAGGAGAGCCTCCGCCCATAGCAACAATCCAGTCGGGCTTAAATTTGTCCATTGCCTCAGCGCCCCTCATAACAGTCTCAACAGAAGGATCCGCTTCTATTCCCTCAAACAGCTCAACTTCCATACCGGCTTCTTTCAATAAATTTACGGCTTTATCAAGAAAACCGCTTCTTTTCATTGAGCCTCCGCCTACCAAAACCATAGCCTTACTGCCTTCAAGAGTCTTTAGGGCTTCAATAGATCCTTTTCCGTGATACAAATCTCTTGGTAATGTAAAACGTGTCATATAGAATCCTCCAAATAATATGTCTATTAAAACTATATATTAATTATATATTTTTATTATATACAAGCATTCAATATTAATTCAATAAATATAATTTGGCGGAAAATGCTGCCGTATATTATTGATAAGGTTTGCGCCTATACGGTTATTCAAACCATATAGGTGTGGTATACGCCCTGTGACTTTTTTTATCCTCTTCCACACAATATGCTCTCAAATAGCACTCCTTCTCAACAGGTATTTTAGCCGTAATAAAGCCCTTCCCTGCATTGACGGCTGTGGAATAGACCTGCTGTTCCTGAGTCCAGCCTGTTTTCCCTTTTATGACATATATATTCATGCCGTTTGTTGTATTGCAATATGAAAGCTGTAATTCCACAGTTCCGCTTCCAATCGCAAGAGTATCCCCCATCCATGACCAGTCTGATGCTCCTGCTTTTCTTGCCCAGAATGCAAGCCCCGGATAGGTTGTGACATAATGATGCCCCCTGCTTAACCCGGCTTTGATGCTTTCATGAGTCAATTTATCGGCATATACAACAGTGTAGCATTCTCCCAGATGATTTTTTGATTCCGTATCGCTGCCTGCGAAGGGATAAACCTTTTCCCCGTGCAGCAGACGTTTGTCAATCCATCTCGTTGTGGAGCCCTTGTTATTGTCAGCCCATCCTCCGTTCAATATCTCCATGCCTGTTTCCCCGTGTGTGTATGCATAGGTATTTATTCCGAAATTCCAAGGCTCCGTCATGCTTTTTCCCCAATTTGCATGGTTGATTGTAACCAAGCCTCCATTTTGCCTGAGGTTATTTATACCCTGCTGGGAATCAGGCGAGGATGCCTTTCTGAAAAAATCTGTTGTACACGGAACAAAGGTATTATTCAATATTCCGTTGCAATGGCATGTATCACGTGACTTTGAATTGTTAACAAGCTCCGCGCATGATAATTCCTCACCGTATAAAAATGCGAAGCTGTTATCGGATAAAGCTGTTACAGTATGCTTCTGAGTTTCAAATTTTTTTGAATTCAGGCAGTAGGCATGGTCTGTCAGAGTAAGCCAATCCAGCCCTGCCGCCTTGGCGAGAGGCTTTAGCTCCTGAATTGTATATATTCCGTCACCAAAGTAATAATCCCAGGTATATGTAGAATGTGAATGCGTATCTCCGAAGTACCAATTTCCTTTTTTCAATCCGGGTGCCGCCGGAAGCCTCTGTAAGGTTCTGTTACACTGCAATTTAATTTTCTTTGAACCTTTTACTGCCTTTCTGTCCCTTACTCCATCTCCCTCTATGGTCAGAACCAATTCCAATACACCTTTTTCATTGAGCTCCTGAATCATTTCTTTGTCCAAATTAAATCTGATATATTCTGTAGCTTTTTTAAGCTTTTCATACCGGGATTTTAATTTTCTTTGTTCGCTGTCGGTCAGTAAATCTGTCCTGCTCCTTAATTCTTCAACGGCTCTGAGTGAATCGCCGCTTGCTTCAAGCTCTTCCCTCAGTTCCTTTCTGTACTCCTTTTCATTCCAATTGCACTTGGCACTTCTTATGTAAACAGAGCCTTTAGACCTTGTATTGGTTACTGCCGCAATCACAGGAAAGGACTCTGCCTTGCATATTACAGGCGGTGCTATAACTGATATCTCTATATCTCCGCGGGAAAGCTCCGGATTATCGCTTTCATTGCAGATATCGGAATTAGACTTTAAATCTGAATCTCTGGAATTATTCAGTTGATTTTTTGTAAATGCCAGGCCTAGAATAAATGAAATAAATCTTTTCATCCGGCTGTACCCCCTTAAAAGCTACTAAATAAGGTTCTCTCTTTTCTGCTGACCTCCGCTGTTATAATGCAATATTACTGAAGGCGGCATTTGATATGATTTCAGGAAAGCATTAATTTCCTCAATATTTTCTTTAGTATCTGTGACACCGGGTATTTGCGGTGTTCTGGCAATTACCTCAATATTTTTTTCTTTTATAAGCCTTTTAAAATTAGTGATTATTTTTTCATTATTTACACTTGTAAATTGCTTGTGGTCTTTTGTATCCCATATTTTAATGTCATAATACACAATATCCAAGTAAGGCAGAATCTTTTCCTGAAAGGCACTGTAATCAAAATACCCGCAGGTCTGAACCGCACATTTAATTGAATAAAGCTTCAATTCCCTGACCGCCTGATGCAGATAATCAATATGCATTAAAGGCTCGCCTCCGCTGAAGGTCACGCCCCCATCAGAGATATAATAATATTCCTTATCCTTTAACAGCAAATCAACAAGTTCCTTTACTATATATTTTCTGCCGATTTTCCTGATTGCTTTTGCAGGGCATTTTTCGGCACAAATACCGCATGCCGTACATTTATCCGAAGCAATCACCGCTGTTGTTTTTATTTTAACAGCTTTTTGAGGACAGCATTTAAAACAGCTTCCGCAGCCTATACACTGCTTTTTATCATAAGACATCTGTTTATCTGCCGAATAAGCTTCTGGATTGTGACACCATACACACCTTAAAGGGCATCCCTTAAAAAATACCGTTGAGCGAATCCCCGGTCCGTCCTCCAGACTTCCTCTCTTAATATCAAAAATAAACGGTATTTGTGTGTCAGTCAATTCATATCCGCTCATTCAGTCCGGACACAGTCTTCCGGTAGCCAGCAGAAGCAAATGCATGGACATAAAGCCGAACTTGCCTATATAATTGATATTGCCTATAAAATCAATTTCCTGATTTAATAAAGCATTTAATACATCTGGCGCTCCTGACAGCAGGAATTTAAAAAGTGACCTTTCATCTTTAAAAATCAGTGTAAATGTAGGATTTTGAAGCTTCTTTTCTGAAACCTTGAGTATATTATCTTCAAACTCTGCGGCCACATACATGTCTCCTGATTGGTTTGTAAAAACATACTTTGCATTGAAATTCTCTATGTTTTTACTGTATTCCTTATCTATTAAAAGCATCAATGACATAAGGCTCAGCAAAAGCTCCAGAAATCCGTCGGCTATACCTGACTGTATAAGCTTTTCCAGCTCTTCCTGCTTAATTTTTGCCCTGTAGGTACGAAATAAAATTAAATTTAAAAATTCCTGTATCAATTTTTTCACTCCTCAAAAAACTCGAAATTTAATTTCAATTTGAATTTATTTATTATATAGAATTGCATTTCCCGTATTAACAGAGTACTGAGTACGTGTAATCAGCTCATCCTGCATGGTTTCATTCAAGTCGTTGAAATATGCCGAATACCCTGATACTCTCACCAGCAGATAAGGATATTTAGACGGGTTTGCCTTAGCTTCTTTTAACATTTCATAAGACATTATATTAAACTGAATTTGCTGTCCCCCCTGTCTGAAATAAGCTTCTATATAATCACCGAAATGCGGTATGTCCTTATCAGTAAGGCATTGAAATTTTATATTAAGAGCTTCTCCTCCGGGGATATTCACACTTCCGAGAGCCGCAACACTGTTCAGGCATTCGGTGATACTGCCGGCAGCTCCCGAAACCGGCGTAATACCGCTTGCAAATGCCTCATAAGCTTTGCGCCCGTTCGGAGTAGCATATGTTATTTTTCCCTGTCCCGCATGATTTGTCATACTCCAATAAGCAGGCCGGTATTTGCCTCCTCTGTAGTTGGTATGGCTTTGGTAGACCTCATATAAAAATGAAATTATCTCTTTTGCATTTTTCTTGGCAAAAATATTGTCTGTGCCATATTTGGGTGTGTGCTTCAAAAGATATTGTCTCAATGCTTCCCGGTCTTTAAAATTAGTTTTAATCCCATTAAGAAGCTCCTCAAAGGTACAGTATTTTTCATTGAAAACGGCACATTCAACAGCGCTCAAGGAGTCCACTGTATCGGCAAACCCTACATGCGTCGCTCCTGATGAATTGTAAACGGCACCTCCGAAAATCAAATCTGCTCCTTTTTCCATAGGTCCTTCAAACAAAGCAGATAAGAGAGGCGTAGGCAGCATCTTCTGGTGTACCGCACCAAACCTTTCATTCAAATCAATAGCCTGCTCTATTAACCATTTTGCCTGCTTCTTATAGGCATTCATAAATTCGTTAAAATCCTTAAAAGCAGCAGGCTCTCCGGTTTGAGGCCCCCACTGAGTCGCCCCGGTGCTGTACCTCCTGCCGTTATACAGTGCCATTTCCAACGGTGCCGCTAAATTCATAATAACAGAGCTTGAAGCATCATAGCTGCGTCCTGCCGCTGCCAGCTCCACACAGCCTATAACCGCATAGTCTCTGGCATGCTCCGTTCTTGTCCCTTGATTTACAAGAGTAGAGATGTTTTCAATATCATTGTAAAGGGCAGGAGCTGACAAGGTGCTCGCTATTACTTCACATACCCTGTCTCTGTATTCCCTTGTGTTTTTTTCATAATGAAAGCGCGCATTCATACTTGGTTCTCTGGTTTTCAAAAGCTCAGTAACTCTAAGCATGATGTATGTCAGGTCATTTACCGCATCTTCCCCTGCTTCATCTATTCCGCCCACTGTAACAGCCGGAGCTGTTCCTGCACCCCCGAAAAGCTCTTCTGAGGCTTGCGGTACAACATCTACGTTATCCCCCAATTTAAGCCACAAGCAGCCTGTTATTTCCAAGGCCTCTTTAATTGTGAGCTTTCCGTCCTTCATATCCTTCTCATAATAAGGATACAGTATCTGATCCAATCTTCCCGGGCTTATTGCCATATTAATGCTTTCGGCATGTATACCAATCAGGCATATCCAGATGCACTGCACAGCTTCATAAAATGAACGTGCAGGTTTTGCAGGCACCTGCCCGCAAATTTCCGCCAGCCTTATTAATCTTTTCCGTTCCTTTTCATCCGTGCAGGAGGCACTTAAACGCCTTGCCTCTTCTGCCAGATGCGAGGAATATATTATCAATCCTTTCAATGCAATTTGTACGCTCTGATAAAACTCCGCATGCTTTACCGCTTCCTGACCGGAGCCGGTCAGCGCCTCTTTTTCCTTTTCTTCGGCTTCTTTGATAACAGCATTTAAGCCTTCTTTCAGTACACGCTTAAAATCCGGTACGGTATGGGAAATACAGCCTGCTTTTCCTGAAACATAAAACATTATTTTTTCCAGAAGCTGTATTGATTTTATATTTCCATACCAGCTTTTAGCCGTTGCCAATACATCCCTGTCAATCCAGTACGGATAAATTTCATAATTCAGAATATCAAGCTCTTCCTTTGTCAATAATTGAGGATTCTTTTCTCTTTTACTGATTGTTTCCAGCTCAGACCATATTGTTAATCCGATAAATTCAGGATATACAGGTGCTCCTTTTCCCTTTGAGGTGGTGTTTCCTGCCAGCAGGCTGTTGTCATGGAAAACAGAAGCCTTGTTGATTAAATAGTTCTGTACAGCCTTCGCCCGATAAACAGCGTCACAGTCTCCTGCTTGATTGTTCTTTTTTAAATATCCGGTAATAAATTTTGCACGCTCGATGCATATTTCCACAGGAGCGGCAATCAACCTGTCTCTCAGCACCTTCAAGTTTTCAAAACTATTTAAATCATACTCCTTAAGAGAAATATCCTTTAATGTAACAGTTGACAATTATTTTTCACCTTCCTTGACGTTGCCCAAGCCAAACGATACAATACACAAAACAACCGGATTCTTTAAGCTCGTGCATACCGGCTGAATTATTTTGATGGCTTTAGCAGACTATTTCAATAACATACTACATAAATATATTTCTCGGAAACATGTTATATGCATAATTTTGAATTAACTTACTGTACCTGCGGTTTTTTTGCAAGGTCATCGATAAGTTTGAGCAATGGCAGGCTTGAAAACTGAACAAAGGCATCAGTGCGTATTATATTTTTTATACATTATTTACCATTTATTTGCATTAATTTACACGTATATCTTATTTATTACATTGTTGCAATTAATGTATCAATTTTTGTGGTATACTATACTTATAGCTTATATTTAAATTTTACAAAAGTTGAAGGGATGAATTTAATGTTAGAATATTGCAAATGTGGTTCTCTTATGATTAACGGAAGCTGCACTCACAAAGGCTGCAGCAACAATTTGGCCTCCCAGGCAAAAGCAAAGGCAACGCGTGCCAAGGCATCAGCGATAAAAAAACCGGTTAAAGCAGCAGCCAGTACAGCGGCCGGCACCCCAGCCAAAAGCACCAAAGTGCCAAGGGCCTCCAAATGTATCACCTACAAATTAAGTGACCTGCCTCAGATTGAGGAATGAAAAAAATATAATTCAGCTGAAAAGGCGATAACAAGGAACAAAATTGTTATCGCCTTAATAGTATTTATTTCTAAGGCAGCTGTTCCTTATACTGCTGATTTGAAATCTTGTCAACCTCCTCTACTATTCCCTGATTATCCAGCTCATTTGTATAAAACTCCTCATAGTCCTCATACCCTCCCATATCCTGAGGGGTATCGGCCGCTCCGTATTTCATTAAATCATTAAGCTGGTCAAGGCCTTCAAATTCATCATCCTCACGCTTGTTTAGATATTTCCTGCCGAACGGCGCATCAAACACTTCCTTGTAAGACATATCGGGAGTATTTATTTCCGAGGCCTCCTTCTCTTTTTCACAGCTAATGCAATATCTGGCTGACGGCAGTGCCTCAAGTCTTTCATAAGGAATATCCCCTTTACAGCTTTCGCATTTGCCGTAAGAACCGGTTTCAAGCTTGCTCAAGGCTCTTGCTATATCATTGAGCTTGCTCTGCTCATGAACCTTCAGAGCCATATTCATTTCAACCGAATACAGCTCACTTCCCAAATCGGCAGGATGATTATCATAATTTGAAAGCTCCTCCGGAGAATCCCCGCTCATTTTTGCTTCGCCGTTTTCCCTCATCAGCCCCAAGGTTTCGGTTATTTTTTCTGCTTCGTCAGCAAGCTTCTCTTTAAAATGGTTTGTTTTATCTGCATCCATATAATTCCTCCTTTAAAATTCCTGATTTCATATCCTCAAAATTTAACTGTTTCTTATAAACAGAGGTTTTCCCTTCTATCTCGGATTTTTCATACTATCCTGAACTATTTCCACTATATCGCTTATAAACTCCCCGATATACGGAAGATTAATTGTAACGATAAACTTCAGTATATAAATAGTTATCGCACTCAGGACAGTAAATCCTATTGCTATTCCGAAGCCCCTTGCCAAGCCGTTTGTAAAGTTTGCCCATAACATTTTTCTGGGGTGCTCAATAAAATACACATAATCGACAAACTTCATTTTCTCCATCTTCAATGCCATTTCATCAACTTTTTTAGTTAACAGCTTAATTGCGGTATTTTCCTTTGCCATCTGCATTTATTTCCCCCTTCACTCTTTAATATGCTCATTAAGCTGAAACAAGTTCGTTTGCACTGTTTTTTCATAAAAAAAACCGTCAGCATCAGCTAACGGTATTTTCTGCAAAAACACGCCTCTTTATTTTTAAAATTATTTCCTGTTATTTTGATAAATCAAAAAGTACTTTTTTTATTAGCTCGCTGTCCTCAATATTGCACTGGAAAACCTCACCTATCCTGCGAGGTAAAACAAATTTCAGCTTATTATCCTTTACCTTTTTATCATAGAATATATGGCTGTATACCTTTTCAACGTCTAAGCCCGGCAAGGATACAGGCAATTCAAGTTTTAAAAGCATTTTTTTTACGTTTTCAACAGCAGCTTCATTGACAGCACCTAAATATAAGGATAGCCTGAAAGCACCTGCAATTCCAATTGAAACGCATTCACCGTGAAGCAGACTGAAATTTTGCACTGTTTCTACCGCATGGCCGATGGTATGCCCAAAATTCAGAATTGCCCTTAATTCATTTTCTTTTTCGTCCTCTTCGACAACACTGCCTTTAATCGCACAGTTTTTCTTCGCAAGATACTGCAGAACATTCTCATCATAATTAAAGATTTTCTCTGCATTTTCATTTATATAATAACAGTACTCCTCATCCAGTATAAGTCCGTGCTTTATAACTTCCGCAAGGCCTGCGGAAACTTCTCTTTTCGGGAGTGTCTTAATTGTATTTACATTGATGAATACTAATTTGGGCTGATAAAATGCTCCTATAACATTCTTGTGTCCGTTAAAATCAACGCCCGTCTTTCCTCCCACACTGCTGTCAGCTTGGGATAACAAAGTAGTCGGAACCTGGACAAAATTTATTCCCCGCATATAGGTAGCCGCGGCGAAGCCGGTAATATCCCCCACCACACCTCCGCCCAGTGCCACTAAGGTATCTGTTCTGTCAAATTTGTATTCCACCAATTGCTGATATATTCCATATACGGCTTCCAAGTTTTTGTGCTGCTCACCGGGTGCGAGAACATGCCTTGAAACCTCAAATCCATTATTTTCCAGTTCCTTCGAGCATATATCAGAATAATATTTGTCAACATTTTCGTCAGTAACAATTAAAAGCTTTTTTCCTGTTCTAAGAGACAGAAAGGTTTTCCCAAAATCATCAAAGCTGGTGGTAATACATATCGGATAGCTTCTCTCCTTTAAATTTACCATATGTCTAATCATAGCTGCTCCCCCCAACTGCATTAATTTTTTTAAAACAACAGATAATTGGGACGAAATATGCCTGTGCAAGTTCCGTCCCAAATTTTAAGCTTAAGTGCAAATAATAATTCAGGAAGCTTTAGCCTGAAGCATCAATATTAGCTAAAAAGGATACGTACACCCTTCCCGATGCTTCAGCCGACCACATCAGCGCATCTCTTGCACAGGGTAGGATGCTTTTCATCCTTTCCCACGTATTCACTGAACATCCAGCATCTATCACATTTATCGCCTGAGGCCTGTTCAACAGAAATTTTGATTTCGGGCATTTCATCACCCTTCTGAGCTCCTTCTGAAGCTTCAGACAGCTTTTTAACCGAAGCATCGGAAATTATAAATATTGTAACCAAATCACTCTCAAGACTCTTTATAAAATTATAATCCTCTCCGTCTGCAAATATAGTAACCTTTGCATTTAATGAGTGCCCTATTGTCTTATTTGCTCTTGCAACTTCCAACGCTTTTGAAACATCGGAACGAAGCGCAAGTATCTTATCCCATTTCTCTGCCAATGTCTTATCAATATATTTTTCATTCATTTCCGGCAAATCGTTCAGCTGTATGCTTTCAGTATCATCGCCGGCTCTATGAGGCATATACTGCCATATCTCCTCAGTAGTAAACGCAAGCACAGGTGTAAGCATCAGTACCAAAGAATGCAATATTTCATACATGACGGTCTGCGCAGCTTTTCTCTCCTTTGAAGCTGCCTTGGAGGTATACAGCCTGTCCTTAATTATATCAAGATAAAAATTACTCATATCTACAACGCAGAAATTGTGTATGGCATGGAACATTGTATGGAATTCATATGTTTTATATGCTTCAGTTACCTTTTTAATCAGCATAGTCAGCTTGTAAAGCGCCCATTTATCAAGCTCGCACATTTCCGAGTAGTCAACGCTGTCAGTATCGGGGTTGAAGCCGGCTATATTACCGAGAATGTATCTGGCAGTATTTCTTATTTTCCTATAGACCTCCGATAACTGCTTCAATAATTCCTTTGAAATTTTGATATCGGTTGTATAATCGGACGAGGCAACCCAAATTCTCAATATATCCGCGCCATATTCCTTTATAACATCAGCGGGGTCAATACCGTTCCCCAAGGACTTGGACATTTTTCTCTTTTCCTCATCTATAACATATCCATGTGTCAAAACCGCTTTATACGGCGCTTTCCCTCTCGTTGCCACAGCTGTCAGCAGTGAGGACTGGAACCATCCTCGATGCTGGTCACTTCCCTCTAAATATAAATCCGCCGGAGAAGACAAACCTTCTCTGCTTTCCAACACAGCTGCATGACTTGAACCGCTGTCAAACCAGACATCCATGATATCCTTTTCCTTCTCAAACTCCGAATGTCCGCATTCGCATTCAGTACCGGCCGGTAGTATTTCCGAGGCAGATAAGGCATACCATGCATTGGAGCCCTTTTTCCTGAACAGGTCTGCCACAGCCTTGATTGTGTCGGCATTTATCAACTCTTTTCCGCATTCTCTGCAATAGAATATCGGAATAGGCAAGCCCCAGATTCTCTGTCTGGATATACACCAATCCCCTCTGTCCTTTACCATATTTGTTATTCTTTCTTCGCCCCACTCGGGAACCCATTTAACACCCTTGATTGCATTTAAAGCCTCTTCTCTGAAGCTGTCTATAGAGGCAAACCACTGCTCGGTTGCACGGAAGATTATGGGGTCCTTGCATCTCCAGCAATGCGGGTACTGATGAACTATTTTCTCCGAAGCAAGGAGTCTTCCGTCAGATATCAGTCTTTCCAAAATTGCTCCGTTAGACTTTTTGTAGAACATTCCTGCAAAAGGACCTGCTTCCTCTGTCAATACACCCTTGCTGTCAACGGGAACGATAACAGGTATTTCCTTGTATTTCTGACAAACCAGATAGTCCTCAACACCATGTCCGGGAGCAGTATGAACACAGCCTGTTCCGGCTTCCAGAGTTACATGGTCGCCGAGAATAACCATTGAATCCCTGTCCAGAAAAGGATGCCTGCATTGAATTCTCTCAAGCTGGCTGCCCTGATATTTTTTAACTGTTTCATATTCCGATATCCCTGCGGCTTTCATGGTTTTTTCAACCAATTCAGTTGCAAGCACATAGTACTCATCATTTGCTTTAACAAGTGAATACTCAAAATTTTCATTCAGGCATATTGCAAGGTTAGCAGGCAAAGTCCATGTTGTGGTTGTCCATATAACAAAATTAACCTTTTCCTTGTCAGCAATGCCTTCAAATAATCCCTTGTCGTCTCTCACCTGAAATTTTACATAAATTGATACCGTTGTATCATCAGCATACTCAATTTCAGCTTCGGCCAATGCTGTTTCACATTCCGGACACCAGTAAACAGGCTTCAAGCCCTTATATATATGTCCGTTTGTAGCCATTTTTCCAAACACCTCTACCTGCATCGCTTCAAACTCAGGCTTTAATGTAATATACGGGTTTTCCCAATCAGCTCTGACTCCCAGACGCTTAAAAGCATCTCTCTGAATATTCAGATACTTCATTGCAAAGCCTTCACATGCTTCTCTGAAAACAACAGGCCCTACCTCGTGTCTTTTCAGTCCAAGCTCTTTAATGGCTCTTTGTTCTATAGGAAGTCCGTGAGTATCCCAACCGGGAACATAGGGAGTATGGTAACCTGCCATACTGTGATATTTAACCACTATATCCTTCAAAATCTTGTTAAGTGCAGTTCCAAGATGGATTCCGCCGTTTGCATAAGGCGGTCCGTCATGAAGTATAAATGTCGGCTTGCCTTCTGTCTTCTCGAGCTGCTTATGATAAATATCCATGTCTTCCCATTTTTTCAGAAATTCAGGCTCTCTTTGAGGCAAATTTGCTCTCATAGGGAAATCTGTCTGCGGGAGATTTAAAGTCTTTCCATAATCTTCTGGCATTTTTCTTTCCTCCATAATTTATAATTTTTAAAAATAAAATGATAGGCATTATTTAAACATAACAAAACCCCGTTCCACACAGGGACGAGGCTATTTTCGCGGTACCACCCAATTTATTTGCAGCATGCTCCTTAAACACAGCAAAATTGTAAAAACAAGCATTGCAGGTTTAAAGCATGATAACAATCACTTCATTTGTATAACGGCTGTTCACCGGCGCACCTTACACTAAAATCAATTTCAGGCTGCAACTCATGGAGGATTTTCAAAAGCTTGAACCTGTGAGATTTCACCAAATCCTCACTCTCTTTGAAGCCAGCTGCTTTCTACTCGTTCCAATCATCATTATTTAACATATTTAAAAGCTTTATTTACAGTTATTTATTTATAATACATCAACGAAATATTTTCGTCAAGGCATTCATTTAAAAACTATTGGCACAGTCGCTGCTATGCTTACAATTCAGCCCATAACACCACCAGGATATAATTCACATAAATTCCTTAACCCGAATACTATGTAATGAGTTTTTAATCATATAAAATTCTATGTTTTTAAAGGGAAAGCCGTATCCGCGTAGCTACAGCTTAAAAGCCAATTCAAGCATAGCTGTGAAAGCACTTGCATACCGCTGCGAAGCAGAGGTCCGCCACTGTTGCTTTCATAATATTTTGTGCCGGTACCCGGCGTGGGGGTTAATATGAAGTACGATTTTGATATTATTATTACTGAAATAAAGGGCGGTAAATATAACATTATAGGAACCGGTTCTTCAAGAACAGTCTATGATTTAAATGACGGTTTTGCAGTCAAGATAGCCCGGGATATCAGGGGCACCCTGCAAAACGAATCCGAGCGCAAAGCCTACCAGTCTCACCGGTCTGAGCTTCTTGCAGAAGTAGTAGCCGTATCAGAGGATAACAGATGCCTTGTTATGCCCAAGGCTAAAAGAATCAAAAATCTCTCTGTAATTTATAACTATTATAATAAAAGAAGTATAAAGTCATTGTTTATGCATGACAAATTAATTATCGGAGATATAAAAAACAACGGACTTAGCTCAAAGGATCTTTCCAGAGCCTCGAACTGGGGCCTTATAGATAATGTCCCTTTAATTATTGATTACGGCCTGACCCACAGCATCTACAAAAGGTATTACGGCCCCAATAAGCTTTTTAAAAGGTTTAAACCAATACAATATTCATGACTGGATTTAATTACAAAAGTATTGTCAATTCTAGGCTTAACGTAAATGCCATAATATTACTGATTATTGAAAAGGGCATTCTCCAATATTATCATCCCTTCTCTTATCTGTTCAATACCAGATGACGCAAAGCTCAGCCTGATATAGCTGTCCCTGTTTTCATTGTTTATATCATAAAAAATGCCTGAAGGTAAAAGTAAAAGCCCATTTTTTTTACAATCGTCATAAATGTTTTTTGCCGACAGATACTTCGGCACTTTTATCCAGAAATACAAGCCGCCCTTAGGCCTGTCAAAGCTAATACCGCGCTTGCACAGCTTTTCCAGTCTGCTTAGCATGAATTCGTATTTACCTTTGTATATTTCTATCATATATTGGTGGTGTTCATCCCATTTCCCGCTGTCAAAATACATGTCCAACGACCTTTGTATAAGCCCGGAGGAGGAAATATCACTGGTATTTTTTATTTTAGCGAAATCATTGATAAGTAAATCGGGTATTACCATACATCCCGCCCTCAGACCCGGCATCAATATTTTTGAAAAGCTTTTTAAATATATTACATAAGCGTTATTATCATCCAGAGCCTTGAGTGTTTGGGGGCTGGTATCTTCATAGCAAAGATCCGACATGGAATCATCCTCGACGATAAAGGTATTGTATGCCTTGGCCAGCTCAAGCAATTCCCTGAGCTTCTGACGGCTGTAGGAAATTGTGGTGGGATTTTGAAAGCTTGTCATTACATAAAGAAGCTTTGGCTTGCAAATCCTTATTTTCTTTTCCAAATCAACAAGGTCAATTCCGTCCTTTTCAAGCTTAACCCTTACAACCCTTGCGCCTCTGGATTTAAAAACTTCCGTTGCTCCGTCATAGGTGGGATTTTCAGTAATAACATAGTCTCCCGGATTTAATAATACCTTTCCTATCAAATCTATTCCCTGCTGGGCTCCCGAAACAATCTGAATATTATCCTCGTTTTCCATTTTAATCGAATACCTTTTATCCAGATAATTAAGTATTGATTTCCTGAGAGGTTTAAAGCCCTTGCTGTCCTGATATCCGAAAGCAAACCCCTTATCTCTTTCTATGACTTCATTTATACATTCTTTAAAGGATTCCACAGGAAATACGGACGGATGCGGCGTGGCACTGGCAAAATTTATTATTGGCTCATTATCAGCTATACCTATGTCACTTGACGAATATATTTCCTCCTTTTGCAGCCTGCTGCCTGATACATAATACCCGCTGCCCTTTTTAGCCGTAATATATTTATTATTTTCAAGCTGCTTATATGCATTTATAACAGTTACATTATTAACTCCCAGCCTTTGTGCAAAGCTTCTGATTGCAGGCAGCTTCTCACCCGGCTTTATTTGTCCCGCCGCAATCAGCTCCTTCAAGCAGTCAAACAGCTGAAGATATTTCGGCCGAGCAGATTCTGTTAATTGTATCGATACATTTATCATATTACCTCCTGATATCATAAATCATATTGACATTTCAAATATGTTGTGTAAAAATATTCAAGATTTATCCCCAATTATCTTAATGTGTTACGATACAATTTAGCATATACCATATTAAGAAAAAAGTACAGTGTTTTTCAACAGCTTAGGTTTGCCAAATTTTGTGCCGAGAACTCGGCGTGGAGGTTAATATGACAGAGAGATATGAATTGAATAAAAATCTTGCTCAGATGCTAAAGGGCGGCGTTATCATGGATGTTGTAAATGCCAGGGAAGCGGAAATTGCACAAAAAGCAGGTGCAGTGGCAGTAATGGCTCTTGAAAGGGTTCCGTCCGACATAAGAAAAATGGGCGGAGTTGCAAGAATGTCAGACCCGAAAATGATTAAAGAAATTCAAGGTGCGGTATCAATTCCCGTAATGGCAAAGGTTCGGATAGGTCATTTTGCAGAGGCACAGGTTCTTGAGGCCTTGAATATTGACTATATAGACGAAAGCGAGGTTTTAACCCCCGCAGATGAAGAATTTCACATAGAAAAGCACAGCTTCAAGGTTCCCTTTGTCTGCGGAGCAAAAAATCTGGGAGAAGCTCTGAGAAGAATCGGAGAGGGTGCCTCCATGATAAGAACTAAGGGTGAGGCCGGTACAGGAAACGTAGTTGAAGCTGTCAGGCACATGAGAACCGTAACTGCAGATATCAGAAAGGTTCAAAGTGCCTCCAGGCAGGAGCTGATGACAATTGCCAAGGAATACGGTGCTCCCTATGATCTTATATCATACGTACATGAAAACGGCAAGCTTCCTGTAATTAATTTTGCCGCAGGAGGAATTGCCACACCTGCTGATGCCGCACTTATGATGCAGTTAGGCTGTGACGGAGTATTTGTCGGTTCCGGAATATTTAAATCCTCTGACCCTGCGAAAAGAGCTCAGGCAATTGTTAAAGCAACTGCCTATTTCAATGATCCTCTTATTGTTGCAGAGGTATCCGAAGAGCTGGGAACTGCAATGGATTCACTCGATGTGAGAGAATTGTCCGGAAACAGCCTGCTTGCTTCAAGAGGATGGTAACCCTTTACTATTTCTATGAATCTGTTTTTGTGAAAGGAATTTAAGGTATGAAAAAAATAGGTGTCCTGAGCTTGCAGGGTGCAGTTTCGGAGCACATTGACAAGCTTGGGAATTTTGAAGGCATACAGCCCTGTGCGGTTAAATATAAGCATGAAATCGAGGCTGTTGACGCTTTAATTATTCCCGGCGGTGAAAGCACTGCAATTGGCAAGCTTTTGTCAGATTTCGATCTGTCCGGTATTATAAAATCAAGAATTCTGGCCGGTATGCCTGTATGGGGAACCTGTGCAGGTATGGTTATCCTTGCGAAAAAAATCCGCAATGATGAAAGACGCCATCTCGAGGTTATGGATATTGAGGTTATGCGTAACGGCTACGGCAGACAGATAGACAGCTTCTCCACTTCTGTCAGGCTTACTGAAATATCCCAGGGCGAAATACCTCTTGTGTTTATACGTGCCCCGTATGTGGTGGGTGCTGACTCAAAGGTGAAGGTTCTGCTGCGTATAAACGAAAATATCGTGGCTTGCAGGCAGGACAACATGCTGGCCACCTCCTTCCATCCCGAGCTGACGGAGGATTTGAGCTTTCACAGGTATTTTGCCGGTATGTGTGGATAGTCCAATTACCACCGCCTGAAAAAACTATATATATCATCCCGATATTTTATCATGCGGAGGCTTGAACCGTAATTGACTTTTTACCGTTTCTGTCAAAATAAAACTCATGGCTAAATCAAAAGCAAGCCATGAGTTTTGCAACTTGCCTGTAATTTATTTGCTGTTTTGCATATCTTCAATATTTGTCAGCATGTTATTTATAGCATCAATATTAGGTGAATTGAGTTCCTTAGCCTTTTGCAGCTCTTCCTTTGCCTTGTCCAGATTATTAGTATCCTTTGTGTTATAGTAAATAACACCAAGCATAAAATGTCCATGCTCAGGGCTTAATTTTATCAGCAGGTTTGCATGCTCCTCGGCTTCGTAAAACTTTGCACTGCCCTGGGATAATTCTGCCAGACATAAGTTCCACAGTGTCTGAGTTTTTATGTCATCATTTATTTTCATTTTAAGCAGCTCTTCGGAATGCTCCTCACTCTCATTATATTTGCCCTGAGAATACTCTGCCGTAATAAGGCTTGATAAGACACTGATTTTTATCGAAGCACTCTTTGGATTCTGACTCAGAATTTGTTCCGCCAGCGTCTCCGCTTCCGTATAGCTGCTCTGCCCGTTATAGCTCTCCAGCTCTGCAATTTTGTTGAAGTATTTGTTTTGCTCATTGCCAAAGCTGTAGTAGACTCCTCCCAGCATTACAGCAGCTAATAAAACAAGCGCGGCAATTCTTAATATTTTGTCCTTTGAGGTTTCTTCCTTTGAGGCATATACTACCCCGGTAGTTAAAAAACCTCCTACAAGCCCTCCCAGATGGGCACTGTTGTCAATTCCCGCATTCATAAATCCGTAAACAAGATTCACCACCAATATGGTTACTAGATTCGCACCGAAGCTGCTTTTCATAAGCGAAGGCCTCTTTATCGCAAAAAACAGCATAGCTCCCATCAGTCCGAATATGGCACCCGATGCGCCTACAGATGCGTTTGGTGAAAAGGCAAAGCTGGCAACCGACCCCATAAGACCTGCCGCGAAATAAACAGCTGTCATTTTTATATGCCCGAACAGCTTTTCAACCTGTGTTCCAAGCAAATACAAGGAAAAGCAATTAAGCAGAAGGTGTACCTCATTTGAATGCAGAAACATGGCTGAAATAAATCGCCAATATTGTCCTTCCATAATAAGAGAATTTACCTTTGCACCATAGGGAACCAAAAGATTTCCATATGTTTCTCCGGTTTTCAGGGATAGGAGCCTCAAGGCCAGCCACACAAGTACATTTGCAGCTATCAGCCCATATGTGACCCAAGGTGTTTTTGCCTTGAGCTGGATTTCAAAATCCTTCTTTCTCTTTTCCAACAGTTTGTGGATGTCTTCCACAGAGGTTTCTTTTTGTTCAAGTCCTTTAGAAAAAAACTTCTTCACCGACCTGACAATATACGCATCAAAGGCTGGTTCATTAAAAT
The DNA here is from genome assembly GCF_003208175.1 of Ruminiclostridium sufflavum DSM 19573. GTDB lineage: Bacteria > Bacillota > Clostridia > Acetivibrionales > DSM-1351 > Ruminiclostridium > Ruminiclostridium sufflavum. The sequence continues at coordinate 82,824 of NZ_QKMR01000016.1, read as the reverse complement.
GCTTCCGGACACTTTTTGAGGATATGTATACAGAAATGCCTTTTAAGAACTTTTTATCAGGTATAATATCCTTCTGCCCGTTTTCTATAATATTCAGCTTCTCATCACCGGGTTCCTTATCAAACAGAAACAGCTTAAAAATATATGCATTGCCGCCGTTTATATTTTCCAGCATAGCCGCGCCGTTCTGCATTATACGCATAAGCTGTTCATCCTCATATCTGTCTGCATCAATAATTTCAAGGAATACCGTCGCCCCCTGATAAATACGGATTAAAGCCGCAGCTTCGCCGCTAAAGTCCAAGGATTCAGCATTTGAATTTATCAGATTGAAATAATTTTTCTCAATGAAATATTTAACTAAAGAATTTACGAAATTTGTTTTCATTATAATTAAGACTCCTAACTAAACCGGTGCGAAATAATTCCAACACACTTGTTTATTTTATGTAATACCGTACCGGCAGCATAACCGCACTTCCTCATATTATATATTTTTTTAGAATATGCTGCTTTAAAATATATTTTATGTTTTGATATTATGCTTAAAAGCATAAATTGCAGCTTGTGTCCTATCATTTACATCCAGCTTTTTAAATATATTTGATATGTGATTTTTAACCGTCTTCTCGCTTATATACAGTGTCTTGGCTATCTCCTTGTTAATCATGCCATCCGCAATCAATTTCAGCACTTCAATTTCTCTGTTTGTCAAATTTTTTGTAATTGAGCTGTCCTGTTCTATAAGTGTTATTCTGTTCAGCTCCTTAACCAGCTCACCGGACATATTCGGCTGTATGTATGTCTGATCATTATAGACATTTCTGATTGCCTCTATCAGGACAGAAGATTCCGCATCTTTAAGAACATATCCTTCACAGCCCAGCTGTATGGTTTTAATCAGATATTCCCTATCCTGATGCAGAGTCAAAACAATTATTTTGCAGTTGCTGTTCTCTTCCTTAAGTATTTTTATTGCTTGCAAGCCATTTAATACAGGCATGTTTATATCCATTAAAAGAACATCAGGTTTTTCGCTTCTGGCAAGGAATACTGCCTGTTCTCCATTAGCCGCCTGTGATATAACCTCTATATCATCCTCAAGCTCAATAATAGTTTTCAGGCCTTGCCTGACCATAGCATGGTCATCAGCAATCATTACTCTAATTTTATTCATTTGTCAGGAGCCTCCTCTTCATTTATAAGCGGTATTTGTATTTTTATCCTTGTTCCTTCTCCTACTTCAGATATGACTTCAAATTCTCCTTCAAGCAGCGCCACTCTCTCCTTCATGCTGTAAAGACCAAATCCTCCGTTTAGACCTGAACTGCTTTTTACTTTATTTATACGTATAGTGGTTGTATCAAAGCCTATACCATTATCAAATATGTTAATGCTTAACCTCTTATCAATGCGCTCTAAAAGTACGGATGCGGAATCTGCCTGTGAATGCTTTAAAATATTATTCAAGGCCTCCTGAACTATCCTGAATACAGTAAGGGAAATAGCAGGTTTCAAATCCACATTAATTTTTCTGATTTTTAATGCGACATCAATGCCTGTGTCCTCCTTGAAAGACACAATATACCTTTCCAAGGTTGGCAGAAGACCCAAATCATCCAGTGCCATAGGCCTGAGATTGTAGATGATTTTTCTGACTTCCTGAAGGCTGTCTCTGGTAATTGTCTTTAGATTTCTCAGCTCTCCCTTTGCTTCATTTATATTTTTATCAATTAGCCTCTCACATATTTCGGCCTTGATTACAATATTTGACATGGATTGAGCCGGTCCGTCATGTATCTCACGTGCAAACCGCTTTCTTTCGTCCTCCTGAGCCTCAATAATTCTGATTCCCAAGTACTGCTTCTGCTGCAGATTATCCAGCTCCTCCCCTGCATCCTTTAAATCACCTCTCAGATATTCGAGGGCTATTCCCACATGACCTATTAAATTATCTGCACGCTTGAGGGTCTTTGTAGAATCTCTGATTCGCAGCTCTATGTCGTTTCGCCTTTTAATCAGAAACCTCTCCTGCTCACGCCTCACAGCAAGCTTGACAAGGATATTATCCGCATCCTGATATGCCTTTTCCAGCTCACCGTGACTATATTTGTTAAAATCCCTGTTAACATCAAACAGCTTTTTCTTACTTTGCTTCAAGTCGTGTTCCAGATTCTCAATCTCACTAATGATTTCAAAAACCTCTTTTTTAAGCATACTCAACTCATCCTCAAGCCTTTTCCTATCCAGCCTTGAGTTCTCGGCTATTTCAATTATTTCCTTTTTGCCCAAGTCAAGTGCATTAATTGCATCATTAATAATTTTATCCATTTCGATTGTATTATGTTTATAATTCAGCATTTTTATATCCACTTTCTGTAATCTTTTAAAAAGCAACTAAAGCTGTGCAAAGCAGCCAGCTTAAAAGCTTAATTCGCCTGAAAAACGATACACACCAGCCAGATATTTTATCGTGCGAAGGCTTGAACCGTAATTGACTTTAGTCAACAAAATACTCCTTACCCGCCATGATATTTATAGGTATATTCTACCTAATAACTCAATTGTCTACAATACATTTCTTCATAATTAAATACAATATAGTATATCATATATTTTTATTGAAAATTTTATCAAGATAAACAAGCAGAATAAAATAAAAAACCCGCTTGTAAAGAAGTGGGCTTTTTGGTGCGCCATCACGGGTTCGAACCGGGGACACCCTGATTAAGAGTCAGGTGCTCTACCAACTGAGCTAATGGCGCAAGGCTTATAAAAATTAAAATAACGTATCTGAGGATTAACCTCAAACAATAATGAGCAATAAGAAACCTTTGAAATTTAAGACTTCAAAGGTTGCCTTAATACATACTGGTGCGCCATCACGGGTTCGAACCGGGGACACCCTGATTAAGAGTCAGGTGCTCTACCAACTGAGCTAATGGCGCATGTAAATGTGCTTTATGACATCTCGTCTGAGCACTTTTACATTATAAGAGGTAAGTCAGGCATTGTCAACACTTATTTTAAAATTTAAATAAAAAATGGATAAAATTATTCACTTATTTTCAACAGAAATCTGGATTTTACAGGGCAGCTTAAAAACTCGTCCTGTACAGGGGAATCACATTGATAACCGGCACCTCGTACGGATGAATCTTCTTTACAGCCTCAATTGTAATATCTGCCTTTTCACTCAGACAGGTAACTTCTACCTTTAACTCAGTTTCAGAGCTTAGAGCAAATTCCTCGCCAATATATGGGGTACTCCCCTTCAGAGGCCGCCAGCAGCCTGTAACCCTGCTGTATGACATACAGCTACAGCTGTCATAGTCTCCTATATGTCCGGCATCCACGCTCTGCAAAGCCTCCTGCAGCCTTTGCAAATGAGCCTCCGGAATGAAAATTTCAAGCTTGCAGTATATAAAGCTGCTCATGTCTTGTGCCATAGTCTTTGTATCAAATTGAGCCACTATTTAACCTCAACTCCATTTCCCAAGCCTGCCTCATATTTGCAGCCGACTTTAATATCATTCCACATTATTCCACACCCTCCATCCATTTTCCTTCAATTAAATAAAAAACACCCTCGGGTGAAGGCGTTTAAAATCAATATTAACAGCTTACCATATTACTTCAAGATAAATCTTGTCTGCCAATAACGACCATCCGTATATAACATGATACTTGTTGTCATATAATTGTTTTATGTCTTGATGATTATCGACATACTCAAAAAGCATATTTTTAATGATTGCACTCTCTATGGAATCCATTTGGCTGAACAATGCCTTATAATCCTCCGCTGCCAGCAATACAGTCTTATGCTCTCTTTTATCGCTGTCAGCTATACTTATATAAAGAGACTGAAGCTTCCCGTCTATAATAATTTGAGCCTTGTTTAAGGAATCGGCATATTTCTCCGAGGCAGCTAAAATTTTATTCTGAAGCTCCTGCTTATCGGAAAATTCTTTTTCAAGCTTTTCCCTTCTCTTTTTTTCTTCTATCTCTTTTCTTCTGACCTGTGCATCCTTTAACTCCGGCATAAGTCTCCTCCTTAATAAAACTGCTTTTTCATGGTCAATTGCTATGGCTAAAGGCAACAGCAATTAGTTTTACAGCAAATATAGTATTATTATATCCTTTTTATATATGAATTGATATTATTTATTTATAATTTTTTAAAACTCATATCCAAACGTCAAGATGAAAAAGCAAATAACAGCAAGGGTATAACAACACCTAAAACAGTTAATATAAGCCAAAATATCAAAATATTTTTAATCGTATTCTGCTTGCTGTTCATATCTTCTGTTTTTTCCAGCAGCTTTAGCAAAACAATATTATTCAGCTGCAAATCCGTCAGCTGGGGCGGTATCTTTCTGTAAAAGCGGTATTCATATAGCCCTTCAGGCTCATAGCCATACTTCCCAAATGCCTTTTCTCCGCTGTCCGGTCCTAATGCATTCAGCCTTTCCTGCTCTTCCTCAGGCAAATATTCTTTCTCAAACAATCCATATTTCTCGTAAAACTGTTCAATATTTTTATTCATATTAATCCCCTTAATCCCCCAAAGTCAATTACTGCTCAAGGTCTTTCCTCTTGTCCCATCACATTAAAGAATTCCGGCAACCGCCCTGACCATACAGGAATCTGACTTGACTTTTATTGGAAAGGCCATTAGCTCAAAGCTTTCGCCATCATTAATCTTGTCAAGATTAGTAAGATTCTCCAAAATCAAAATTCTGTGACTAAGCAGATACTTATGCGCCTCAAAAGGAAATCTGTCCGGTGACGGCATATCAAAGCCCACCATTTTAATATTATTTGAAGCCAGCATTTCACAAAAGGACATGTCCAGAACAGGATGGTTCAGGTAGTATTCCTTCTTGCCGTAGCAGCTGTCCATACCGGTATGAAGCAGGACAATATCCTTTCCTTTTATTATGTCAGGGTATTCATCCCTTATCCTTATTATGCTTTCATTATGGGAACGAATAATGCAGCCCTTGCCGCAAAAGTGCTCCAACCCGATATCACATATATGCTTATTCACATCAAGCATATGCATTGGCCCGTCCACATGAGTTCCCGCATGCATTTCAGTTTCAAGCCGGTGATTGCTATAATGGTCTGTGCCGTATATACGCGTTTGTTTCAGCCTGACACCGGAATCCCCGGGGTACACAGGCATACCGTCTTCAACAGGCTGTGATAAATCAATCAATTTCATATAAAATTTCTCCATTTTTTGTTAAGTATATCACAGTATTTATATACCTTGTACAATATCGGCAAAATTACATTAGCCGCCAAGTCTCATTATATATGGATACTCATTTACTCCTTGTTTCCTATGTCTGCAATAATGCTGAAAACACCAATAGAAACTGCGCCAAGGCAAAATCCGCCCAATACGTCACTTGCATAATGTACTCCCAAATAAATCCTGCTGAAGCCAATCAACAGTATCAAGCCGGAAAGCAACGCACTTACAGGATACTTCCATCTTGTTTTAAAATTTGTCCAGCATAAATAAATAAGAAAACCATAAAAGCTCATGGAAACCATAGAATGCCCGCTAGGAAAGCTATATCCTCCAATATCAATAAGTTTCAGTATATCCGGCCTGTGTCTCTGTATTATTTTTTTCAATCCTTCATTGAGCAATGCCGCAAGCATAAGATTTATAACAATCATTGAAGCATAGAAGGAACACTTTTCATCCATAAAAAAGAAAACTATAAGAATAGCAGCCGCAGTCAGCAAAAATTCCGTAGAGCCAAAGAAAGTTATAAGCTTCATAATTTCTGTCAAACCTGGTGAGACAAGCCTTGAAATCCTTTGATATATATAGCTGTCAAATCCGACAGTATTTTGATTTATAACAGCCTTCATAATAAAAGCAAATAATACCGCCGGTAATCCTATTGTAAGCAAATATCTGAGTGTTTTCAAAAAAATCTCCTTGTCAGATAAATTTTCAGAAGTTATCATAGGCAAAAGCTCTTGTATAATCAAATATAATAATATTATATTCAAAAAAAAGAATCCAATAACCCGACTTTAATATTCCGGCTTTGGACTCTTATTTATTTATAACTGAAATTACATTTAATTTTAATAATTCTTTGCCAGCAGTTGGAAATAAGCCTGCGGATGGTCACAAACAGGACATTTTTGAGGCGCGCTCTGTCCGACATGAACATGTCCGCAATTTGCACACTGCCATACAACCTTTTCGCCCTTTATAAATACAGCATTTCCTTCAACATTTTTTAATAATGCAAGATATCTCTCTTCATGCTCTTTTTCAATTTTTGCAACGCCCTCGAATAAACGTGCGATATTGTCAAAGCCTTCTTCCTTTGCTTCCTTTGCAAATTTTGCATACATATCGGTCCATTCGTAGTTCTCGCCAGCCGCAGCATCCTTCAGGTTTGTGGCAGTATCGGCAACTCCGTCATGCAAAAGCTTGAACCATATCTTTGCATGCTCCTTTTCATTATGTGCAGTCTCGGTAAACAATGCGGCTATTTGCTCATATCCTTCTTTTTTAGCCTTGGATGCATAGTATGAATACTTATTGTGTGCCATGGATTCACCGGCGAATGCCGACATTAAGTTTGCCTCTGTTTTAGTACCTTTTAAATTACTCATTATAGTAATCCTCCTTATTTAAATTGAATTTTATTAGTATTAAAGTCATCGGTTAAAGAACCGATGATATAGACCGATAGTTTATACTTAAATCTGAAAGCCTCTTCCTTGCGGCACATGTACTTTCAGATATTTATTTGAAGGCTTCAGCCCTTACTGACATTAATACTATACCACATAATCCTGATATTAAAACACATTAATTTTCAAAAATTATTAATATGCTTGTATTTCAGGAATACTGCTCTATTTTTTATTATTTTTAATATATAAAAAGATTATATACAAATGATAATTTTACGTTATAATATTAACAGGTATTAATTGTAACTTCAAATACTCATATCCTAGAAATGCCGGAGGGTAAATATAATGGATAAGCTGGTTTATAAAAAGGTCTCGGATTCTAAGACCGAGCAGATACAAATACTTATGCCGGAGCATATAAACGGCTTCAACCGACTGTTTGGCGGAAAGCTTATGGAATGGATTGACGTTGTTGCCGCAGTTGTTGCCCGCAGGCATTCCAATCATAATGTAACTACTGCTTCCGTGGATAATCTTCAGTTTAAGTCAGCCGCATACATAAACAGCACTATATTTTTAAGCGGTCAGGTTACTTATGTAGGAAAAACATCAATGGAGGTACGTGTAACCACTTATGTGGAAAACCTGAACGGCATACGCCAGATGATAAACAGAGCGTATCTGGTTCTTGTTGCCCTTGATGATAATGACAATCCTGTACACGTTCCCGGTCTTGTTCTTGAAACAGATGAAGAAAGGCTCGAATGGGAAGCAGGCGAAAAACGCAGGGAGCTAAGAAAGCAAAGAAGGCTTGGGGCATACTAAAGGCTTTCAGCCGTATATTGACAATACTGCTATTGATTACTTTAGCAATTCTCCTCAAATAAATAGCTTAACATCTTTTCAGTATTGTTTAAAAACTGCTTTGTAATTGTATAATGCTCTGTATTCTCATATACCGTAAGCCTTATTTCACTGTCATTAAGTACAAATATATCGGCATTCGGATATGCAAGTAAAATCGGAGAATGCGTAGAAATTATAAACTGGCAGTTCTGCTTCTCCAATTCATTTATTTTAACCATAAGTGACAGCTGTCTTGTAGGTGACAGCGCTGCTTCAGGTTCATCGAGTATAAACAGGCTGTTGCCTCTGAATCTGTTTAAAACCAGAGACATAAAGCTTTCGCCATGAGACTGGTTGTGAAGGGATTTGCCGCCATAATTATCAATAAACCTTTTTTGAGTGGATATCCTGATATCCTCCAGCCTGTCAACCTCTGTCGCAACGTTATAAAAGCTCTCCGCACGCAGAAAGAAGCCATCTCTTGGGCGTCTCACACCTTTCACCACAACTATGCTTTGATGCAGAGGCGAATGTGTTTCCTTCGAGGCAAAGTTAAAGTTTCTTGTGCCTCCCTCAGCATTAAATCCCATATTTACCGCAATGGCTTCAAGCAAGGTGGATTTTCCTGTGCCATTCTCCCCTACAAAGAAAGTAATCTTTTTATTGAGCTTCAGTTGATCGAGATTTCTGATAACAGGCAAAGAAAAAACATAGCTGGATCTGTCGGCTATATTTTTCTGCAGCTTAACTCCGGTAATATACATATCCTCAATCAATTTTACATCTGCCTCCGGTCATATTCTCTAAATAGAAATCCCTTCCCTATATTTATTTCCTCAACATGATTTTACGGCTTAATTTCATTTCCTGAAACCTATTATACACCAATAATTTCTCAATAACAAGAACAAATGTTCCAGAACATATATTCCGGAACGTTTGCTCCCTCTTGTTGCTCCCTGCTTTTAATTTTGATTGACAGCCGCTTATTTATTTAATTTCTAGCCTTTAATTTATTTTACAAATATGCAATAATTAGCTTGTAATAATACAGAATTAAGTATATATTTTGATAGGAGATGTTTTCTGTGAATACCGAACTTCTTGAAGCTTTAAAAAGAAGCAGCAATATAGTATTTTTCGGCGGTGCAGGCATGAGCACCGAATCCGGTATAGCTGACTTTCGTTCCCGGAACGGTCTGTACAAAACCTCCCAAGGCTATGAATATCCACCTGAAACAATGCTCTCACACAGCTTTTTTGTTTCACACCCCCATGATTTTTATAAATTTTATAGGGAAAAAATGATTTTCAGGGATGCCGTCCCCAATGCCGGTCATATTGCACTGGCTAAGCTTGAAGGCACAGGAAAACTGAAAGCAGTTATAACCCAGAATATCGACGGCCTTCATCAACTGGGAGGCAGTAAAAAGGTATATGAGCTGCATGGTTCCATTCACAGGAATTTTTGTACCGAATGCCATGCTTTTTTTGATCTGGACTTTTTAATAGACTCGGAAGATATCCCTCTCTGCACTCATTGCAGAGGTATTGTCAAGCCCGATGTGGTTCTGTATGAGGAGGCTCTGGATGACAACGTCATAAACGGTGCTGTCAGGGCAATTCAAAATACCGATGTTCTTATCGTTGGAGGAACCTCTCTGGTTGTTTATCCGGCTGCCGGTCTGATTAACTATTTCAGAGGCAGCAAGCTTGTTCTAATCAACAAAAGCGTCACACAATATGATTCAAAAGCCGATATAGTAGTTCATGAACCTATCGGCAAGGTTTTAGGTTCTATCGCACATGCTTTAAACCTGTAACATACATATATAAAATGCCAATTGACTTTTTTACAGATTGATAAGCATCTTGGCAAGTATTCTGCCCAGAACAGCCCCTCCAATACAGAATACAATACTCAGAATTATATTTAAAACAGATAAAGCGGTATTTCCGCTCTGGTAAAGGTTGATTGTCTCAAGACTGAAGGTGGAGAAGGTGGTGAATCCCCCTAATATTCCTGTGGTTAAAAACAACTGAAGCTTCTTGTTATCCGGAAATTGAACCATCAGTATTTCTGTCAGCAGTCCGATTAAAAAGGAGCCCAATATATTTATAAGCAAGGTCGAAACAGGAAAAGCACTTGTATTATATCTATTTATAAATATCGAAAGCAAATATCTTGAGGCCGCACCTAAAAACCCTCCGCAGCCTACAGCTAATACATTAAGCATAATGCAGCTCCTCTTAGCAGGTAATTCTTACCGGAGATATGGAACAAATTCCAAACCCAAACCATAATTCCTCCAAAGTAGTTTGTATTTACACTGCCTGCTTTAGAGGAATTATATCAAAATTCATGGTTAGAGTCAATTACTATCGGCTGAGGAACCGATTCCATCTGAATATTTTATGTCTGGGAAATCCAGATATACCTTCAAAGAAAAGCTTAGAACCTGCGGGAACTATTCTTTCTTGTCAAGATTTTCCCAAATCCCTGTGTAAGGGTCATATCCACAGTCTTCTGTACAGGCGCACCAGTCCTTGCTGCTGTCGCTTCCCTGGGCTTTTGGTCTGCAATCATAGCACGCATAACGGTATTCGCAATCCTTACATTTTTTCACATGATCCTTGGTTGTGCTCCAGCACCTTTTCAGGGCCGAGCCCTTAAGTATATCCCCCAATGAAGAGGCAAGTATATTTCCGCAAACCTCATTACGTGCGAAAATACAGGGAATTACATCTCCCGTTGAGGTCACAGCAATTTTCCCGGCAAGACAGTTATGCTGCTTACGTGCTTTCCAAAACTCCTCGTAACTTGTATAAAACGGTGGCTTTATCATAGGGATTTTAAACCTTTCAGGCAAAAGCTCCTCATCGTCTCCTCTTCCTGTAGGACGAACAACATCAAGTTTTGTAGTCTCAACGCCTAAGTCCTCAAGCAATTTAATTATGTTATCGGCTTCATTCTCATTTGCCTTCATGATAATCGATGCAATTCGAAGGGGAATGCCTTCGTCTAATATTTTTCTCACAGCATTCATCGTTTTCCTGAAGCTCCCCTGATGTAATGTTACCTTATCATGAACTTCCGCATTATCCGCATATATGGTTGTTGCAACATTCACCTTTTGCTGCTTAAAAAATTCTATACAGGAATCATCAATCAATGTGGCATTTGTAAAAATCTCAATAAATTCATAGCCCTCTTCATTTGCTTTTATCACCAGCTCCCTCCATCCGGGATAGAGCAGAGGTTCTCCCCCGATAAGCTGTATGGAGGCAGCACCTTCCCTATGAGCCTCACTTATAAGGGACATCCAGTGGTCATGTGTTACTTTGTCGTCATTCCTGCAGGCGTCACTGGAACTGTAGCAATGAAGGCATTTATTATTACACTTCGAGGTCAGCTCAATCCAGAGAAAGGACAGCTTTTCATCCTCATCCTCAGGCTCTGCCTGTTTTTTGTTTTTCGGCTTATAGATATAGGCAGAGCCCAGCCCCGTATATGTCAATTGATCCATGAAATCCAGCACATTCTTGTTATGAGGCGAATTAATATCTATAACATCCTCAACTGATTTATTCCTGCATTCGTCCAGTAATTTTAAAGCATCCTGATTAATTGAAAAAACCTTTCCTGACTGAAAATCATATATTGCTCCCCTTAAAGCTCCTCTTACCAATTGACAGCTGTTATTCAGTCTGTAATACAAGCTATCCCCCCCAAATCTGATTTATATGTCTTAGAACCGTATATTCCGTTGCTGATGGACTATTTCACTCCATACCTGTTTTCAGAGTGGAAAAATTTATGGCTTTTCCACTCTGAAAAATATTAATTCAACTAGCTAATAAATACGATATACGCTTTTATGGCGCACAGTTTGGCGGACAATTTCTGGGCGGGCACGGCTGGCACTGACTCGGCGGGCACGGCCAACACTGGCTCGGCGGGCACGGCATACACTGTCCCGGCGGGCATGGCCTGCACTGGCTCGGCGGACACGG
>NZ_QKMR01000016.1:53148-71128 GCF_003208175.1 Ruminiclostridium sufflavum DSM 19573 | reverse complement strand
GGCCTGCACTGGCTCGGCGGACACGGCCTGCACTGGCTCGGCGGACACGGCCTGCACTGGCTCGGCGGACACGGCCTGCACTGCTGCGGCGAACAAGCCGGTAAGGGCGGACACGGAATAATTATAACAGGCTGGCGGTCACCATTATCATCGAAATCCTCCGAATATGAATCCTGATAATCATAATCATCACAATCCTCGCACCAATCTACAATTTCAGGACTGTAGAACGGCCCTGTGTTATTCTCATCATACATTAATCATCTCTCCAATCTTGCAAGAATAAGGATATTTATGTCACCCTATAGAATATTCATAAACACGCAGAGACGTTACACTTCTATCCCAAACTGCGTTCAAAGTCAGCTTAAAAGCTTAATTATTGATGTTTTTATTCAATACAATAAAAACCGCAGGAAGCTACGCTTGTCATTTACGCAACCTCCCGCGGTCTTTAATGGACCAGTTTACACATAAAAATATGTTATCCTACAGCAATTTTAGAATTTTTCAAATAACTCCTCCTGCTATATCAGGTTTGAATTTTTCAATATATTATTTATAATAGAGCTAACCTCTCCGCGGGTAATGCTGTTCTTAGGTGCAAGCATTTTCCCATCCTTGCCTGATATAATATTATTCTTCACACAAGCGGCGGCAGAAATTTTTGCCCAGCCTGATATAATGCCGTAATCTTTGAAGCTGCCCAATATACTGCCGGCATCATTATCAGAATACTCCGTTTTTATCCCCGCAAGCCCCATAGCCTTTGAAATTACTACAAAGGCTTCCTGACGGGTAATTTTGTTATCAGGCTTGAATAAATTATCTTTGTATCCTGAAATAAAGCCATATTCATATGCGATACCTATGGAATCATAGTATTTTGAATTTTTTGCTACATCTCCAAAGGAATCTGCTCCCCGGCCAACTCTATACAAGCCTAAAGCCTTAACCACCGAATCAACAAACTCTCCTCTTGTGATATCTGTATCGGGCTTAAAGCTATTTTCACCGGCACCATTCATAATAAGCCTTGAAATAACATTGTTCACCGCATCCTTTGACCAGTGGTTCTGAACATCACTATAAGCCTCCGCATTGTATATAACAGCATATGTACTGTTTGTCAGACTGCTAATCTTGGCATGGTACTTACTGTCAATCCTTACTATTGCAGTAGGCACATGGGAAAAGGTGCCGTCACTGTTAAGGACAATACCTGTTACTATTTTGCCTGTGTCAATGCCTCCGGGAATTGCCACAGTTCTTTCAACATAGCTGTTAAATTTTGAAACCTCGATAGATTTATCGGCGCTTGAAAATGTAATTTCAAAATCAACAGGCTGTGCCACCACTTGGTATTTATTTTTATCTGCTGTTTTTTCAACTAAGGCTGCTTTGTCATTGGGCGCTTCTCCTATTTTTATACTTACCGAAATATTCTTTATATCTGTATCAAGCTTTGAGCACAGACTGTCAATGTCTAAAAAGGCAACCGGAAGCACATAGGATGCTTTATCGGTATTTATTTCAAGTACAGCCTTCTTTTCCATCATGCTCTTGATAGTTGTACCGTCCAGCTTTCCTGTTACAATGCTAGAATTATTCATAACATCTATCTTAATAGTAGTGTTATTTTTAAGCATTTCCTGTATTTGCTTGTCTATTATCTCTAAAACTGTATGCTTTTTGCCTCCTTCAAACTTTGAAGTTATATTTGCGAACCTCTGATTTTTGCCGTTTATTTTAATTTTATCATAATCATTATCAGCCGCTGTGCCTGAACCTGTTGAGCCTGTTCCTGTTCCGGGAGCTGCCGCCAGCTTTACAACACCTATTTTGACCAAGTTTGACCAGCTGTTGCCTGATACGTCATTCCATATTGCCACACTGTCTCTTTTTCCTTCGCTGTTGTCAGAATTATTCACCTGAATATCAAAGCCCAGAACAGCGCCTTCAGCTGCATTGATCTTATCCAAATCAATGGCCGCTTCAATAACATAGCCGGTATCTGTTACTATGGCCGCTGATGTAACCATACTTCCGCCGGGATTGCTTCCAAAGCTCTGTTCATTCTCGAAATTAATTCTGTATTGACCGTCATCATCACCGTAAGAATCAGTCTTATCATTTTTCTGGTCTAAGAATATTTCAATGGAATCCTGCTGGTAGGAATCCTTGCTTTCCTTGTGCAGGCTGCTGTCAGTTACCGCGGCATACACATAAAGCTTCTTATCATCCCACATGGTTCTGGCCACGGCAGTTGCCCCTGATGCTGCATTTATATATTTGTTGACGCTGATTTCATTTGCACTGTCCCATATAGTATCTTTTGTTCCATCGATTACGGGAGTCCCCTTTATAGCTTCCGTAGCGCCCACCGCATCACTTAGTGTAAGAGTTCCTATATTTTCAGTGCTGACATCCTGATTATTCGCTATATCATTCCATGATACCATTGTTCCGTCTGAACCGGTAAAGCGTATGTCAAACGGAAGCTTGCCGTTTAATGCAACGGAAGCCGTTAAAGGTATTTTTGCCTCGAGCCTGTAGCCTCCTGTCAGCTTAACGGTTTTTGAATTGGAATTATTCTCTCCGAAAGCAAATGTTTTCTTTGCACCGTCTACAAAAACCTCTGCAGAGCCGCTGTTATTGAATGCCGGATCAGTGATTTCAGCAAGCACATAAATATTATTTTTATCCCAGCGTGTTTTAAATTCTGCTGCAAAACCATTATCCGACTGTACAGCCACAGCTGCGTTGGAATCCCATAAAAGCTCGCTCTTTCCGTCAATTACGGGAGTACCCTCAGGCGTAGATAAATTTTTTATCAAAATGGGCAGCTTATCCGAGTAGCCGGAATAATCCGGGTTTGCAAGAACAACTCCCCAATAGGCATATTTCGCCTGCTGGTCCGTATCAAAGAGAAGTGGTTTTTCAAGTCTTGTTATCGGAAAGGTTGACAGCCATGTGTTAGCATCAGATATTCCCCATACAGCCACACTGCTGATACAGTTTTTTTCATCATCTAATTTTTTAAGGCCTTCAAATAACTGTTTATATCTGTATCCCTGCTCAAGAATCACACTGGCGGGAACATCATTATCGGCAGTGGATTTGGCAAAATCACTTACGCTGTCATCATAGTTGCTGACATCCAGCTCGGTTATCTGGTTGTCAAGACCTGCATCTGCAAACTTCCTTATGGAAGTTGTTATAGCGCTTACCGATGGCTGAGTACGGCCTATATGGCACTGATGGCCCACACCGTCAATAAGCTTTTCCTCCTTGTTTATTTCTTGCACAAGTGCATACAGAAAATCACGCTTTGCAGGCTGCTCGGTATTGTAATCATTGATATACAGCTTACCGGTATAACCTTTTGCCTTAAGCTCATCCTTTGTAGTTTTAAAGGCTGTCCTTATATAATCCTTGCCTGTTATTACAAACCACTTGCTTCTGCGCATTCCATCAGCCTGAGAAGGATCAATAACCTCATTTACCACATCATAATAATCAATATATTCACCGTATCTGTCAATAATTAATTTGATATATGCCTTCAGCCTGTTAAGCACCAGCTCCTTATTGGCAGCCTGCTTTGCAGGGTCAGTTTCTATCAGAACTATATCACTGTTTGCATTTGTTGTGGTCAGATCGTCACCGTTTGCATCGGTAAACAGCCAGTCAGGTGTCTGGCTATGCCATACTAATGTATGCCAGCGCCACTTCATGCTGTTATCCTCTGTATAATCCTTTATGTAATCGGCAAAATCCAGATTTAAATTAGCCTCGTTTATATCCTTAAGGGCAAGGAAGGTTCCCGGGAGTATAGCATCAGGCTTTGTGTCATTTCCCGCCACCATACTGTTGAAATGTTTCTTAAACAAGTCCCCTGAGGTTCCTGTATATTCGCCCGGTACAACCGATGCTCCGAATTCAAAATTATCCTTATAAACCTCCTTCAATGAAGGGATATCGGTCTGAATGCCTTCCGGCGGTATATAAGCCACACAGAAGTCATCAATATAGAATGGAGTTGTATCTCCCTTTGATTCTATATACAGGCTTACTTCATCGGCATCATATGCCATTAAATAATCAAGGCTGAGCTTGACCCACCCATCTTCCGACTTAACAATCACCGGATTATTAACCGAACCGATAAGGTTTGCATACTTTGTTTCACTGTCAACTGTATATGCCATTGAAAGTATTATGCCTGACTGGGTAGTATTAGGTGCCAATTTTATCCAGGTGGAAATGTTATACTTGGAACCTTGAAGCATTTTTCCGCTTACATCAAGCATCGGACCGTCATTTTCATTCACCCTGTCAGTTGTAAGCAAGCTATAGGTTCCTGTCTTGCTGTCCTCAGAGGTCACCTTGACACTGCCTCCCAGTCTGGAGGTAAAGCCCTGTGCCGTATTGTTTTCAAATCCGATATTACGCACTCCGGCTCCGGGAGGAATAATAGCTATATCATCAATATAGAAAGCATCCTCCGGATCACTGCTTTCAAAATACAAAACCTGTTCTGCCATATCTCCTGTAAAAGAATATGTACCGCTTATTTCATGCCAATTACCGTCATTAATGTCGTTTTTCAAAGCAATCTGTTTATACTCTGTATTCGCCCCTTCATCCGCCGATTTCTGCTGCATTGTCAATATTATCGCACTCGGCGTTGTTGCCCCATTAATCGATTTCACATTTGCCGTCAGAGTATAAAGGGTATCTTTTTCAAGCTTGCCCAGTGTATTTAAGCTTGCGCCATTCCAATTTGCACTCCGCCCTGATACCTTGATACTGTTAGGTGCTGAAACCGCAGCTTCTGCCGATATGCTCACATTAACTCCTGAGCCTCTCGGAGACCACCCCTGAGCTGTTCCGTCATCAAAATTATACTCATAGCTCTTAATAGCTGCCGATGGCGTCTGCGGCTTTGAACTGTCCAGACTGACCAATGTAAAAGTGATGTCATCAAGGTAATAGTCAGGTGTATTACCGCTGTCTGCCGATTCAAATTTGATATAACTTGCAGCCATTATATCCGACAGTGAAAAACTCCCCTCAAGCTTTGTCCAGCCGTCAGATGCAATATTACTATCCGAGGCAAGCTGATCGTAAGCATCACTGCTTGCACCGGTGTCAGTATGCTGATGAGTTATCTTTAATGCACCGCTTCCAGCAGATACAAGCTTTACATACCCCTCAACCTTGTATTTCCCAGCCGGAAACGAAGTAATATTCAGCTGTGCTCCCTGCCAATTTGCAGAAGAAGCCGATGCTTTAAGTCCGTAGGCTCCGCTGTTTGCAGCCGCTGCATCCTTAACAGCCTCAACAGTAATGCTTCCTGCCGCTCCCCAGCCCTGCAAAGAACCATTCTCAAAATCATACCTTATCGTATCGCCGGCTGTAGTAAACGTAGTGTCCGCAGCTTGAACGACAGGTAAACCAATAGGTAATAATGAGGTTAAAACCATTGCTATTACCAAAAGCAAACTAATTTTTCTAGACATGCTTCTACCCCCCAATGTGTTATGTGTTTTTACTGCCACTATTCTGCCTGAAACTGCAATACTGCATATTCTTATTAACCCCCCTTCAAAATAAAAACTTCTTTTACAAAATTATCTCGGGGCAAAATAGTAAAAATAATGTATATTATACATTATATAACAAATTTAAAAACCCTTAAGGCTACAACATATAAATTTGCATTTTTTAAGGTCTGCTTTAATTTTAAAAACGGAAGCTAAATATAGCTGCCAGCTGCTGGCATTAAATAGAGATACTGTGCTACCCGGCATTTGCGAAAAAGGTTTATTTCGGCTTGATTGCTTCGCCTCATAGAATATATTTAAGAAGATATTTTGATTTTTTCAGGCGAAACATACTTTTATACTGACTGTATGCAAAATAATACCTTTTATTTGTTCAGGAAATATTTTACCATAGATATACACACATACTAAAATACTACTATGTTTTAGATATGTCAATGGATTACAATCACTTTTTAAAACTTTTTAAATAAGTTCTCTGAATATGCTTTTATCATGATATACAGCTCCTGAAACAAAGACAGGCAAAAAATGCTTAAAAAAAGCCACATTCCAACATTTATTGATAACACTCCATCCCATAGATAGTACTTTTTGTAATATTTAATTGTAAGATGAG
Source organism: Ruminiclostridium sufflavum DSM 19573 (assembly GCF_003208175.1). Lineage (GTDB taxonomy): Bacteria > Bacillota > Clostridia > Acetivibrionales > DSM-1351 > Ruminiclostridium > Ruminiclostridium sufflavum. The sequence continues at coordinate 64,939 of NZ_QKMR01000016.1, read as the reverse complement.
TTAAAATAGGTTATAATTGTAATATAATAGGCTTCTCAAACTTTGCACTAAAATAAACACTTCTGAACCTTGATAATTCAATAGTGTGACTAATACTATGCTGTAATGCAACAGTTAACTTCTGAAAGTTATCTTTCAGTTTCGGCACCCAAAGTCAAAAACAGTCAAAAGCTTTACATTCTGTGACTATATTTGACTAAAGTCAATTACGGTTCAAGCCGCCTTCGCGATGATATATCGTCTTTTCAGGCGAATTAAGCTTTTAAGCTAATTTTGAACACAGTTTGGGTTTGAATTTGTTTTGACTTTAGGAGGCTTCAGCCTCAAGACCAAGCTATCGGTCGATGAAATCGGTTTTTAGCCGATAGTAATTGACTTTTACTATAGTATAAATAACAAATACATAGAATATTTCACCGAATACACCAAATATATAGTGGATATTCGATTGTCCTTTTAGATTTCAAGGATTATAATAAAAAAATAATCTGGTACTCTAATGTCTGACATAAAGCGATTATAATCTTCAAGAGCTTCAGTTTCTTTTTTATTGATTTTTACAGGAATTGCAAGAAGGTATTTCGATTACCGCCTTATGGTCTCTCTGCTATCAAGTTCTCATATTCCCATTTATTTTATAAAAATATACAGCTCCGAATTTTCTATGGTATCGATAAAATCTTATGCTTAACCAACTTTGTTTGTTAACCTTAATTTACAGGAGGTATTTTGTATGAAAAAAAGTCGTTTACTAATCCTGTCATTAGTGATTGCACTTGCCACAAGTGTATTTTCAATGACGCTTGTCTCTGCAGCGAAGCTGTACGGTGACTTAAATCAGGACGGTTCAATAGATGCCTTGGACTATGCCTTAATGAAAGGGTATCTTTTAGGAGGCACTGAGCTTCCTAACTCTTCAGTTGCAGATTTGGATGCAGATGGCAATATCAATGCTATCGATTATTCCCTGCTCAAGCAATATTTGCTGAAAGTAATTGATAAGTTCCCGGCTGATGTGCCTGAAGAGGAGGTTAAAAAAACCGAAGCGGAAAAACTTGTCGGAGATATCATATTCTCTGTGCCTAGCTCAACCTTCAAGAATTCGCTTTCAGTTGCCCTGAGCACAAAGATTTCAAATGCTCAAATACGCTACACAACCAATGGCAGTGTTCCAACCGCAAGCTCCCAATTATATTCAAATGCCATTTCTTTAACAAAAACAACACAGGTAAGAGCTCAGGCTTTTGTCAACGGAGCTGCAAGCGGTGATATAGGCACAGCTGTTTATATTTGCAGTTCAATAGATGCAAATCATGATCTTCCGGTATTAATTCTGGATTCATACGGTGCAGGCAAGCCAGGCAAAGAGGATTATCTGGATGCTGCCATTATGCTGATGGAGCCGAAAAACAATCAGTCTACTTTATTACAAACTCCTACTGTTGCAACCCGCGGCGGATATCATGTCCGTGGACAATCCTCCGCAAATTTTGAGAAAACACCTTACAGAATTGAGTTTTGGGATAATGAGGGCGGAGATGCGAAATATCCTGTAATGGGACTTCCTGCTGACGGAGACTGGTGTCTGCTTTCTCCATATCCTGACAAATCCCTTATCCGTAACGCCTTTGCTTATGAAATAGGTAATGATATAGGCTTAGAGGCTCCCGGATACACATTTGTTGAGGTATATATCAATATAGACAATCAACCGTTGTCTGCTGCTGATTACCAAGGTGTTTACCTGCTTACCGAAACAATAGAAATAGACAAAGATCGTCTTAATATAAAGAAGCTTAAAGAGGATGATTTGACAGAGCCAAAGATTTCAGGCGGTTACTTAATGCAGTTTAACATGCAGTGTGCTGAAGAACCACTGATAAAAGGATCCGGTTGGAGTGATCTGGAATTAACCGAACCAAAGGATGTAAAATCCGAGCAGCTTACCTGGATAACAAATTATATCCAAAAGGTTCATAACTCCATCCACAGCTCAAATCCATCAGACCAGACTACCGGTTATCCCGCATACATAGATGTTGATTCCTTTGTAAATTTCATTATTGTAAATGAAATGGCGCGTGAAGGCGATGCATATATGCGAAGTACCCGATTATACAAGGATCGTAATGAAAAGCTTAAAGCCGGTCCTCTCTGGGACTATGACCTTGGCTTTGAATGTTACACCGGCTTCGGCTTTGGCGGGACAACCTCTACTGTGGAAGGCTGGCAGTTCCAGCCGGTATTTGGTACAAATTCAACTTGCGACTGGTACTACACACTCATGAAGGATTCAAGCTTCCAGGCCAAAATTGATGCACGCTGGAAAGAGCTTCGTAAAGGTCCTCTGTCAGATGCAAATCTTACTGCTAAGATTCAAAGTCTGACTACACCATTGAAAAACGGCGCAAAACGCAACTTCCAGAAGTGGAATATCCTGAATACTTCCATGGTAGGCGGTTTTGGCACACAGACAACACAAACCTGGGAAGAACAAATAACAATCTTGCAAAACTTTGTACTTCAAAGAGTGAAATGGCTGGATAATTCAGGCTGGAAACCAACGACTTCTTCAAATCCGTGGGGATGGTAAGCCTGTTGTAATTTTGAAAAATCTATACGTGTACAAATAATATCAGTATAGTATTTAGTCACATGGGTACACAACATTTGAGAGACTAAAAAATGCTGTATAAGTTTCTTATCCTGAAAAAAGTTGCGCATAACAATATTCGGGAGGAATGCTGAATTTTGATAACATCTGTAAATACTGCTTTTATATTTTAATTTTCAGCAGACCGAAAAGCCTACAGCTTGAAGTAAAACAAACTTGATAAAAAAACAGTAATCAGGAAATTTACCTGATTACTGTTTTTTTATTTTTAAATTCTTTACAGATTACATTTTAATGTTGAAAGTTCAGTTATTTAAAAGGTATTTCTTTAGCAAAGCAAAATCAATCGAATTTATATTGCCGTCACAATCAAGGTCTGCTGCAAATCTGCACTCAGGAGCAGGAAAATCGCTTATTATTCCCAGCAGGTACTGCTTCATCATCGCAAAATCAATAGCATCAATATTTCCGTCCCCATTCACATCACCGGCTTTTACTGTTTCATCCCAAATGAACAGCCCCTGTCTTTTTATATCTTCTGCCACTATGCGAGCCAGCTCTTCTGCTCCGGCTCTGTTGGGATGTACGGCATCACCGCTCATGAACAGTGAAAGAGTTGCCTCTTGACCTATAGCGGTAAAATATCGGGAGCTTAACACATTCAAGTCAACCAGCGGAACCTTTTCCTCCTTTGCCAAAGCAAGAGTTGAATTTCTATAATACCTGTTTTCGGAAAAGTGCACATTTGATGAGTTAAAATCCGTTGCTCTTCCCTGAGGTGTTACCAGTACAATCGTCGCACCTTTTGCAGCAGTCTGCTTGACCATATCCCTCATTATCTCTTTAAACTGCTCCTCGGTCGTATTATTCTTTGCTGCTGTGTCATTTATTCCAAACTCCAGCAAAAAATAATCACCGGGTTTTATATATTTGAGGATTGCTTCAAACTGACCGTCATCTCTGAATCCTCGGGCGCATTGTCCGCTTGAAGCCATGTTACGAACCTGAAATACACTTGTATCCGCAAACTTTGAGAACACTTGTCCCCATCCTGCCTGCATACTGGTATCCAAGGGATAATAATTGCAGGCTGTTGAATCTCCTCCAATGTATATGGTTCTGTTTGCTGCTGCATTATCCGATATTCTTCTAACTGTAAGAGCACTAAGGGTAAAGGCCGTTCCTGCTTTACCCTCGGTAATCAGAATATTTAGCTGCCCATCGGTAATAGGAATTTCAAAGCTGTCCTTTGCCAAGTTTCCCGTCATATTTATCAGCTGAAAAGCTCCCTCTGCTGAAACACTTGCCCTTGATGTATTTCCCAATGTTATTTCCACCTCATACAACCCATTTGGGAGATCGAGATTAAATGTATTCGTGCTTTTTATTCCATACGCAAGAAACTGAACTGCATCACTTTCGACCCCGTAGCCTGATGCCGAAACATTTTTCATATCGGACGGAGTATTGAACCCATAGCCCTTAGCGGCACTGTAAGCCGTTGATGCACTCACGCCGATATATCCTGACTCTGTGGCTCCGCCGCCGAAATCAAACTTGTACTCAGCTGCTGCTTTTGCGTCAAAACAATTTGTACTGCATACAAAAGCTGTTATTATGATAGCAAAACATAAAAACCTGCATATATTTATTCTCAAAATAAAGCCCCTCCTTTTATGCACGGTTCAAGAGAATATTCTTACCTTACGCTGCCCGCCAAAGGTATATTTAATTTTTTAATTTCCTTTGATATTATTCCCGCTATTACCTCTGCTCCGGCTTCCGTAAAATGAGTATAGTCGGTTCCGTTTGATGAAACCAGGTATAACTTATATGCTTCGTCATAGCCTACAGAAGTATAGTAATTCAAGCTAAGGGTCATTAAATCTATCAAAGCAGCATTTTCTTCTGCTGCTACCTGTTTCATTGCCGTACAATAATCAGGGAAATCATTTTTAAAGGTATTATTTGAATAATTCAATCTGGCTACAGGTGTTATCAATACAGGAATAGCCCCTTTTGCACGTGCACCGTCAACATACTTTTTGAGGTATTCCTTGTAAGTTGTAAAGGGTGCGGCGTATCTATCCGGATTATTTATTGACGCATCATTATGTCCAAATTGGACAAATAAATAATCATTTGGCTGAATTACACTCAATATACTTTCCAATCTTCCCTCTTCAACAAAATTCTTTGAGCTTCTTCCTCCAATCGCACGGTTAACAAAAGTAACTTCAGTATTGAAGTATTTTGAAATCATCTGTCCCCATCCGGCTTGCGGATAATAGGAGGCATTGTAGGTCATAACTGTAGAGTCTCCGCAAATATAAACTGTAGCACCTGTAAATGGCTTTGTTTCTGATTCTGATGCATTTGTCACCTCCAAGTAATCTACATTCGGGCCTCCCTGTGCTGTGACAGATACAGCCCTGATGGTATTATCACCTGCTTTGAGGTTTGCATTTAAACTCACATCCATCCATGTTGTCCAGCCTCCTGTAGGAATAAAGCTCAGACTGCTGTTTATCGCGGTGCCATTAATCTGAATTTCCATAGGACGGTCTTGCTCAGTACCGTTTGCATATCTGAACCTGAGTCGCTGTGTACCTGAGGCCTTAACCTTTACAGTCCATTCAACATAGCTTGCAATTTCATTGTTATAATTGGCATAGCTATCTCCGGTATAACCGCTGTTTATATTTTCCCTGACGCCATTAAAAATATAGGCATCCTCAGCCTGAAATATTGTCGCGGGTACCGTTTCTTCCTGTGCTTCAGGGAAAGAGTCAATAGCACCCAACAGATACTTTTTCATTAATGCAAAATCTATTGCATCAACAGCTCCATCTGCATTCACATCTGCCGCATAGGCTCCGTCGGCAGTCGGAAACTCCGGTATGCTTCCAAGCAGCTTTTGTTTTATAATAGCAAGGTCAATGGCATCAATATTACCGTCACTGTTTATATCTCCCTTTTTAACTTCATTATTCCCAAGATTATCGGGAGTATATATGCTTGGAACCGGCGGTTCAGCCATCCCGCTGCCTAAAAAGAAGCCTGTATGGGGGGGCTGGTTATACGCCGTATTCTGCCATGCTATACTCAGCCTGTAAACCGGATCATGCATCAGCGTATAAATTCTGCGAGTTGTAACACTTGTAGTTGTATAAATCCGCAAGGCAGTGTTATCAGTTGTCGGAAAAATAACTTCCTCTCTCCAGTCTCCCAAAATATCAGCCTGCAAGCAGGGATTAGCTTTTGTACCGTTAATTGAATTGCATCCGGCTGCCGAAAGTAATGTTCCTCCATTATATTTAGATATTGTTGTACCGTCTAAAATTTCGCGCAGTTCATCTCCATCCCACCATATTGCAAAATTCATCTGACCCGGAGCAGTACCGATATTTTTGCCTGTGCAGCTATAAAGCCCTGAACCGGCAGCCCACATTTCCTCCCCGGGAGATGCCGCGGTTATATCTGCCGCCAAAGCTCTGCCGCAATCCTTTGAGTATGTATATCTGAATATCTGTTCTCCTGTTTTTGCATCCAGCAGGGCCGCTCCCTTTGAGCCCTCAAGAGCCGTCCACACTTCCAAGCCGTCTCTGTTGGGATCCAGATCACCTAAATGCATTGCGTCTCCATGACCTAAGCCGGTAGTCCATAGGCCTTTGCCGTTATTATCAATAGCTGACGTACCGTTTAAAATTTCGTCACAGCCGTCATTATCAACATCACCCACACTCAGGTTATGATTGCCCTGTCCCGCCCACGCTGAATTGCCGCTTGTATTGCTGTCAAATACCCATCTCTGCGTCAGCTTGCCATCCTTGAAATCCCATGCCGCAGCCACCATTCTGGTGTAATATCCGCGCAGCATAACAAGACTGGGATGAACTCCGTCAAGATACGCTATACATGCTCTGAAACGGTCTACACGGTTTCCGTAGTCATCACCCCAGCTGGAAACAGTACCTCTCGGCGGAACATAATTTACCGTTGAAAGGGCAGCCCCTGTTTCTCCGCTGAAAACAGTAAGATATTCAGGTCCTGACAATATATATCCGTTAGAATCAACGTAATTTGCATTCTTATCGCCTATAACCGCACCTTTTCCGTCTGTTGTGCCATCCGCAGTCTTGCAGGCAAGCTCTGCCTTTCCGTCACCATCAAGGTCATATACCATAAACTGAGTATAATGAGCACCTCCGCGAATATTTTTTCCTAGGTTTACAGACCATAACTTTTTTCCGTTAATCTTATAGCCCTCAAGATATACCGGGTCTGTGACTCCTCCATTTGCATTATCATTTGTTGCTCTCTCCCATTTTACAACAAGGTCATATTCTCCATCTCCGTCCAAATCTCCGGTACTGCAGTCGCCTGCCGTATATCCGCTTTCAGGAGCAGAAACGGGAACCTGCAGGTAATTCTGCCCCCATACTCCCGCTGCTTTTGAAGCAGCCTGCTCCTTACCCTCAAGCACTGCTCTTACAGTATATGTTGAACCGGTGCTTCCGTTGGTATCCATATAATTTGTACTGTTTGCAATTGGTGACGAATTCACTTTTACACCGCTACGGTACAAATTATACGAAATACTTGCAGGCTCATTGCCAAACATTCTCCAACTTACAAATACACCATTGCCGGCCTTAACCGCTACAACGCCCCTGTCCAAAGCCTCCATCTGACGCTGCGGTACTGACACCGCTGATGATTGGTGCAGCGGCATAAAACACAATAGAAATTGCAAGCTCAGAAAAAATACAATTACTTTTTTTAGCATACTTCTCCCCCTTAATATTTAGTTTTTTACTTGCTATTTATTTTCTGTTATTTTTTTTTGTCTTTTGTTTTGGGCTTAAAAAGAAAGTTTTCCACAAAGTAGAACGCATTATTATATTTTCCAATTTAATGATACAATACTTTCGTGCTGCGGTCAATCAACGCAAGCACAAGCTGTTTGACAGATTTAAGGCAATTACTGCTTTCAAAATAAAGCCTTAAAGAATTATTTAATTTTTAAATAAAAACAATACAAAAGCATTTACATTAGCCTTCATATGTGTTATACTAATTTGCGGATTAAGAGTTTATCGGGATGTAGCTCAGTTTGGCTAGAGTACTTGCTTGGGGTGCAAGGGGTCGCACGTTCAAATCGTGTCATTCCGACCAGCTTTTATTAAAAAAGTCGATACCATAGGTATCGACTTTTTTGTTACCGGCATATAATACAGTTTTTATTACCATTAATTTCAGGAGCATTCTTATTTATCCTGCAAGCGTAAAAACAGGTCTAATGCTCATATTCATATCAGGAGTGAATGTTATGCTTGCGGCGGCTGCCTGAACCCCCGTGATTCCTTCCCAATGATCAAACCTGTAGCCTTTTTGAGCAAATGCCGTTAATGTCACAGGTACACCCTTAAAGTAAATACCTGTCCAGCAGGACGAATCATAAATACCCGGGGTTGTTTCTTTGATATCAATGGTATTAATTCTTACATAACCTTCAGCCTGTGCAGTATTCACCGTAATCTCAGCGGTACCTGCAACGCCTTTATCCATAAATTTGTTTACAATACATTTCCTCATAACAGAAGGTCTGTCAGCTGCATAGCTTTTGACCGCACTGACATTGACACTCCATGTGGGATCTCCTTCATAAGCGCTTTTTATATTTATTGTTCTCCACCTGTCGCATTGTTCAGGCATTGCATCCTCTATCCCTGATTTTAAAGCATCAATTTTTTCATTAACTCTCACAGGGTTAAACGAAGTATTCAGCTGATCTGCAAAACAATTTATGAACTGATTTCTGAACTCGGAATTTTTTATAAGGGTTTTCAGAAGAAATACCGCCCACGGTTTATTTGCCTGTAGAGCACCGCCTTTCTGTGGCTCTTCTGATGTGGCATAGCTTAAGGAGTCAAATGTAACACTTTGCTTTTGAAATCCAAAACCAAAGTCTGTATCCTTGAGCAGCCATCTCCACCTTCCGTCCTGTCCATATGCCGCCTCCGGATGGTATTCTCCGTCTTCTGTCTTGTATCTCCATATCGAAACATTATTTCCCGGCCAATCTGTATTACCGCAAAAAATTTCCGCGACATTATAAATAATATAATTTTCGATATCAATTTTTGTTTTTATATATTCGTATGTATCATCAGCAGTTATGTCATTATTTTTAAGATAATTTATAACATCCTCCTGGTATAATTTGTAATCATCACTTTCGCCTTCAAGCACATCAAGTGTCTCAAATACATCCAGCATGACAATTTTATCTTTATCGGCTTTGTAATGTGACTTCAGATATTCGTCGTCAAACCGCTCTCTTATGTTGTATATCCCCCAGTACTCACCATCCAGAAATACCACGGAAGACCTGTATGCCATTGTATCAATCTTAAGATGCGAGACAAGCCCCTGAGTCAATGCATCCCTGAACATTGTTCCTGTCCATGTACAATCATTCCCTGCATTTCTTAAAAGAAGTGTAGTGAAGCTGTCCAGCTTTTTACCGTTTCCCTTCTTTTTCAGATCAGGGAAAATCTCATATTCAAATTTGTCAGTATCGTCATAATTATGATTTGCATATAGTCTGAAGGATTTCTGAGGAATTTTTTTCGAATAACAGCCGTTAATTCTTAATCCGATATTCTGTGAAAAGGCAAGTGTTCCGTCCTTTTCGAAAAACTCTATATGTACGGGTCTCTCCCATTCCCTTCCTTTGTTTTCAAAGTTCCCATTGACATATATGCCAATTGTATCGTCAAAAAAATTATCCCTATCAGTGACTATTGATATAACAGGCAGCTTGTATCTGGTCAGCATATCCTTGTCTACAAAATAAGAATTTGTGACTATTTCGCTTTTACCGCCTCCGGCATTGACCGCAACGGCTTTTACAGTCGTACATTTAAAAAGCTCTGACTTTGGTGCCTGCCATTTTGTCCACTCATCATTTGAAACATTTGATATCATTGATAGAACATTTGGCTCTCCTGCCCTGCTTTTAACAGCAATAGGCTTTATATATTCAAATGTACCTTCAGACCCGGGCTCCGGATCTGAACCGTCCAATGTATAATAAACTCTTGCATTCTCTTCATCCGTACTAAGCTGAAGATTAATGGCTGAGGTATAAAATCCACCCGCATATGAAAATGCCGGTTCTTTTACAACTGCTGTTTCTGACGAATAAAAATTAGGCATCTGAGGAGTTGCTTTTGAGAATATGACTAATTCCGCTGAGCCGTCATATTTACGCCCATATGACCAGTCATTCTTTAACTCCCCTGTGGTAACTGTGTCAGCAACAGAACCGTCAGGCATTTTTATCGTCAAGGTTTCTCCCGAAGCACTCAGTTTAAAATTGGTATGCAGCTGGCCGTCTTTTGCAACCTTATTCTTATCAGAAGCCCAGACAAGCAGATGCCCCTTGGCAGGAACAGTTCCCGCCGGAAATTCCCATGTATAGGAGGAATCAGACAAGGTATACCCTGTCAGATCAATTGAACTATTACCTGAATTGTAAATCTCTATCCAGTCCGAGTAAGCCCCTCCCTCACTTCCGCTGTCCCCATCCTCGATATCTCCGTCACGTAAAGTGTCGGTATTGGCAGCCATCACCTCATTAATAAAAAGCGCTTGTCCCGGCTCTCCTACAGGAAGAGAATCAACAGCTCCAAGTAAATACATTTTCATTATCGCCAAATCAAGGGCATTAATACCTCCATCCAAGTTTAAATCTCCCACAGCCGGATCACCGACAGGGAAATCCTTAATGACTCCTAAAAGATAACTTTTTATTAATGCAAAGTCTATTGCATCAACTACCTCATCTCCGTTCAAATCTCCTATTATACCGGCAGTCAAAACCGACAGGTTTCCTGTTTCAGCTGCATATTCATCATAACCAGCTCCCCAAGCAAATGATGACTGAACAGTAAAAATTAATGATAGTGCTATAGCTGTTAATTTTTTTCTCATAGCATATCCCCCTAATATATAATCAACTCAATTTTCTCACATAAAAAGCCTGTCGGTGCTCAAATTTATAAAGGATACTGCCAAAATAATTACTTGAATCAGTGATGATTCCTCCCGGTGTTCTAGCTGAGGCACACATTGCCATTTACGGCGCATATCTTTCAACCTATGCTTCTGCAGAGCTCTCCGCAGCTGCTTTAATGCCGACACTGCGTGGAGACAACTGCTTAAATTATACATTATATAAGCAAATTTATCAATAATTGTAATTTGTTGCAGAAATAAAACATCATATATGATAGTGACAGCTGGAACTATTGTAAATTGATATGCCTTAAAAATAAATAATTAAAAACAAAAACCACGAAACAATATAATTTGCCTCGTGGCTTTCAATTTCTATCAATATTTTCTTTTTGCATTAAAATGTACCTCTTTCTTTTTTACCTTGGTATAAATAAACCGCCTTCCAAGCTTAATTTTACCGGCTGAAGCAAGATTTTTCAAACCTGCTTTAATTTCAGTGCTTTTTCAAATTCCTTGCTCTTTTTTTCCTCCTCTCTTTTTTTATTATCTGTTCTGGCTTCCTTGCGATTAAAAGCATTTACTCTCGTTATAGGTGAAATGGCAGCTACTCTGGTGATATCCATAAAGAGCACCTCCTTAATTCAACTATCAAACTAACCTCCACGCCAAGTATCCGCACATAAACAATGTAAAAGCTTCACTTGAAGACCTTGCTTCTGCATAGAACCTCTGCTTTGCAGTAGTGCAAAAAATATCCTTCTATATATAGATATCGGCATAACACGTGAATTACTAAAGCTCTGGCACCAGATATTTTAATGTAAATAGCGCTTATTTGCAAAATAAGCGCCAAATTGTATTAAATAATTCGGTAGCAGCAATCGTTTTTTCAGCCGTTAATAAATCTTAGTATCTCTTTGAATAACCCTTATTAATCAGTCTGAATACTACATATCCAATAAGAGCAAGAAATGCTAAAGGAATCAATGCACCAATCACCGCTCCCACTATCCTCAATGCAATAAATCCTAAAATTATTAACAAAATCACTGTAATTACCTTTTTAAATGTATTGTTCATAATAACCTCCACGCCCAGTTTGGGCATTAAAATTTGGTAAAGCTTCGTGGCGGTACGCTATCTTGTTTT
>NZ_QKMR01000016.1:1129-52798 GCF_003208175.1 Ruminiclostridium sufflavum DSM 19573 | reverse complement strand
GGGCATTAAAATTTGGTAAAGCTTCGTGGCGGTACGCTATCTTGTTTTGCAATCGCTTCTTGATTACTTCAAGCTAACCTCCACGCCCGGTTTGGCATTAAAATTTGGTAAGCTTTGCGGCGGTACACTAGTTTTTTCACAGATGCCTTCACTTGATATAGAAAAGCCACTTGTGGGTTTTCTCAGCTTGAAAATGCACTATGTTGGTACAAACTTATTTTTTCAAGCTTTTTAAGCTAATTCACTACAAAACTTATTATAGGTAAATTATACACCCGGCAGTACATTCTGTCTATATATTATTTAATATTTTTTAATTATTTATTAATTTTTTTAATTATTAAATCAATTTCATTAATATTTGTAAGCCTTGCATCCACAATTCTCATATAAATCCTTTTATATTTTAAAGCTTACCCTATATAAACGAAATACGCAGATAATATAATTATTATTTGCCGTTATTCAGCTCATATGCAATTTTGTTTACCGCTGTTACTGTCCTGTCAATGTCATTTATTGAATTAAAATAACCTACGCTCAATCTGACAATACCTGAATTTTTTGTTTTGAAGTGATTATGGGCCAGCGGCGCACAATGAAGTCCTGCCCTGCATTCTATCGTATAAGCTTTATCAAGGGATTCGCATATTTCCGATGAATCTGTGCCTTTAACATTAAAAGCAACTATTCCTGAATTTTCCGAGGCTTTTTCCGGACTGTAAAGCCTTATAAGTCTATTTTGGCTTATTCCGCTTTGCAATCTGTTTGTAAGCATATCCTTTTTAGCTTTAATAGCCTCTATTCCAGTATGCTCAATGAAATCAAGTCCTGCTCGCAGGCCCACTATTCCTGGGGTGTTTAAGGTTCCGCTCTCATAGATATCAGGCATAATATCCGGCTGGTACAAAATACCTGATTTACTGCCGGTTCCGCCGCTCATTAGCGGCTTCAATCTGATATCGGGGTCTACATAAAGACCGCCCGTTCCCTGAGGGCCCAGAAGTCCTTTATGTCCGGGAAAGGCAACCATGCTGGAATATATTTCGTTCAAATCTACTTTTATGCAGCCCAGTCCCTGTGACGCATCAATAAGAAACAAAATTCCGTTATCTCTGGCAATTTCCCCTATTTCCCTGACAGGCATAATAATTCCGTTTACATTAGATGATAATGTACAAGCAATCAAACGTGTTTTTTTATTTATACTTTTTCTTATCTGGAACGGATCAATTCGTCCCAGTTCATCTCCGCTGATTACCGTAGTTTTTATTCCATTATATTTTTGCAGCATCTTAAGCGGTCTTAATACGGAATTGTGCTCCATACAAGTTGTAATTACATGGTCACCTTCCGAAAGGCATCCATTTATTGCAAGATTCAATGCCTCTGTTGCATTCTTTGTAAAACATATATTTAAGAAATCCTTAACATTAAGAAGCCTTGCGATATGCTCACGGGTTTCTGTAACTGCCATTGCGCTTTGAACAGACATTGAGTGACTGCCTCTTCCCGGATTTGAACAGTATGTTCTCAAGCATCGGTCCATTTCCTCATATACCCTCTCGGGCTTTGGAAATGAAGTTGCTGCATTATCAAGATATATCATATTAACCCCCACGCCGAGTACCGGCAAAAAATATTTCTTTCATACGTTCCAAATTCTTTCAAGCTGACCTCCATGAGCTTTATAGCAAACAGTACTCTAATAGCGGCATTATAAAAAGTATTCTGTTATTATGTTATGAAAAGCAGGAACACTTGATTACAAAAACTAATGATATTGGCTTCCGCAGGAAGCATATTGAGGAGCAAAATTTTTTATTAATTTTTTCCTTTTATTACATATTTTTTCTTTTTGTCCTACAGTTTTTACACACATTCTTTTAAAATGCCACCAAACTATAGACTTTTATTTTTAAAAGTAGCATAATAAACTTGTATTTTTTAATAATTAATTGATTGAACACTATAAATCAATCAAATTAAATATTTTATTTAAATTTATGAAGGGAGTAATATAAATGAATATTTCTATTACTAAAACAGCAGCTCCGAAGCAAAAACCGGACCAGAGCCATTTAGGCTTCGGAATTCATTTTACTGATCATATGTTTATCATGGACTACACTGAGGGTAAAGGCTGGCATGACGCAAGAATAGTACCCTACGGGCCTATGGCAGTAGATCCTTCCGCGATGGCTCTGCATTACGGTCAGGCAATTTTTGAAGGCTTAAAAGCATATAGAACCGCCAATGGTGAAATCTTACTTTTCAGGCCTGAAAAAAATATGCAAAGAGTAAATAATTCAAACAGATTATTATGCATTCCTGAAATAAACGTTGATGACTGCGTACAGGCTATTAAGGAGCTCGTAAAGGTTGACGCTTACTGGATTCCAAGCGCTCCGGGCACATCCTTGTACATCCGTCCGTTTATTTTTGCTTCAGAACCGGCACTTGGAGTAAGACCTGCACATTCTTACCAGTTCGTAATTATACTTTCACCTGTCGGAGCCTACTACAAAGAAGGCATCAATCCTGTAAAAATTTATGTTGAAAGTAATTATGTCCGTGCAGTCAGAGGCGGTCTCGGAGAGGCAAAAACAGTTGCCAACTATGCTGCCAGCTTAAAAGCTCAGGTTGAGGCTAAAGAGCAAGGCTATACTCAGGTTCTGTGGCTGGATGGCGTTGAGAAAAAATACGTTGAAGAAGTAGGAACAATGAATGTATTCTTTAAAATCAACGGTGAGGTTGTTACCCCAGCACTCACAGGCACGATTCTTCCGGGTATAACACGTATGTCAACCATCGAGCTGTTAAAGAAAGCCGGTGTACCTGTTTCCGAGCGCAAAATAACCATTCAGGAAATTTATGACGCCCATGCTGCCGGCAAATTGGAAGAGGCATTTGGAACCGGTACCGCAGCAGTAATATCTCCGATTGGAGAATTCAGCTGGAACGGCAATGTTATTAAGGTTAATGACGGAAAAATCGGAGAGGTATCACAAAGGGTATACGACACCATTACAGGAATCCAAAGCGGAGAACTTGAAGATACCTTTGGCTGGATTCAAAAGCTTTAAGCATCAGCATACGCTTGCTATAATTTGAACATAAGCCTCGGCTTCGGAATTTATTATCCGGAACCGAAGGCTTTATTTCTGCGCGTAAATAATATCTTGTATTTTTTTGAGCTGCTCTGATTTTAAAGTTATAATAGCTTCCGCAAACGTATATATTTTCTATATAAAGAAGTATTAAATTCAGAATTGTTTTTCTTTTGCGGAGGTTATTTTGAATATATTTATATTGCTTTCCTTTACCGCTTTAACTGTTTCAGCATATTTTATAGGCATAAAAGCTATTTATATATACATGAAAAAATCCATACTTCCTATATTCGGCATATTACTTATAGCAGCACTTGTTATATATCCAAAAACTGTAGTAGCAGCGGCCTCACAAGGGATTAATCTATGGCTGAATATAGTGTTTCCTTCTTTGTTTCCATTTTTTGTAGCCTCACAATTGTTA
Organism: Ruminiclostridium sufflavum DSM 19573; assembly: GCF_003208175.1. Taxonomy (GTDB): domain Bacteria; phylum Bacillota; class Clostridia; order Acetivibrionales; family DSM-1351; genus Ruminiclostridium; species Ruminiclostridium sufflavum. The sequence goes on along the minus strand of NZ_QKMR01000016.1, from coordinate 49,261 downwards.
AGTAAATCAGGATTTATTAATATCTTCGGTATAATACTGGAACCAATAATGAGGCCTCTCTTCAATATACCGGGCTGCGGTTCATTTGCACTTGCAATGGGCATTATAAGCGGTTATCCGGTCGGAGCAACAATAACCGCCGACCTTAAAAGACAGGAGCTGATCTCAAAAATTGAGGCTGAAAGACTGCTTACATTTACAAACAATTCCGGTCCTCTGTTTATTATGGGCTCGGTTGCCGTCGGAATGCTTCAATCCCCCAAAATAGGTTACCTGCTCTATATCAGCCATGTTGCGGCATGTTTAACAGTAGGAATGCTCTTTAAATTTTACAGAAATAAAAGCAGCCCAAAAACAAAGCTCCAGAAAAAAACCTCTCAGAAATTACATTTAGAGCTTCAAAGAATGAGAAATACCAATATCAATACATGGACTCTGTTTGGGGAATGCATCAAAAACTCAATATTTACAATTCTGACAATTGGCGGCTTTATTATATTCTTCTCTGTTTTGATTAATATATTGATAACAAGCGGAGTTATAGGAAGAGCATGCTCTTTGTTCCCGGATATTACAGGAACTCTCGGAATAGACTCAAAAACTCTGGAAGGTGTCCTTTGCGGATTATTCGAAATAACTACCGGCTCAAACCTGATAAGCCTTGCTTCCTCCGATTTTAAAATAAAACTTTGCTGTATAAGCTTAATAATAGGATGGGCAGGCTTTTCAGTCCATACTCAGGTACTGAGTATTGTCAGCTCCTCGGATATCAGTGTAAAGCCCTATATAATCGGCAAGGCAATACAAGGCATATTATCAGCAGCTTATACCTACATAGGGGCAACATTCTTCGGCAAGGCTCTTCTGAATGAAGCAGCCGTTTTTTCAGATGTATCAGCCGGACATTCTAATAGCTGGAGTAATATTTGCATGCTGTCGGTTCAAAATATTATTATACTGTCAGCTGTAATAATATCTGTTTCTTTATTGTACATTTGCTATATAAGTATTACAACAAAAAAAAGGCTACTTTAATTCTTTTCTGTTTGTTTTAATTACATCAGTGGCATCTGTCAAAATCTCTTCGACTTTATTCAGAACACTATCTGCATATTCACGTGCTCCAAGCCTTATCTCCCTGGCATTCTTCTGAGCACTGCTAACAATCTCATTTGACTGTTCATATGCTTTTTTTGTAATCTCATGCTCATCAACCAATGACGCTATTTTATTTTCGGCATCCTTTAAAATATTATTAGCTTCCTTCTGCGCTTCCAATAATATTTTCTGGCGCTCTTCCTTAATCCATTTTGCCTGCTTGATATCATCCGGCAATTTTAGCCGCATCTCCTTAACTATTTCCAAAACCTCTTCCCTGTCAACCAGACACTTGCCTGAGAAGGGTACACCAGAACTTTTTTCGATTAAATCCTCCAAAGATTCCAATATCGTCAATATCTCCATATTAACAATCATTCCTTTCGCTTGTGCCCAAAGCACAGAACCTTCACTGTGCCAGGTACAAAAAGTGATAAAACTATCAGCATAGAACCTCTGAAAGGTACTATATTTTTACAATTTTGTATCAAACTGCACTGCACGTTCAAAAATACACCTTATTTGTACAAACTCTATTTCCTGTACATAACTTAACTATCGCTAATCCCTCTGCCCGTAAATTTGCTAATGATATCCTCTTTAATACATTCAGGAACAAGGCCCTTAATGTTTCCGTCGTATCTGGCTATCTCCTTCACCATGCTTGAGCTTAAAAAGGAATAATTAATGCTGGACATCATAAACAGCGTCTCAATTTCAGGAGATTGGTTCTTGTTTAATAATGCCATTTGAAGCTCATACTCAAAATCTGATACTGCCCTGAGTCCCTTTATGATAACATCAGCATTTTTCTTTTTAACGAAATCAACCAGCAAGCCTGAAAAATCCTCCACCTCAACATTGTTGCAATTACAGCTTCTTATGGCTCTTCCGAGCATATCTACTCGTTCATCCATAGTAAACAGCGGCTTCTTATTATGACTGACCAAAACTCCCACTATCAGCCTGTCACATATTTTTGATGCCCTCTCTATTATATCTAAATGTCCGTTTGTAACCGGATCAAAGCTGCCCGGATATATGAATGTCCTCATATCATACTTCATCCTTTGTGTTTGTAAAATGTCAACTTGGTTTTTCCGTATATTTGCCTTCTTGATACTACCAGCGTTGCTGTCTCATACGGAAGCGAATCCTCCACATCAGTTTCGGCAACTATTATTACCTTATCCTCCATCACCCTGTTTACTTCCAATTCCGTCAATATATCCGGCACTATATTTTTCCTGTAGGGCGGGTCTAGAAAAATTATATCAAATTTTTCTCCTGTATGGGAGAGTTTTTTTAATATTAATTTAGCTTCTCCCAAAAAAACATTTGCTTTATCCAAAAATTTCGCTTTTTCTATATTTGTTTTTATAATGTTTATACTTTTATCGTTACTGTCACAAAAAACAGCACTCTGTGCTCCTCTGCTTAATGCCTCAATACCTAAGCCGCCGCTCCCCGCATACAAATCCAAAACCTTTGTATCGTCAATATACGGAGCTATAATATTAAATAAATTTTCCTTTACTCTGTCAGCAGTCGGTCTTGTATCCATACTCTCCAGAGCAACAAGCTTTAATCCCCTTGCACTGCCAGAAATCACTCTCACTGCAATAATTCCTCCTGTATAAAATATGTAGGCAAAGCTTCGCTAACAGCGGAAACTGAGCTTTAACAAACCGTACTATGACAGTGTGGCTTTTTCTCCGAAATGATTTGCTAAATACTGCTTTAACCTTTTATTGTTCATAAGTCCCGGGTCCTCCGCAACCATGTCCTTAGCAGTCTCCTGTGCCAGCTTCAGAATTTCCAAGTCCTTATAAAGATTGGCAATTTTCAGTTCAGGCAATCCATGCTGCCTGATGCCGAAAAATTCTCCCGGCCCCCTTATTTCCAAATCCTTCTCTGAAATAACAAAGCCATCATTTGATTGTGCCATTATTTTCATTCTTTCCCTTGCTACTTTTGAATTAGACTGATTAAATAATACACAATAGGATTGAGCCTCTCCTCTCCCCACTCTGCCTCTCAGCTGGTGAAGCTGGGCCAGTCCGAATCTCTCTGCATTTTCAATAACCATGAGAGTCGCATTTGGAACATTTACACCAACCTCTATAATTGTAGTTGAAACAAGAATACTTATATCGGAAGCTGCAAAGCTTTTCATAACAGATTCCTTTTCCGAGGGCTTCATTTTACCGTGAATAATACCAACCTTCAGGTCATTAAATACATTATTCCCAATATCCTCTGCGGTAACCACAGCTGATTTTGCTTCTATTTCCTCTGAGTCCTCAACAAGAGGACATACTATATATACCTGCCTCCCTGCTTTTACGGTTTCTCTTATAAAATTATTAATTCTGTCCCGCATCGATTCATTTACCGAATAAGTTCTAACAGGCTTTCTCCCGGGAGGAAGCTCATCAATTATTGATATATCAAGGTCACCGTATAATATAAGTGCAAGGGTTCTGGGTATCGGCGTCGCAGTCATTACCAATACATCAGTATTTCCGCCTTTTTCAGCCAGAATTGATCTCTGCCTCACGCCAAATCTATGCTGCTCATCTGTTATAACCAATCCCAGCTTGTAGAACTCAACTGTATCTTCTATTAGCGCATGAGTACCTATAACAACATTTATGCAGCCATTTTTCAGTCCCTCAAAAACAGCCTGTTTCTGTTTCTTCGACTGGCTGCCCGATAGCAGCTCAACTGCAACGCCAAATCTTTCAAGCAATGGCTTAACCGATTTGTAATGCTGCTCAGCCAGAATTTCAGTCGGCACCATCAATGCCCCCTGATACCCGCATCTAACCGCCTTAAATAAAGCCAGCACCGCTATAATTGTCTTTCCCGAACCAACATCACCCTGTATAAGTCTATTCATTATAGTATTGCTTTCCATATCCTGTTCAACTTCTCCAAGCACTCTCTTTTGTGCATCCGTAAGCTGAAAAGGCAGCGCGCCTATGAATTCGTCCATTTCTTTCAACCGCATATATTTTATTCCTTGTCTTGCAGAAGCAGCAAGACTTTTGTATGATAAAAGACCCAGCTGCAGCATGAACAGCTCTTCAAATACCAGTCTGTATCTCGCTTTGTCCTTATCCTGTTCAGATACGGGAAAATGTATATGATTCAGGCTGAACATAATATCAGCTAGATTATGCCTGTCTCTGACAGGCTGTGGAAGCATATCCTCCAATTCAACATTGCTTAAGCTCTTTAATGCTTCCTGAACAATCGCCCTTATCAAATTCTGGCTCAAATTCTTTGTGGAAGCATAAACAGGAAGTATTTTCAAGCTCCTTTTCAATTCATTGCTGTCATATTGATTGGTATCAATTTTTTCAAATACCGGATTCGATATCTGAAGCTTATTTAATTTTCTTTCTGCTTTACCGTAAAATATATAACTGGCTCCTAACGCAAGAGAGCTTTTTATATAATGCTGGTTAAACCATACAGCGGTTATTTTCCCCGTACTGTCCTGCACAGATACCTTTGCTATGGACATTCCCCTTCTTGGCCTTAATACAGTTACATTTGAAACAATCGTACCTTCAAACGAGCACAGCTCACCATCCTGAAGGTCAGCAATGTTTTTAATTCTGCTTCTGTCCTCATATTCCTTGGGGTAATAGGTTAAAAGCTCAAAAATATTATTTATCTCAAGCCTGCTGAATAAGGTTAATCTTGATTGTCCAACGCCCTTTATATACCTGATGGATTGTTTTTTTAAGTCCTCAAACGATACTTGCTTCAATTTTAACCTCCATACACCAAGCCAGGCTATAACATATTATAAGTCAAAAACTAAACTGCCTTGAATATCACCTTGATATTTTATCGTACAAAGCAAACTTTGGTAATATAAAAGTTATTGTACCATACTTTCTGTAAATATCAAACAACCTAAGTTTACAGCCCTGATGCCCAAATCCTCAAAAACAAAAGCCCTGCTTGCCAAAGTAGGTTACTATAGGCTGAAAGCCGTAATTACTTTGATAAACAGGGTTTTTGTTTAAATAATTTATAATTTGGAATCACAACTGGCTGAATAATAAATACTGTCAAAATTTAAATTTAATTAATCTTGCGTAAATTCCCTTGGCTAATTCTGCCAGCTCACTGCTTGCATCTGCAATTTGTGACATGCTTGAATTCTGAGATTGCACCGTAGCCAAGGTTTGCTCTGTGGCAGCGGCATTTTCCTCCGAAATTGCTGATAGGTTGCCTAGAATCCTAAGCATTTCATCTCTGCGGTTCTCAATATCATTACCGGAATTGTTCAGTGACAACAGCGCCGTTTTTATCTGTTCAAGTGAAAAAGCGATCCCATCAAACTTCTCTTTAGTTTGACCTACTATTTTTGATTGGGTGTTTATGGTTTTATCCATTTCTTCAATAGTATTTACCGCAAAATCAATATTATCTGTCAGATTTCTGATATCGTTATTTATCTGCCGCGTAAAATTATTTGACTGTTCAGCCAGCTTGCCTATTTCCTCGGCTACCACTGCAAATCCCCTGCCTGCTTCTCCTGCCCTTGCCGCTTCTATTGATGCATTAAGCGCCAGCAAATTAGTCTGCTCGGAAATCTGTTCTATCATCTTGCTGGCAGCTTGTATCTTTTCTGAACTTTTTTGTGTTTCTATGATAACATTATTTATTTCTGTTATCGAAATATTTGTAATTTTAGTTTTGTTCATTAATTCTTCAACAATAAGATTTCCTTCATCTTTAGTTTTATTTGCATTGATTGCCGCATTGTTCAGAATATCTCTGTTTTTGCTGTCTTCAAGTATAATTTCGCTCATACCGCTCATATAATCAGAACCGGTCTCCGTATCCTTCGCTTGCTCGCTGGCTCCTTTAGCCATTTCACCTACACTGATGGAAGTTTGATCAGCCATTGCGGCAATTTGCTGAGTAGCTAATTTAATTTCATCAGAAGAATTTGTAACCCTGCCTGAAATATCCGAAATATCCTTTATCAAATGCAGCAAATTGTCTTGCATAACCTTCAAGGCCCGCTTAATCTGACCAATCTCATCCTTCCTTTTGGCATTTTCCTTAATTTCCTCATTGTATGTAGTAAAATCATAAGCTGCCAAATCACTTAGTTTTTTTGAAACCATTATAATAGGCTTAGTTATTCTTTTGCTTGAAAATACAGATAATATGAATCCCACAATGATAAATGCCAAACTGGCTGTCAGTATTTTCAATGCCAGTGTATTAACGGTATGATATATATCCGACTTGTCAATAGAATTACATAAAAGCCAGCCTGTTGATTCTATCGGTGTAACCGCAGCTATGTAATCCTTATCTTCGATTGAATAATAAATTACTGATTGTTTTTGAAGGTCAATCTTTTTTAGCTCCTTGGCAAATCCGCTGAATTTCCCGCCTTTTTCCCCATCTTTCAGGATATTTACCTGATTTAGAACATATTCCTCATCCGGATAGGAATAGAATGTTGAATCCTTTCCAAGCACAAAGGCGGAATCACTTTCACCGTATTTAATATCCTCGGCAAACTTATTAAGCGAATTGCCGTCTGAACGTCCGACTAAGACTCCGGCTATATTTCCGTCAATTGTTATCGGCACTGCAAATACCAACTCAGTCTTACCTGTTGCCTTGCTTATAAGCACATCGGAAACGCAGCCTTCACCTTTCAGTGCTCTTTTAACATATTCCCGGTCTGATATATTGTACCTTTCACCGCTCAAAACACAAGCCGCATCTCCCGAAGGCTCCATTACTGCCAATTCTATATAGCCTAATTCTTCAACCTCGTCTTTTAAAGCAGCTCTTTGAGTATTCCAATCCATGCTCTTGATTTCTGTTCTGTCAGCTATCTCCTGTAAAATTTGAATTCTGCTTGATATACTTAAATCAATGTACCTTGAGCACTCTTTTCCTATTTGAGTGATATTTAACTCTGCTCTGTCCAGAATAGCTATTTCACTCAAATATGCCGATAAGGTTCCCAGTCCTGAAGCAATGATAACAATTACTACCGTCAAAAGCATTCCTATCTTTGAAGACAATTTCATAACAATCAACAACTCCTTTTAATAGTGGCACTTCATAACTTATGCTTGCTAAATTTTTTAAAAAATAATTAAAACTGCATAAAGCAACCAGCCTGAAAGCATGATGTTTCCGAAAAGACAATATATACCGTACCGGTATTTTATCGTGCGGAAGCCTGTAACTGCAATTGACTATTTAAAGTAAATTAAGTATATATTGTACTATTTATGTAATTCATATAAAAATATTGAATAATATGGTATATACTATCATGTTTTAAGCTATAATTCAACATTTTTATTTAATCAAATTGTATAAAATATATTTTTCAACATTTTTCTTTTGCATTTTAATTCAAATTTTCACATAAAATAAAGACCATAGTAAGCTTTTAAGCTATGCTATGGTCTTTACCTAATTACGAATGGGCCCTGTCCAAGCTGAAAACTAAAATTCCTTTATTATGCCAAGCAGGTATTTTTTAAGTATTGCATAGTCCAGTGCATCTACCGTACCGCTTGAATCAACATCCGCTGCATCAAAGGCATCACCTGAAAGCTCCCTGACACCTAAGAGATGCATCCTTATGAGTGAAAAATCAAGAGCATCAATGTTCAAATCATTATTTATATCACCTTTTACCGCCGACGGCACAGTTTCCAAGGCTCCGTCAGTCCTGAACGGCGATGCAGGCAGGCCTTCTTTGTTATAAAGATTTCCAATAGGGTTGTTAGCCCATGCATATCTGACAGTAACCGGCTGTGCTACTGAAGGTGACGATACTATTATACTATTGCCCTCAATAGCTGCATTACCCCATACGAAATTCCCATCAGAGCCTGCAATGGCAAATCCCTTGAGCTGTGTAACTTCCTTCACCGGCTCCAAGCCTGATTTTGAGCCTGCCATTAATCCACTGCCTGTATTTTTAAAGTTAATTTTTATTGTGCCGCCTTCTTTTACCATTCCGTTATAAATAGGTCCGGAATATGTAATATCTCTGCCGTAGAATTTCCCCAAAGCACACAGAGCAGCCCTGTATCCCAAATCCTGCTTATTTAGCGGATGTATATCTTCTTCTCCTATATCTATGGTTGTTACAAGACCGACATTTTTATCACCCTGTGCAATGCTTAATTGTCCTTCCCTGATGATATTCCACGGCGCATCCTCAACAGGACTTGTCTGAAGCTTCTGATAACCCGGAAGCCGAATAACAACAAAGGGTGCCTGACTTTGTCCGAATGCAGTGCGCCAATCCGTTATCAAGGTACGAAGCTGCTTTTCATACAAATAATTGAATTGCGTATTAGATTCACCCTGATACCACATAACTCCTTTGATTTTCAACGGAGTCAGCGGTGCTATCATACCATTATAGAACCCATTCGGCGAGGTAGGATTATAAGAGGAATCATTGGCTTCCTTCAAAAATCCTGCGAAAGCATCATTGCTAATCCAGCTTTCAATGAATGAGCCTCCCACGGAGGAATTAATTATCCCTATAGGAACATCAAGCTCTTTTGTTAACTGTTTTGCGAAAAAATAAGCAGCTCCGGATAAATTGCCTACAGTATTGGGACCACATATATACCAGCTGCTTACATAGCCAAAAGTGTCACTTGGAGTTGCAGTACTGCTGTAAGGAGTAGTAAAAAATCTTATGTTAGTATTAGCTGAATTTGCCGCTTCCATATCCCCGTTCAAAACAAAAGGAAGCTGCATAGCCATATTGGATTGCCCCGAGCAAAGCCAGACCTCACCAAAATACACATCCTCTATGGTAACGGTGGATGCTCCTGAAACCCTAATTTTATATGGACCGCCTTTTGAAAAAGGCTTAATAGAAGCCATCCACCTGCCGTCTGAATTTGCTGTTCCTGTTGAAACTGTCCCATCTATCTCAACAGACACCTTTTCTCCGGGACTTGTCCACCCCCAAATTACATTTTCAACATCCCTCTGCAGAACCATATGACTGCAAAATAACGGATGTAAAAATGGTTTTGCTGATGAATCCGCCTTTACCTGATAAACAGGCATTATTCCAAACAAAATAGCTGCAGAAATCAAAAATGAAAAAAACTTAATTTTAAATGATTTCATTTAAATCCTCCCCTTTATTTCATGGTCAAACTTTTATAATAATATGGAAAAATCAGAAGAAGACGTAAAAGCAAGTCCATAATTATATCTATATTTTAACACTATAAGTAAATTTAGTAAAGGAAGTCACCTTTGTATAGGCAACGGATAATTGAAAAAATAAATTTAATATTCAAAAAAGCTTGAGTTAACAGTTCTGTTATGTTAAAATAGTTATTGCTTTGATGTCGAATTAAGAGAAACTAGAATTCTCCATAAATTAAAGGAGGTGTAATATATGGCAAAATGTGAAATTTGCAGTAAGGCAACTGTATTTGGAAATAATCGAAGCCATGCGTTAAATGCTACAAGCCGTACATGGAAACCAAATGTTAGAAAAATAAAGATAATTGATAACGGAACTCCAAAATCAATTAGTATATGCACAAGGTGTCTGCGTTCAAACAAAGTTACCAGAGCTAACTAATCATTTGACTAAAGTCAATTATTATTCAAGCCTTCACGACGATATAATATCGTTTTTTATCCTTTTAAGCTGGTTTTAAAAGCAGTTTGGGTTTTGACTTTATGATTGATAAAATTTAATTTTTTTAAAATAAAAAAGCGTTTTCTTACGCTTTTTTATTTTTCTTTAATTGATACATTAATCATGTTTTTCAGCTTGAATTATCTCCCATACCCCGGTAAGCTTTTACTGCACTAAAAGTCAATTATTATCAGCTAAAAAAGATACGTATAGTCCCGGTAATCTTATCGTACAAAGGCTTGAGCCGTAATTGACATTGTAAAAGTAAAACCCGTTATTTAAGCATATGCCGGTTGTATATCAACAGCTTTATGTATAATGAAATTATAGACAGCAGTTAATCCATCTACAGTTTTTCATCCTATTTTAAAAACCTTTTTGAGTATACCGCCAATAAATTTAGGCATTTTCACAACAACTATTCTCATAATAACCTCCACGCCCTGATTAGGCACAAAAATTTAATAAAGCAACTGGGGCGAACCTCTGCTTCACAGAAGTGTGCTGCTTATTATGCGGCTGCATTTTTTTCTTTCAAGCTGCCTGCATTTCACCGATACCGACGGTGAAACAAATAGTAAGGAAAAAAGTTATGCATTGCTTGCTCGCTCAAAATGTGAAGAGAACGATGAATGCATGAAATATAAGCCTTGCATTTTCAAGCCTTCAGCCACACTCCCCCTAAAATAGCTCCTCACTATTTATCATATTCCTGTTGTTGCCTTTTCGTGATACAAATTCCAAAATCTTTTATTCAGAACAGAAGCTTTTTAAATTTAGCTTCTAAATTGATAAGAAAAGGAATAATATTAAACAGATATTTTCATTTATTTTATATTGCCATGATTATAATATATTTATGGGAGAGCTCGAATGTATTTATTACTGGTTAAAAATTACAAAAAAAATATATATATTATGGCATTAGCCTTTATATTGTTGGTAACAGCGGTAATAATATCGAAAATAGTATTAACCAAAACCGCAGACTATGTTGTTATGGTAAATGAGTATCTGTCTGTTTCATATCCCATGTCTCTTACTATTTCTGATATTTACTCAAAAAATGATGAAACTGTTCCATATATACAAGCCAGTAATGATAGCTATAAAAGTTTTTTGAACTATAAGTGTCCTGAACAAGGAATTGAATTCAGCTATCCCGGAATTTTTGAAATTAATGAATCAAACTTTCCCGGAAGCGAGATTTTATGTCATATTAATTTTAAAAGCAAAGAGAACACATTGAAAAACGGTTTTATTCAGGTTTGGAACCTGCCCTTTTCCCTTGAGGACTTTCTGAAAAAGTCAAAGGAGACAGCAATGGTTAATTTTACGGATTTTAAATCAGAAAAAATCGTTGTGAATAATATTGAAGGCTATCTGTGGGATTATTCATTCAATAGTGATTCAGGAAAATACAAGGCTCTGGAGGCCTTCTTATCAAAAAACTCCAAGTTATACAGAATAAGCTACTTCATTCCTCAAAACGAGTACGGTACTGATGACTATAATATTTTTATGGGTATTGTCAATTCATTAAAAATTACCGGTTGAAATCAAAATCCTTAGCCACCTCTATGCAGTTTCTCCCGTTATCCTTAGCTTTGTATAATGCATTGTCTGCATCCTTAATAATTTCATTAAGATTTTTCGAGGTCTCAGGATAGCTTGCTATTCCAAAGCTTGCTGTAACAGATGCAGATACCAGATTATCTGTTATAACATTATCCGCAATTTTCTGTCTTAAAAATTCAACCTTCTCATATGCCCTTTTTATAGAGGTCCGAGGCAAAATTATGACAAACTCTTCTCCTCCGAATCTGGCTATTGTGTCTGTAGACCTCAAGCTGTTTTTTACAGTTTGGACAACACTCTTTAATACCACATCTCCAAATAAATGGCCATAGGTATCGTTGAATTTTTTAAAGTAGTCTATATCCAATATGACCAAAGTCAATTCATAACCCGATTCCCTTGCCGTATTAAATTCACTTTCCAATTTCTGATGGAAGTATACTCTGTTGAATACACCCGTAAGACCGTCTATAGTTGCCAGAACCTGCATACTTGCATATAATTCGGCATTTTCAATTGCCATACTTACCGACTTGCAGATAGTTGTAACCAGTCTCAAATTTTCCTTGTTAAAAGTATTCTGATTTTTATGTTCAATTAAAAGCAATCCGAATTTTCTGGATTTTGAGCTCAAAGGGATGCATATAAAGGAACCAATAATACGTGCCTTAATAAAATCATATTTATCGGGCACAACATTGTTCTCAAGAATAGGCTTTTCACTTTCCAAGATGTCAACCAGAAACTTGCAATTAATATTGTCACCCAATATAGCAAGGTCCTCTTTATCTTTTATATTTGTAAAATGCACCTTTAACTTATTTTTTTTATGGTCAAAAAGCAGAATTGTAGAATAATTTACACCCATTACACCTATAATCACATCATTTACAAACTTAAGAAGCTCATTAATGTCAAAAATAGAGCCTATTGCCTCACTAATTTGCTGAAGGGTATAAAACTCAGCAATGCTGTTTGTAAGGCGTAAATTTGTATCCTCCAGCTTGTGATTGGATTCCTTCAGCTTATCATACTGAATTTGAATTTCATTCTGAGCGGCTTCAAGCTGTTCGTATTTCTCTCCCAATTCAACAACCAGTCTTTGATTTTCTTTTTCATTCTTATAATTTTGCTCACTGAAGGCTGACGTAATATTAATTAAAGATATCCAAACAATATATACCCATGCCAAGCTCAATAAATGATTTAATAAGCCTGACGAGCTAAGTGTATAACCGTCAATTAAAAAATATGAAATCAGACCTTTTACAATTTTAATCAGAATACTGATTCCCAGTAATGTAAAGCTTAATTTCCTGCCTCTGGACAAGCTTGAAAATATCATAGGAACAATTAGTATACAGTACTCTATATACTGATATGAGCCGATTATAAATATAGAAACAAGTACAACTTCAATTATTCTAAAAGCATCAAATACTTTTTCGGTATATACAAATTTATTGCTGACATACTTCCACCTCACCAAATTATAAATGCTTAATAAAAACATCAAAACAATTACCATTATGTCGGGTGCAAGTATGTTATCGATTTTAAAATCAGGCCCTACCGCCAAGCATACAGATACAGACAGTAATGCTATGAACCCCCAGCAGCATACGCCTAATACCTTTTCGAACTTTTGTATTTTATTCATACATCCTCCACAAACTACATATCGGTTCTCAGACCTTTTTACCCGTTAAACTTGATTACAGTTTAGACTTCTCCCAATAAATTTCTATATCGTCACCGCATTGGATTTTGTCGGTAAAATTTGCAGATTTTCCATTTAGCTTTAGTACAATATTTCCCTTAGGGGCAGATAAATCAAAATTTATATAACTAAAAATATCCACAAAAATATATGCCTTGTATTCCTTGAGAACAATTCTCTCTCCATTAACAATAACGTAGCTCTCCCTGTCCGAGTTCCCGACGCCCTGCTTATCATTCTCAATGCTGCCGATGGTACTTGAATCATCAATATTGGCAGCTTCAGCATTTATTTTTTCGTTATGCTTTCCGGAGCTGCTTTCCATATCGGCAAATACATGATGATATTCTATATAGTCACCATTTTGCAGTATATAGTCAAAGCCTCCTTCTTCTCCATTAACCAAAAGCTCCCTGCCATCTAAATTAATCTCAAAGTCCTGTACTAAGTTTCCTAGTGTAACAGTCTCATAGATATTCAACTTATCATTTTCCTTAATATCAGTATACAGATCACAGGCCTCGCCATTTATCTCAGCTTTGGGTACAAGTGATAAAGCATCACCATTTAAGCTTATTATAATTCCCTCAGGATTCTCAACGAAATCCATAACGCATCGACTGGCATTCTTTCCGTTATTAGCCCGATGAACGATAATGACATCCCCGTTTTTTATTTGAGTATCTATACTGGCTGTACTGTCATTCACATAAATTTCAGAAGCCACGCCGTAATCACCCTTCAAAAACATTTGCTTACCGTTAAGACTAAATTTCAAGGACTTGCCTGTCCTTGCTATCAGCATATCCGGATTATATCCCACTAAAATCAAGGCATCCGCAACACTCAGCCTTTTAGAGTTTAAAAGCTTTACCTTTTCACCATTCAATGTTACCGATAAAAAATCCTGTCCCTGCTGGATATAGGCCATCATTGCAATACCAAGGGGGGTAATTGCTTCAGGCCCTGATAACTTTTTAAGCTTGGTCTTTATGTTATGTATTACATCCCTTCCTCTTACTGCAACTCTATCCTCATGAATGCCCAAGCCGTCAGCAATTTTGCTTGTCAATCCGGGTATCTGACTCCCACCGCCAATCAAAAATACTGCATTCGGAGCTTTTTTATTAAATTCAAGAATTTTTTCCGCTATGCTGTCAGCCAATAGAGCAATTGTTGAATCAAGCATTCCCAAAGCTTCCTGATTTGAAATTTCATTATTTTTCCCAAGAATATCTTTAAATTTAATTGTTTCCGTCCCCGAGGATATATCTATTTTTATCTTTTCCGCAGTATTAAAATCCACTAAAAAACTATGCGCAATTTTTTCAGTAATTTCATCACCGGCAATAGGTACCATTCCATAAGCCACAACCGACCCTGACTGTGTAACTGCTATATCCGATGTTCCTGCTCCGATATCAACCAATACCAAATTAAGCAAACGAAGTTCTTTCGGAATAGTGACGCTTATAGCCGCAATAGGCTCCAGAGTGAGACTGTGTACCTTGAGTCCCACCTTATCCATGACAGTATACAGGCTGTCAACAACAACACGAGGCAGAAAAGTAGCCAGCACCTCTACTCCCATCTTTTTGCCCTTGTGTCCCAGCAAAGACGATATAACATACCCATTAAGGAAGTAATTTACAACACTGTACCCAACACAATAAAAAACTGTCTTTTCATCGTCCAATTCATCATCAAGCTTGACCTGAGCACTTTGAACAGCATCTACTTCCATACCGCCGACTATCTCTTCACTTATTTCGCTGTCAGCATCAATATCATATTCAAGTTTCACCTGGCTGGTTTTTAATACTCTTCCTGCCGCTGCTATAGCAACCTTCGACAAGGTAATGCCAAGTGACTTCTCCAGCTTGCCTCTTACCTCACTTATTACTTCCGCAACTTTAACAATATCATGAATCTGTCCATCAAGCATAGCTCTGCTCTTATGCTCAACAATTTCTGCCGCAACAACCTTAAAGCATTCCTTTTCATAATAACCAACTATGCCAACTACAGATCTTGTACCTATGTCGAGAGAAAAAATCAAATCTTCAATGTCATAGCTTGCTTTTTTCTCTTTTTTTGCCTTGCTTACTTTGTTTTCGTGGTTTTGTTTTTCCATATTTTTCTTCATATTTGATATCGTCTGTTTGTTTGTCATATTAACCCCCACGCCCACTTTTGGCACAAAAAATTTGGTGCTGCACTCGTGTTCGCTCAAAAAAACACTATGCTTGCGCAAGTTTTGCTTTTGAGTCTTTTTAAGCCAACCTCCATTCCCAATATCGCCTTTTTACAGTTAACTCCGCCCTGACACCGAATTTGCGTTAGCTCCGTAATAATAAAGCTCGTCCCGATATTTTAATCGTGCGAAGACTGTTATCGCTTTAGTAATTGACTTTAGTAGTGTAATAATCACAATATTGCCTTATTCCGCAATTTTCACATTCGGGTTTTCTAGCTTTACACACCATTCTACCGTGAGATACTAACATATGACAGAAATCTGCCCATCTTTTCTTGGGCACTATTTTCTGAAGATCGTATTCAATCTTTTCGGGATTTTCATTTTTTGTTAATCCAATTCGATTAGACAGCCTCTTGGCATGTGTGTCTACAATTATTCCCGGAATACCATACACCTCATAAAGCACAAGATTAGCTGTCTTACGTCCTACACCGGGAAGAGCAGTAAGCTCTTCCATATTTGCCGGTATCTTTTCGTTATATTTATCTACAAGTATTCTGCAGCATTCTTTTATATTTTTAGCTTTGTTTCTATAAAACCCGGTCGGCTTAATATCCTGTTCCAGCTCACTAATATCTGCAGCAGCAAAGTCTTCCGCACTTTTGTATTTAGCATACAAAGCCTTTGCGACTATATTTACCCTTGCATCTGTACACTGAGCAGCCAATTGCGTTGAAATAAGCAGCTGCAAAGGGCTGCTGTAATCAAGCGTACACTCTGCATGAGGATATAACCCATCAAAAATCTGTAATATTTGAGTAACCTTATCTTTTTTATTCATTGACAGTTAATACACCTTTATTTTTCCTTTCAACAGCTGATTCATACAGCTCAAGATACGCCTTTGTGGGCTTCTTCCATGAAAAATCACTGTTCAGTGCCCTTAATATAAGCTTTTGCCATATCTCAGGCTTATTTTTATATACATTGACAGCTCTTTGAATTGTTTTATCAAATTCACTGACAGAAAATTCATCAAAAGAAAACCCATTTCCCTCTGAATTGTTTTCATCATAATCTATAATAGTCTCAGCCAAACCTCCGGTCGCCCGCACTACAGGTATAGTTCCATACCTGAGACTGATAATCTGTCCCAAACCGCAAGGCTCAAATCTGGATGGCATTAAAAACATATCACAGGCAGCGTATATTTTTTTTGCCAAAGCAGCATTAAATTCAAAAAATGCCGCCACATTAAGGGGATATTTCTTTTGCAGCTCTGAAAATGCATTATGATAACATTCATCTCCCAGTCCTAAAACAATCAATTGAACATTTTCCTTAATAATCAGGTCATCAATACATCCTAATAAAAGCTCAAGTCCTTTTTGCCCTGTAAGCCTTGTTACTATTCCCATAAGCGGAGCTTGACTTCTGTGCAGATTCAGCTCATCCTGAATAGCCTGCTTATTAAGTTTCTTCAGCTCAGCATTACCTTTATCAAAATTTGCAAACAGACATTTATCCTTGCCCGGATTAAATTCCTCATATGAAATGCCGTTTACTATACCGAAAAGATCCTCTTTTCTGCTGTTTAAAACGCCTTCCATTTTTTCGCCGTATTCTTCTGTTAATATTTCTTCAGCATACTTTTTACTTACGGTACTAATTATATCAGAATATACAAGCCCGCATTTCATAAAACTGAACATTCCATAAAACTCTGCCTTTTCAGGAACAAAATACCCCTCTTTTAAATTCAGATATCTTGTAACATCTGCGCTGAAATTGCCTTGGTATTCCAAATTATGAACTGTATATATCGTTGAAATATCCTTATAAAAGTCATTCATTTGGTATTTTTCTTTGAGCAGCAAGCAAATAGGCCCTGTATGCCAATCATTGCAATGAATGATATCCGGTTTAAAGCCGATAGCCGGCAACATCTCAAGTGCCGCTTTACACAATAGTATGAACCTTTGGGCATCATCAAAATAGCAATAGATACCCTTCCTGTTAAAATAATTATGATTTTCTATAAAGTAAATCGGTACTTCCCTGTTATCCTCGTCAAAAATATTGCTTTCTTTTATTACGCAGGTTTCCGTTCTATGTCCTATTTCTACAGGAATATCTGCAACATATTTGGCATTTGTACTGATAACCCCATATCTTGGCATTACAATTCTTACATCATGACCCAGCACAGACAGCTCCTTAGGCAGTGAACCTGCCACATCAGCTAATCCTCCGGTTTTGGCAAATGGGTCAACCTCAGCTGAAACAAAAAGCACTTTAAGTTGTTTTTTATTTGATTTCACTATTTTACCTCCAAGGTGTATTTAAGTATTAACCAGTTCCCTTATCATTTTTATAAACACATCAGAAACCTTCGGATCAAATTGGATACCTTTGCATCTTTCTATTTCATTTACAGCCACTTCCATGGTCATACCCTTGCGATACGTCCTGTTGCTGGTCATGGCATCAAACGCATCCGCCACACACAATATCCTGCCTAACAGGCTTATTTCTTCACCCTTGAGACTATTAGGATAACCAGAGCCGTTATACTTTTCATGATGCTCCAGTATAGCTCTCAATCCATTGTTCAAAAACTCTACATTCTTTAGTATATTATATGATATCTGAGGATGCTTCTTTATTTCTTCATATTCCTGTTCCGTAAGCTTGTCTGTTTTATTCAGAATTCTGGCGGATATACCAATCTTCCCAATATCATGCAATACAGCTGCATATTTTAAATCCTGAATTGAATCTTCATCAAGATTCATGTTGGCAGCTATTTCACAGGAAATTTCCATAACTCTCTGGCAATGTCCGCTTGTATACGCATCCTTTGCTTCAATTGCATTTACAAGCGACATTACAGTCTGAATATATCCGGTATTGAGACTTTCCGAATATTTCAGCAACTCCTCATTTTTAAGCTTCAGCTCTTCCTTGGCTTTGTTGAGATTTTCCAAATTATAATTCAAATCGTCATTCACAGCAGCCGTTTCTTCATACAAAGCCTCAATCTCCTGTTTCTGCGCCCAAACATCATTAAACAGCTCAGCCTTGTTAATAGCAACGGCAGCATAGTTTGACAGGCTTTTGAGGAATGGCAAATTAATACCATTAAAAGTATTCTTCATAGCTGTTTCTAAAAATATAACTCCCAGCTGTTCATTTGAAATGCTCAGGGGAATTGCAACCTTATCCCCGTATATACCCCTTTTATTTATAAAAATACTGTAATTAGCCACTACCGAATTTGTGTTAAAGCATTTTGTAATAACCGAATCATCGTCAAAGAACTTGCCAACCTCACCAAATAAAATATCCCCGAACTCATATTTACAATAAATATCCTGTGTCTTGATATCCTTGAAGCAAATTAAGCACCTGTCACAATTCGTAAATCTCTTGTAAATATCAAAAATATATTCAACGATATTGTCTACATCCATAATAGAATTAAACTTTTCAGATGTTATTCTTAATATCTCCAGTTCATCCTGCTTCTGACTTAATAAAGCATAAGCATTCAAAGCGTTTTTCTTTGCATATAAAAAACGCGTATTTTCCAAAACCTTTATGGCTTTAGTCCTGATAATCCTCTTTAATCTGTCTTTTCTTTTTGCTTCTGATTTCACTATTGAAACAATTTCAAAAATATTAAAGCCAAAAAGAATCAAACCTACTATCAGGCTAATTATTAATAAAATCATATAATGTTTAGTGTATCCGTAAACAAGCAATGGTATAGTTATAATCAAAGCAATACATTTTATAATATAAATGTAATACTTACTAAATTTCATACCTTCCTCCATTAGTAAATTTTTAAAAGCAATGCATACTCACACCTTTAATTTTAAAGTTTTTTTGTTACATTAGCAACATAAAATGTATATTTTTGTGAAATAAATTTATTTTATAAAATAAAAAAGGGCACAAACATAGTATATGCTGTACCCTGATTATTAAAAATTCTTTCGTTATTTCGTTTCACCCAATGTAACCTTTAAGGTCTTTTTACTTCCGTCTCTATAAACTTCTACATTTACAGCATCCCCCGGCTTGAATTTATTCTTTTCCTCTTCAAGCTCATCATATGAGGTAACCGAAACGTCATTAAACTTCGTAATAATATCCAAGGCCTTTATACCCGCCTTCTGCGCAGCTCCAAGTATCTGTACGTCAGCTACGAATACTCCCATAGGCAGATTATTTTCCTTGGCAACCTCCTCAGTATAGCTATTATCTACGGTTATTCCTAAATATGGCTTAGAGATATAAGTGTTCTTGATCAACTCATCGGCAATATCTTTTGCATCATTAACAGGGATAGCAAATCCCAGTCCCTCAAAGCCGGTAGCAACCATCTTTATCGTGTTTACGCCTATCAGCTGCCCCTTAATATTTACAAGCGCACCTCCGCTGTTTCCCGGATTGATAGCAGCATCAGTCTGAACAAGTCTTATTTTTTTGCCTCCGTCAAGCTGGACAGTCCTATTCAAGCCGCTTATAACACCTGTTGTCAAGGAACCCATATATTCAAGCCCCCCCGGATTGCCGAAGGCTATTGCAGGCTCCCCCACCTTAAGGTTATCCGAGTTTCCGAATTCTATCGCCTGAAGGTTATTTTCACTTATTTTTAAAACAGCCAAGTCAGTTTTCGAGTCATATCCCTTTATTGATGCAACATACGGCTTATCTATTTTATTAGGCAGATACACCTGTATTTTTGAGCCGGTCTTTATGTCTCTGGTCTTATCATTTAAAGCATTTTCCACAACATGATGGTTTGTCAGTATATAACCGTCTGAGCTTATTATTATCCCTGAGCCTTCACCGTAATCAGATTCTGAGCCAAATAATTCATTTGTGCTCTGATATGAAGTCCTGATTCCAACCACTGAAGGGCCTACCTTTTCAGCTACACTTGTTACGGCACTTTCGCCGGTTTGAACTATCTCAACCTTTTTAATCTCACTTACACCCGACTTTGATTCACTGCTTCCATTTGAGCTCTGAGAGCCTACTCCCAGAAAATCCTTAAGCCTTGGCTGTGCTACCGGCGCAACAACGAGAAGCATTACAGATATAATTGCTCCTCCCACTATAGCACTGATTAATGAAACCAATACATACTTCCAGACATCTGATTTCTTATTGCTGGTTTTCTTGTATTTTTCCTTATAATAGCTGCTCATATTATTAGATCCATAGCCATTATTTATATTTTGCGCCTGCCATGGATTTTGAGTCTGACAGCTTTCCTTCTGATTATATCCTAATCCTGAAAGGCCTTCATAATTGTCCTCTGCCGGATTCAAACCGCCGCCTGAATTATTACTTTCGTGGAAATCAGAAGTTCCAGATATGTTATTTACAGCCTCTGCATCAACGTCAGCCCGAGCACTGTCCTTTGCTTCTTGAATACCGCCGGTATCAGAAGCAACAGCTCCTGTATTATGGGCTTTATCGGTATTTTCAATAATAGCCTTCGTACCCTGTTCATTACCTGTGTCAGGAATAACAGCCTCTGTTTCCTTGTCACCGGAGCTCTGTGCCATTTCATTCCCGTTTGCCTGATTCCGGTAATCGCTGTCACCATATCCGTATTTGTCACTTAAATTATCGTTATTTTGATTAACGTTTCCGTTATCATTATTTTCATCAATCATATTAACCTCCACGCCCAATCGGGGCACAAAAATTTGGTAAAGCACCGTGGCGGTACGCTATTTATTTTGCAACCGCATTTTGTTTCTTTCAAGCTAACCTCCGCGCCGATTCCTGCATATAAATTGTACATCAGTTATTAAACAATTTTAATAAAACTTCTTTAAAAAATTATGAACAAAGTGTTAATCTTCGAAGCTATTCTTGAAATAGTCAAGCGTAAATGTAAATTTAGTTCCTTCCCCAACCTTGCTTTCTACCCAAATATCCTGATTGTGTTCATTAATAATATTTTTTACAATAGCAAGTCCCAATCCTGTTCCGGTCTTATCCTTCCCGCGAGATTTATCCGTTTTGTAAAATCTGTCCCAAATACGTTTAATGTCCTCTTCACTAATTCCAATTCCTGTATCCTGAACTGATATTAAGACCTTTTCTTTATTCTTTACAGTTTCTAAAATAATTTTCCCGTTTTCATTAGAAAATTTTACCGCATTATGCAAGAGATTTATTATTACTCTTTCAATTGAATCCTTGTCTGCTGTCACAAAAAGATTATCAATGGCAAAATTTGCTTCTATTTCGAGATTCTTAGACGTTATCAGCGTTTCAAGCTTTATTACGCATATTCGGATAAGTTCATTTATATTAAATTGCTTTATATTGAGATTCATTTCTCCGGCCTCCATTTTTGCCAAATCCAGAAGGTCGCTGACAAGCCTGCTGAGTCGGATTGCCTCATCCTTTACAATAAATAAATAATTCCTTTGCCTATCAGGAGGAATGGTTCCATCAAGTATTCCCTCAACAAAGCCTCTTATTGAGGTCATCGGCGTTCTGAGCTCATGAGAAACATTGGCAATAAAGCCTCTTCTCATTTCCTCCAGCTCCTGCAAATCATCCAGCATATGATTGAAGCTGTCTGCCAATTGTCCAATTTCGTCCTTGGAGTTAACTACAAGCCTGTTGCTAAATTCTCCGCCTGCAATTTTCTTTGCCGCCTGATTAATTTGTTTTAAAGGCCTTGTAAACTTTACAGAAAACACATACACCAATAAAATTGCTATTAATATTGCCAACCCGCCCGAAATCATGAAAAGCCTGAATACCGAAAACTGCAGTCTCTGAACCTCAGGCACAGGAGTATGCAAATAAACAGCAGCTATAGTTATCTGCTTGCCGCTGCTGGGTATTACCTTAATAGGCATTTGAACAGTTACCCAAGAACTGCCGTCATTTTTAAAGGCATCATCTGCAAAAAAGCCGAAAAAATCCCCTGTCTTTACCAAGGTTTCATTTCCGCCGTCCATAACATCCGCATATTGCCTGACATCCGGTAATTTTGCAAGCTTGCTGTCATCTATATATTTAGAGGTAAGACTCTCCGGCATACTTGGCTCGCTATATACAATATGGCCTTTATTGTCTACTATCCAAATCATTGAATTGCTTAATACACTTGATTGATTAAGGAAGTTCTGAAACCATTTCAATGATGTGCCGTCCATATTTCCGTACAGTACAGTAAACGTTTCTTTTATAACTTCAGCATTTCTTTTTAATGTTGATACCTTTTGGGTGGTCCCGTAGTCATTTAAAAAATAGTACAGAAATCCCCCTGTAATTATATAGCTGAGCACAAGCAGTGAAATAAATACAGTTACCAGCTTTTTAAATATTGTGTTTTTCAGCCTAAACTTCATTTTTTATCCACGTCCATCATCATATTTAATTTTAGTCTAAAAGCAAAGCTGCCTCTTAACCTCTCACTTCAAACTTATATCCCACACCCCATACAGTTTTAAGCTGCCAGGTCTGTCCGTCAAGATCAATTTTTTCCCTTACTCTTTTTACGTGAACGTCAACCGTTCTTGAATCCCCATAAAAATCAAAGCCCCAGACATGTTCCAAAAGCTGCTCTCTGGTAAATACCTTATTGGGATTTGATGCCAAAAAGAATAAAAGCTCGAGTTCCTTAGGAGGCATCTCAATCAAATTGCCCTTTAGTCTTATTGTATAATTGCTCTTATTTATTATGAGGTTCGGAAACGCAACCTCCTGAGTGTCCACTTCCTTATGCTCATATCTTCTTAGAACAGCCTTGATCCTAGCTACAAGCTCTTTGGGCTCAAAGGGCTTGACCATATAATCATCGGCACCCAATTCTAATCCAAGCACCTTATCAAAGGTCTCACCCTTTGCCGTAAGCATTATGATAGGAATCGAGCTGACCTTTCGAATTTCTCTGCACACCTGCCATCCGTCAATCCCCGGAAGCATTATGTCCAACACCACAAGACTGGGTGTCTGCGCTTTAAAAATATCTACGGCATTAATTCCATTGTATGCAAATATTACATCATAGCCTTCTTTTTGAAGGTATAATCCTATTAATTCGCAAATATTTCTGTCATCATCAACAATCAGTACCTTGCTTTTGCTATTCAAATCATGTCCCCCTTTTATTTATTTCAGTTCTTTAATATTTTATACCATATTTATATAGCCTTATATTAATTAGGAAACGCTTATCCCTCAACTGCACACAGGCATATTTTATTTAATTATATCAATAGTATATTAAAATGTAATATAAAAATTAAAATGTTAACAAATAATTATTATTATATTACTCAGCTTTCCCGCATAAGAAGTATAACAGTCCCAAGATTTTCCATTAGTGCTCAAGGCTCCGCATCATAAAATATAGGGTAATACAAAAAGCTCCTCCGCTTTTAAACAATAAAACAGAAGAGCTTTGACATATTTTAAAAATATAATTTTATCAAATAAATAAATCAGCTTACTTTCATTTCTAATCTTAATTTGTCTGCTATCATAGCTATAAATTCAGAATTAGTAGGCTTGCCTTTTCCAATATTCACAGTGTATCCAAACAGAGCGTCTATGGCTTCAACCTGACCTCTGCTCCACGCAACTTCGATTGCATGGCGTATAGCTCTTTCTACTCTGCTTGGAGTAGTATTATAATCCTTTGCTATGCTTGGATATAATAATTTAGTTATTGAATTAATTACATCCAAATCCTTTACCACCATCATAATGGCATCCCTCAGATACTGGTAGCCCTTAATATGGGCCGGAACACCTATTTCATGCATAATATTGGTTACTTCAACCTCCAGACTTCTTGAAGTATTATTGATATGGGCCGGTCTCTTCTCAGCAGAAGCACTGGTAGTAAAATACTCATTTTTGTGAGATGAGATTGTTGAAGAAATAGATGTCTGAGGAGCTGTCAAATAAGTATTATTTTTCAGCTGTCTGATTCTGTTTACCAGAACATCCATATCAAATGGCTTTACGATGTAATATTCTGCCCCAAGTGCAAGTGCACGCTGTGTAATTTTGTCCTGTCCTACAGCTGATAATACAATAAATAATGGTTTTTTCTCCATGGTTGACTCGGCAATTTTTTCCAATACACCCAATCCATCAAGATGAGGCATGATTATGTCCAGTATTGCGATGTCCGGAGTATTTTGGAGTATTAAATCAACAGCCTCCAACCCGTCTCTTGCCAGACCTACAACGTCGATATCATTTTGATTTGACAGATACTCACTTAAGATATCCCCGAATTCACGATTGTCGTCTGCAATAAGTACTTGAATTTTATTATTACTCAATGCAATAACCCCCTACTTTTTTATTTTACCAAAATATGTCATGTCTCTATTATATTTTGAACTCGACATAATTACAAGTTTTTTCATTAATTGCCAAAGAAAAAATATTTTAAAAAACAAAATAACTCGTGTATGCCTCTATATTACCATATTTCTCTAATATTATAAAGAAAAAACATTATATTATTGCCCAAAGAGTAATAATATAATGTTATTTTATTAAAATTTCATCCAACTTTCAACTCTTCCGCACTAATATTAGAATTTCCGTCTATATTTTTTATCATCCATTCTATAAATATGCCATACCCTCTTGTTGGATCATTCACCAATACGTGGGTAACGGCTCCAATTAACTTGCCGTTCTGGATTATTGGACTGCCTGACATGCCTTGAACTATTCCGCCTGTTGTATCCAATAATCTCTTATCTGTAATTTTTACTACCATTCCCTTTGGTCCGCTAAATGACTGCCTTGCCACCTTTTCAATATACACATCAAATTCTTCTATGGTATTTCCTTCTATATTTGACAGAATAGTTGCCGGGCCAACCTTTACCTCTCCTCTTATACCTATAGGGTATAACCTGTTTTTTGCTATTTTAATATTACTATTAAATAGCTTTCCATATATTCCAAAATCATCATTTTTAAATATATTCCCCATAGGCAGCTTATTTTCCATAAATATACCTTTTAATTCTCCCGGCGTTCCCTGCACTCCCCGTTTTATAGCAACAATATTTGATTCTAAAACCTCTCCGCTGTTCACAGGCATAAGCAGTCCGGTATCAATGTCTGTTATACCGTGGCCCAACGCTCCGAAGATATTAGACTCCGGATCATAAAAGGTCATAGTACCAATTCCTGCGGTACTGTTTCTCACCCATAATCCTATATGATATTTTTTGTCATTAATTCCTTCAATGGGATTAATCAAAGTGTGCATTACCGCATTTCCTCTTTTGTATTTTAAATCCAATTTCTGTCCCTTAGAGTCATCGATCTGTTTAATCAAATCGTTAATATCCTCTAATTTTTTCCCGTTAATTTCATATATTATATCGCCTATCCTGATTCCGCCCTCTTTTGCCGGAGCAATTCTTTCCCCTGCACAGGACTCAACATCACTTACTCCTATTACCAGTATTCCATTCATGTTTATTTTTACTCCAACTGTATTTCCGCATGCAACCAGCTTTTTACTTGGGATAATATCAACCTGCATAGTTTTAAGAGGAATTACTCCGAATACCTTAAAATCCAGATTTACGGTACCCTTCTTTTGAGTTTTAAAGGCCAGAGGCGACATAAGCTCAAGATAATTCCCATTTGCCTCTATTTCCTTGTCATTCAATTGCAATGCCCCAGTATTATCTGCTTTGATATTTACAAAATAAAAGCTCTGAAAATTATAAACATATTCTTCTCCTTCCAAAAGTGTTAATTTCTTTGGTATAACGGAAAATGCCTGCAAATAACTGAATGAGACTACACAAATACATACAATCAGCAATACAAACAGCTTTTTTTTATTTGATTTTAGATAGTGCATTTATTCACTCTCCCTATGAGGAAAAACCAAATAATAATAGAACCTTAAAAATCAGGTTATATTATTATAAAGGCTATTCCTAAAATAAAAATTTTTTGCTGCTTGCTTTTTTTTACATCTGACATCACTTGCAAAATCCTGCATCTATAGTGCGAAGGTTCGAACCATTAACGGCTTTAAACCTCAATTACCGCAATTGGTTTTGAACTCAACAATCATAAGTTAACCTTTATGGATTTTTATTATTCAAGTAAAATAAAACATGAAAGTAATAATTTAATTTTTTGATTTGAAAATGACAGCAGAATTAATAAGTTCTTCTGCATGCTTTACGGCAAGAGTTGTAATATCAGAGCCTCCGATTATTCTGGCTATTTCTTCAATTCTTCCCTTCTGATCCAGATATCTGACTGTTGTGAATGTATTTTCATCATTTGATTTTTTTTCTATAAATAAGTGGTTGTCTGCCATACAAGCTAACTGTGATAAATGGGTAACACAAAGAACCTGATGGTTTTTTGATATATATGACAGCTTCTCTCCTACCTTTTGAGCCGCTTTACCGCTTATACCGGTGTCTATTTCGTCAAATATAAGTGTGGGAATAGAGTCCACATTTGCAAGTATAGTTTTAATTGCAAGCATTATTCTGGACATTTCCCCGCCGGAGGCAATTTTGTTCAAAGGCTTCAAAGGCTCTCCAATGTTGCTTGAGATAAGGAATTCGACAGTATTTAATCCATTTTTTGTAAAGCTGTTTTGATTATCGCTATATATTAAATTCACCTTAAATTCTGAATTCTTCATTTCCAGATTTTCAAGCTCCTCTGTTATGTTTTTTTCCAGAACCGCTGCCGCCCTTTGTCTTTCCAAATGAAGCCTTTTACTGCCTTCATACAATTTCTGTACTATTTCGGACAGCTTATCGTTTAATTCCTCTATCAGGCTTTCACTCTGCAAAAGCTCATCATACTCTTTCTTTGATTTTCCGTAAAACTCAATAATCTCTTCAAGAGTTGAGCCATACTTTCTTTTGAGACTTGCAATAATGTCAATTCTCTCATCAATACGGGACAACTCCTCGGGATCGAAATCCGCACTGTCTCTTTTTGCAAGTATATCACTGCATATATCCTCCAGCTGAAAAATTACAGATTCCAGCTTTTCCGAAACAGGTACCATATCCTCATCATATCTGCAAATACCGGAAAGCTCCCTAAGTGCGTTATTTAAATTATACATAGCCGACTTCCCGTTAATATCCTCATTAAGCAAGCCATATGCCTCAATTACAGAGCTCATAATCTTTTCTGAATTGGCCAAAAGCTGTCTTTGCTTATTCAGCTTCTCATCTTCGCCCCTTTTAAGCTTTGCACCCTTAATCTCATCAATCTGATATTTCAGCATATCCATACGCCGGGCTATTTCACCCTTGTCACCTGCAAGTCCCTGTATCCTTGACTTAATACTTTTATATTCTCCATATACCTCTGAATATTCTGTCTTGCACTTCTGTACAGCCTCCCCGCCGAAAGCATCCAGAAGCTTGATATGTGTGTCGGTCTTTAGCAGCGATTGGTTGTCATGCTGTCCGTGAATATCTATCAGCAGCTCTCCCACCTGCTTCAGTGCCGATACATTAACAAGCCTGCCGTTAATTCTGCAGGTATTTTTACCGGACAAAGAAATTTCTCTGGAAATAATAAGGTTTCCATCCTCAGCTTCGATTCCCAGCTGCTCCAATATATCATTTATATATGTATCATCATAATCAAATACAGCCTCAATAAAAGCCTTTTCCTTGCCATTACGGATTATATCCCTGTTTATTCTTTCGCCAAGGATGGCATTGATCGAATCTATTATAATCGACTTTCCTGCTCCCGTCTCTCCTGTCAGTACATTCAACCCGGGTGCAATCTCAAGACTAAGCTTATCGATAAGAGCTATATTTTGAATATCAAGCTGCAACAGCATACATATTCACCTGCCTAAATTTTTTAAATAAAATTGTGTAACCTTTAGCTTTTGAGTATGCTTTTTAAAGCGGCATCCTCACAAATCAAATATATACATACGGCTAAGACTGCTTTATCATCTTATTGAATTTGTTGACTATTTCCTCTGCTATTTTTTCAGCCCTGCAAACAATAATCAGTGTATCATCGCCTGCAATGCTGCCCAGTATCTCTTCCCATTTCAGGGAATCTATGGCTGATGCCGCAGCCTGAGCCATTCCAGAGAGGGTTTTTACAACTACTATATTATTTGCATAATCGCTTGATACATACGCTTCTGTAAGAATAGTTGTCAGCCTGCTGGAAATCTGATTTTCCGTATGAGATAAAGTAGCATATTTATATCTGCCGTCTGAGGATAAAACCTTGATAAGCCGAAGATCCTTGATATCTCTCGAAACAGTAGCCTGAGTAACATCCACGCCTTGCTCCTTCAGCTTTTCGGCAAGCTCCTCCTGTGTTTCGATTGCATTGTTGTCAATTATTTCTAATATCTTTGCATGTCGGTTATATTTCATATCATTAATCCTCTTTTCTATCATAAAATTTATTTCTCACAATTTTGAAGAAATTTTTAGAGTCTATTTTCAGGATTTTCAGCTTACTTTCGGTCTTTTCTATTACAAGATAGTCTCCGCCCGATATCTCATAGAGCTTTTGCCCGTCCACATTAACCAGTGCGGTATGCTCAAAGCCGTCTGCCACAGAAACCTTTATTCTCTGCTCCTCCTTTGCTATAAAAGAGCTTGAATATAATATATGAGGGCAAATAGGTGTTACAATAATAAGGTTCGAGGTGGGATCAACAATAGGTCCTCCGGCTGATAACGAATATGCTGTCGAGCCTGTGGGTGTTGCCATTACAATACCGTCACAGGGAAACATTTCGATAAAATTATCATCAATAAACGTACTCAAATGAAGTATTCTCTGGATACCTCCCCGGGATATAACGACATCGTTTATTGCCTCATCCTCCGCAAACAGCCTTCCCCCCTTATATATTTTTGAAGAAATCATCATTCTTTCTTCAATTTTGTAGTTCCCGCCAAAAATAATTTCAACACACTTATCTATTTCTCCTTTTTCGATATCTGTTAAAAAGCCCAAGGAGCCCAGATTTATTCCCAGCATGGGAATATCATATAAATAAGCTGCACGTGCCGCTTTTAAAAAAGTGCCGTCACCGCCAAGACATATAATCAAATCGCATCTGCCGCATATTTCATTTACTTCATCATCAATTCCCTCTTTGCCGTTTGAATTAGGTGTAGGAAGTATAACCTGTCCGCCATGCTTTTCAATGCTTTTAATAAGCTGCTTTGTATATTTCAGCCCAATATCCTTTTCTCTGTTCGTTATAACACCTATGTTTCTCATACAAACCTCCACGCCGGGTTTCTGACATAAAAGCTCGAAATGCACTATATTTGCACAAGCTTATTTTTCGGGCTTTTCAGTTTTTTACCAGAGACACATGTGCCTCAGACACTACTCTGTCAATAAGTTTATCTATATCCTTGCCTGTATTTTCCTCACTCTGCTTTGATATATAAAGCAAATACTCGATGTTTCCCTCAGGTCCTGTAATAGGTGAAAAAGAAAGCTCCTCTACATATAAATTCCGGGCAAGTACAAAATTTATTATGTTTAATATTACTTCCTTATGTACCTCCCTGTCTCTGACAACCCCATGCTTGCCGACTTTTTCTCTTCCGGCTTCAAATTGAGGCTTTATTAAGCAGACAAGCTCTGCATCCTCCTTTAATAATTCTAACACAGCAGGCATGACCTTTGTCAAAGAAATAAATGATACATCAATTGATGCAAAATCAGAAGAAAAGCCTATATCCTCCGGCTTAACGTATCTTACATTTGTTCTCTCCATGCAAACAACACGGGAATCATTTCTAAGCTCCCACGCAAGCTGACCATACCCCACATCAATTGAAACAACCCTTGCGGCACCGTTTTTTAACATACAGTCAGTAAAGCCTCCGGTTGAAGCACCTATGTCCATGCAAGCCTTATTTTCAAGGACTATACCAAATTCTTTTATTGCTTTTGCCAGCTTTAGCCCGCCTCTGCTGACAAAAGGATTTATATTTTCCTTTATCTCTATACGGCAATCCACAGGTACCTTTGTACCGGGCTTGTCCTCACGAATCCCGTTAATCAGGACAACACCTGCCATGATAGCACTTTTGCATTTTTCTCTGCTTTCAAACAAGCCTTTCTCAACAAGCAGTATATCCAGTCTTTCCTTCTCCAACTTCAATCCTCCAAATTCCCTGTATCCTGTTTTTGCTGCGCTTTATAAGCTGTGCCCCATTATATTCACCCTTGCAAGCTGCAATTCCAAGCTTATATTACTATAAAATTTGTATTATATATGTATGTTATTCATCTTTTTTAAAATAGCATCAGCTGCCGAAGCAGAATCCAATCCTGATTGTTTAAGCAGTTCATTTCTCGAACCATGTGTAATAAACTCATCAGGCAATGCCATAATATATAAATCGGTTTTCAGCCCATTTTCATTAAGCACATCCAATACCCTGCTTCCAAAGCCTCCGGTTTTGCAGTTATCTTCCATTGTGACAATGCATTTAAACCTATTCGCACATTCAATAATTAATTGTTCATCTACAGGCTTAACAAATCTGGCACTTACCACCTCTGCACTAACGCCTTTACCTTCAAGAATCTCAGCGGCAGCGGCAGCCGTTGAAACC
Organism: Ruminiclostridium sufflavum DSM 19573; assembly: GCF_003208175.1. Classification (GTDB taxonomy): domain Bacteria; phylum Bacillota; class Clostridia; order Acetivibrionales; family DSM-1351; genus Ruminiclostridium; species Ruminiclostridium sufflavum. The sequence continues at coordinate 18,317 of NZ_QKMR01000016.1, read as the reverse complement.
ATACTTCCCACAGCAAGAATACAGACATCCCTGCCCTCCCTGATAACTGCACCTTTTCCTTTTTTCAGGGGATATTCTTTTGCCAGTATGGCTTTCCCTCTTCCTCTCGGATATCTTATGGCAACAGGCCCGTTTTGTTTATTTACCGCAAAGTCCAGCATCTGTCTTAGCTCATAATAATCGGCAGGCGCCATAATTGTTAAATTGGGTATATGATTAAGAAAAGATATATCAAAAATACCCTGATGAGTTTCGCCGTCTTCGCCCACAATGCCGGATCTGTCTATCGCGAAAACAACATGCAGCTTTTGTATAGCTACATCATGCACTATCTGGTCATATGCCCTTTGCAAAAACGAGGAATATATTGCCACAATAGGTATCATACCGCTTATTGACATTCCTGCCGCCAATGTAACGGCATGCTGCTCAGCTATTCCCACATCAAAAAATCTTTGTGAAAATTCTGTGCTGAATCTGTACAATCCGGTTCCTTTCGCCATAGCAGCTGAAATTGCAACAATTCTATCATTTTCTTTTGCAAAATCACATGCGGCATCCCCAAAAATCTTTGAATAGTCCGGCTCATTTAATCCGAAGGTCTCACCGGTTTCTATCTCAAAAGGTGCGATTCCATGAAATCTGTCCGGACTTTCCTCTGCAAAGGAATAACCTTTTCCCTTTTGCGTGCTGACATGAACCAAAACAGGGCCCTTTATTTTTTTTGCCGCAATCAAGGCTTTATTCAGCTCTTCAAAATTATGCCCGTCTACAGGGCCATAATACTTATACCCCAGTTGTTCAAAGAATACTCCCTGAGCAAACAGGTATTTTACCGTTCCCTTTATCTTAACTGCAGCCGCTCTGGCTTTTTTACTGAAATTCGGCATCCTGTCGAGAAAATTATCCACATCCTCTTTCGCCTTTGTATATACGGGATCTGTCCTTAATCTGCTCAAATACTTTGACATTCCTCCGACATTATGCGAAATTGACATTTCGTTATCATTTAAAATCACAATGAAATTACTGTTTAATCTGCCGCCGTCATTCAGTGCCTCATATGCCATTCCGCCGGTCATGGCACCATCGCCTATAACAGCAGCAACACTGTAGTTTTCCTTCTTTAAGTCTCTGGCCCTCGCTATGCCAAGGGCTGCTGAAATTGAAGTACTGCTGTGACCTGTATTAAAGCAGTCATGCCTGCTTTCGCAGGTTTTGGGAAAGCCTGCAAGCCCGCCCAGCTTGCGCAGCGTATCAAACTTATCCTTACGCCCCGTCAAAATCTTATGCACATATGATTGATGCCCTACATCCCATACAATTTTGTCATATTCCGTGTTAAAATTTTTGTGTATGGCCAGTGTCAATTCTACAACTCCTAAATTCGGAGCCAAATGCCCGCCTGTCTTCGAAACCTTATTAATCAGAAATGTCCTTATTTCCTCCGCCAAGCAGGAAAGCTGCTCATTATTTAATTTTTTGACATCCTCAGGAGAGCTTATGTTATCCAAATACCCCACTTTATTAATACCCCTTTAATTTCCTTTATCCTTTTTTACTCTTATCCTTTTTATTTCTCTTGGATTTAGTATTTATCATTTTAAATTTTCCAAATGGGAAATTCGTAATTACTGCAACCTTATAGATTATATAATTGCTGTTTGCAAGAGCTACAGCTTTTCCCAACGATTTTCCGCCAACTGTTAAAGATGCTACCATCGCAGTTATAGAAAGTGCAAATATTGAATTTTCGGAATTTGACGCATTTCCCGAAAACCTGTATACGATCAATGCAACTGCGGCTCCGCTGACTACACTGCAAATATCACCTACAACATCATTACAAAAGTTCGATACCTTATCCGCATTTCTGATTAACCGTATGGCCTGCCTTGCCCCATACAGCTTTCGTGAAGCCATTGAGTGAAAAGGTGCTTCATCTGCCGCAGTAGCAGCAGTACCTACTATATCAAATAAAATGCTTATAATAATGATACCGAAAACAATAAGAAATGAAACCACTGTAGATGCATGACCAATTGTTTCATTAGAGAAAAAAGACATAAAAATAGAAATTAAAAATGTCACAACTGTAATTAAGAGTGTCCATATTCTTGTCTCTTTTTTTGAACTGACATTGTTTGCCTTAAACTTGACTTTCTTTTCGTCGACCGGATGTTTATAGTTATCTTCCAACACCAATCCTCCAAATATATAGAAAACAGGTGGCAGTCTACTGAGTAAATTTTGCGGCTTAGGTCAGGCAGGGTTTCCCAGATGCATGCTGGAATGTCGCCAAACCAGAGGTTTCCCATTAAACGCATCTCCATATTGTTGCCAAGTATGAGGCCTGATTACCACTTAGTCCACACTTTAATCCCCAATAAACCACATATAGAACAGTCTAGGGGTTTTCCCCAACAGTCAAAATGACTCCTAGCCTCTTTTGCAAAAAAGGTTTCAAGCAGCAATAATGCTCATATATCGGCCAATACATTAAGCATCCGATCCACTATCCACCAAATTTCACTCACGGCAGGCTACTCTGTTCACAGCATCTTGCGATACCGCATAACAGGTTTAATCCCTTATCGTAGATGAGGTGGTAAGCAAGGTGCTTAACTTTTCATCCACAAGTCAGGGTCTCCACGGAAAAGGGGTCTACGCCCGCATGCCATTGCGGATCGCCCCTAAGCCTTAACTCCCAGCACCAGCCCACCACTGGGCGTAGCAAGCCGACACAAGGAACTTCATCGATGTGCCCTTTAACGGATTTTTAGGCCCGTCTTCAGAGCCATTAGTACTGACTAGAATACTGCGCCACCATGTCTTTTTTAAAGTAATACTGCCAAATGCTGCAATTGACAAGCTAAAAATCAACCTGTCACATTTATATAATAACAACCGCTGTTTATCCTGTATCTTAAATACAGATGGCATATCAAGTGCCATCAAGACAATATTATAGCATAATTAATAACAAAATACAAACGATATTCTTAACTGTTTCTTTTTACCAGAGATATTGCCAAATCTCTCAGAAAGTGAGCCCTTTCACCGAAGGACTGCAGATATGAAACACCTTCGTCAGTTACATTTCTAAGCAGATTTGAAGCTTCCTCAAGTCCGTACATAGTTACATAGGTAGTCTTGAGGGACAAAGCATCGCTTCCCGGCTTTTTGCCCATATTATCCATGCTTCCTTCCACATCCAGAATATCGTCTTTTATTTGAAAAGCCAAGCCCAGATTAGCGGCAAAGCCGGATAACAGTCTAAATTCATTATCATTTGCACCGCTTATAACAGCAGCTGCTTCAACAGGCGCCTTAATCAATGCCCCTGTTTTAAGCCTGTGCATTGCTTTAAGCTTATCCTCCGGTATGCTTTTCCCTTCAGAATCCAGATCAATCGCCTGCCCGCCAATCATCCCCTGTGCACCTGCATATTTCGCTATAATACCCATTGCTTCAAGCTTTCTGCTGTTTTTTGAAGCAATGGCATCCTCTATCATATTCTCATACGCAAGGTTTAAAAGAGCATCTCCCGCCAATATTGCCGTTGCCTCGCCGAATACCTTGTGATTGGTAAGCTTTCCGCGCCTGTAATCATCATTGTCCATTGCCGGCAAATCATCATGAATAAGAGAATATGTGTGTATCATTTCAATAGAGCAGGCAAATGCCAGCACGTCCCTTATGTCCTTCTCAAGCATTTCTGCAACGGCAAGAGCAAGAACAGGCCTGAGCCGCTTTCCTCCTGCCATCAGACTGTACTCCATGGCAGCCCTCAAGCTCGGATAGTATGGATTTTCAAGCTTGATACTTTCGGCAAGGCTATCCTCAACTGTTTTTATATACTGACGCTGTTTTTCTTCAAATTTCATATGTCAAATTCCTTTTCTATCAGATTTCCGTCTTTATCCTGAAGCAATATGGAAATTTTCTTTTCAGCCTCGTCAAGCTTGGCTGCACAATATCTGGAAAGCTCAATCCCCTGCTGAAAGGTTGCTATAGCTTCCTCCAATGAGGTATCTCCCTTTTCCAGCTTTGATACTATATCCTCCAGCTCAAGCATTGCAGCTTCAAAGCTTCTTTCCGCACCGCTTTTCTTTGCACTTCCTGCCATTAAAGCCTGCCTCCTCTGTTTATAGAAATAACATTACAATCTATACTTCCATCCTTTAAGCATATTTCGAGACTGTCTCCTGCTTTTACCTGCTCGGTCCTGCTTACCACACCGCCTTCAGAAGCTTTGACCACGCTGTATCCGCGCTCCATAATTTTCAGCGGACTAAGAACATCCAGCTTTCCGGCAAGCATGGCAAACCCGGACTTTTTATCCTTTAAAAGCATTTCATTACACATAAATAAATGCTTCATCTCATTATCAAGCCTCAGCCTTAATTGGTTTATCCTGTCATAAGGCTGACGGAATACAGCTCCCGAACTGATTTTCTGCAGCTGCGCACGGCATGTTCCCAGCTTATTTACAAGAGCTGTCTTCATTCTTATGTTATAATTCTGTATCTTGTACAGAAAAACCTCTAGGTCAGGTACAGCCAATTCTGCAGCCGCAGATGGTGTTGGCGCCCTCATGTCGGCGGCAAAATCACAGATTGTAAAATCAGTCTCATGCCCGACAGCCGAAATAACGGGAATATTTGATGCATATATGCTTCGCGCAACTATTTCTTCATTGAATGCCCAAAGCTCCTCCAGCGAGCCTCCGCCTCTTGCAACAATTATTATATCTATATTGCCCAGCTGGTTCAATTTATTAATTGCTGCCGCAATCTGCCCGGCTGCCTGAGCTCCCTGTACCGCAACAGGATATAGAAGAAGCCTCATATTCTTATTCCTTCTGTAGGTTACATTGATTATATCCTTGATTACAGAACCGGTTGATGATGTGACAATACCGATGTTTCTTGGAAGCAAGGGGAGCTTTTTCTTTATTGCACTGTCAAATAGGCCTTCTGCCTGAAGCTTGTTTTTCAGCTGCTCATAGGCAAGATGCAGAGCCCCTATCCCATCCGGCTGAATATCATCTGCATACAGCTGGTACTGTCCGTCTCTTTCAAATACGGATATATAACCGGAAACTATAACCTTTTCACCGTTTTTGGGCATAAATCTCAGCAAAGAAGCATGGGACCTGAACATAACACATTTTAGAACACTGCTTTCGTCCTTTACGGTAAAATACATATGCCCCGTATAGTGATGCTTAAAATTTGAGATTTCTCCCCTCACAGACAATCCCGATAAGATGCTATCGGTTGAAAGCAATTGTTTTATGTAAGTATTTATATCCGAAACAGAAAAAACCTTTTCCATTGCACATTTCTCCTAATAAAAAAGATAATGCAAATTTATTCTCACATTACCCGTTTTACTTATTCTATCTTCATCTTGTAAAATTCAAGAGCAAGTATCGTCCGTTGACATGCCTTCTGCACTCAAATGTTCATTTGGAGCCTTTGTAACCTTCGCTAAAAGTCCGTTGACAAAAGCTCCTGCATCCTCGTTGCTGTATTTCTTTGCCAGCTCCACAGCTTCATTTACCGAAACGCTGAAAGGTATGTCCTCACGGTATAAAATTTCATATATGCCGATTCTGAGTATTGATAAATCTATTTTCGATAGTCTGGATATTTTCCAGCCCATAGAATTTTTTTCTATAATGCTGTCAATTAAGCTAACCTTCTCATTAACCCCGTCAATGATATTTATGATATATTTTTTATCATTTCCAGTCAAATTTTCATCTTCCAGGGCCATATCAATTTGTTCACATCTGTCATCTTTTTGTATTTCCAGCTGATATAACAGTTTCATTGCCGTTTCCCTGGATGCGCGACGTCCCATTAAAATTCCTCCTATGTAGCTTCTGCAGCCAAAATTAATATAAATATGCTCATCTTTCCCTCATAAAAAGTCTATCGGCTGAAAAACCTATTTCATCATCCGACAGCTTGGCCTTGAAACCAAAACCGATGTCGTAATTTTCCGCCGGGAAAGTCGAGTAGTCTAGTAAATATTATCTGTATGTACCAGGCGGTAAAATCCTGTCAAGCAAATTTTTTATATAGTCTTTATCCTGATGCAGTCTCTTGCCCATATAACAGCCTACGGTAACACAGATAATAACAAATACAGCCTTTATAACACCAAGCAGCAATATGGCAGCCGCAACTGCAAGACCAATTGCCGCACCAAGAATTTCTCCTTTATGATGTTTGTAAACTTCATATAACTTTTGTTTATCCATTATGTTAACACCTCCATATGCTACTCAACTCTGGAAGACTTGTAGCCTGTAAAAATGCTTTCCACAAGCACCTTGACACTATCCACCTGCACTCCTGTACAGTCTTCAACCGCCGACTTCACCTTGATTTGCATATCCTCAGACAGCAATGGTATATTTATCTCAGGAAGCACTATAGCCTTGACCGTTATACTGACATTTTCCCCTGCTTTTGTAACATATGCTTTTGAGTCACGAATACCTGACAGCTTTCTTGAAGCTGCCAGTGCAATGTTTTCAATTGAGTTTAATGTAATCCTTATATCGCCGTTTTTATTATATTTAACAATAGCCTTCTTATCCCCCTCGGGCTTAAAGCCCGAAAGAAGAAAAGTCAGGCTCAGGCAAAAAAATATTGAAGCGATAATAAACATAACTATTGATGGATTTCTATACTGCAATACCTCATTATATAAGTATGTATAGGTATCTGTTAATATGTCCGACTTTATAGTAATCAGCATTGCAAATAGGGATGCAATTGTAAGAAAAAATGCATATATTGCTAATAAAACTCGTAATATTATGTTCATATAACTCCACCTCTTTATAAAAAGTCTGCCAACTAATCTGCGCTTTTACCGCAATATAATCAAAAAGCCAAACATTCCCTTTTCGTATAAGCATATTATATTTCATAAACTCATAAAAATCAAACAATAGTCGTTCTGAAATAATTAATATAGGGTCTGTTTTCTTCCGGTAACCAGTTATTTTTGCATTAAGCAATTGTATGTATCAAGCCTGATATACCGGAGGCTGCATTACACATTAATAATTGTTTCCTGCATTTTGCAGAATAATACCTTATTTTGTCTCGGCTTCCTTTTTTATTTCCTTATCAAAGTTTACACCCTGAACATGAATATTGACCTCGATAACATTCAGTCCTGTCATTGTCTGTACGGCTATTTTAACCTTTTCCTGTATATTCCATGCAACTTCGGGTATTCTGGCACCGAATTCAACTATTATATATAAGTCAATGGCGGCTTCCTTTTCACCCACCTCAACCTTTACACCCTTTGAAAGGTTTTTTCTCCCAAGTATCTCGGCAATGCCGCCTACTATGCCTCCGCTCATACCCGCTACTCCGGACACATCTGTAGCAGCTATTCCCGCAATAATAGCCACAACCTCCTCAGATATTTTAACAGAGCCGTAATCATCTAAAATACTATTTTCCTCGTCCATAATGCACCTCTCCGCCATTAATAAAGAAAATCCTTTGAGCTTTGGCATATCAATTTTTAAGATACATACTTTTGATATATAACTACTTTATTTCAAAATGTAAATTTTAATACCGTTGAGAACTTTGTAAATTATATCACTTAAGGATACATTTATCAATGAAATAAAAACAGATTTTAAAAAGAAGGAGGCTACCCATAATGAATGGATAACCTCTCTGATTATTTAATATGGCATTATTTATTTTTTCAGACATTTATTTCTTATAGGCCGAAAGCAGACCATTTTAGGCGGTATAATACTTTTAAGCTTAATACATGGTTTTAATAATTACCTTATCAAAGGTTACATTTCCCTGTCTGACAACTATATCGGCTATTTTGGCAGTATCGGCTTTTGAAATTGCCGGAGCCTTAACTATGACATCTATACTTCCGTCATCTGCAAACATTGCAATAGCGTCACTGAAGCCCTTACCCTTTATTAAGGATTCAATATTGGCTTCCTTTTGATTAGCTTCAACTATTTTCAACATTTTTTCCTGAGCCTTTTCTTTTGCTTCCTTGCTTGCAAGCTCGTCACCGGTTATGCTTTTAATTGTTTCGATATCTTCTTCCCGGGCGTTTTCTCTGTCCATTTTTGTCTGCGCAAAATAGTTATTTGTTTCTTTGGATGCCGTTACAGCCTCTTGCTCGCTTTCTGCAACCTCACCTTCAGCTGTCCCCCGATTATCGACATATACAACATCACCGCTTTGAGCAGGATCTTCGGCTGCACTGAACTGTGAGTTGTAGCTGATCTGTAGATAGCCGGCAATAACCAGCATTAATACAAGGGAAAGTACAACAATTTGTTTTCTTTGTAAAAATTTCATTACATAGACCCTCCTTACAATGTTAATAATTTATATTCCTCCTTAGCTTTTAACTTAAGGATTATAACTTATCTCAGAATTATGTATATTCACTTTTCATGCGCTTTATTTCTATTTTTTAAAATTAATTGCTAAACTTTCCATTGCTAATTACTGTCTCTTTGAAATACCTGTATCTTATGAACAGCAATATCAAGCAAAGCTTCCGTTGCTTTTACCAAGTCTGCCTTTACCTCTGCGTCTGCCGCTCCGTCCGCCACCACTACGACCCCTTTGACCTTTGGCAATATCTCCTTAATAATAAAAGGCTTTTTCACACCGTCAACCTCCTGATAAATTGTTGTGCTTTCCTTGTCAGTCTGCTTAATTACACGGGAGCCTCCCTCCTTATCCTTTTCCTGGGTATCATTCTCGCTTGTATTTACATCAGCAGCCGGAATAAACTCATTTCCCGAGTAAAAGGTAATCATTACATCCACCTTGCCCGCACCGCTTATTTGAGATAAAATTGCTTTAAGCCTCAATTCCGTTTCATTTTTCAAATTTTTTTCAGTTTGGTTAAGAGTTTCCACAGCACCCTCCCCTGTCTTTACTTCGGTATTGCCCAAAGTATTGCTTGATGTCCCGCTCTCCAGACTACTCCTTGGATTTTTTTCAAACAGGACACTCCCCGCAATCAGAAACATAACTCCAATAAGTGCTACTATTGCCGCCCGTTCAATAAATTTTCTGCTTCCGTTTTTCGTGAATATTTGTTTTGCTTTCTCAAGAAATTTTTTTAACATATAGTTGTGTCCATGCCCAAGAGATCAAATATTATCGACCGTACTTAAGCTGCATGGACTCTCCCCCCCTTTCATTATCTAATCAGTTATACCTGTTATATTTTTTCAACCGTCCGCATACCATTTTGCCGTTATTAAAAGCTATTCTATTATTGATACGACAATGCAATCCTTTGGTATTTCAAATGCTGTGTTTAAATCCTCCTTTACCTTTTCAGCAAGACCTGTGCTTCCCGGGTCTGACGTTTTTGAAGTCCTTGCTTTTTGTTTACCGGCCCTTTCGGTAATATCAACCTTTCTTACTGAAAGGACGGGACTGATTTTAATACTGTCCTCCGCCTTTTTTTCCTTATCCTGCTCACTTGCTTTTTTCAGCTCTATATAAACACTCTTTATTTCCCCGAAGCTGTCACCTGTATTATCTTCATTTATTTCCACATCCACCTTCAATACTTGAATCCCCTCTAAAGCAGCTGCCTTATTTTTTATTTCTGATATAAGCTTGTTTTTGTATACACTTGCTATTTGTTTCATTTGCGTCTCATTCAGAAGCCTGCTGCCCTTTTCAATCTCCTTTTTATCAATATATAAGCTATCCGAAACAACAATCCTGCTTAAATCATAGTCCTGATTTTTTAATGCTATAAACGGGTTTATAATGACTATTAACAGGATGAAGCCTGAAATCAAATTTATTATTTTTTTTATTTTTCCCGATGGAATTATAATTTCAAAAAGTATCAGTATTATTGAGATAGTTACAATATTTATTATCCAGCTTTTCATAAATTCAAGCATACTCTCTTTTCACCTACCTTATCATTGTTGATAAATTTGTAGTCCCTATAACAACAGTAACGGCTATAAGAAACATACAGGACACCGCGGCTGTTATTCCCAGCAGAAAGGTCAGGGAGCCTGCCATGTCGCTGAGGCAGTTGGTAATTTTTTTGTCGGAGATAGGCTCCACGATTGCGCAGGCAAGCCGGTATAATATTATAAGTGCCAGTATTTTAAGCAACGGAGCCAGACAGATTATTATTATTCCAAGCATTGCAATCAAGCCGGAGGCATTTTTTATTACCAAAGTACAGCCGACTACAGTGTCAGCGGCATCAGCCAGATATTTCCCAACAACCGGAATAAAAGTACCCAGCGCAAATTTGGCGGTTTTGCTTGTTACTCCGTCAACTACCGCGCCCATGGTTCCCTGTATGGATACCACTGCTATGAATACAGTTAATATAAGGCCGATACCCCATGTGCATATTTGCTTCAAAAAACCTGAAAGCTTTGTCAGCTGAACCTTGTCCGAAATATTGTTAACAATATTCAATACAGTTATAAGAAATATCATAGGAATGAAAAAGCTTTTAATAACTGTAGCTCCCGTTTCAACAAGAACAATAAGTATAGGCTGGAATATTCCTGCCGATGAAATATTTCCTGTAGATATGAGCAAGCTGATTAAAAGCGGAATAATAGAGTGCATGAAGGCCACCATACTGTCTATAATGGACACACACATGCTCATGGCAGTACTGAAGCTGACAATAAGCACAGATACAATAACTATGTAACACACAAAAAATGCAAGCTCCCCCACACTTTCACTCAGGAATGAGCTTTGCAGGTTTTTCAGTATTGCACAGATTATAGCCAGAATAATTATTTTTATAAGGATATCAACATTCAAAAGCACTTCGTTAAAAAGGTATTTAACTATTCTGTTAAATATTCCGGTTAAACTCAGGTCAAAATCTCCCCTGACTGCCGAAGCTGCAATCTCATCCGGATTAAATTCCGGAAACAGCTCCTTTGAATCCTTTGCATAATATTTTTTGACACTTTCGGTAATGGATTTTGTATCCCCTGAATTCAGCTGCTCATCAATTATGCTTCCGGTTTCATTATATTCTTCTTCCTCAGCTGCTGTTTTCTGAGCCATGCCTGCTGTATCGGAAGCTGCCGCATATATATTAACCGGACAGGAAGCAAATATGGCAAGTATCAATACGGCTATAACTATCAAGGCATATTTGCAGCTCACAGGCATTCCTGCCGGATATCCCGGGAGCCCGGTAACTGACGTGTCTGAAATCCTTGTTTCGTTTATATGCTTGATACTACCCTCAGGCACAAATTTTTTCATTGGCATTTTAACACCCCCACAAGTCAATTAAGGCTCTTTCAGTGTATTGATATACGTAAATTCAAGGCATCAGCTTTACAACTAAATCAAGCAATGAAGAAATTATAGGCACCGCAAGGATTACGATAGTTACCTTTCCCGCAAGCTCAATCTTAGATGCTATGGAGGATTCCCCCGCATCCTTGCACACTTCTGCCCCAAACTCCGCAATATAAGCAATCCCCACAATCTTTAAAAGAATATTTATGTACGTAGAATCTATACTTGCTTTCCTGCTGAAGGCCTGTAAAAAATCAATCACAGCAGACAGCTTTACAATTACGACAATAAATATTATCAGTCCTGTTGCTATGCTTAGCTGCAAGGCTATCTCCGGACGCTGCTTTTTTATCGTTGAGGATAACACAACAGCAATTATTCCGATGCAGACAATCTGAAGTATGTCCATAGCATATGTAACCCCTCATAGTTATTTTGTTTATATAATGACCGTTTTGGAGACTGTACGGTCAAATATATATGTCTCAGAATTGAAACATGGTCTTGACCGCCTGAAAAAGTCCTGCTATTTCTTTTGAAACCATCATCAGCACAACAACTATTCCCGCCAAGGTTATCATCATTGCCTGCTCCTCCCTGCCGGTACGTGCCAGCACCTGATTCAGCACTGCAACAATAATGCCTATTGCCGCTATTTTAAAAATAATATCAACACCGTCCATAATAACCTCCCATGCCGAGTTTTCAGCACCAAAAAATTTGATAAAGTATTCGCGGAGGTACGCTATCATTCACTTCCCATTTTTCAAGCTAACCCCCAATATCCTTTTACAGCAGAATTATCGCTATGGCCAAGCCGCTTAATACTCCCAGACTTCTGTACATTTTTTCATTTTTCTTTTTTATTTCTTCCGCTTTGATTTCCTGAACCTTTAGCTGAGATGAAATCATCCGGATATTATTCAGCTGTCCTTCCAAATCAGAGTTACCAAGCATTTTCCCGAAGCTAAGCAATATATTCCTGTCCTCACCATTGAGAGAAAGCCTTCCGTAGTTTTCTTCTACCGCGGTCTCCCAAGCAAAATCCGCTGTACAGCCATCCGAGCCCAGATGCCTTGCCGCTTCTCCGAATAATACGGCAGTATCAAAATCAGTGTTTTCATAAATTCTGTTAAATGCCTCTGCCAATATATTTGATAAATAGCTTATTTCATTTTCCAGCATTTGCAGCAAGGACTGCAGCTCCCTCAGTGCTCTCGGTCTTTTTGAGCATTCGGATGCCAGAAAAAATCCTATAAAGCTTGTGGCACCTATGAGAATAACAGCTCCTAAAATTTTAATTATCATTTCCCTGCCTCCTGTATATTGCCGTCAGTTGAGAATCAACAACCTCTTCAAGTGTTCCGGGGCCGTTTCCTGAGCTGAGTACTATATATCTTTCAAAAACACCGGCCTTAATCATCGCCAGCAGCTCTTCCCTCATTTTCAGCTCTGTAATGCTATATCCGTGAGCAGATGTTATTATTTTGACTCCGGAGTTCAAAACCTTTAATATTGCAGCCTTATCACCCTGAGTGCCTATCTCGTCTGTAATTATTATGTTGGGAGACATACTTCTTAAAAGCATTTCCATACCCTGAGTTTTAGGACACCCATCCATTATGTCTGTTCTGAAGCCCACATCATTTTGCGGAACTCCCTTGAAACAGGCGGCAATTTCGGACCTTTCATCAACAATGCCCACCTTCAGCCCCGAAAAATCAAGCTCTGGAGCCCCATTGCTCAGAGTTCTCGCCATATCCCTCAGAATAGTTGTCTTTCCGCATTGAGGCGGGCCGATTATTAATGTATTATATATGTCACAGCTTTTTTTGGTTATGAATTTAATGATATGCTTTGAGCAGCCTGTTACTTCTTTTGAAACACGAATGTTAAGGCCACTGAAATCCTTGATATTTCTGATTTGTCCATCCTGTAGGATAACCCTGCCGCTGAGGCCTACTCTGTGACCTCCTCGAAGAGTCAGATATCCTGCTCTTATTTCATCCTGATAGGCATATACTGAATTTTCACTCATAAGCTCCGTTGTCTTGAGTATTTCCGCCTGAGATACGGGATAGGCAGCTGTTATATCCTTTGTCAGAATACCTTCTGCCGTAACAAACCAATCGGCATTCTTTACAAATACCATTAGCGGTTTCCCTGCTCTGAGTCTTATTTCCTCAAGATTGTCCAACAAATTATTATCCATTCTCAGCAGGATATCTTTTATGCCGGATATCACAAAAGGCAATATTTCATTTTCTACCGAAGCTGCCGATTTCTGCTTTCTTAATTGTGAATTGGTCATTTGTATCCATCCCCTGTCCTTATCCTTTGAATTAGTTATTATTAATATATTAGGCTTTGTCCAACAATATTACTTTATTGAAATAAAATATTATTGAAAGCTGCAAGGAATTTTTTACAAAAACCTGCTAACAAAAGTCAATACTTTTTGTTGCAGGTTTTATCTTTTTTCATATGCTATTTCTTTGCATACTGACAAGACCAGCTAAATCCTCTGGTCTATCTACTTTATTAAATGTATTTTTACCGATACACTTCTTTTACTCTTGCATAATAAATACGTAGGAATTTATTCAAGACCGCCATCTTGGCTACTTTCTTTGGCTTTCCTTCAATTTCTTTCTTTATCATAAATTGATATACTGAGTCTTCTACATTCTTTGTTGTCTTTAAGCATCTCATTGTTTCATATCCTACTTTACGTAACGTTGATGAACCTCGCTTCGATATGTGTCGATTGGTTCCTACAAATTGACCTGACTGATAAGGTGGAGCATCTATACCTGCATATGCAATCAAAGCTTTTCCACTATGAAAGCGTCGTACATCACCAATCTCCGCTATCAGTTTTGGTGCAAGGACATCACCAACTCCTCCCATAGCTCTTACAACTGGATACTCCTTCAAGCTTCTTGCTAATTCTTGCATCTGTGTTAAAATCAATTTGAGAGTATTATCTACTTCACGTAGAACTCGAACAGCTTCCAGTACTAACATTTTGGTCGATGGGGCACTGGACGATAAAGTTGGGATACCTTCCTTAGCCATAGCATAAATCTTTATAGCTTTTGCTTCGCTTTGATGGTATCCTTTCTTTTCTGCCCATTTCAAATAACTGTTTACAAATTGCTTTTCACTTTTCTTTGTAATGTTATCATAATGCCAATATTCCTCTACAAAGTCAGCCAATTTATCTTTTCCTGAACTCTCATCCCACCCATTTAGCAATATCTTAATCCCCGGCATTGTATAATCCAACATATTAGTCAGCACAAGTACGCTTTCTATCCTCATTTTCATATAGTGTGCATACTGTCTTCCTAACAATTTTAGTTCCTGGTATATTTCTTCACTAAATTCATAGTTTTCAAGATGGTACCAGTTATCAATACCATAATTCGCTATCATTTTAGCATCAAGGCTATCAGTCTTTGCCCTACGCAATCCTTTACATCTATATTCCTTCATGACAAAAGGATTAATTAGCGATACATATAGTCCATTTTCTTTTAGATGACTAAGTACAGGTAAGTGATATGCTCCTGTAGCTTCCATTACTACTCGTACTTCTTCATCAAAACGCTGCAACATTGTTACCAATCCTGATAAATCACTTTCCGTATGGAAAATCTCAAAAGGCGAACTTAAAATCTCTCCATACGGTTTTAAAATACACACAGTACTCTTCTCTTTTGAAACATCAATTCCTACACTTATCATATGTAACCTCCTAAGTATTTTTTGTAATTGTCTTCCACCTGCACTTATTACGATTCATTTTAGTTGGTTACACGAAAGCCTATATGGTCTCTACCTGCTTAACCGAATGTTTATAATAAGGGATGGCTGACAGTTTTTGTTACGGATGTGGTTAATCCAAAAAGACCTCCGCCAGACCAATTACTCCCTTAATTATAAAAAAATAAGTGCAAATGTTTAAGCACTAATGATGTGCTGTAACACTTACACTTTTATGGTACTAAAAAGACCGGTGTCAGAGTTTTATTCCCTTTGAAAACTCCGTCACCGGTAAATTGAAGTATTTATATTATGTAATTATCTGGAAATTATATTTACAAGCTAAAATTACTTATGCATCGGCAAGAGCTGCTCCAAGATTCTTGCAAGCTTCTTCTGCTTCTGCATCCGGGCTTTCATTGCAAATTACACTGTCGCACACAAGAACCGCTCCATCAGCACGGCAGGTGTCCTCCCAGTTTCTCATCCATTCTCCGTCTCCCCATCCATAGGAACCGAAGAGAGCAATTTTTTTATCCTTCAACGAGCCTTCACAAGCATTAAACATAGGCTCAAATTCTGTTTCCTCAAGTACCTCAGCCCCCATGGACGGGCAGCCGAAGGCTATACTGTCAAATTCGCCTACCATTTCAGGCTTGAAATCTGCCGCGGCTATAAGCTGCGCTTCCGCTCCCTTTCCCTTAGCCCCTTCAACAACAAACTGAGCCATTGCTTCTGTATTTCCTGTACCGCTCCAATATACTACTGCTATTTTACTCATATAAAACACTACCTTTCTGTTAATATTATATTTAAGGCCATACACGATATTTTAAATTTTATATCCTGTATGACTTATTACCTGAATATTTCTGTCAACACTCCGCCGGAATCCGGCACAAATAACAATTGAAGCTGTCAATTTTATGTATCATACGGCTATTGTCAGCCGCTGTATGGACAACCCCTGAGAATGCTTTTTACAATATATATCAGTACACTTTTTATATTTTGCAAAAATTTTATTTGCCTCTCCTTCGTCCGAGTACACCTTCCAGCAGCCAATACATTTGCAGTTCTTTCCGCTGTTCTCAATAAAGGCTTTAACATCATGAAGAGGATAGCCGAGAAACAGGCCGATTTCATGGGGAAATGCCTCAGACCTGCACAATCGGCTGGAAAGCTCGCTTATAAAGCTGCAGGTATCGTCAAAAATATATCCGTTGCCCTCAAGAAATTCTTTAACCTCAACGTTTGACATATCATTCTCCAGTCTGTTTCTGCGGTACACATAAATAAGGGCTTTTTCTGCATTTTTGCGAAGCAGTGTAATAAATACACCCTTTGGGTTGAGTATTTTATTAAACTCATTTATTTGATTTTGAAGCTGCTCCTCGCAGGAATAGGAACAATTAAACAAATTGCCCGTTTTTATTCCTGCCAAGGTAGGAGCACAATATTTTACAAGCATTTTTTCTGACACAATCAACATCTCCTTCCTTTTGCGCCACCTGTGGCTCCTCATGACACTGCATGTTCATCCAGAATATTCTTCAGTGCCGCCATAGAGCTTGAATGTGAACGTGCAATAACTGTTTTCTGCCCCTTGGTTTCAGTTATGGCACATCGCACCATCTTATGAGATACTGTATTTGTGAACAATACAAGCAAATCAGGCTGACCGATTTTGTTTTTAAGCGTACCGTTCATATTTGTATATATTTTTGCCTGACATTTATACTGCTTGCATAAATTCTTGTATTGACAGACCATACATTCATTTCCTCCGATTATTACAATGCTCATTGTTTCACCTCCTTCAAACATTTCAGAGCTCTTAGCCTGATTTACGCAATACTGTATAATGCATGAACCAGCTTTGCCGCATCACATAGTTAGTTTCAACTAACTGTCGTTTCATTTTTTAGCGCCGGAAGGGCGCCATAAGACGAGCTGAATTTTATCATACTAACCTCCCACGCCAAGTTTTCAGTGCAAATATCTGGTTAAAGCTTTCGTGGAGGTACGCAACTAATTTACTACTATTTTTAATTCCTTTCAAG
>NZ_QKMR01000016.1:0-864 GCF_003208175.1 Ruminiclostridium sufflavum DSM 19573 | reverse complement strand
TTCGTGGAGGTACGCAACTAATTTACTACTATTTTTAATTCCTTTCAAGCTAACCTCCCACGCAAGTTTTCAGTGCAAATATCTGGTTAAAGCTTCGTGGAGGTACGCTAGTATTTCGTAGCTGTATCTGAAATCCTTCATGCCAATCTCACAAAATTCTGGTAAAAACCTCACGGAGATAAAGCATATATTTTTTATTATTTATATTTTTTACTTATATTCAAAAAATATTCAGCATCAAACATTTGTAATTATCAAAATCAACAACAGCCTCCCAGTTTTCAACCACTGTATGGGCTATATCGGGATCGTACATAATTCCTGCATTTTTAAATATTTCGGTCCTGCATTGCTCCGATGACAAGCTGTTTCTATACTGCCTGTTGCTCATCATGGCATCTATGGAATCTGCAACAGCTATAATTCTTGAGCCATACGGAATATCATTTTTGCTTACCCTGTCAGGATATCCCTCTCCATCCCAGCGCTCATGATGATGGCGTACGATATCATAGTGATAGGTAAGTCTTTGATATCATCTCTAACTTTTCCCCCACTCCACACCGTGCGTGCGAATTTCCCCGCACACGGCGTTCTATCAAAACTAAATTTTGCAACTTAAACTATATCTGAAACTAAACACGTTATTTTAAATACTTGCCAACTCAAGCATTTTTCTTAGGCGGTTAATTTTAGTCATCTGCTTTTTGTCCGGTTTAATGATATCCAGATAAAACTGGATTGTTTCCGGCTTTTTTGCATGAAGCAACTGGTGAACATTCATTGTTACAAGCACCAAATTGCTATAACTATCATCTTTGCATTTATGGTACGGCGTTTTGTGATGGCAGTGCATATTTCCGA
>NZ_QKMR01000015.1:121554-136650 GCF_003208175.1 Ruminiclostridium sufflavum DSM 19573 | reverse complement strand
GATGCCCTTCAAGTATCTCTACTCCTTTGTAGCTACATAATTGTATCAAAATTTCTCTGATACTCTGTTTGTATTGATTATATATCGCCTTTCGTCTATACTTTGGAGTGAACACTATATGATATTTACACATCCATTTTGTGTGAGCTAAGCTGTGTTCCTTATTTGCCATTAAAATCACCTTTCCTCTCGTTAATTTAGTAGCTTGAACAACTCTATTTTAACGAAAAGGTGATTTTTTTGTATAACTTCTGTCGCGCACCCGCATAGCGGGTGGTTTATTGTTTCGCATGGCTCATTTCTCTGCCGAGAAACTTGCCTTATGCTCAACAGGCTAAAGCCCATAAATAAAAATGACGCCAACCGAATTTGAATGATTGACGCCATAAAACAAGCTTTTTTAAATTAATAATTTTTTCTCTACAGGTTAATTATAAATAATTAACCATTCTTTAATTCCTTCATACAATTCTTGCAAATATTTCTCCCCTTGTAATTAGCTATATCTTTTGCATCAGCACAAAAAATACATACCGGCTCATACTTTTTTAATATGATTGTCGCTTCATCCACATATATTTCCAAAGCATCCTTCTCCTCAATATTAAAAGTTCTTCGCAATTCGATTGGTAATACTATCCTTCCCAATTCATCCACTTTTCTTACTATTCCTGTTGACTTCATTTTTAAAATCTCTCCCTTACAATATATCATATGTTTTTACATTATATTACACTGTTTTTTCATAAATGTCAATGTTTGGTAATAACTTTGTCACCACTCTGAAAAACAAACAAGACAAAAGTCAATTACTATCAGCTAAGAAACCTATCACATCGTCTCAATGATATGGTCGACAGCTTGTTTTTAAACAGTAATTGACTCTAATCTGAATTGCTTTTATTTGTTAATTCTTATTTTTTTCTGTTTTCCTTAAGATACTCCGCCAATACCTTTTGCTCATGGTAGGTTGATTCATCTATCTTTGATATAGCCAGATTCAATATTTCCTCAGTTCCCCTTTGATCCATATTATTATACAGTATATCAAAGAAGGTGGAATAATCCCTGTCATCTAAAATAGTCGGATATCTAAGCGGCATTTTATTTATCAAATCTTCATACAGCTGCATGGATTTCTGCCCGCCAAGAAATTCACTTTCTGCATTCCTCTGCTTGTCTATATAGTCATAATCATTTACCATATATCTCTTTAATATTTCCCACGCCTGCATCTTAAGCTTGCTTGAGGATACTATCGATGCATAGCTTGAGCTTTGATATCCATAGACATCCAAGGGCAGACTGGTAGCCCTCCACTTCCCTGCCTGCTCAGGAACAAAGCTCTTTAAATAATTCTCACCCCACTTATTTACATACAGCATAGCAATTTTTCCATCCTTTATGGCCTTTTGTCCGTCCTCACCCCATATGTTGATTCTGCTTGATAAATTTGCTTTGCTTACTGCCAATGTGAGCTTCAGGGTTTCCCTTATTTTTTCATTATTAATATTCAGCTTCATATCATCATCATAAAAGGCATAGCTTCTTAAAACCTTCTGCAGCAGCTCTTCCTTCCATTGAATAGCATATATATCATGTTTCTTAAGCTCTGCGGCTATTTTCATCCAGCCTTCCGTAGTTGACATATATTCGGCAAGCTCCTCCGGATCTGTCGGGAAGCCATACTGCCCCAATATATCCGCACGATAATAGGTTACCATTGGATACTCAGGAAAAGGAAGCGCAATGAGCTTGCTGTCATCAAAGGACTTACATTGCTCTATTTCACGCTCATTAAAAACAGACTTTATACTGTCAAAATCATACTGCGGCTGTAATAAATCCTCAAAAACGTCAATAGAATTAAAGTTGCCAAAGCCTTCTCTATAGTATGTAATAATATCAATAGTTTCATTTGAAGCTAATGCTTTTGTTACCTTTTCAGTATCGGCAGCATCAAAACTCACTATTTTTAAATTTGCATCAGGATATTTCGCACTGAATGCATTCTCAATATATTTGCTGTCAAGTGAGTTATTCCATATAATCATATCAAAAACTTCTTCATTTTCTGTGTTGCCTTCTCCGCTCTTTTCACTATCAGCAAGCTTAATACCGGCACTGGCATCACTGGGCTTAATCAAACTATCCACATCAATATTCTTCTCCGTTTTGCTGCAACCGTTAAAAATCAAACCAGCCATTAAGGCACACAATACTAATGCTTTATACCTTCTCATAATGTCCCAACTCCTAAAATTTTATAGTTTTGAATAAAAGTAAAATTTATTGCCACCGGAATTTTTTGCTTTATACATTGATGAATCAGATTTTAAGAAAATACTGTCTATATCCTCTCCATCCTCCGGGAAAACACATATTCCTATACTGGTTCCAGGGGTTAATACTATGCTGTCAATTTGCTTAGGCTTATTTATGGCTGCAATCAGTGAGTTAGCCAAACCCGCTATATCCTCCTTGTTATCATAGATATACTCAATAACAAATTCATCTCCTCCCATTCTTGCAACAAGCGAGCTTGTGCTTTCATAATCCATAAGTACACTGTTCATAATATTTGCAACCTGTTTTAAAAGCTTATCTCCTGCTGAATGTCCGTAAGTGTCATTAACTGCCTTAAACTTATCCAAATCTATAAAAAAGAAGGCTATTCCCTGTTTGCCTGCAAACCTCTCATCTGTGTAAAAGTTGCTTATATCATTCTCAACCTTCTTGATAAAATAGGGTCTGTTAGGCAAACCGGTTAATGAGTCAAAATGTGCTTGGTCATAAAGCAAACGCTCCGATTCAAGCAACTTTTTATTGGCTGCTTCAACATTCTGTATCATACTGCTCAAATTATCAACCATCATTCGGAAGTTAGTCGTAAGGGAATCAATTTCATATATATTGCTCTTTTCAAATTCTATGTTTTCATTATTTTTCAGTTTTTGCGGCAAACCGCTGGTTATACTGATAAGCTCGAATATTGAATTGAGCATAAACCTTTTCATAATAATGAAGAAAACTCCTACAAACAAGGAAATAGGCACTATCAGCTTCAACAAGCTCATGTAGAAATTTATTGACTTATCATCATATGCCGTTCCTGATACTGCAATAATTGTTTTAAATTTATCTATTGAAGTAACATAGAAAAAAGCAGTATCTCTGGTATAATCTTTAATAATAAATCTACTGTCCCTCGGAGCTGTCCATTTGTAGATATCAGGCTCTACCTCCGAAAAGCTGCCGTCACCTATCCAATTCAAGCCATCCTTCATAAAATCTGCAGTGTGTTCGCTGGTTATTATTTTATTATCTAAGTCCAGCAAATAAAAATTAACCGAATTGTCTGCCCTCGAAACATATATTTGCACCATATCTATCAAATCATATACCTGAATCGGCTTTAGAAGCTTTAGATCTCTCATTTCCTGAACAGTCCATGCAGTCAGCTTCTTATTAATATATTCGGAAGCACTTTTCAAGTCGGTAACAGCAGACTCTGAAATTTGCTCCTGATTGCTTGCATTTGTCGCTATAGAAAACAGAAGAATCGGTACTACAATACTGGCAATGCTTACCTGAGTAACTAAATTTGTCAGAGTAACAGCTTTAGGACGGCTGTGTGTATAGCTTATTATCCTCTCCATCGGTATGTAATCCAAAACCATTTTGCTAATTAAGGCATTAAACACCCTGTTCATAAAAAAAAGTGCAATATAGAATGCAGATTCCACGCTAATGCTTGCATTATTATAGCCTGTCACAAATATTAACGGCAAAGAAAAACACAATCCATAAACCACAACCTCAAGAATTATGTTCTTTCTGCCGCTTTTATACAAAACCCATACATAATATATTTCAATAGTCTGAATTACTGTAAATAGATTAAATCCGTTAACGGCAATAAGGGCACAATTTAATAAGGTTACTATTACCAGACTGGCACTGCTTGTGGATAATCCGATTATTAAAAAAATAAAAATACTGCTAACTGATAAAAAAAAGGTCATGTTAATCTGTTGTATTATAAAATCGCTAAAAAATCCACAGACAGCCATAATAACAATTACAACATATTTTAAAATCAAGCTATTCATATCTGCAGCCTTATGTATTTTCATTTTGTAATTCCCTCCACGTAAGGGTTAAGTAACATTTATAAGCATGTAGTAGCAATCATTATTATTATAATCTCTTTTTTGACAACTTTAGTCAAAATAACTGTATCCATATTACCATTGTATCACATTTTTATAATTTGAAAAGCCTATTATTTCAAGTTAAGTGAATATCCCAGCGTAGATATATGAAGGTTTTTAGTGTTTTACAAAAGTTCAATTATCCTCTATTCTCACTTTTTGCATTTAATATCAAACAAATAAAAAACTCTGCATCATTAATCATATTATAAAATATCAGCGCAGTCTAACAAATATTTTAATTTTCATTGAAAATATCTGTCCGGGAAGCATTTTCTGAATGATACCGCAAAGCAATAAAGGCTCCCGCTTATCAAGCAGAAGCCTTTATTGCTTTGTTCATTAACACATAACATAGAATTTAGGAAAGTATTATAATATATTAGAATTAGATTATTGCTTATTTTAAATCATTGCAAACTGACAAACCTATCATTTTTAAATTGAATATGTATATTTCTTTCAACAAATTCATCAAAATTTCTAAAGGTATTAAACATAGACCTTATTTTTTCGATATCCCAATCCCACCATCTGAGCTTTTCTATTTCTGCAATAGTTTCCTCAGAAAATCTCATTCTTACTTTTCTCGCCGGTTCACCGCTAACAACACTGTAACTCTCAACATTCTCTGTCACAATGCTTCCGGCTTCAATAATCGCACCATTTCCAATTTTTATGCCTGACATTATTAAAACATTCAGTCCGATTTTTACGTCATGTCCGATCTCAACACGTTCATCACCGGGATTTATGTTAGAAAAAGGAGCAATAGAGCAATGCTTGCCTATACTTGTATTATAAATATTGCTATATTGTG
Organism: Ruminiclostridium sufflavum DSM 19573; assembly: GCF_003208175.1. Lineage (GTDB taxonomy): Bacteria > Bacillota > Clostridia > Acetivibrionales > DSM-1351 > Ruminiclostridium > Ruminiclostridium sufflavum. The sequence continues at coordinate 131,616 of NZ_QKMR01000015.1, read as the reverse complement.
CAGCATGAGAAAAATCACCTATTTCAACTTCCTCTAATACAGAATTGCTTTTAATCTTTACATGCTTGCCCAAATTAACATTCCTCAATAAAGCATCCTTGCTTATAAGCCTGTTCACCTAAATCCACCTCCAACCACATTAAGTAACTATAAATAAACTATATTTCATTATTACTAGGTTTTCCATGCAGTTTAAGTAAATTTTATGTAAAAATTCTGCAAAAGTTAAACAAATAAATAAAAGCTGTGACACAAAGTTGCCACAGCTAAACAAACGTAAAAACGTTTTTCAATCGGCAACCTGACAATCATGGTGTATTCACACTTTAGACTCATGGCTTTGTGTCCTTACCTTTCAGTAAGTTTACCTTTTTCACTTAATATTTAATTTTCTGATTAAATTTTCTACTATTAACACTATACACCCATTCGACAAAATTTGCAATACCTTTTTTTAATTTTATTTAGAATTTTTTCAAGTTTTTGTTTATTTATGTTCCTTGCAAGGAACATAATTGTGATCCACCGTTATTATTGAGCGGTAGCTTTTGTCAATGCTGCTGATTTCTTCGGAGATGATTCTTATAAGCTCCCCATCGCTTAATTTTGAATTAAAAGAAGACACAATGTCAAAAATCAAATTTGAGTGGCTTATCCCCCATACCACTCGAAAATCATGCATGGTAAGCTCCGGTGAAATTTTCTCTATAATCCTTCTAACCTGTTTGTTAAGTTCATTTGTTTTTTCATCATTTGTAACAACAGGATCAAGGTGAATGACCATATGTATTCCCTGCTCCTTTAGAAAATCTCTTTCAATATTGTCTATGATGTCATGACTTACCATAATATCCTGCTCGGCAGGCACTTCACAATGCACTGAAGCAAAACATTTGTATGCACCATAGCTATGTACAGTCAAATCATGTATTCCAATAATATTATCATAGCTCAGGACCTTTTTATATATTCCGTCCACCAGCTCCCTTGTGGGTGCAGTGCCAAGTAAAGGGCTGATAGTATCTGATACCAGCTTAATACCGCTTGCCAAAATCAGAATCGCCACCAGAAATCCCATATATCCATCCAGATTAAAGCCTGTCATTCGAGTTGCAATTGCAGCTGTCAATACCGCAGCTGTTGCCAAAATATCATTTCGGCTGTCAACTGATGCCGCTAGAATTGTCATAGAGTTAATTTCTTTTCCTATTCTGCGGTAAAAAATACATTGCCACAGCTTTATCATAATGGCAGTAATAAGTACTACTACTGTCAGAATGCTAAACTCCGCCAGCTGCGGGTGTATTATTTTGTCTATTGAACTTTTTATGAGCTGTAGCCCTAAAAAAATTATTATAAAGGATACTATCAGACCTGAAACATACTCCATTCGCGCATGCCCAAAGGGATGCTGTTCATCTGCAGGCTTGCCGGAAATCTTGAAACCGGCAAGCGTTACCACAGAGGATGCCGAATCTGACAAATTATTGACTGCATCTGCGATTATTGATATACTGCTGAAAATTGTTCCTGCAATTATCTTTATGAGAAAAAGCAATAAATTAGTTGCAATTCCCAGTATACTTGCAAATTTTCCGTAATTCTCCCTGACCTGAGGATTGTCTGTAGCTTTGTAATCTTTAATAAAAATTTTAATCAATGCACTTGTCAAAATATGCCCTCCCATTCCCGATATAAGCAATTTTTTTCCACTTGGAGTTTATACGGTTTATCTATCTATTATATGCAATTGACTTATATATTAATTATCATATAATCCTCATAGAAATTAATTCAAATTATTACATAAATACTATATCTCTAATCCAAGGTTAGTCAAGTGAAATCAAATAAATAAGCCGTATAAAAACAAGTATTATACAGATTATAATTATGCAGCTTTAATTTTTCACGATGAATGAAAGGAGTTACTTTATGGCAAAAGGAAGCAAGGCACACAAAATATCATCAAAATCCAATTCTCAGAATAAATCTGAGAAAAACATAACCGAAGGAAAAACCAACTCCCAATTTAACAACAAAAGTAATGCAAAAACAGATGATTAGTCATTAAAAATTAATTATGTATATTAATTTTTAATATGGTCACAATAATTACTGGATACAGAGATGTGTCCAATAGCTAAGGTTTAATGATGACAGTTGGGGGGATGGTTCCATTGGACGATTCTATTTCTCGTTTATAGTAGTTTTGCAGGTCTGCTTGTGTTAATGGATATCCATGAATTGGATTGCTTTGGCATTAAAGGACGCATGCAAGGATTTGAAATGTCGAGCTTTGGGAGATGATTATTTTGATTATGTCAAATTATTTTTCTCGCACACCCGCAATTGATAACCTCTTGTGTCCGGTTAATGTCCGGGGAACTGCTTTCGCCCCAAACGGGTGGCCGCAGTTAATCAGGGCAGTAATTGGGAAACTATTTGAGGGAAATTAAAGATGTTCACAAAATTATTTCTTAAAATTAGATTTATTAAATCATAGCTATTTTGGAAGCAGAGATTTCTGGTAAATCTCTGCTTCTTTATTGACCATATTAATATATTTTATGAAAAATTCCTTTTATATTTATGTGAATCTGCCCTTCTATTTCTGAAAATTATTTTGAATATTGCAGTCGAAAGCATTATTCCAAAGCCTATACTCCCTGCAACAGCAAGTGTCAGAATTCCTTTATTCAATGCCTCGGACAAGTTATTTTCAACAATATACCTTAATGTGGTGTATGCTTTAAAACCGGGCACTAACGGAAATATCCCCGGAATCAGGAACCCGAATGCAGGAGTTTTTATTATTCTTGCTAAAGTCTCACTGTATATCCCAACGGCAATTGAGCCTAGGAATGAAGCTGTTATCGGACTTCCGGTAAAATAAAGCACAGATTGATACGCAGTCCATCCGATAGCGCCGCATAATCCGGCTAGAAGTATTTTCCGCCTGTCAATATTAAATAATAATGCAGGAAATATACTTCCAAAAAAAGCCAATACTATTTTGAACAGCATCTTAACCTCCCCGCCGAGTATCGGCACAAAAAATTATGAAAGCAATGTTGTGTCATGCTATCACACCCATTTCATCAGAAATGACAGTGCAGTTGCAATTCCAACACCCATAGCAATTATTATAAGAACAGCCTCACTCAGCTTTGCCGAGCCTGAAACGAAATCTCCATAAAGGATATCCTTTATACCGTTTGTCAACGCAACTCCCGGCAGAAGCACTATAATTGCTCCCGTAATAACATTATCCTTATTAATTTCGGGCACAAGAATTTGTAATGCTAAGCTTGCAACTCCAATTATCAGTCCTGACAGATAGTATGCCAAGAATTGAAATGATCCGATTTTTGTTGCCCTTTCAAGCATATAATATACTCCTATGCTTATGACAGCTGATACGGCAGCATCTAATATACCTCCGTCAAAAAAGAGTGTATAAACAAATGCCGTCATGCTTGCAGCAAAAAGCCTGACTCCAAGTGAAAAATTCGGTGCATTATATATTTCTCTCAATACTTTCTTTGCTTCCTCATAGGACAGCGGTTTATTCATTAATTCTCTTGAAAATGAATTAATACGCTCAATTCTGTAAAGGTCAACATCCCTTTGCTTTATCCTTTTCACCGTCGTAACCAGCTGACCGTCGGGAGTAATTACAGATATAAAAATACCCGTTGAATTTGATACACATTCACCCTCTAAGCCATATGAATTACATATTTTTTTTATGGTTTCTTCAACTCTGTATGCTTCGGCTCCGTTGCGCAGCAGTATTTCTCCCGCGAATGTGGCTATCTCCGCCACCTCTTTTATTTCCATAAAGCCCCCTCGATAAAATTCTATAATTTATAATATACCCTTCTTTGCCGATTAAAACAATAAAGATTATTATCCACCAGTGCTATGCACAAATCGCTGCCACACATGTAATAATAATGTTAACTTCCATTCCTGCACACCTTCTTTCTTTATAAATATAAAAGGGCTACCTATTAAATAAGTAGTCCTGCTTCCCAATATTACAATCATATTTTTCAAAAGCCAGATATTTTTGCAAAAAATATTCGGGTTTATTTATAGCCCCTTACTCATGATTTCAGCACCAATTTCTGCAAATATAGGCGCTGCGGCAGTTCCTCCGCTCTTACCGTCCTCAATAAAAATTGCCACTGAATATTTTGGATCCTTTGCCGGAAAATATCCTGCAAACCACGCCTGAGTTATTTTTACACCATCTATATACTGCCCTGTTTCAGCACTTCCTGTCTTTCCTCCTGCTCCGCCGTAGCCATCCAGATTTGCCTGCTTGCCTGTACCGGTCCTTATTACCTCCTCCATAAGACTTTTTATCTTCTCAGCCGTCCCTTCTGAAATAACCCGCTTTTGATTCATTTCCTTCAAGTCCCTGACCTTATTGCCATCATCATTCACTACACAATCAACAACATTAACATTATTCTTAATTCCTCCGTTAGCGATAGTAGCAACCAAATCAGCAATCTGAACCGGTGTCGCAAGGGTTTCTCCCTGCCCTATAGATATATTGGCAATATCTCCCGGGTTTTTTATATCCGATAATTGGGAAACAAATCCCTTTGCCTCATCTATCCCCTGCAAAGACAATCCGGTATTCTTACCCAGTCCAAGGGTCTCACAGATTGTCAATATCGGCTCTATTCCCAAATTAAGTGCCATATTTATAAAATAGGAATTGCAGGAAACAGCCAGCGCACTGTTTATATCAATAGTACCATGGCCTCCCTTCTCATAGGAGGAGCACTTAAATTCCTTGTCACCCACCTGTATATATCCGGGACAATTATATACCATATTAAAATTCGGTTCCTTTTCAAACACTGCAGCCAAATCAACTAATTTAAAAACAGACCCAACATTATACTGTGCTACAGCTCTGTTAAACAAAGGCCTTTTATTATTTGATAAGTATTTTTCAATATCATTAGGATCGAAATCCGGCTTACTGCACATGGCAACAATATCACCGTTTTTGACATTTTCAACTACTATGGCACCGGTTAAGCCCCGTTTATCCAATGCCTGTTCAACTGTATTCTGGATATGATAATCAAGGGTGAGTCTTATATCCAGCTTTTTATTTAAATTATCATCCTTTATAATTCTGTAGCCCAAGCCATTCAAAACATTATTGTTTCCATCCGTGATTACAGCCAGCATATCTTCATTTCCGTAATTCAGTGTTTTTTCATAAAGCTTTTCCAATCCATTGCTTCCTATTTTATCCACCTTGTTCAAGTAACCCAATAAATGCTTTGCTTTTGTATCAGTATTATATCTTTTGAGAGTATTTATAAAGGAAAGGCCTTCAATATTCATACTTGATAGAATGTTCTTTGTTTCTGCATCTATTTCTACCAGAATAGGCGTATTATATCTCTGAATGTTTTCTTTTGTTTTTTCCGCATCCAAGCCCACCAGCCTGCATATTTGCTCAACTGCTGGCATTTGGTTCTTCATCTGTGAGGGCTTCAGAACAGCCGTGATCCCGGGAGTCCTGCCGGTAAGCTTTATTCCGTTCCTGTCTAAAAAATCCCCTCTTGCACTTTCGATCCTAATATTATTTGATCTCTGGGCAGAAGCTTCCTTTGCCATTGAATTCCCCCCTATTATCTGAATATAAAATAATCTGGTGAGCAAACAAGAGAATACCGCCAGAAATATAAAAAGTAAAATCCTTATTCTTTTATGCATAAAAATCCCCCATTCCCGAACAAATTAATATACTCCAAAAACATTCTAGAATGTCTGAGTATCAATACCGGCCGGATAAAACATACCAGCATTATTATTAATTGTTTCCAAAAAATGGGGTGTAATATACCAAAGTTGTTATGTGAGCAATTTATTATTTATAATTATGAAAAGCTTTTTAAAAGTCCATTCAGCCTGTCTTCTATTTCAATAATATTTTTTATTTGATGTGTTATCTTTGGACTTAGAAATGTAGATCTTCTGGACTTAACAAGTCTGGACATCACTCTTTCAAACAGCTTCCATTTTTCTATTGATTCAGAAAGAGTATTCTTTAAAAGTATAAGATTTTCTGTGCATCCTCTTTCTTTTATTTCCTGAACAACATACTCAAATAAAATTTGTCTTGAGCCATGAGTCATCCATATGTCAAAGGTCATCTTATCAAACAGCCCCCATCTCTCGGTATGAAGGTATTTTTTTATATCAGTTCCGTTATCGCATAATTCAACAAATCTATTATATGCGTAATTTCCGTAATACTTTGTGAATCCATTCAACTGTTCGGTTCTTCCGTCATAGTTATCCGATATCTCATGTATAAAACGAACTATATCCTCTCTGTAAAAAGCGTCTCTCACCATATCTTCATCAGTAAAATCAAGCGTATAGCATCTCAAGTAAAAATTACAGGCCTCTTCCATATCACTTTTTTTAATTACTCCTATTTGATTGTTGAGTTCATAAGGTACAAAATTTTCTATTCTTATACGATATGGCTGTTTTTCGGCATAGTATATTTTATCATCCTCATGAAATACAACAATATTTACATGAGGTGCCGCCCCATGGAAATATGTGCTCAAATCAAAATCCGGATTGTATTCGGCATAATATTTTATTCTCTGGAAAACTGTCTGCAATATAACCATTTGCCCTTTATCAATAAGGCTTTCCAAAAAAGGCAATGCATTTTTGTCCTGTTCCTTCACATATTGATTCAGTTTTATATGTTTATGCCAAAGGGCTTGAAGGTTGCTGCTCTGGCTGGTAAAGCTAAAAACTCCGGTAGCATCCTCATAGCATAAAACTGGATTTATATCTTTGATGAAAAGCGGAACAATTTGACTCTTGTCCAGCTTTCCACTGTTTTTTGATAAATTGTAGACAGCTGCTTCAAAGCAGTTTAATGCCATTGCCGTTTCATCATGCTTTCCGTCACTGCCCACAAAAAATGTCAGTTTCTTAAGCCCTGATTTTTTCCAAATGATCACCTCACTTTTCACATATCTACACTATTAATTGCTTATTATATATATTTACCCGGTAATTGCTTCTGCCCCTTGATAAGGTCTTCCTTTTTCCCTCTTTCCCTTAATAAAAAGGCTTCATCACCGAATTGAATAACCTCTGCCGGTGAAGGATGACTCAAGAATGCCAGAGGACTCTGTGTTAATCCGTATGCACCTGACTTATCCACAGCAATGATATCTCCTGTATTTACAGCCGGAAGCTTAACTCTCTGCCCAACGACATCCGTCGGAGTGCAAAGAGGGCCAACTACGTTTACTTCTTCCTCCGCTTCAGTTTTATTCAAAACATGCATTGGAAAATTACTGCGGATATGTCTGCCGAGAAAAGCAGAAGAAGCATGCTGGTTTGAACCGCCGTCACATACTATATACTTGTTTCCTTTACATTCCTTAATATATAAAGCTTTTACCAGATACCTTCCTGCTTCTGCCATTAAAAATCTTCCGCTTTCAACCGCAACCCTTGTTTTAGACAACCTCTCCCTGTACTTATCCCATACCAGCGCGGCACCTTCTCTCAAGCTGTCTGTATTCAGCTCGTTTTCCCCCTTGAAATACGGAATTCCAAAGCCCCCTCCCATATCCAGAAATCTTAACGGGAAACCGTATGTATCTGATAATTCAAGTCCCAATATAATTATTTGTTCCATCGCAAATATGATTTTTTCTGCATGTAATGCCTGTGTTCCTGTATAAACATGAATGCCTATAACATTTATACAAGGCAGCTGCGAAAAGGTTTCAAAGGCCTTGCCCAGCAATGCCTGATCTATGCCAAACTGCGTAGGTACACCGGACATTTTTATACTTGAACAGGTAGCATCAAAATCAGGGTTTACTCTGATGGAAATATCCACCCTTTTATTTTTTTCGGATGCTATACGGTTAATGAGAACAGCCTCATCTATTGACTCAATGTTTATGCTGTAAATCTGTTTATCAATGGCATACTCAAGCTCGTCACAGGACTTACCCGGGCTTGTGAAAACAATCTGTTCCGGATGAAAACCCGCCTCCAGAGCAGTATACAATTCTCCCACTGACGCAGCCTCGATATAACTGTTTAATTTCTTAAAAAGCTGGCATATTCCCAAAAGAGGATTTGTCTTCATTGAATAAAATATTTCTATTTCTTTAGGATAACAGCTTTTAAGCGTATTAAACTGTGAAATAATTTTGTCACCATCGTATGCATACAATGGCGTTCCATACTTTTGAGCCATACTTTGCAAAGTATTATCATTCATTTTTCTTCAAAACTCCCTTCTTTTTCTGCCAAATGTATATTTTTTATAAGTATATTACGTAACCATTTACCATTAAGAAACGTACCTTTTAAGCATTCTTGCCAGTTTTAATTGTGATAGTTTTATAAGAATAATACGTAAGCTCTTTAAGCCGAAAGCAGCTGCCTTTTATCCCTTGGCTGTGTGAAGATATTCCGCGATAAAGCCTTCCAGTACACCCTGTGAACTGATTTTTATTTCTTCTGTACCGAATTTATTCATAATTGAAAGAAGTATTCTGATTCCTGATATAATTACGTCTGCCCTTTTTGGATTTAGTCCTGTAAGCTTCTTTTTGCTTTCGATATTTAAAAGCTTCAGCATAGCAAAAAGCAATTCTATCTCGTATTTTTTTATAACTTTACCGTTAATGGATTTTTCCTTTGAGTACTCCTTCTGAAAAAATAGTGTTCCCAGCGTTTTAATTGTTCCTCCTGTTCCCACCAATTGAAGTCCTCTCAAATCCATAGAATTCATTTCATCCAGCTGCTTCTCTATGTAAGCCGTAATTTTTTCAAGTTCACTGTCTTCCGCAGGGTCATGCCTCACAAACATTTCTGTTAATCTTACAGCTCCCACATCTAAGCTTGTTTTCCCCGCTATGTCATTACCATTACCGACTATTATTTCTGTACTGCCGCCTCCAATGTCAATTACACTGAATTTCTGAGATTTATTTTCTACAACTTCCCTGCATGCCATATATGCCAAATGAGCCTCTTCTTCCCCGCTGATAACATTAATGTCAATATCGTAAAGCTCTTTTATTTTGTTCAGAAAAACTTCCTTATTCCCTGCATCTCTGAGAACACTGGTTGAAAATATTGATATCAGCTTTGCTCCCTGTGCATTACTTTCTTTTATCAAATTGTCGATGATCTCTATACCTTTTTCCACTGCCTCAGGCTTAAGATTATTTTCAGGGTACATCCCGCTGCTGAGACGGTTTACCGTACTGGTTCTGCTAATAACCTCCACAGAGCCTTTTTCATTCAATTCTGCGATGATAAACTTTGTAGAATTCGTTCCTATTTCAATAGCTGAAACACGCATAATACCTCCATTTAAAACACATTGGTTTAACGTAAAAATTCTCGCCTATATTTTTTAGAATACATTACATCAAATGCCTTGTCAATACAGCACTGTAATAATATTCATCGATTTTCGACTTGTTTTGGTAGAATTGTAATTTTTTTAGATTATATTGTTTGTTTTTGTTGGATATTTAAATCTGTATTATCCTTTTAACTTGTAAATACTTACCCACGCAGAGCATGGTTGGAATACATCGCAGGTTTCGGTTACAGCATAAAGCCTAAGAAGCTTATTACACCGCAAATTCTATTTAAATACGTCCTATGTTTCAGTTACAGGTACGATATTGGCAATTTGCAGTATAAGACTTATGCTATTTAAATACATCCTATGTTTCAGTTACAGAAGAGACTATAAATCTCAGGGATATCATCTGTGACTATTTAAATACATCCTATGTTTCAGTTACAGGGAAGTTCCAACCCTCGACAAATTAACCGCACTTTATTTAAATACATCCTATGTTTCAGTTACAGATATTATTATCTTGACTCTAAGCAAGAGGCTCATTAATTTAAATACATCCTATGTTTCAGTTACAGGTATTTGTTTGGTCGAGTAAATTTGTTGTCTGAAATATTTAAATACATCCTATGTTTCAGTTACAGTGG
>NZ_QKMR01000015.1:0-119983 GCF_003208175.1 Ruminiclostridium sufflavum DSM 19573 | reverse complement strand
GGAATTTAAATACATCCTATGTTTCAGTTACAGCTCATCTGAACTGCATTAGCCTTTCCTTACTCCTTCATTTAAATACATCCTATGTTTCAGTTACAGCAGTAGCAACGTAATTGAAAATCAGATGACGTTATTATTTAAATACATCCTATGTTTCAGTTACAGCCAAAGCTCAGGACTAACTTTTATAGTCGAGCTAGATTTAAATACATCCTATGTTTCAGTTACAGTATACAATTGTTACTGGTGTCGTTGTGGCTGGTGCTATTTAAATACATCCTATGTTTCAGTTACAGGGATGGCTCATATGACTACAGAGTACGAATATCTGTATTTAAATACATCCTATGTTTCAGTTACAGTGATTTTGCTTCGCATAATTTACAAGAAAATCAACATTTAAATACATCCTATGTTTCAGTTACAGGAAAGACGGCAAATATTATTTTGTTGTACATATCCTATTTAAATACATCCTATGTTTCAGTTACAGTACTTAGTTATAAGTGAAGAAAAGGGGGATTTCAAAATTTAAATACATCCTATGTTTCAGTTACAGTCCGAACAAAAGCCCGTTTCATATTATTCATTTTACCCTTAATCCCTTATGCAATCAATATCTTACGCAAAACTTTCCAACCTGACAGTGTATATTACCAAAAAGCGGTTAAATCCAGTTAAAGTCATATATATACAGGCTTTAATCTACCTTGCATAATTAGTGACTTGGAAAAATCAGATAAACAGGCTTTCACAATTAATATTCTGATTTCCCAGAGTTTCCTCATCAAAATAAGTATCACTCAATAATTTAATAATAGAAACAAAATCCTCTCCCTTGTCAATTACTTTATTAATTTCAGCTCTCAGCTTTATTAAATCAGACGGAGAAATATGTCCTCTGAAAACAGATTTCTGATGATGCTTGAAATATTTCTTGCATATTTTAAACACCTTTTGGACCCTTTTTTCCCCCACATCATAAAATACAAATGCATAATTATAGTTTTTCTGCTGCTTGGTATTCACATGAACCCCTCCGTACTGTAATTGGTTTTAAATCCTTTGGAAAAGAATCCGGTTATTCAATCTACTTGCACGCTTCCATATTAAAAGCAGAAAATTCCTTTCCTTCGGTTATAAACTTAATAAGCTTATATGCATCAAGCTTGACAGCTGTTTTATAAGAAACCTTCCTTTTCAGCACCGGATGATTAAAGACTTGATTCATTCTGTCCTCAAATGCTTTTATAAATATTTTTCTGCCCTGCTCATTGAGAATACAGTAATTCAATTCCTTGGAAAAATGCTTTGAAACATTCAGCTTCCGGTTATTCACACAATCAAAGATTGTCTTATATACAACAGCCGGCTTAAATACCTCACACAAATCCAGACTCAAGGAAAATCTGCTTTCACCGGGTTCGTGCAGAAAGGATATTGCCGGGTCAAGATGCGTATGGTATATCTGTGTGAGAGTCTTTGCATACAGCAAGCTGTTCCCAAAAGATATAAGCGCATTTATCGGATTATCCGGAGGCCTCTTTACCCTCTTGTTCAAAACAAAATCCTCAGGCAAAAACACCTTAAAGGTTTGGTAGAATCTGGCCCATATTGTTCCCTCAATCATCAGAAGCTGCTTAATATTAATCTGTTTTCCCAGCAGCTTGGGAATATCAGCCCTTAACCAGTCTATATATTCCTTCAATTCCTTCTTGCCGTGCCTGTAATAATGATACATAAGAAAATAAATATTTGCTGCTATACCGGAAACGAAAGCCTTTGCAATAACCATCCTGTCTTCTGTAAAAGCCTTGCATTGTTTTATTGTCAAGCTTCCGCTTACCAAATGATTTTTGGGATAAAAGGTTCCGGTATAATGTCCGAAATAATCAAAAAAATGAATTAAAACCCCTGAATTGGCCAACAAATTCAAAAGCTTTGTACTTATTGTAATATCCTCAAAGCAGTATAATTCACGGGTATCTGCTATCGGAATATAATTTATCCCCCTGTCACCTCTGAATTGTATAGAAAAATCCTTTCTTGAAAGTCCGCCCTTCGAAAATATATATCTTGCTTGCTCGCTCATTTTAACCTCCACACCTGTTTTGACACAAAATTTATAATAAGGCACCTTGTAGAGAACCTCTGCTTCGCAGAGGTTCTCAGTTTTTTTATACTTCCGCATTTTTTTAAAGCTAACCTCCATGCCATTTGCCAGCATAATTCCACACCGGCCTCAAAGCTACAGGCAGCAGTACTCGTAATAAGCACACTTTTTGCATTTAGGCTCGAATTTAAAAGGCGGTATACTATCCGATTCAATAAGAAAAACTATATCCTCTAATACCTTTTCAAGCTCCTTTTCCTTCTCAGAGGTCAATTCAATATAATGAAACCTTCTATCCTGTTTATTTTTTTCTTCTACCTCAATTTTGCCTTTTTTAAAAACACCCTTATCCTTCAGCACCTTCAAATAGTATAGCAGCTGCCATGAGGTAGCATTAATATCCGCATCTGATTTCTTATTCTCAACAACATATTCCTTTGTGATCTTGTCCATTTTGATATTTTCAACTGACAGCTCCCTCTGGCCGCTGCCGTCCTGACATTTAAGCTCATGAAGCACTTTGCCTATATGCACATCCTCAGAATTGTCCTCCATATTGATTCTATTGGCAAAAAGCCAGCACTGCCGCTTGCAGTGAAAATAATAATTTACAATAGTTCCTGTCACCTTCATATAAACAGCCCCTTGTGATTCTCTATAAATATCTTTCTCATAAATTTGCCGTCATCTATGAAATCCTCCCCGTTTTCTACGTAATACAAGCCAAAATGCTCATCGTGATAAGCCTCGGCCTGTTCCCGAGAAACATTATATGTAAAGCAGCTCATTTTCTCTCCCAATTGCGACAGTTTTATCTGCCTCTCCGCAAAGCCCATTGTTTTGTCCATGCACAGCTCCTTATACTGCTGCCAGACAGCTCTTCCGTCAATAATCTCTTTTTTCCCGTCAATATCAATCTGAGCAGTATGTGCCAAGAACAGCTGCACATTCCTGTCTTCAATCAGCTTCATATGAGAATGTATCTCTTTATACCTCAAGCCTAAAAGCTTGTCTTTAAAATTCTTAATATTATGTGTATTCTGCTTGCTTGATTTTTTCATTAAAACGTTCATAATACTTTCATAATAGCCCTTGAAATCCTTTGAAGCCAGATAACTGAGCATACAGGAATCCTTAAGGGTAAAGCCTGCCCGGTTATCCTCCTTATATATGTCCTCAGGTTCATCAGCCATAAAAAAGAAAACCTTGCAGCCCTGCTTTTTACATGCCCTGTTGATTCTCCCCAAAAACTGCTCCTCGCTGTCAATTAATGAAATATTTTTAAATCCGTAATCCATATCAATATCCACACCGGCTTCAATTACCTGTGTTGATACCACAATAACCTTTTCAAGGTTATTTATCTGGGCAATAATTGCTTTTCTGGTAAAATTATTATCATCACCTGTCAATTCAAATAGCGTAGTGTCCTGAAGCTCAGCATCTTCTTCTCTAAGCCTTTTTTTAAGCAAAATATAAAATTCCCTTGCCGTACCTTTTTTAATAAACTCAATAAGGCATTTGCCCTTTCTTTTCTTATATTCCATAATAACTGCATCAACCAAGGCTACAAGTGGAATTTTTTCTTCTGACAATAGCGAGGTATCCAAAAGCACTCTGTTTTTAAAAGCACTGTTTTCGTAATACTCACCGCTGTTCTCAAGCAAAGCGGCAAAGCCCTGAACATTCTCTCCCAGCATATAATCAAGCCGGGGCAAAGTTGCCGACATAATAATAATTTTAATATTGAGAAGCTCCGAATATTTTTGCAGCATAATAATAATCTCACGCCAGATTTTATTTTTGTAGCATTGTATTTCATCCATAATAATTACACTCCCGCACAGCCTCGGCAGCATATAGAGATTTTCTCTGGAGATTCCGAAAAGTGCATTAAACAAATTAACATGAGAGGTAATCGACAAAGGGTAATGGAAAAACAGCCTGTTTAAATATCCGGCGTCAAAATCCGCTATAGAGCTATCTCCTGTTTTCCTCTCATCAATAATAATAGGGGTGATGCTGTTAACAACGGCAGCCTCCTTGCCGAAATACTCCCTGAGCGTGCCCGCAGTCTGCTCTACAAGAGTATTAAAGGGAAAAATGTAAAAAACATTTTTTATACTATTATCCAGTTCTAAAAGCTTTAGCATCAGATTTATAGAAGTATTTGTTTTTCCGCTTCCGGTAGGAGCCTCAAGATAAAAAATATTGCTGTCACTATTATTTAAAAGCCCCTTTTCCGCATCAAAAAAAATCCTTGTCCTCAGCCCATTCATATCCAAAGACCTGATATCCCCTGCCGCACTGTCCCTTTTCCCCTGAATAATGTTGTAAAGCCTGCCGTCTTTGTACTTTTTCTCCCATTCTTCTGCTTCTCCTATATATCCCCAGCTGACTCCGGTATCTCCGATATATTCATAGGTGGAATAATAGTCGCAGGTTATTATTAAAGAGAAAAGCAGCTTATTCAGTATATAAAACTCCGTTTCTTCCATACCCCATAGGCTATAAAATCTATTTCCCTTTTTGAATGGATTTTCACCGCCCTTTGTAAAATCTATATCATTAACAGTTTTACTATTATAATAGGCCAGCGCACCTCTTTTCGCATTACTCTGAGCTTTATAGAGAGAATCAATAAAACCCTCCGTATCATTCAGACTCCCATGATGTCTCGAAATGGAATATGCAAAGGAATACAAAACATTAAAAATATAACTTCTTGATAGCCTATCCCTGATGCATTTAATTTCAGGAGTAAATATATCAATATAAATAAGTGCGGAATAAATGGAATGCTCCTCAGGCAAATCTTTTTTACAGTTAACCCTTTTATTATTGAGCACATTAGCCTGAAAAGACGGATTTATTTTGCCTGTATCATGCAGATAAATAGCATTGACAAACAGCCTGTAAATCAACAGCCTGTATTCGTCCGGCAAGGGCTTCCCATCAATAACCAGCCTGTCAATAATTCCTTTTGCAATAGTATCCATGCCCTTATCAAAACACAGCTGCTCATAATATTCCATTGTAAGCTTCATATGCTCAATAATAGGCTCCTCCTTTTTCCCGGTCTGAAGCTTACAAGATGTATGTGCCCAAAAATCGCCTATATTCTCAACATAGCTTCCAAAATCAATCAAAATTTCCTTCATAACATATAAATACATTTCCATATCCGGCATTCGGACGAAACTCTTTTTAAATACCGGAACAGGCAGCCCCTTTCATTATTTTTCACAATCAATAACAGCTTGCCTTATATCTTGAGACTAACAGGATTAACCTTTTGATTTAAGCAAAGGGCTGTTATCCAAACAGCCCCCGCAGAAAATCAATAAAAAACCAGCTTTTTTTCACAGTCTGTAAAAGTCAAATCAGTAAAAATACTCCGCTTAAAAATAAAATTAGTAAAAGCAAACTCCTTGAACTCATAGAAATTTAAGCTTGAACTCATCGAATAAGGAACATATTCCTTAAACAAAAACCCATTCTCGCTTCCATCAGAGGTGTCAATCCCTCTTTCTCCCATATCATTTGGAAAAAGGCAGGAAAAATACTCACATTCAGCCGGCTCCAGCCTGACAGCAGAACAATTTTCAATGGTTGCAGGATGATCATTCTTACCCAAGTAAGGAATATACACACATCTGCCATTCAGCAAATTTTCTGCAAGCCTCTCAAAATATTCCCCCGCACCACCATCCTTCAGCAGATAAATAGTCCATGAAGGCCCTTCCAGCCACTGCTCCCTGACAATAAGATTACCGCCCTCTTCCTTTGAGGCATACCCGACACTGTTATTGAACTGCTGAATCTTTTTGGAAAAATATCCGTACTTGGTATTTGGTATTATACAAACCTTCAAGTCTTTAAGCTTTGAGTAAAATTCCGGAAAAGCTTGCTTTTCACCAAATGAACTTGTTTCCTTCTGCCGTATATATCCTCCCAAGCCTATAACAGCGCCCAAAAGCCCCAGCAAAGCAATTTTGTGAATATTATTATATGTAAAATAAGCATATGTGTTTGCATCAGGCTTTTTAAAAAAGGCGCTTTTACCCCTTAAATCAAATTTTAATGCTTCACGTGTCTGCATAAGGCTCACGCCCTTTCAAATAATGAATACGCACTGTAATTAACCCCTTGCAGTTCCGGCTTTTCAAAAGTAAACGGATTATAGAAAATCTCGGCAGCCTGAATTTTATCCCCCACAGATTTAAGGAGCTCCGACAGCCTTGTCAAATCAAGCCTGTTAATAGTATCTCCCTTTACAAATTCAACATACTGATCTAAAGGGGGAAGATATGCCTTGGAGTCTTCATTAAACTCAATAAATATTGCAAATTCATTTTCACAGCCTGACTTGCTGTTTGTATTAAATGCAGTAGCCGCTACCAAACATGCTGATTTGAATCTTTCATACGCTTCCCTTGTATAGCCTTCGAAGCCCTCCATAAGCTTTACATAATCACTGTAATTATCAGGGTTTACCGAAAACGGATATACATAATGGGCTTCATCCACCATTACCTTACTTCCAAGACTTGATGCATCTGCATCCTCCTTCTTTGAATTACGGAACGGTGACAAAATATCCTGAACCTCAACCACTGTATTATTATATTTATTGAAGCCCTGCCCTACCTGAACAGCACCTGTGATACTTATATTCTGACCCTCCTGAGCAAAAGTGGCGCCAAAATTCATTACATCCATGCATGAAAACAAATCACGCAGGACCTTATCAGACGGTAATTTTTTATTTAATTCATAGCCAAACAGCTCTTCATATCTTTCCTTAAGCTCCTTGGGCTGTAATTTTTCGGCATCCTCTCCCTTTCCCTTTGTTCCAATCTTATAGGTTTTGATATACATTATCCTTTCGCCTTCATTCTGCCACATCTTCTTGCACGGATATTTAAAGGCCTTATCGCTTCCGAAAATATCGCCGCTGCTTACAGCCTTCGGCCTGCCTGTAAAATCAGCATTCCAGTTCGCCATACAGCTTTTTATTCCCGCAATACCATAGACTCTATTGTTCATTTTCATTTTATTCAGCCTCCTGTTTCTTCTCATATAGTAAATTTTTACTCAAGAACCCTGCAAGAAAATAGTCCTCATAATCCCTAAGCAGGGTGTCCGCTTCATATCCGACAGCCATGCTCATCAAATTATCAAAGCGGCTTGATTTTAATAATATTTTATGCCCGTATGTAATATACAGCTCCCTTAGCTTCCTTTTCAAAACAGCCGAATCCTTTGCCTTTAAAAAGCTCTCTGCAAAGCTGTGTTTAGGATTTGAAGCCTCTGACAATGAAAATAAGTATCTTACCAGTTGCCCACATAAAAAAAAGAATTCCTTATCATTATCACATTGGGGCTGTACCCCCTGAAAATCTCGTTTTTTCCTTACAATCTCGCTTAACTCAATAATAAAGTCACCCATTCCTCCATCCCCTCCTGTTTTTATTTGCTTCAGCAAGGCCATGCGTAAATTAAACGCCGCTGCTGCCTTCCAATACCCATTCTCTTCATCAAACCGTAATATTTCAAGCACCATACTCTTAGACATTGCATCGGCACAATATTCCAGAGCTTTTCTGTCACCCTTTCTGAAATAATTATGAAGTGCCTTGCGATACCTTAGCATCAGATTCTCCAGATTCTTGGTATATTCACCGGCCTTATAGTCAGACTGCATATCACCGGTATCCACTGTATAGTTTTTAATAAGCCTCTTTGAGAAAAAAACATCATCTGTAATTTTTTCCAACTGCCAGACCTCATACAAATTAGTATATCTCCAATTATCTGCCCCAAGACAATTTTCTATCCTGAAAAACGGCTTTTCATCAGGATCAGACGGAAGACATTCAAAATCCGCAATATATATGCCATCTTTTTTTTGTTTGAAGTTTAAAAAATAGCCTGATACAAATTTGTTGAAATCCTTAGAAAAATCAAGAGCTTCTCTTTCTCCCGAAGGCAGGTACACAGAATTGGGGTGCTTCCCCTCCGAGGTCTTGTAGTCCTGAATCCATTCAAAAAAGCACTTTAAGGTCATTGAGTCATCAAGACCAATTCTGAACGGTACCTTAAACCTTGTACCCATTAATTCCAGATATGGTTTTTTTGCATTAAGTCCCATATTATAATTTGACAAACCCAAAAGCTTACCATTTTCCACAATGTTATAATCATTTTTATTGAATATTTTCGGCAGCAGGTAACGCCTGTACTCGATTTCGTATTTTTCCAAAGCCTGCTTGAAGAAAATTTTAAGGTAGGAGCCTTTTACAGGAGGCTTCTCTTTAACAGCTTGAATAATTTCATTTAAATTATTCAAAAGCCAGTTTTTGCAGCTCTCAAACAAGCCTGCATCTGCTTCGGGCAAATCAGCGGTTTTTAATATTTCTGCCGCCTTACTGTCTGCTTTGCCGTTACTTGTTAAAATTCCGTAATATCTTATAATAGCCTGCTCAAATTCTTCCATAGAAAGGACCTTGTCGCCTGTCCCATATTCCGGCAATGTATCCGCCTTTATAAATACCGCAAACGGAGAACAGCTGTGAATTTTTTTATTGGAGTCTACAGCCTTATTCATATCTATAAGCTGACTGTAATAATCAGCTGACTTCAGCCAGTCATATTCCGAACAATCCGTGTCTTTATCAATATTAGTTAAAGTCTCAATCCGCCCATCCTCAACAACGATATACATTCCGTTTCCAAGCCGGTAGTTGTCCAATACCACCTGCCGGAAATCAGGGATTTCTGAGAAAAGCCTTATCAAATCAACAAACATTCTATCACCTCCGTTTCTTTATAAAATTATGCAGAGGCTATGCAAAAACCCAGCCCCAAGCTGTTTTTTTCTAATACTCCTGCTCCCAGTATCACCTGCGCCAGCTCCTGAGAAGCAGGATCAGGCTTTATGCTCAGCTCAAATTTATTTCCTATTAACGAGCTTTCTTTATATGGTACCACTATAGGCTTTCTGTTGGTCTGGACAATACATTGGATAAAATTCTCCGCAGGCTCCTGAAATCCGTTTTTTGAAAAGCTTTTAATCTTTCTGACGGCATTATTATGTATCCTTTCCCTAATAATTTCTATCCCGTCCTCCTTAGTCCAGTTTCTATTATATAAAGTAGAAACAGCCGGTGTAAGAGTCTTAATTTTATCTGTGTGTTTAGGCTTGCAATTATACAGCTCAAAGGCTAAAACTTTGAAGTATTCATCGCATTTCGGCAGCAGGTTTTTGACCTTCAAAATAAATTTCAAGTCAATACTTCTAAGCCTGAACAAGTAAACCTTTTGAGCCAGATATACCTTTTCCTTCTCTACAGGATAAGGGTTGCAGAAGGTATAGCCCTTAAAAGAATTCTCCTCATGCATTTTCTTTAAAGCCTCATCTTTAAGGAATGTGTAATTAATAGTATTGCTGATAACTTTGTAAATATTGTCCGCAGGTGTATCCGCCTTGAGGCAGATACTTATTTTCGCTTCATAATAGAGCACATTTACCACCTCCTTTCAAAGCAATTCATAATCCAGTAATTTGTAATTATATATAATTATTTGACATATTCATATGACAGAATACCGTATATGTTATATTTTGTCAACTATTGAATTTATTTATATTTTAATTTCATTTTTACAGTCGTAAATATAATCTGTTTTAGATATCAGAGTACTTGCAAATGCAAGTACTCTGAATTACCTATGTAGACCTTTCCCATTACTGATACGAGTTTTTTGGTTTATACCTTAATCTTTCAATGAATAAAGTTCCGATAACTTTGACTTATCATGATGTATATTATATTTTGGAAGAGCACTTGAAATTTTAAGTGCCCTTCCTTCAATATTACTTCCAGAATACAAAAACCCCACCCGCATCAAATTAATTGACACAAATGGAGTTTACAATAAAGTACATCATAATTAACTTTAGTTATATTATTCCTTTGATTTCAGATACTTAAAGTACTGCCGACTTTTCAAGGTTACTTCCTCCTCAGAATAGCAAAAGGCTCAACCTCCTCAGTCATAGGCATATACACAACCATCTGTGCATGGGGGGCAGTTCTGATATCCTCTAAGTCTTCATTTTTCATGGACTCAATTGTCTGTACAAAATAATCCTTGTTAGGGCTCATAACCTCAATTTCATCTCCCACAATCATCCTGTTCCGTTGTTCGATTTTTGCTGTTTTCGTTTTCCTGTCATAATCCAGGACCAAACCTACAAAGTCATAGTCTCTTACATACGAGCTGGTATGATATATCTGATCCTCTCCGGTGGTTTTGCCGAAATAAAAGCCCTTCGTATACTCTCTGTGGCTTGCCTTCGAAAGCTCCCTCAGCCATTCCGGATTGAATTTGTAATTCTGGGGATCAGCCAGATATGCATCTATGGCTCTTCGATATGCATTTACAACCGTTGCCGCATAAAAGGAGCTTTTCATTCTGCCTTCAATCTTGAAGCTGTATATTCCGGCCTCAACAAGCTCAGGTATATGCTCAATCATGCATAAATCCTTTGAATTAAAAATATACGTTCCCTTTTCATCCTCATACACAGGATAGTATTCTCCCGGACGCTTTTCCTCCATAAGATGATATTTCCATCTGCAGGACTGGGCACAGTCTCCCCTGTTTGAGTCTCTTCCGGTCATATAACTGCTCAGCAGGCATCTTCCCGAATAGGAGATGCACATTGCACCATGCACAAAGGCTTCTATATCCAAGCTCTCCGAAGTTCTTGCATTAATCTCCCTTATCTCTTCCAATGAAAGCTCTCTTGCAACCACAATGCGCTTTGCACCAAGCTCATGCCAGAAATTTGCACTTTGATAATTGGTGTTATTAGCCTGAGTGCTTATGTGTATTTCCATATTGGGCACAGTCCTGCGGACAACGGAAAAAACCCCCGGATCCGAAACTATCAATGCATCTGCTCCCAGCTCATATAATTGCTCAATATATTCAGGCAAGCCCTCCAGATCTTCATTATGCGGAATTATATTTACCGCGACGTAAAGCTTGCAGCCTCTGTCATGGACAAAGCTTAGGCCCTGCCTCATATCCTCAAGGGAAAAATTATCGGCCTGGGCTCTAAGTCCAAACCTTTGCCCGCCGATATACACAGCATCCGCACCGTATAAAACAGCCATCTTTAATTTTTCCAGATTCCCGGCAGGAGCCAGAAGTTCAACCTTTCTCATAATTTCCTCCAAACAGTCCGTAAAATATTCTTGCATATAGATAAATTGTTCTGAAATCAACCTAGAACGGATAATTTCCGGATGACAAAATCCTCCTTTATCCGCAGGGCTTTCTGAAGCTCAGCGCCACTCCGTCCCCTATAGGAATAATACTTGTTTCAAAGGCTTCATCCTCGCAAAGCATTTGCAGAAACTCTCTCATTCTGGCAACAATAGTTCTTTTCCTCCTTGCGACCAAGTCCTCGCTTGCTATCATGCCCTTATACAATACATTATCGGATACCAGCAAACCACCCGGAGCAAGCATTCTTTTGCACTGCTCAAAGAATTCGCCGTACTGCCCCTTTGCAGCATCCATAAAAATCATATCATAGCTTTTATCCAGACAAGCAAGAACATCTGATGCATCACCTGCTATAACATTAATGGTATTTTGCCTGCCCGCCGCTTTTATATTATTTCTTGCCAGCTCAATCATTTCTTCATTTCTTTCTATTGTATCTATAATCCCGCCCTGCTTTAAAAATTCCGAAAACAGTATGGATGAGTACCCGATAGCAGTACCCACCTCAAGTATCCTAAAAGGCTGCTTCAATTGTCCTATTACCTTCATAAAAGCAGCAACCTCCGGCTGGATTATCGGCACATGCTTTACGGCAGCATATTCCTCCAGCTCTGCAAGCAGCCCTGTGCTTGGTTTTATAGTTGCTCTGATATATTCAATTATATAATCATAATTAATCATAGTTTTCACTCTTTAACAAGGTTTTATCTTTAAAAATAAAGGAAGCCGTATAAAGCTTACGGCAATAAATTATATTAGGGTCTTGCACCCATACAGCCCGAGCCTTCCTGCCTGACGAAATTAGGGTGGCATACAGCCACCCCAAACCTATAATATATAAAACATACATAATAACAGACAAGCTATTTTGCCAGACCATACTGCTTCATGGCTTTTAAATGCTCCTCATAGGACTTCGTAAACTTGGTGGTACCGTCTCCCGTTGCTATAAAGAACATATAATCAGTATCTTCATCAGGATACAGAGCTGCGTTTATAGAGTCCATACCGGGGGAACAAATAGGCCCCGGCGGAAGCCCCGGATGAATATATGTGTTGTAAGCATCCTCAACATTAGTATCTTCGTATGTTATTTGTTCATGTACCTTTCCCTCTCTGTTGAGGAATATGTACTGAAGTGTGGCGCACGACTGCAATTTCTGCAGATATGCCTGTTTACTCTTTAGCCTCTTATGAAAAACAGCGGAAACCAATCTTCTGTCGGAACTTGTGCTTGCTTCTCTCTCAATAATAGATGCAAGCGTAATAATTTCATCCATTGTCATTCCTAATTCCTGAGCCCTTTTATAATGCTCCTTTGTCAGCTTGCTGTCAAAATTGCTCAGCATTATGTTTATTATTTTCTTCTCACCCGGGTTCATGGAAAACTCATAAGTATCCGGGAATAAATATCCCTCTAAAATAAACTCACGATTATTGATATTTTTAATCTGATTTACGAAATCGTAATCATACTTTTCATACTTCATGGCATAGTCAAATTTATCCCCGATTGCTATGCCCTTTGCCACGAATTTTCCAACAATCTGCTTATAGGTGAGTCCTTCCGGAATAGTAATCTTAACACTTTCAGGCTTTGAAACAAGTATTTCCATTACAGATTTCAAATCAAGACCCTTTTTTAAAATATGGGTACCCGCCTGATATTTTCCGTCATATCCATTAAGCTTTGAAACAATTTTAAAAACCTGAGGCTTAGTTATAATCCCATCCTCACTCAGTATGTCAGCAATTGCTTTTGTATCCGACCCCATGGGTATTTCGACCGGCACCGCATCCGGAGATGAAGCCTCAATCTTAATCTCGGCAGCTTGTTCATCATCACTGACAGATATTATACTTTTGAAGGAAAAAATAGTTCCCACGGAAAATATAATAACAAATACAATTATTGAAGCTAATACAAATGTAAGCTTCTTCAAACCGGCCGATATTAAAAATATGCCTGATAAAATCAATGAGATTCCGATCACTGTCAATATTGCGTTTAAAACACCGTAGGACGCACTGTAACCTCCCAATACCGTTCCGCCAAAGCTAACAATTTTGGGTATGGATAAAAATGCTCCTATCAAAACTAACAGAATACC
This sequence comes from Ruminiclostridium sufflavum DSM 19573, assembly GCF_003208175.1. Taxonomy (GTDB): domain Bacteria; phylum Bacillota; class Clostridia; order Acetivibrionales; family DSM-1351; genus Ruminiclostridium; species Ruminiclostridium sufflavum. The sequence continues at coordinate 106,456 of NZ_QKMR01000015.1, read as the reverse complement.
CACCAAGGCAACCTTCAATTTTTTATTCATTGGCATTACTCCAATCCTTATAGTACATCAATAATATCTACTATAATATTGTTTTGAGAATTTGTCCATATTTCCAAAGTCAATTACTTAGATTATATCGTCCTGATATTCCATCGTCGTAAAAGCTGAACCATAATTGACTTTAGTCAATTACTATCAATATTCCATCATCGCAAAGACTGAACCGTAATTGACTTTAGTCAACCACTATCAGCACTCCTACATTTTGCTCCTGTTCTTTGCTCTCATTTCAGAATCCAATATTCTCTTCCTCAAGCGAATATTCTTGGGAGTTATCTCAACAAGCTCATCTTCGGCAATAAACTCTAAAGCCTGCTCAAGGCTCAAGTTCAGCGGAGGAGTAAGTCTGAGTGCATCATCGCTTCCTGAGGCTCTGGTATTTGTAATATGCTTCTTTTTACAGACATTTATAACCAAATCATCGGATTTGGCATTTTCACCCACCACCATGCCTTCATAGACCTTTGTGCCCGGCGTTATAAAGAGAGTTCCTCTTTCCTGTGCATTATAAAGTCCGTAAGTGATAGCCTCTCCGTCCTCCCATGCTACCAGAGAGCCTCTCTGTCTCATTGGAATCTCACCCTTGTACGGCTCATAGCTGTGGAAAACATGATTCATTATTCCATTTCCCTTTGTATCCGTAAGCAGCTCTGACCGATATCCGATTAAGCCTCTTGCCGGTATTTTAAATTCAAGCCTGACATATCCCTGATTAGCAGAAGTCATGTTAACCATTTCGGACTTTCTCTGGCCCAGCTTCTCCATTACAACACCCATATACTCTTCCGGCACATCAATCATAAGATACTCTATAGGTTCCAAAATCTGGCCTTCTACTTCCTTATTAATAACTCTGGCTTTTGATACTTGAAATTCGTAGCCCTGCCTTCTCATTGTCTCTATTAATATAGAAAGATGAAGCTCTCCTCTTCCCGAAACGATAAAGGTCTCCGCAGCATCCGTTTCTTCGACTTTAAGACTGACATTCGTCTCTAATTCCTTGAACAGTCTGTCTCTTAAATGCCTTGATGTTACAAACTGTCCTTCTCTCCCCGCGAACGGGCTGTTATTTACACTGAATGTCATGGAAAGCGTAGGTTCATCAATGGCAACAAACGGGAGAGGATCAGGAGCACCCAAATCACAGATTGTGTCTCCGATGGTTACATCGGTAACTCCGGATACCGCAACTATATCGCCAAGCATGGCTTCATCCGTTTCAGCACGCTTCAGTCCCTCAAATTTGTACAGCTTTGTTATTCTCGCATTAACCTGATGCCCCTCTGTCTTGCAGATGATTGCCGGCTGTCCGAGCTTAATCCTTCCCCTGTCAACTCTTCCTATTGCTATTCTTCCTACATACTCATCATAGTCAACATTTGAAACCAGCAATTGCAGTGTTCCTTTCATATCACCCCTTGGTGCCGGAACCTTGTCAATTATTACATCAAACAAAGGCTTGAGGTCTATTCTTTCTCCATATAAATCACATACGGCAAAGCCTTCTCTGGAAGAGGCATATACCACAGGGAATTCCAGCTGATCATCATCGGCTCCCAGCTCGATAAACAACTCGATAATTTCATCAACAACCTCATCAGGCCTTGCTTCGGGTCTGTCAATTTTGTTTACAACAACAATAGGCTTTAAATTGAGCTGAAGCGCTTTTTTCAAAACAAATCTTGTCTGAGGCATGGCACCTTCAAACGCATCAACCAGAAGCAGCACACCATCAACCATTTTCAGAACACGCTCAACCTCGCCTCCAAAATCAGCATGGCCGGGCGTATCAACAATATTAATTTTAGTACTGTTGTATTGTACAGAAGTATTCTTTGATAAGATTGTAATACCTCTTTCCTTTTCCAAATCATTTGAATCCATTACTCTTTCTACAACAGCTTCATTTGCTCTGAATATACCGCTTTGTCTAAGCATAGCATCCACAAGCGTTGTCTTGCCGTGGTCAACGTGTGCAATTATAGCAATATTTCTTATATCCTGTCTAATATCCACAAAAACTCTCCTTCGCAGCTTACGAAAATTTTAACCTCTATAATAAAAAACATCTTTAATAAACCTATTTAGCTTTATACATACACATATAAATGTCCGGCATAAAAGTCACTTAGGCTAAATAAACGATATGATCGTCCGATATAATCAGTTCTAGCCGATAATAATTGACTTTCGATAAATAAGCCACTATTTATTCTAATTTACTGAAGCAAAAATGTCAACCGTGCATTATCTTCGGCATACTGTCATAGCAGCCTTATCTTATTTAAGCTCAACAACCGTCACACCCGTTTCGCCTTCTCCCAGCTTGCCTAGCCTGAAGCTTTTTGCGTGAGGGTTATGCTTCAGATATTGCTGCAGTCCCGCTCTCAAGGCTCCCGTTCCCTTTCCGTGTATAAGCGTGACCTCTCCCATGCCTGCAATACTGGCATCATCCAGATACTTGTCAACGGCATCCACAGCTTCATCCAGCAGCATTCCTCTCAAATCAATTTCGGAGGACATATTCTGAGCCTTTGAAACTCCTATCCTGCCCATGCCGGTTTTTTGGACCTGCTGCTTCTGTTCATCAACAAGCTTGAGATTTGATATGTGCACATTTATTTTCATTATTCCGGCCTGAACCTGCGCTTCTCCGCTCTTATCCGGCACTGTAAGGACAGTACCCTTCTGATTGAGATTTACAATAAGCACTGTATCTCCCGGCTTAAGATTTTTAGGAGGCTTGACCAGTCCCTGCCTTGGCATAATTGATTCCACAAGGGAATCCTCCAGCTTGCTTATGCTTTTGCTTACTCTTTGGCGCAGCTCCTCTGTCTGCCTTCTGACCTCTGCTTCCTCCTGCTCCTTTGCCAGCCTCTTCATTTCTGAAACCAGCTCTTCCGCTTCTCTTTTTGAAGCCATCAGAATTTGGCGGGCTTCCTCCCGGGCCATTCTAAGCTCTTTTTCCTTTTGAGCAGACAGCCTGCTCTTCTGCTCCTCCAAATCCTTCTTCAAACGTTCAGCCTCAAGCCTGTAGCTTTCAGCTCTCATTTTCTCCCTCTCGGCTTCATTACGGTTTTTTTCAATACTCAGCAATATATCCTCAAACCGTATATCCTCCTGAGAAAGAAATTCCTTTGACCTCTCAATAATATCATCGGTAAGTCCCAGCCGTTTTGATACAGCAAAAGCATTACTTTTTCCGGGGACACCTATAAGCAAACGATATGTGGGCTTCAAGGTTTCAACGTCAAATTCGCAGGAGGCATTTTCGACACCGGGAGATGAGATCGCGTATACCTTCAGCTCGCTGTAATGGGTTGTTGCAAGAGTAACGGCTCCAATTTGGTGAAGGCATTCAAGAATCGCCATTGCAAGAGCCGCTCCCTCCGTAGGGTCTGTTCCTGCACCCAGCTCGTCAAACATAACCAGTGACCTGCTGTCAACATTTTTCAGTATTTCAACTATATTTTTCATGTGTGAAGAAAAAGTGCTCAGACTCTGTTCAATACTCTGTTCATCACCAATATCGGCATAAACCTTGTTGAACACGCTCATTTCTGTTCCCTCATTGGCAGGAACATGCAAGCCGCTTTGTGTCAGCAGAGTAAACAGTCCCACTGTTTTAAGGGACACAGTCTTTCCTCCGGTATTAGGGCCTGTTACAATCAGTGAGTTGAATTTCTCACCTATCCAGAAATCTATCGGAACTACTTTTTTTTCATCCAGCAAAGGATGCCTGCCCTTTTTGATAATAATCCTTCCGGCTTGGTTTATTTTGGGGCATATACAATTAAAATCAACAGCAAGCCTTGCCTTTGCAAAAATAAAATCCAGCTTTGCCATTATACTCATGTTTGCGCTGAGCTGCGGCAATATCAATGAAGCCTCCTGAGAAAGCTCGGCCAAAATCCTCTCAATCTCTGTCTGTTCCTTTATTTTCAGCTGCTTAATACTGTTATTTGCTTCAACGACAGCCATCGGCTCTATATAAAGCGTCGCACCGCTTGAGGATGAATCATGCACAAGTCCCGGAATGTCACTTCTGTGCTCCTGCTTTACAGGTATTACGTATCTGTCTCCTCTTATAGTGACAATTGCCTCCTGTATATATTTCTGATATTTTGTGGAGCGAATAAGGTCATTCAGCTTGTCCTTGATAGAAGCCTGATGCTCCTTTATCTGACGCCTGACAGTATTCAGTGCGGGGCTTGCATTATCTGCTATTTCCTCTTCACTGATAATACACATGTCAATTTTCTGCTCCAGTCTGGCATTAGACTCAAGACAGGCTATTAATTCATTAACACAATTTGCAGTGTCCTCATTCACTCTGTCATTTGCATATGACTTCAGCTTTCTGGCAGCACGCAGCACTCCGCCCAAGCGCAGCAATTCCCCCGGATTTAAAATACCGCCTATATCCAGCCTCTTTAAGCTGGGTCTGATATCATTAATGCCTCCGAGAGGAGGAGAGCCGCGCCTCATTATGCAGCTTACTCCGTCATTTGTTTCAGAAAGAAGCCTTTCCACCGTATTAAAATCAGTTTGAGGAGACAGCTCCTCCACCAGCTCTCTTCCTAATTCAGATGTGGTCAGGCCCTTCAGTTTATCTATGATTTTCCAATATTCAAGCACTCTAAGTGTCTTTTCGTTCATCAAAAAGCAATTCCTTTCTCAGGAACATTTAAATAACTTACCATTATTTCAGGGGCTTATCATTTAGTGTCCCTTATTTTGTGCCATATTTTTATTATCCTCGTGACGAATATGCGCTCTCTTTATTTTTCCGCTTATTGTCTTAGGCAATTCATCTGCAAATTCTATAATTCTTGGATATTTATACGGAGCGGTAACCTTCTTAACATAATTCTGTATATCCTTTTTCAGTTCCTCAGACGGTTCATATCCTTTGGAAAGAGTAACAGTTGCCTTAACAACAGTTCCCCTTATACTGTCAGGTGCTCCCGTTACCGCACACTCAAGTACAGCCGGATGCTCAATCAGTGCGCTTTCAACCTCAAAAGGACTTATTCTGTATCCTGACGCCTTTATGACATCATCATTTCTTCCCACAAACCATAGGAAACCATGCTCGTCTCTATAAACCACATCTCCTGTGTGATACGTATTGTTATACCATACCTTTGCGGTTGACTCAGAGTCCTTGTAATAGCCGCAGAATAATCCCGCAGGCTTTGCGGTATCTACGTCTCTTATTACAAGCTCGCCTTCCTCACCTGCCGGACAGGAATTATTATTCTCATCCACCACGTCAATATTATATGCAGGATTCGGCATTCCCATTGCACCCGGATCCACCTTAAGCCACTCAAAATTCGCGACAATGACAGTGGTTTCAGTCTGCCCGAAGCCGTTAAGAATTTCATGTCCGGTTATATTCTTAAATCTGTTGAATATCTCAGGATTCAATGGCTCTCCCGCTGTGGAGCAATGATTCAGAGACGACAAATCATATCCGGCAATATCATGCTGCAGCAGAAACCTGTAAATTGTAGGCGGGGCACAAAATGTTTTTACATCATATTTTGACAGCTTCTCAAGCAAATTACACGGGTCAAATCTTTCCATATCATACAGGAACTGAACAGCACCGCATATCCACTGTCCAAACAGCTTTCCCCATCCGAATTTTGCCCATCCCGATTCTGCGACAGAAATGTGAAGTCCTTTATCTACAACTCTGTGCCAATACTTCGCAGTCACAATATGCCCCAACGGGTATGTAAAATCATGCATTGCCATTTTAGGCATACTGGTTGTTCCCGATGTAAAATATATCATCATCAAATCTTCATTTGTTGTGTTCCCGTCACCCTCCGGTCTTGACCATTCAGCCCCGGCGGACTCAATTTCACTGTCATAGTCAAACCAGCCTTCTTTGCTTCCTCCCACCATAATATAGGTGTCAACTGTCGGGGAATCTAGTCTGGAGTTGTCTGCATGCTCTGGAATCCCATCATCATTGTATGCAATAATCGCCTTAACTCCTGCCGCGTTGTTCCTGTATACTATGTCTTTTTTCATCAGCTGGTTGGTACACGGAATAAAAACAGCCCCTATCTTACAGGCAGCAAATGCAAAGAAATAGAATTCAAACCTTCTTCTCAAAATAAAAATCAGCTTATCACCTTTTCCAATCCCCTTTGCTTTAAGGTAATTTGCCGTCTTATCAGACCAATACTTCAGATCCCTAAAAGTAAACTTTCTCTCGTTTCCCTTATCGTCACACCAAACAAGAGCAAGTCTTTCAGGCTCACTTTCTGCATATCCATCTATAATATCATACGCAAAATTAAAATTTTCAGGAACCCTGAGCTTAAAATTCCTGCTGAAATCCTCATATGAATCAAATTCGGTTCTTTCTAAATATCTTTCTTCCAGTCCCATTATATATATCCTCCAATACCTAATCAACCGGTGTATTATCTATGCTTCCCCTTTGCAGCGTATCCGGCTGCTGATTAATTAATATTTTTTATACTGAATCCTTCTTCTCAGCTCCAAACTGATTTTCAGAGCAAAATAATTGTTACAAATTTTGCAGGCTTCCCGTCTAATGCCAGCTGCTTATGGGGCAGCGTGGAATTAAAATACAAAGCATCACCCGGTTCAAGATTAAAGGTTTCCTTGCCTATTACCACCTGCATCCTGCCTTCAAGGCAGAAATTGAACTCCTGTCCCTTATGAGAGACAAGCTCGGGAGAATTTTCAGGGTCAAGCTCAACAAGCAAAGGCTCTATCTTTCTGTTTGAATATTTGTACGCAAGACTTTCAAACTTGTATTGGTCATATCTCTCGATTTTTAACCCTTCACCCTTTTTTACAAAGCTGATATCATGAAGCTTAGGTGATGTGCCGGTTAATATTTCCGTCATATCCACCTTGTAATATTCGGCTATTTCATATAATATACTGACGGGAATGTCATCCTCGGCATTTTCATATTTTAAGTATTCCTCAACCTTCAATCCGACCGCACCTGCCACTGCCTTTTCGGAATCTCCCGCCAACAGCCTCAAGCCTTTAATTCTGACTGCAATGTCCTTTACTTTTTCGTTCATAATTATTAACCAATCCTTCCGTTATAATTAATATCAATTATTTTTATTGTCAAAAAGTCAATTACTATATTTTTTCAAAATTCAACAAACATTTTTTATTATATCATAATAATTAGTACTATTTACATTTTAATCATGATTTAAAATAAAATTAGCCCTGAGTCATCAGGGCTGTTAATTATTATCCGGTTGTCAAATTTTCTTGTTAATTATGCAGCTATTCCTTGAATTTGCTTCTGATTGCAGGAAATACCCACACTCCCAGTGTCAGGCAAATAAGGCATGCGGACATGCCGAAAAGGCTTGGAAGCGACCTGTAGAACAGCTGTCTGAAGGTTACGTTTATTGTCCTTTCAACAAACAAGGCAGAATTAACCACTATATATGTAAAGAAAAAGGCTATGCCAATCAGCTGAAATATATAATGCTGCCTCAGCAAATTTACAGAACAGCCTGCTACAAAAATAATGAGAAAAACAGCAATGGAATATGAAAAAGCTGGGCTCATAGGCAACCTCCGCGACGGCTTTGCAAATAAAAACAAAAAAGCACTGTAGTTACAATTATTGTAATATACGCAGCGCTTTATTTCAATTATTTCCGCAATTTTATTGTACACGCATAACTCAGTATAATCTGTCCGTCTGCTTTAAAACATGCTCACAGCTTTAGCCTTGGTTTCAGGCTCGTCCCATAAAACCTTATAAAGGAGGTATACACATAATCATACAGTACAAAAACAACCTCCGACAGTGCAGCAACAATATAAACAGGCACAGAGAGGTTTATCCCGCCAAGTATTAATTCCTTCAGGAAAAACAGTCCCAACACCAGACATAAGTTAAAATAAATATACTTTAGTACATACTCCAATACCCTGCTTCGCACTTTTTCAATATAAAATTTTATCAATCCGTATATTCCAAAAAAAACAATAAACGGTATCACCTCAAGTCTCGGCACCAAAACTGCCGACAATATACCCGATGCCAAATAGAAGGTCCAACCGGCCCTTGTACCGAACTCAATTATAATAACTGAAATAAATAACGAGCTGACAGCGTACAAAGAAAGCACACTTGTAGGAAGAATAGATGCAAGGAAAACGCATATTACCGTAAAAGCAAGCAGAATACCTCCCGATGCAAGACCTTTTACTCTTTTATTGTTATTCATTTAAAAATAATAGCCTCCCCTCAGCTTTTCAGGAACAAAAATAATTAAACTTCGAAATATTTTAACAGCAGGATATCAAGTCTCCTCCAAGGCATTCGCACATGGAATCCGAGCACCATAAACATGTGCACATATCACAGAAGCTTGGACCTGAATTATATCCTCTGGAGCCTGCATTTCCCCTGTACATATTATTACTGGAATTCATTCTGTTTAATGTATTTCTGTATTCAAAATTTGAGGGATCCATATTTACAGCCTGCTTTATATTCATTGAGGCTTCGTTGTACCAGCCCTTTTTCATAAATATTAAGCCCCTCAGGTAAAACCATTCTGCATTCTTGTTTCCGATAGCCTCCAGCAAGGCTTCTGCCTGCGATATATTTCCATTGTTTATGTTCATTCTTACCTGACCGAAATTATCCCCGCCGGTACTATAAGTACTGTTATTGTACGAGCCTCCGCTCTGATTGGAACCTGCTCCTGCATTTCTGCCGTTCCACCCGTTGCTGGCCGCACTCTGGCCTCTTGTCAGATATTCATATGCTTCATTTACTTCTCTTAGCTTTTCTTCCGCTAACTTTGAAAGAGGATTATCCTGATATTGATCCGGATGATATTTCTTTACCTGCTCTCTATATGCTTTTTTTATCTCTTCTTCAGAAGCTCCTTCTTTAACTCCCAGTACCTCATATGGATTTTTCACCTTTAACACAACTCCTCTGGCATAAAATTTTGTCAGTCTTGCTCAACATGCCTATATATAATATGTTTTCTAAAATACCTTTATTTTCTTTTGTTTCCAACAGCTCAAATGCCTTAGATGTCTCACCCAAGCAATATAGCAATGTAAATTCGGCTTGTTCCTTTATTTTACTTCTGAATTCACTTACATCCGACCCGTCATATTTAAAATGTGTCACAAACGGATTATAACTGGAATTCTTGATATCATCCTCCAAATCATCAAATGCATCTATCAAATAAATCCATTTCCCAAGATTATAGCCCATCCATCTCAGAACCCGTCTTGTATTGTCATCAAGCTTTTTATAGTCCAGCACCTCTTCCATAAGCCTTGCAAAAGGCTCGGCCGCAGCATCAATGGAATCGCAATTATCCTTTTCCAGAAGAGAAAGCTCCTCCAGTCTTTTGCTTATTATAGCACATTTTTCTGAATATTTTACCGTAAGCCTTTTATATGCTCTTTTAAGCCCGACCAAGCCTGCTAATGCTGTTTTTGATTTATCGTCCTTCCACTTATCTACAATATTATTATACGCTAAAATTATATTAATGTCGGATGAATAATCAATTATTTCATTGAAGATAATAAACGATTTTTTTGTGGGATGTATCATGCAGCGTTCTTTCCTCATTTTTGTTTCAACCTTTAATACAGAGCACAGAAGTAAAGCAAGGAAGGCAGCATCATAGGTAAGTGTCATCCTCTTTATCTGACCATGCCGCTTTCCTATGGATTTGCATACTCCACAGTAATAAGCACGGTACATATCAAATTCCTTCATCTTCAGTTCCGGTTTCTCTGGAATTATATATCCAAACATTTGTGCCCTCCAAATTAGTTATATCATAAAAATATTACTAATTTATTAACTGTATATTAACCCAAACGCGCACTTGTATAAAAATCCTAGTAAAAAAGTACACTATATCATCAAGTGTACCTTAAAACCTCCAAACACAGCAAAGCAACACACCTCAGAGCTGTGAATGTATGTACTTATTCCTTCCGTATGACAGGATATTACGGCTTAATATCTTTATTTGATTGGGCATCCTTGTCATAATCCTTTGAAAACCTCAAATAAATAATTATATATCTGACTAATGCAAATAGTGTGCATACAACAGCCAATCCGAGAGCTATATTAACAGCAATTATTGTATAGCTGCTGCTTAAGCTTTCTATTTTAAGGATTATAGTTGCAATAATAGCAAAATAAAAAATAACGGTAGCCAGCTTCCCGTACCAGTTTGCACCAATAACGGTTTTACCCTTGGTATAGAGAAGTATCCCACCTGTCAGCATCAATAATTCTTTTAATACCACAATAATAAGAACAACAATAGGAATAAAATCCTTTATCACCAAAAATGTTAATGCTGTTATTTGCATCAGCTTATCTGCTAACGGATCAAAAAACTTTCCCCACTTTGTTATCATGTTGAATTTTCTTGCAATATATCCATCTACAATGTCGGTAATTCCACCTACGGTAAAAAGAATTATAGAAAGAATATACATTTCACTGTTCATACAATATCCAAGTATAGGAACAATAATCAGCCTTAATGCTGTCAATATATTTGGAATGTTAATTATCACGGAATCACCACCTGATTTACTAAATTCAGCTTCGCATTGATATGCCAAAGTATAAGCAAGCATAGTCTACCATAAATTCATTGCATTATGCAATATATTCTTGCTTTAACAGCCGGATAGTATTATTTTTTTCCATATATTCACTTGAATATATTCACCTGAATATATTCACCTGATTTTACGTTTATTAATGATGTATTTTCTGGCAAGTCAATTATTCATCCTCCGGTGTTTCCCCGTACGAAGGCTTATAAACCGTAATCAGCTTTAGCCAAATCCTTAGCAGCATTTATATTTATTATATGATAAAGTTCGGGAAAATGTTTCTGCAAGTTTATAGGCTTTAAATCCCTGCTTGTCCACACATGAACTGTTTCTCCGGTGGTTATGGGCTTACTCATATCCTGTTCCTTAAATACCTGATAAAAAAATTCCAATCTTGTTTTGGAATAGCTTTTGATACTGCTTCTCACTATAAGCCTGTCTTCATATGCCGCCGAGCTGATAAACCTGCATCTCAGCTCAAGCAAAGGTAAAAGTATTCCTTTTGCCTCAACCTCTGTATATGAGATACCGCATTTCTTTATGAGCTCAGTTCTTCCGGCTTCAAACCATATCGCATAATTTGAATGATGAACAATCCCCATTCTGTCCGTTTCAGCATATCTTACTGTTATGGGTGTATCAATATAAACCATCCTAACCTCCACATCTAAATACGCATTAAAATTATTGTTGTAAACGTGGAGGTACGCAGCCTATTTACTGCCAAATATCCACATTCCTTTTCGCTAACCTTCTCTCCCGGTATCGGCATAAAAAATAATATATTTATTGTTTAGAATCTCATTTTGAGTAGGTCTTAACACTGACCCAAGCTTCACAACAAATATATTTATTTTAAAAAACAGCAATAGCTTCGAGCAATATATGCACGAAGCTATCATACATAATTTTATTAGTAACCCGTTTCTATAATAACGCTATGTGCTTCCTCAACTTCTGCCTCAGGAACAAGGACTTCAAAGTAATTATCATTGTTCTCATGATTTTTACTAATTGGCCTTAATTTTACTAGAATACCTTCATTGGACAAAAGATTCTGCAGCTGATTAGCCACCTCTTTGCTCTGGGCCATATATACCACTGTCCACATCGTAATCTACACTACCTTTCAAATTGTTATTCACCGCATTGAATAGTACCATATCTGCAATAAACAGTAGCCTTACCTCTTATTTTAATCGCAGATGTATTCTCTGTAAATTGCGCAAGCAGCAATTCACCTTTATCAAGTTTTTCTGTATGATGAAATTTAGTATCCCTTCCCCGTGTCAAACCAATAATTGTGACTCCGTTTTCCTCTGCCTTAACAGCAACATACTCACCGGAAATTTTATCCTCCAGGCTGTCCATATAACCACCTCGACATTTATATTATATTATTTTCCACCAAAAATCAATATTAAGCACTGTAATATGTTATTTTTATATTATTTCAACATTATATTTTCCTTACCCAAGCGACATTCTAACTCTTCTATTATAACATTATTGACATCAATCCAGTATTGCCTTCCAAGTTTTTTAAAATTTTTTTCATTTTTCATACTGATGTAAGTAGGAGTATTCCCGCTGAAATATTTAAGCAGTGCTCTGAAAGAGGAGCTTTCCTCTTTAGAAAAAGGCTTCTCAAAGGTCATATACACTCCCTTTTCCTCTGAATTCATCCTTTCAAGACTCTTTATCGGAAACACCTCTTCACATATTATTTTAGGCTGCTCGTCTTCTCTCAAGCTTAGTCTTCCTTTTATTATCACCACACTTTCCATCTGCAGCAAAGAAGAAAATTTTTCGTATATAGTCGGAAAAACTATTATTTCCATGGAACCGAACAAATCCTCAATACCTATAAATGCCATAAGGTTGTTATTCTTTGTAGTTTTTGTTTTTCTTGAGTTAACTATACCCCCGACTGTAACTTTCATAGAATCCTCAAGTTTTTTCATTTTCAGCCCGATTTCGTTCGTATCTTCCGCAATAGTATCGTCAACAAACAACTCCTTGCTGAATAGATTAACATTTTTATCCAGTATGCTTTGATACTCGCTTAACGGATGGCCTGAAACATACAACCCCAGCATTTCCTTTTCCATAGCCAGCAAAACATTCGCTGCATACTCCTTAATATCCGGATAATCCTCCTGCACTGATTCCTGAGGCTCCTGCATCAAATCAAATATAGACAGCTGACCCTCCATATTCTTCTTTCTTGATTGCGCTATTCCGTCAAGAATTCCTTCATACACAGCCATCAGCTTTGATCTGTATATATTGAGGGAGTCAAACGCTCCGCTCTTAATAAGGCTTTCTATACATCTTTTGTTAATCTCACGTCCGTCAATTCTTTGGCAGAAATCCATAAAGGATGTAAACAATCCGTTTTCCGACCGTTCCCTGATCACAGAAAGTATGGCATTCTCTCCGACATTTTTTATTGCGGCAAGCCCGAAGCGAATTTTGCTGCCGACTACTGTAAATTTAACGCTGCTCTCATTGACATCAGGCGGCAATACCTGTATATTAAGTGCCTTACATTCATTTACATATTGTGAAACCTTATCGCTTGAGCCCAGAAAGCTGTTTAATGAAGCCGCCAGAAACTCAGTGGGGTAATAATGCTTCAGCCATGCCGTCTGATACGCGACTACGGCATATGCCGCGGCATGTGATTTATTGAAGGCATAGCTTGCGAAATCCATCATTTCATCAAATATTTTATTTGCAACAGCTTCATCTACCCCGTTCTTAACTGCTCCCTTAACTACTTCGTTTCCGTCCTCATCTGTTATCCCGTAAATAAAGTTTTTACGCTCCTGCTCCATCACAGCAATTTTTTTCTTGGACATGGCACGTCTTACAAGGTCGGATCTGCCCATAGAGTAGCCTGCCAGCTCCCTTACAATCTGCATAACCTGTTCCTGATAAACCATACAGCCATAAGTTACATTCAATATGTTTTCCAGCAGCGGATGATCATATTTCACCTCTCCGAGATTGTTCTTGTTTTTTATGTATCGGGGTATCTGGTCCATAGGACCGGGCCTGTACAAGGATATGCCCGCAATGATATCCTCCAGGGAATTCGGCTGCAGCTCCTTCATAAACTGAGTCATTCCTCCGCTTTCAAGCTGGAATATTCCTGTTGTTTTACCCTCTCCTATCATTTTATATACATCTTTATCATCATAGTCTATTTTCGAAATATCTATTTTCTTGTTATGCACCTGTTCTATAAGCTCTGCCGCATCTCTTATTACTGTAAGCGTCCTGAGCCCGAGAAAGTCCATTTTTAAAAGCCCCAGCTCCTCAAGAAGACCCATTGTGAACTGTGTGGTTACATTGTTGTCATTCATCTGAAGGGGAACATATTCCACAATAGGCTTTTTAGAGATTACAACTCCTGCCGCATGAGTAGATGCATGGCGCTGCAAGCCTTCAAGGCTTCTTGCCATATCTATCAGCAATTTTGTCTCCTCTTCCTCATTGTATTTTTTCTTAAGCTCAGGGTTAATCTCCAATGCCTTATCAATTGTTATACCCAGCTGGAAGGGAATCATTTTGGCAACGGTATCAACATTCCCATATGAAATATCCAGCGCTCTGCCCACATCCCTTATGGCATTTCTGGCAGCCATTGTACCAAAGGTTATAATTTGGGAAACATTATCCTTGCCGTACTTTTTGATAACATAATCTATAACCTCCTGCCTTCTTTCATAGCAAAAGTCAATATCTATATCAGGCATACTGATTCGTTCCGGATTTAAAAACCTTTCAAACAGCAGGTTATATTTGAGAGGATCAATACTTGTAATTTTCAGGCAGTATGAAACTATACTTCCTGCTGCCGAGCCTCTTCCCGGCCCTACCATAATTTCCTTCTCACGTGCATATCTTATAAAATCCCAAACAATGAGAAAATAATCGACATAACCCATCTGTGAGATAACAGACAGCTCATATTCGAGCCTTTGCCTTACAGCTTCATCACAATTTTCCCCGTATCTTTCGGCAAGCCCCTTATAACACTGCTCCTTCAAATATTCATAGGGAGTGTAGCCTTCCTTTACATCAAAGCTTGGCAGGTGAAGCTTTCCGAACTCCAGCTCAACATTGCACCTTTCGGCAATTTTAACGGTATTGTCAAGTGCCTGCTTCACATTTTTAAAGTGCGCGTACATTTCCTCAGGTGATTTAATGTACAGCTCATCTGTGTTAAAACGCATTCTGTTTTCATCATTTATGGTCTTTCCTGTCTGAATGCACAGAAGTATCTCATGGGATGCCGCAGATTCCTTCATCAGATAGTGTGCATCATTTGTGGCAACCAGAGGAATATCAAGCTCACCGGACAGCCTGATAAGCTGCTGATTAACCATATTTTGGTCAGCTATGCCATTATGCTGCAGCTCAAGATAAAAATTATCCTGACCGAATATATCGTTAAGCCTTTTTGCAAGCTCTATTGCCCTGTCATAATCGTTATTTAAAAGTGCTGCCGGAACATCCCCCGACAAGCATGCACTCAGAGCTATTATCCCCTCGGAATATTTTGAGAGAGTTTCATAGTCGACACGCGGCTTGTAGTAGTAGCCTTCAGTACAGCCTAAGGTTACAATCTTCATAAGGTTCTTATATCCGGTATAGCTTTCAGCCAGCAGAACCAAATGTCCGTAATCCGAGTCTATTCCTGCCTGCTTGTCGTACATGCTTCTTTTTGCGGTATATATCTCACAGCCCAATATAGGCTTTATGCCGTTTTTCTTGGCTTCCTTATAAAATTCAACAACACCGTACATAACACCGTGGTCAGTTATTGCACAGCTGTCCATTCCCAGTTCCTTTACTCTTTGCACCAAATCAGTTATCCTGTTTGCTCCGTCAAGCAGACTGTATTGTGTATGTACGTGCAGATGTACGAAATCTCCCATTTCTGTTCTCCTCAAATCAAAATCATAATAAATATATTATAACTCTTTTAATTATAACATACATGAAAATAGCCAACTTTTATTTTATAATCAATTCCTTTCTTATTTCAGGAGGCTGCAGCCGGTTACAATCAAACTTTACGGGAAATATATCCATTTTTTCGGCTTTAGTGATAAAATTGTTTTCAGGGGGTGGAAATATATGGAATATTTTAAAAAAAGGTTGAATTCCTTTTTAAGACTGATGGAAAAAACCAATTTAATTTCAATGGATTTTATCTATAGATTGTATTTCATGCAGATATTCGGTTCAAAGCTGTATTACAGGCATAAGGTGACATCTTACAGGTCATGCGCCTTTTGCCGTTATCTCTCTTATGATAAGCTTATAAAAAAATACATATGCTCCCATGGTGAATACGAGGCCTGCAGCTCACTGCTTCCATGCATTATTCCGGATTCCTCTTATATGTCAAGCAAAACCTATATTGAAGAGGAGGCTCAGACTCCGTGGTTATTTAAAGAAACCTGCCTGAATTTCGAGGTTTTGGATTTCAAGCATTATTTCAGAAATTTTGTTTCCTTTGACTTAAACAGCAGCGTTATCAAGCTGGAGGCGCTGGAAGGAATAGTAACAGGCCAATGCACAGGAAGCCTTCCTTGCCATATATGTGCGTGCGTTAATAAGGAACTCTATAATCATTGTTCTAATATCCAAAATTCCCTTAAGGCAGGAAAATGCATTAAAATCTATGATACCTTGAACAAATGCTTCTCCGCAGGTTCCGACCTGTCCAAAGTATCATAAAAAAGGCAATTGCTATCGTCCGATAGTAATTGCCTTTTTGCCGGCGTATATCCGTTATAGCCCAAACAATATATTTGCCCTCTTTAACAGACATGCTTGCTTCAATTGCCGATAAAGAGGGCATCAAATATGCTTTCAGCTTAAACTACAGGCAGCTTAACCTTGTCATTTAAATAATCAACCAATTCTTCGGTTTTAATTCTGATTTGCTTCATAGAATCACGTTCTCTGAGGGTTACAATTCCATCATTTATTGTGTCATCGTCAATACTGATTGCATACGGAGTACCGATAGCATCTCCTCTTCTGTACCTTCTTCCTATATTTCCTGCATCATCATAGGTTGCCATGAAATGCTTTTTAACATTATTATAAATTTCAAGTGCTTTTTCCCCATGCTTTTTCTTCATTACAGGAAGTACATTCAGCTTTATAGGTGCCAATGCAGGAGAAATCTTGAGAACAATCCTTGTGTCTCCGCTTTCCAGCTCTTCCTCCTGAAGTGCCTCAAACAGCACAGCCAGAACTATTCTGTCTACTCCATAGGTTGATTCGATAATATACGGAATATACTTTTCGTTTGTCAGCAAATCTATATAATCCAATCTCTTTCCTGAGAACTCACAGTGCCTTGATAAGTCAAAGTCGGTTCTGTTATGGGTTCCGTTAATTTCTCCCCATCCGAAAGGAAACAGATACTCAATATCGCAGGCAGCCTTTGCATAATGTGCAAGCTTTTCATGGTCATGGAATCTTAAATTCTCACTTGGCAGTCCAAGCAAATTGAAAAACTTGATTCCGTAATCCTTGAAGAAAGCATAAAGCTCCTCGTCTGTACCCTTCTTGCAGAAGGTCTGGTATTCCATCTGCTCAAATTCAATTGTTCTGAAGGTGAAGTTTCCGGGGGTTATTTCATTTCTGAATGCCTTTCCGATCTGTCCGATTCCGAAAGGAAGCTTTGCTCTCATTGTTCTCTGAACATTCAGGAAATTTACATATTCGCCCTGTGCATTTTCAGGCCTTAGATATATTGTATTGGTGGAATTTTGTGTTACTCCTCTTTCAGTGGCAAACATAAGATTAAATTGCCTTATGTCAGTAAAGTTTGACTTGCCGCATTTCGGACACGGAACATTATTTGTTCTGATATACTGAATCATTTCTTCGGTAGTCATTCCGTCAGCCTTTGCCTCTTCATCGAAGTCACCTATAAGATTGTCCGCACGGTGTCTTGTCTTACATTCCTTGCAGTCGAGAAGCGGATCCGAGAAGCTGTCCAGATGTCCGCTTGCTTTCCATACAGTAGGATTCATTAATATATCAGAATCTAACTCAAAGCTGCTGTCTCTGCTCTGAATAAAAAAGTATCTCCATGCATCTTTAATATTATTCTTCAGCCTTGTTCCCAGCGGTCCGTAATCCCATGTGTTAGCCAATCCGCCGTATATCTCGCTTCCTTGAAAAATAAACCCGTACTGATTGCAATATGCAACCATATCTTCCATCATCATCTTTTTCATCTTCCAATACTATGTGATAAAAGCTACTACCACATATCCTCCCATATTATAATTATTTTAAACCTGCCAAATAATATACCCTTTTTCATTTAAAATATAAAAAGCTGTATTTTAACAGCCTGAGACTACACAGCTTCATAGTCCAAAGCTTACAGCATAAGACAGCACTTGCAGGCGTAAACTCCCGCAGTGCTGCTTCTGGTATCTTGAATACGACTCTCCATTTTAATGAAAACCGGTTTAACATCGGACTTCGGCAGCATTAAATTCATTTATATTTAGCATATTTATAGTATATTCATATTTTTGTGAATATTTATACTACCCAGAGTCTTAACAATCGAAATTATAACACAAATTATTACGTGTGTCACTTTATTTAAAGAGTAATTTAAATTTGTTACAGCCAATAATAGAGGCTCCCGGCAAAAAAATACCCGGAGCAGATAAAACCCATCCTGGATTCACCACCTCGGGTACATTCCGATTCCTTTCTTCAATGCGGCTGTAATAGACTATTATCCTGCAGATTGCTTACTCATTAGCTCCGCAGCACTTTTTATACTTTTTACCGCTTCCGCATGGGCAGGGGTCATTTCTTCCCACCCTGCTGCTATTTGTAACAGGCTTCTTGGGCTCATCACCATGACTGGCATTAACAGGCTCGGCAACCTTCTCACGCTGGGGAGCATGCTCTCTGTCAATTCTTGATCTTACAAGCAGCTTTACCGAATCCTCCTGTATACTCTTTATCATTTCCTCAAACATCTGGTAGCCTTCAAATTTATATTCTACAACCGGATCTCTCTGCCCGTATGCCCTGAGACCTATTCCGTTTTTCAGCTGATCCATTGCATCAATATGATCCATCCATTTCTGATCAACAATTCTCAGCAAAACAACTCTTTCCAGCTCTCTCATAAGCTCAGTTCCAATATCAGCTTCCTTGAATTCATATATTTTATCAACAATTTCCATAAGCTTTTCTTTCAAGTCTTGCTTATCAAAGGAGTCACGTTCCTCCTTGCTTACCTCCAAGGCTCCCTGCGGCAGGAAAACGCTTTCAAGATAGCTCATCATTGCTTCCCAGTCCCACATATCCGCATATTCGCTCTCTGCACAATATGTGGCAATAACACCGTCTATAATACTTTCAAACATTTTTATAAATGAATCTCTTAGATTTTCTCCGTTAAGAACAGTTCTCCTCTGCTCGTAGATAACTCCTCTCTGGGTATTCATAACATCATCATATTGAAGGACTCTCTTTCTGATATCAAAGTTTCTTCCCTCAACCTTCTTTTGGGCATTTTCTATAGCATTTGTCAGCATACCGTGCTCAATCGGCTGATCCTCTTCAAGGCCCAAGGTCTCAACTATCTTGGTTAATCTTTCCGAGCCGAAAAGCCTCATAAGGTCATCTTCCAAAGAAATATAAAATCTTGAGGAGCCGGGGTCTCCCTGACGTCCTGCACGACCGCGCAGCTGATTGTCAATACGCCTTGACTCATGCCTTTCGGTACCTATAATATGAAGGCCGCCTGCTTCATAAACCTTTTCACGTTCTGTACCTGTAATTTCCTTATATTTTTCGTCAAGCTTGCCAAATCGTTCTCTTGACTCTAAAATCAGCTCATCATCCGTGTCATTGTAGCTTGTGGAGGCACTTATCAGCTCCTCTGGATAGCCCATCTTTCTCATTTCCTGTTTAGCCATATGCTCGGCATTACCGCCAAGTACAATATCAGTACCTCTGCCTGCCATATTGGTTGCAATAGTAACAGCCCCAAGCTTACCTGCCTGAGCTATAATCTCCGCTTCCTTGTCATGGTATTTTGCATTAAGCACCTGATGAGGAATTCCCTTTCTCTTGAGCATCAAGCTCAGTAATTCTGACTTTTCAATAGAAATGGTACCAATCAATACCGGCTGACCCTTTTGATGCCGCTCAACGATATCCTCGATTACTGCATTTAATTTGCCCTTTTCATTTTTGTATACAACATCGGAAAGGTCTTTTCTTGCCAGATCCTTATTTGTCGGAATTACTATTACGTCCAGCTTATATATCGTATTGAATTCATCTTCCTCTGTTTGTGCCGTACCTGTCATACCCGAAAGCTTTGTGTACATCCTGAAATAGTTCTGGAAGGTTATAGTCGCAAGAGTTTTGCTTTCCCTCTCCACCTTAACCCCTTCTTTTGCTTCAATAGCCTGATGCAAGCCGTCACTGTAACGTCTGCCGTACATCATTCTTCCGGTAAACTCATCAACAATGATAACCTCTCCATCCTTGACCACATAGTCCTTTTCGTTTTTCATAAGGCCATGGGCTCTCAGTGCCTGATTGATATGATGCGATATAGTCATATTTTCCGGATCCGACAGGTTTTCAATACCGAAATATTTCTCTGCCTTTTTAATACCGTTTGAGGTTATCACAGTTGTATGTGCCTTTTCATCAACAATATAGTCCTCGTCAAACATTTCATCACTGTCAACCTTGTCATCCATCTGCTTGATAATCTTTGCCTTCAGTGTCAAGGCAAAGGCATTAGCTCTTTTGTACATGTCAGTGGATTTGTCTCCCTGCCCTGAAATGATAAGAGGTGTTCTGGCTTCATCAATAAGGATGGAGTCAACCTCATCCACAATTGCATAATGCAAATCCCTCTGTACCATATCCTGCTTGTAAATAACCATATTGTCTCTCAGATAATCAAAGCCCAGCTCATTGTTTGTTCCATAAGTGATGTCACAGTTATATGCAGCACGCCTTTCTTCATTTTCCATATCATGAACTATCAAGCCTACCGTCATGCCCAAAAAGCTGTAAACCTTACCCATCCACTCACTGTCACGTCTGGCCAGATAATCATTAACAGTTACAACATGTACTCCCTTTCCGGCAAGAGCATTCAGATATACAGGCAATGTCGCAACAAGGGTTTTACCTTCACCTGTTTTCATTTCCGATATTCTTCCCTGATGCAGAACAATACCGCCAATCATCTGAACCCGGAAATGCCTCATTCCCAGTACTCTTTTCGAAGCCTCACGAACAACAGCAAAAGCTTCGGGCAATAAATCATCCAGAGCCTCCCCATTTGCTATACGCTCTTTAAATTCAGGCGTTTTTGCCTTCAGCTCAGCATCTGTCAGCTTTTGAATTGAAGGTTCAAATTCATCTATTTTGTCAACAATCGGATAAATTCTTTTTAATTCTCTGTCACTATATGAGCCTATTACTTTTTCAACAATACTTTTGATTCCCATAATTATACTCTCCATTCACAAATACATGTTTTTAAAATTTGAAACAAATCAGCTCCCACAAAATAAGCTGAGCTTTAACTCTTATTCAGCATTTTTATAACTAAGGTTAATTTAAAATATCAAGACAGCGGCTATCGGTCTGCAGCATCAATAATAGGGCTAATCTGTAAAAAGCTGCTTGCTTGTTTTTACAGTCTTTTACCATAATTGCCGCAAAAAGAGTGATTTACAGGCATGGCTGTACACATATCCGACAAGATGTAACTGCTGTATGAAATAATATTTAAAGAAAGCAGATCAGCAACAAGCCGGTGGAGAAGAGTCTCCAAGACATAACAGATTACGCCGTGAGATAACTGATAATCTGTTATTAGAACAAATAAATAAGGCGACAGCAAAAATTAAAAAAGCTGTTATAAAGCAAATCCCAAGGGTCTCAGAATGGCTGCTGCCGTTTTTAGCTTTTGAATCAATTGTATCCTGAGAAATCAGCTTGTAAAAAGCTGCTGGTGTACCCTTTCTTTCTAATGTGCCTGTTTTCCTTATATTAAAATCAGAGATAACATTAATGTTATCTTGCATTACATCCAAATAGGAAAGGTTAAACAAATAGTAATTGATTAACTGCTCAGAGCAATAAACCCCACTCTCTGAAGCTAAAGTAGACAATATTATTATGCTTAAAAATAATTTTCTTAACATGTATGCTACTTATCCTTTTCTTCAAGTCTGTCTAAAACAAGATTGTACCCGTCTGCCCCGTAAACCAGACATCTGTTTACTCTGCTTATGGTTGCAGTACTTGCGCCCGTCTGCTCGCTTATGTCGGTATAGGTTTTCCTGTCCCGAAGCATCTTTGCAACTTCAAGCCTTTGGGCTAATGCTTTTATCTCAGATATAGTAGAAATATCTTCAAAAAATTTATAGCATTCTTCTCTGTTCTTCAAAAGCAAGATAGCATCAAAAAGGCTATCCGTATGTTTATCCTGTATTTTGGAATTCATAATAAAAGCACTCCTAGTAATAAACCGGCATACTCCTGAAAACCGGCACTTCCGTACAAGCAAATAAGCTTATAACGCTTTAAGGAAATCTGAACAATACCCTTTATAAAATACAATAACAGTTTTTTCAAAAACAGTCAAGGTTATATGTTTACAGATGCAATACTTCCTGTATTAATATGGTATTCTTAAAATAAATATGGTATTATACTTATAGTGTAAGCTTTATAATTATAAACTGAGTCCATGCTGGTGCTTTATTGATGTACGTACCTAAACTCAGAGTATGGACTTGCTGTGGAGATATCAGATGGATGCAAATATGATAGCGCTTGGAACAAAGCTGGAAATAAAAATACCTTATAACGGTAACAGTGATACCTCAAATACATATACAAGTCAGTTAATCGATATTATTGACAGGAAAACAGTCAGCATTGCAGCCCCGATAAGTGAGGGCAAATTCAAGTATCTTAATATGGGTCTGGATTTATTTGTATTCTTTCTGGATGAACATAAGGACTTTCTATTTTTTAATGCAATTGTTAAGGGTCACCGCAAGAATGGTCCCATTGAAGCCTTTGATATTACCATTACCAGTGAAATAAAAAAGCTCCAAAGAAGAGAGGCTTATAGATTAGATACCGCACTAAGCTGCAAATATACAATTATTGATTCCCGGCTTCCAATCACCGAAAGCAGTAATTCCCCGGAAATACCCATTGCAGATTTAAAAACCGCAGCAACGACAAACATAAGCAGCAACGGAATTTCTTTGCATGTTGATGAAGCACTTGAAGCAGGTACGGTTCTTTATATTATTGTTGACCTTGAAGAAGGCTCAAGCATAAAGGTAATTGCTCAAGTAAAACGTTCACACCATATAGAAAGCAAGCATTACATGGCAGGCCTGCGTTACATAAAAATAGATTCCCATGACTCTCAGATCTTGACAAAATTTATTTTTGCAAAGCAGCGGCTTATGCTGAAGAACAAAATGCCTTCAAAATTTAAATAGCAAAATTATTCAGGTTTTTTTATCTGTGCCGCACGGGTTACAGCTTTTGTACCAAGCCTCAGCCGTATGCCATCTATGGCTTTTTCAATTTTTTCTTCCTTTTGTGACGCATTATAATTATCATCATAAATATCCTCCTGTTCAAAAAGTGACAGCTGCCTGCAGGAGCATTCCTGTTCAAACCCGCTTATACTAATACCTATCAATCGCACAGGTTTTACATTGTTCCAGTTTTTTTTAAGCAGGGCAAAGCCTTTTTCATATATATCCCTTGTCAAGCATGTTGGCTCTATGCTAATTTGCCTGTTTATACTCTGAAAATCCGAGTATTTCACTGTAATCTGAATGGTTTTTGCCTTTTTATTGTATCTTCTTGCATCAAAGCCAATTTCCTCACACATTTCAAGAAAAACAGCTCTGACTTCCTCTACCTCAGTTATATCTTCAGCAAGGGTATTTGATCTTCCTATTGACTTCATTTCTCCTGCGGTATGAGGTGTCACAGGGGAATTATCAATGCCGTTTGCCAATCTTTGCAATTCTGTTCCCTGTTTGCCTAAGGCCTTACATAATGTCCTTGCATTAAAGCCTGCCAAATCTCCCACTGTCTGTATCCCGATATTATTAAGCCTTATACCCGTCTGCCTGCCTACTCCGTATAAGGCTGTAACAGAAAGAGGCCATAGCTTTGCCGGAACATCCCTTACCCACAGCTCGGTTATCCCCATAGGCTTTTTTATTTCCGATGCAATCTTTGAAAGAAGCTTATTTTCCGAAATCCCTATGGAACACCATAACCCTAGTCCGTTCTTAATTTCTGTCATTATCCTTTCTGCAGCCTCAACCGGTGAACCAAATAGTCCTTCCGTACCTGTCATGTCCAGCCATGCTTCATCAATACTGTTTTGTTCGATAACCGGTGAATAATTTCCCAGCAAATTCATTACAGCCCTTGATTTTGACTCATAAAAATAATGGTCAGGAGGAACAAGCACCATATCCGGGCATAGCTTTAAAGCCTGATGTATAACCATTGTTGTTTTCACGCCGAATTTTCTTGCCTCATAATTGGCTGCAAGTATTATGCCTGTCCTTTTTTTCGGGTTTCCCGCAACTGCAGCCGGTCTGCCTGCTATTTCAGGATTTCTTGTCATTTCACAGCTTATAAAAAAAGCATTCATATCAACTAAAAAAACTACTCTTTGCATCTGCTTTTCCCCTCAGGTGCATAAATCCTATAATCCCGCACGGAAATACATGTACGCTTGAAAACGCTGGAACTAAGAGCTGTAGCACTTATATATCTGCCTTAAATCAAAAGCAAAGACAATCTGAGCTTCAAGCCGGCTCGAAAGCAATCTTCGCTTTGCAGGCACTTCTGCCCTATTGCCTTGATTATACCAAAAAGGAGCCCTATCCGGACTCCCTATATTTTAATATATATTATTTGGCACCCTTTGCCAGCTCAGCAAGCTTTGTAAATGCATCTGCATCATTTACCGCCATATCGGCAAGAACTTTTCTGTTAAGCTCTATTCCCGACTTTTTCAAGCCACCGATAAATTTACTATATGATAAACCGTTTATTCTTGCAGCAGCGTTTATTCTTGCTATCCAAAGCTGTCTGAAATCTCTCTTTTTTAATCTTCTGTCATTATATGCATAATTTCCGGATTTCATAACGGCTTGCTTAGCCATTTTAAAGAGCTTGCTCTTTGCTCCGAAATATCCCTTTGCGAGCTTCAGCATTTTTCTGCGTCTTGCACGAGTTCTCATCGCACCTTTTACTCTTGCCATAACCCTTTGTCCTCCTTCTTATTTATATGGAATAAGTTTTTTTACTGTAGCTAAATTTGCGTCTGAAACATAAGCTCCTAATCTATGGTGTTTCTTAGCCTTTGTAGCCTTAGAAACAAGTCTGTGGCTTCTCCATGCATGTCCGCATTTTATCTTTCCGCTAGCCGTAACTCTAAATCTTTTCTTTGATGCACTGTGTGTTTTTAACTTTGGCATAATTTTCTCCTCCTGTCCTACTGCTTTGGATTAAGTATCATTATCATACTTTTGCCCTCAAGTTTTGGTTTCTTTTCAACTATTCCAACATCTTTTACTTCTTCTGCAAACTTATCAAGTATCTCGTGTCCTATTGAGGTGTAATGCATTTCTCTCCCCCTGAATTTTATAGATACCTTTACCTTGTCTCCGTTTTGTAAGAACTTATATGCATTCTTAACCTTGAATTCAAAATCATGGGCCTCTATTGAAGGTGAGAATCTGACTTCTTTTATATTTATGATCTTCTGATTTTTTCTTGCCTCTTTCTCTTTTTTAGCAAGCTCAAACATATATTTGCCATAGTCCATAATCTTACAAACAGGCGGTACCCCTTGCGGTGCAATCTTTACCAAATCAAGATTTTTAGTGCTTGCAAGTGTTTGGGCTTCTTTAATTGATATAATGCCAAGCATTGTACCATCAGAATCTATAAGTCTGACTTCTTTGTCTCGAATTTCCTCATTGATCATTAATTCATTTTTGCTGATAATTGACACCTCCGAAATTTAATAGGCTGGAAGATTACTCTTCAAGTCCTGCATTATTTAAAAATCACAATAAAAAAAGTGGATAGAAGAAATATCCACAATAATATCTAAGTCTTGAACGTATAATACGCATGGAACTGATATTTACCTTGCAAATCAAATGTTCGCCAGGTGAGAAGTGGAAAACTTCTTCTTGTTTTGCATATCTATGATATCAGAAACCTTTCCCTTTGTCAAACTATTTTTCTATTTTACGGCTCAATCCTTTCATATACCAGAAAAGCATAGTCATAAGGATTTTTTTCATCCTTTACTCCCGGCTCTCTGGATACCAGCTTCCACTGCGAATAATCAAGCTCAGGAAAAAATGTATCCGCTTCAAAAGCCTGATTTATCTCTGTTATATACAGCTTACCGGCAATTGGCAAAAAGGCTCTGTATATTTCCGCACCGCCTATCACAAAGCAATCAGTGCTTTTAACTGTCTCAGCGGCTTTCTCAACCGAATCTGCAATTATACATCCGTCCCGAAAGAACTCCTTATTTCCCGTTATAACAATGTTCGTCCTTCCGGGCAGTGGCCTGCCTATTGATTCAAATGTCTTCCTGCCCATAATAACCGGCTGTCCCATTGTAGCCCTCTTGAAGTAAGCCAAATCCGCAGGAAGATGCCAAGGCATTTTATTTTTGTATCCTATAGCATTATCCTTGCCCATAGCAAATATTATTGAAATCATACTGAAATAGCCCCTTTTATAAGAGGATGCGGATCATAGCCCGTCAATGTAAAATCCTCATATTTAAAATCAAATATGTCCTTAACCTCAGAGTTTACAAGCATCTTCGGAAGCATCCTCGGTTCTCTTGTAAGCTGAAGCCTTACCTGCTCTACATGATTTAAGTAAATATGCGTATCTCCCAAGGTGTGAACAAACTCTCCGGCCTTTAAACCGCATACCTGTGCAAGCATCATTGTAAGCAATGCATATGATGCTATATTGAAGGGAACTCCGAGAAACACATCGGCACTCCTCTGATACAGCATACATGAAAGAGTACCGTTTGCCACATAAAACTGATAAAAACAATGACAGGGCGGCAAAGCCATTTTATCTATCTCTCCCACATTCCACGCACACACAATAAGCCTTCTCGAGTCCGGATTGTTTTTTATCTGCTCAATAACCTCGCTGAGCTGGTCAATATTCCTGCCTCCGGCAGCAGGCCAGGATCTCCACTGATGCCCGTATACAGGGCCCAAATCACCATTTTTGTCAGCCCATTCATCCCATATGGAAACACCGTTATCCTTTAAGTACCTTATATTTGTATCACCGCTTATAAACCACAGCAGTTCATGTATTATTGACTTCAAATGCACCTTTTTAGTTGTAATCAAAGGAAATCCATCCTGCAGATTAAATCTCATCTGATTTCCAAAGGTACTGATTGTCCCCGTACCTGTTCTGTCTTCCTTTTTTATACCGTCTGCCAATATATGCCTGCACAAATCCAGATATTGCTTCATTTTCGCCCTGCCTCCCGCTCTATATTTGAAATAAGCCCTGAAAATACAGGCTCAGCTTTGCCAAGTCCTGTTTGAGCTAAACTCAAAAATCAATCAAATAGCTGCTTTAATATTTTTATAATAGCTATTATTTCATAATACCGGTATAAAAAGCAATAATAAATATTCTAAAAATTTGCCTGTGCCGGCAAGCTAGGAATAACCGCATTATATTCACGGATACCTTTCCCTGTACTCCCTTAGACTGTAAAAAACTGCTTCACAGCCCTTTGCAGCCAGAATAAATACTATTGTCATTGCAAAATACCTGTACCGGACCTGTATTTCTATAAAAAAATGTATTCCGAAGTAGCATAAAAGTATCAATGAAAGCAGGGCTACGCCATGATTGATTTTATTTTCCCAAGCTGATCTGCAAAAACCCGCAAGCATGAGGATAAAAATAAATATATAATACATTTTTTCTGATTTCAGAATAATAGGTTCAATCTTCTTTACTTCTTCTGAAGGTACAAGCTGCCCATCTATCTGTTGGTAAAACCCCCAGCTCAAAGTGTCGCTTCCGGCCCACATTGCTATCTGCTTTGCATTCATCAGCCCAGCCAATTTCTTAATTCCGACGGACAGGCGCTGTTTAATAACTTGTTCTGCAGCTTTATTGCGTTTATTGAAATCCTGTATTCTGTATATTTCATATTCGTCCTCATATGAAAATTGTCCCTTAGCCTCATAATTAAGACCAACAACAAATTTCCAGAGAGGAAAATTGTTTGCAAGTCCTTCTGAATTAATATCCGCATGTTTTACAGCAGCCGAGCATCCATAGCTTACAAGCAAATAAGAAAGCAGCAGCATTATAACACTGCCTGTTTTTAGAAGTTTTCCAGACCGTATTATTTCAATTATCTCCCATATTATTGAAGCAGCTATAATAACAATTCCTATAGGCCTGACAGTATTTCCGACAGCAATTACCGCTCCTGCAAGAATACCCTTTACTGCCCAATTCAGCCGTTCAATGAGAAGCACATATATTGACGATAAAAACATACATGCAGCAAAATGCTGATTTGTCAAGACAGGTGCCAGAAAATAAGGTGCAGGATACAGAAGATATAAAAGCGATACTGCTCTGGCAGTATAATCATTTGATATTTTTCGTGCTATCAGGTATATAAATACATTTGTGCCCGCCATAAAGAAGCAATTTGCAAGCTTTAAAGTCAGCAGACCTGTGCCAAAAAGCTTCATTAAGGCGGCGTAATAAATAACAGGCCCTGTCTGGTAAGCCCATGTTCTGAAGTATTCCATATCTTCGAGAGACCTGCCGCCATTCAGCAATTTTAATGCATATTGATAAAAAACATCAAAATCCGAAACAGGCTTTATATCTGTCAAAAACGCCGGTATGCTTTTTGTCAGAAAGCCCAGAACAAAAACAGCAAGCACAAAAGCCGCCGGCGAAACCTCTGCCTTGTATGCTATAAAGCAGGCAAATGCAAACAGAATCAGAGCCAGAGCCGCATACCCTGCATATGACACAGCCTTACAGCTGACTGCACATATAAAATTCAGTAAAATTAAATACAATGAATATAAAGCTAAAACAGAAATTAAGGCCTTGACAATGAAAGCCCCTGTTTTCGTTTCGGTATTAGGCCGGAAGTATCTAGCCATTCTTATCTGCCTCAGTTTTTTTATCCGATATTTTTTCCTTCATCTTTATCCGTCTTATCATTTTCCTCAATATTTTTTGTGTCAAAGCCCAACAGCTCTCCGACAATATATAAAGGTCTGGCCTTTACTTCCTCATATATTCTCCCCACATATTCTCCCATAATACCTAGAACAATAAGCATTACCCCGTTAAAAAACAGAGAAACAGCCATAGAGGATGCCCATCCTGATGCCACATCATTTTTTGTAAACTTCTGAATTAAAACCACTATAAGATAAATAAAGCTAAATGCCGAAATAATCATTCCGGTAAATGTCGCCAGCTTCAAAGGCTTATATGAGAAAGAAAATATGCCGTCTCCCGCAAGCTTAACCATCCTTTTAAGGGGATATTTTGTTTCTCCGGCAAACCTTTTTTCACGCCTGTACTCAACACTTGTCTGCTTGAATCCAACCCAGCTTACCAGCCCTCTTACATATCTGGAGCGCTCGGGCAGGCGCTTCATCGTATCGCATACTTTTCTGTCTATCAGCCTGAAATCACCCACATCAACAGGAAGCTTCACATCTGTCATACTGTCGAGAAAGCGGTAGAACATTTTGGCGGTGAACTTCTTGAAAAAGGTTTCTCCTTCTCTTTGCAGCCTTTTTCCATATACAACCTCATAGCCCTCCTGCCACCTTTCCACCATCTTCAAAATAACCTCCGGAGGGTCCTGCAAATCCGCATCAATTATAACGACCGCATCGCCCTTGGCGTAGTCCATACCTGCTGTTATGGCTATCTGATGCCCAAAGTTTCTCGCAAAATTAATAACGCGTACCTCAGGCCTGTTTTTTGCGATTTGAGTAAGCTTGCGGTATGTATCATCCTTACTCCCGTCATTTATAAAAATGTATTCAACCTGCATAAAATAGTCTCCGAATACATCTGATAATCTCCTAAATGTTTCATCTATGACCTCCTGCTCATTGTAAACAGGAACAACTATTGACAGCAGTTTTTTTTGCATATCCATATTCCTCACTTTCAAGCCGTGTTTTTCACAAAACCAATTATAACACATCAACAATTCTAATCTATAATAAATGACACATATTTATAATTATTATCATTTTTATTGTTTAATAGTACTATTTGAGCAAAAAATAAATGAGGGCGGAATCCTCTCGGATTCCGCCCGTTTCCTGCAATCCGGGAAGTATCATCTTGCCCTTGTTCTGATTTCCTCAGCAATTTTGTCTGCAAATTCCTGAACTGATAAGGTTCCGAGATCCCCGTCCTTTCTGGATCTGACCGACACTCCGTTACCTTCCATTTCCTTGTCGCCTATTACCAGCATATAAGGTATCTTTTCCATCTGTGCTTCTCTGATTTTGTAGCCAATCTTTTCATTTCTGGTATCAACCTCAGTCTTGACTCCCTTATCCCTGAGTATGGCGGCAACCTGGTAAGCAAAATCATGGTGCTTGTCAACCAGCGGAAGCAGCTTTGCCTGAACAGGGCAAAGCCATGTGGGGAATGCTCCCGCATACTTTTCAATAAGTATTGCAAGAGTTCTTTCATAGCACCCCAGAGATGTCCTGTGGATAATATAAGGATGCTTCTTTTCATTGTTTTTGTCCACATAAACCATATCCATTCTTTCCGCAAGAGCGAAATCAACCTGTACGGTTATTATAGTATCCTCCTTGCCATGAACATTTTTTGCCTGTATATCAAGCTTCGGGCCGTAGAATGCCGCTTCGCCCTCTGCCTCCTTATAGTCTATATTCAAATGATTAAGAATTGTCCTCATTTTGTCCTGAACAGCTTCCCATTCCTCAGCACTTCCAATGTATTTTTCCTTATTATTCGGGTCCCATTTGGAAAATCTGTAGGTTACGTCATCTGCAATTCCGAGAGTATTCATCATGTATTTAATCAAATCGACAACACCCTTGAATTCCTCCTCCAATTGCTCGGGTGTACAGACCAGATGGCCTTCTGAAATAGTAAACTGGCGTACACGAATCAAGCCATGCATTTCTCCTGATGCTTCATTTCTGAACAAGGTTGAAGTTTCCCCGTATCTTATGGGCAAATCACGGTAGCTGTGAAGCTTTGCATTGTATATCATAAATTGGAACGGACAGGTCATCGGCCTCAAGCCCATAACCTCCTCATCCTTATCCTCGTCGCCCAATACAAACATACCGTCCTTGTAATGCTGCCAATGACCGGAAAGCTTGTACAAATCGCTTTTTGCCATGAAAGGAGTCTTGGTAAGAACATATCCTCTCCTTTCCTCTTCATCTTCAACAAATCTCTGGAGAGTCTGTACAATTCTTGCTCCCTTCGGCATAAGCAAGGGAAGCCCCTGACCTATCTGTTCACAGGTGGTAAAAAGCTCCAGCTCTCTTCCCAGCTTATTATGGTCACGCTTCTTGGCCTCTTCCAGCCGGGTTACATATTCATCCAATTCACTTTTTTTAGGAAAGGCTGTTCCATAGATTCTTTGAAGCATCTTATTTTTCTCGTTGCCTCTCCAGTATGCCCCGGTAGCACTCATCAGCTTTATTGCCTTGAGCTTTCCTGTCGACGGCAGATGCGGACCTGCACACAGGTCTGTAAAGTCCCCCTGCTTATAAAAGGATATCTCCTCCTCCTCGGGAAGCTCCTTGATAAGCTCAACCTTGTAAGGCTCTCCCTTTTCCTCCATAAGCCTTATTGCCTCATCCCTCGGAAGTGTAAATCTCTCAAGCGGAAGATCCTCTTTTATAATTTTTTCCATTTCCTTTTCAAGCTTTGCTAAATCCTCGGGTGTAAAATTCCTTTCAGTCTCAAAGTCATAGTAAAAGCCATTCTCAATTGCAGGCCCTATTGCAAGCTTAGTATCAGGGAATAATCTCTTTACTGCCTGTGACAGAACATGTGATGCGGTATGCCTGTATGCAAATCTGCCTCCCTCATCGGCAAATGTCAGCAAGCTCAAATTGCAGTCCTTTTCAAGCTTCCAGTTCAAATCCCTTACCTTGCCGTCAACCTCTCCTGCAAGTGCTGCTCTTGCCAGTCCGGCACTTATGCTTTCAGCAACCTCTTTTATTGTGGTTCCATTCTGGTATTCCTTAGAGCTTCCGTCTTTCAAAGTAATTTTAATCATCATAACCTCCATGCCTGCTTCAGGCTTAAAATATTGTAAAGCATTCCCGCGGAGAAGCTTTTGTAAATAAGCCTCTCCAAAATCCAGCTTACTTCTATTTTGCTTTAGTTTTTATTTCCTCAATAATTTTATTAATAAAATCCGGAACGGA
This sequence comes from Ruminiclostridium sufflavum DSM 19573, assembly GCF_003208175.1. GTDB lineage: Bacteria > Bacillota > Clostridia > Acetivibrionales > DSM-1351 > Ruminiclostridium > Ruminiclostridium sufflavum. The sequence continues at coordinate 74,132 of NZ_QKMR01000015.1, read as the reverse complement.
CATAGCACCTATGTCACCGTCCTTTCTGGATCTTACCGCAACAGCCCTGCCTTCTGTTTCCTTATCTCCTATAACCAGCATATACGGCGTTTTTTCCATCTGAGCCTCTCTTATCTTATAGCCGATTTTCTCATTTCTGGTGTCAAGTTCAACTCTGATATCCTTCTGTTCAAGCAACTTTTTCACCTCATAAGCATAGTCATAGTGCTTGTCAACAATAGGAAGGATTTTGACCTGTACCGGAGACAGCCATACCGGGAATGCGCCGGCAAAGTGCTCGGTCAATATGGCAATAAACCTTTCAATGCTTCCGAATACAACTCTATGAATCATTACAGGCCTGTGCTTTTCACCGTCTGCTCCCACATAAGTCAAATCAAATCTTTCGGGCAGGTTCATGTCCAGCTGTATGGTTCCGCACTGCCATGTCCGGCCTATTGAATCCTCAAGGTGGAAATCTATTTTAGGGCCGTAGAAAGCCCCGTCTCCCTCATTTATCTTGTAGCTTATGCCCTTGGCATCCAGCGCTTCCTTAAGACCTGACGTTGACAGCTCCCACATTTCATCCGAGCCAATTGACTTTTCAGGTCTTGTCGAAAGCTCAACCTTGTATTTGAAGCCAAACACCTTATAAAAATCATCTATCAGATTAATTACACCTATTACCTCATCTTTAATTTGTTCAGGTGTCATAAATATATGCGCGTCATCCTGTGTAAAGCATCTTACTCTCATCAATCCGTGAAGTGCTCCTGACAGCTCATGCCTGTGCACAAGCCCAAGCTCGCCTGCCCTTATGGGGAGATCCCTGTAGGAATGAAGCTTTCTTTTATATACCAGCATTCCTCCCGGACAGTTCATAGGCTTAATTGCAAAATCCTGTTCATCTATCTCAACTGTATACATATTTTCTCTGTAATTTTCCCAGTGGCCCGACCTTACCCATAAATCCTTATTGAGAATCATAGGAGTTTTTATTTCCTGATATCCTGCCTTTTTATGCTCACTGCGCCAGTAGTCCTCCAGCAAGTTCCGAAGCACCATTCCTTTTGGCATAAAGAAAGGAAATCCCGGGCCCTCATCCATGATATCAAATAAATCCAGCTCTTTTCCCAGCTTTCTGTGGTCACGTTTTTTAGCCTCTTCCATTCTGAAAAGATATTCCTCCAGCTGGCTCTTTTTAGGATATGCGGTACCATATATTCTCTGCAGCATTTTATTCTTCTCATTGCCTCTCCAATATGCACCGGTAGCACTCATCAGCCTTATTGCCTTTAGCTTGCCGGTTGAAGGCAGGTGCGGGCCAGCACAGAGGTCTGTAAAATCGCCCTGCTTATAAAAGGATATTTCTTCATTTTCCGGAAGCTCTCTGATAAGCTCCGCTTTATATGGCTCACCCTTCTCTTCCATAAATCTGAGAGCTTCATCCCGGGAAAGGGTATATCTCTCCAAAGAAATATCCTCTTTTATAATACTTTCCATTTCCTTTTCAATTTTAGTCAAGTCATCGGGTGTAAAATTTTTCTCCGTATCAAAGTCATAGTAGAAGCCGTTGTCAATGGCAGGTCCTATTGCCAGCCTGACATTCGGAAACAGTCTTTTTACCGCCTGAGCCAAAACATGTGATGCGGTATGCCTGTATGCCAGTCTCCCGCCCTCATCATCAAAAGTCAGAAGCTTCAGTGTACAGTCTTTTTCGGGCTGGAAGCTCAAGTCCTTTACCCTTCCGTCAACCTCACCGGCAAGAACAGCTCTTGCAAGCCCGGCACTGATACTCTCGGCAATCTCCCTTATTGTGATACCGTCATTGTACTCCTTTGAGCTGCCATCTTTTAAAGTAATTCTTATCATAGCAATACCTCCGTTTAATACATATTCAAACCTGTCTTAGAAATCAATCATCTTTAAATACGGCAGAAGAAATTCACAAATAAAAAACTCCCGTCCTATATATAAGGACGAGAGTAATTCCCGCGGTTCCACCCTACTTGCTGCTCATTGTACGTGCATAACATGCGCTTCGCTGTATTAAAGCGTAAAACCCTTTTGGATTACGCGTATATATGCTCTTTACCGGCTGTGCCATTGTAATGCCATATATACCTTTTCTGCGATATGCTGTTTTGATATGCAGCTGCAATCTCTTGCGCCACATTGCTTATATGCGTCTATGCACATGATTATAACGTAATCAACGATATAGCTCAGAGGTGGTCTTCCGTAAAGCATAGGTCTGAGTGCTTTCAGCTGATACACTCAATCTCTGAAACCCTGATTTTTACGTACTCTTCTCATCAGCGCTAATTTCAATATTTATGACCTTGCATTTAAAAATATCTTCTCTTAATTATATTCTCACAATTTTAATGTGTCAATACTTCAACATTTGTCATTTTCTATATTTTTTAGCATAGGCTTGGAACTGCCTTTTTAGCAAAAGCTATGTACGGCATATTTATTTAGTCTTAATGGCGCGGTTCAATACCGGCAGTATAATAATCGCAAGGACACCGCCTATAAGTGCCGTAATCAGCTGCGGAACCGAAAACATACTGGAAATCACAGCCGCCTTGGGTTCAGGCAGCTTCAATAAAACCGGAATTGCAATTTTAACAATACCTAAATACAGAACCAGAAATTTTGACACCGCAGCCGCAACTAAGGCTATTGCATATGAAATTTTCAAATTCTTAATCGTATGCTTTCCGATAAGCTTCCAGAGAATCACCAAGACAATATTGCCTGCAATTATAAATGGAATCAACGACCAAAAAGGTCCTATTCCAAAAAACTTTGCACATACCGGAGAAATCACAGCAACCGTTATCCCCGTGGATACACCGCAGGTCATAACCGAAACAATCAATATCAAATTGACAATCGAACCTGTAACCAATGTATTTCCAAAGGTCGAAGTCACCGCCTGCATTATTATAAGCAAGGCTGTAAGAGCGGCTGTTCTTGTAATCCATAAAACTCTTTCATTCATGATATATACCCCTTCCAATGAAGCAAAAACAAAATTTGCCATAACACAAATAAAAACACCAATTCGTGCAATAATATAGGTATTACGGTTTAATATAGCTATTATAGCATTAATTCCGCGTAAGTTATTAATATTAGTAAATATTATTTTAAAAAGTTCATATACATTCAGGAGGTAAGCAATTGAGAAATACAAGATTAAAAAAATATAAAAAATTCAGGCAGAAAAAAAACGTCAAGCTGCTGCTGTTCGGATTCATTTTACCTGTAATGGCACTAATCCTTACTTATGTTCTGGCAGAGATTTTTATTATTCCGATTTTTGCATAAAATTTTTCAGTTGTTGATTTTGTATATTATTTTGGCTTTTTCGACTCAAATATCGTTTATTTATGCCATTTGAATTATAGAAAAAACATATTATAATAGGTTTGAAAATTAAAAGATTTTCCTCCTTAAAAATTATTTAAAAACCGGCGAAAGTCGGTTTTTTTGTTTGAAATCAGGTTTATTTTACTCAACACATATGCAAGCTTTAATTTTGTCATAGGTTTTCTGTTTAATCCCGGTAATTTTCATTATATCTGCAATGCTATCGAACTTACCTTTTTCCTCTCTGTAGGCAATTATTGCCTTTGCAGTTGCAGGCCCTATATTCGGCAGTTTTTCAAGCTCTGCCTGTGAAGCCTCATTAATATTTATCAGACTGCCTTCTGCTTTACTGTCTGCTCTTTTTTCTTCAACAACAGCCTCCATGCTGTCTGTAACAATGTCAACACCGCTGTTGAGCTTCTTTTCCTTATTCGTATCTTCACTGCTTTTCTGTATGCCATCCGGTTTTGCATCCTCCGCCGGTTTAGAGCCGGAAGCTTTGGCTCTTATTCTCAGCATGGTGTTTTCATCTAATATATATGCCATGTTAATATTTTCAATATCTGCTTCTTTTGTTGCTCCCCCTGCCATTTTTACGGCATCATCAATCAACTGTCCTTTTTTTATTGTTACTATTCCGGGTTTGTTTACACATCCCACAACATATACCTTTATTTCCGGCACCTCCTCTGTATCTTCTGTTACTGCTGCGGCAACCGCTTCTTCGACTTGGATTATGTCTGCCTTGCTTGTATCGCTTATACTCACCTCCGGTATTTCATAACCTGACAGCGGCTTGTATACTTGCTTCAAAAAATACCCCAAAAAACCTGTTCCAATAATAAGAATTATTATTAAACAGAAAAACAAGGCCCTGCTTATAAATACTTTCCTCCCAAATAAGGTTATTTCCATAATTCCTCCTTGAATTTAATAAGATAATGCCTGAAATCAATTGCAAAAAGACACATAAAAATATGAATATACGAATATTTGAAGTATAATAATCTTTTTAATATACGGCTAAAAGAAAAGAGCACTGGAAACAGGTTTAGTCGAATTAAGCTTTTACGCTGATTTTGAACGCAGCTTGGGTTTGAATTTATTTTGACCTTTGGTAATTGCTGATATGGTTTTTCGTAGCAACATTAATATTATAATACATATAATGTATAATAGCCACACTAAAATAGCTCTGTCCTTAAAATTTGTTAAAAATTTTTAAACTTTAGCTCAATACATTAAATATGAGTTTAAAAATCAAGCTTTTTGCTTTATAATATTTACTAGAATGTCATACAAAGGAGAAATTATGAAGAAAGTAATTACCGCACTTATTATTATACTGATATTGTCACTTCAGGTTTCACCGGCCTTTTGCGATTTAGATATTGATGCAAGTGCATACATATTGATAGATGCAAAAACAGGCAGTGTTCTTTATGAATATAATGCAGATACCAGACTTCGTCCCGCAAGCACTACTAAAATAATGACCGCCTTAGTCGCATTAAAAAAAGGGGAGCTAAGTCAGGTAATGACTGCAAGTCAAGCAGCCGTATCCGATATAGGAGTAGGCGGAATGAATGTCGGCATCATGGAAGGAGAGCAGCTGGCTCTGGATGACCTGCTTCACGCCATGCTGATAGCATCAGCTAACGAAACTGCCAATATTATTGCAGAAAATCTATATCCTACCCGAGAAGACTTTGTTTACGAAATGAATAAGCTGGCTGGCGAGATTGGGGCAAAAAACAGTACTTTTACCAATCCCTGCGGTATTGATGAATATGAAAAGGATGCTGAGCACTTTTCAACTGCAAGAGATTTAGCAATTATAGCAAAGGAGTGCCTTACATTTCCCGTATTCAAGGAGATTGTCAGTCAAAAGCAGCTAAATATGCTTCCTCCGACTAACAAGCATGAAAAGTGGAATGTGCTGAGCAATACCAACAAGCTGTTGGGGCAATCCTTTAATTATGGCCCTGACACAGGTGATGACAGAAATCAGTTCACCATAACCGGATTAAAAACCGGTTCAACCATGCGTGCAGGTGCAAACTTTATATCCTCTGCGGTTAATAAGGAGGGCTTCGAATTAATTTCTGTAATTCTCGGAGTTAATAATAAACCGGGCAGAACTGTCTTTGATTTTACAAAAACCTTATTAAAGGCAGGTTATGAAAACTTCTCCAATCAAATGATAATTGACAGAAATGAATTAATTAAAAATGTGCAGGTAGAAGATGCTTCAGACGATGGAAAGCTGGATCTTGTAACAAGCGGTAAGCTTGAAGCCATGCTCCCGAATAATAAGGATGAATGGAATATTCAAAAGGTGGTAACCATAACACCAGATTTAAAGGCTCCCATAAAAAAAGGGGATGTTTTAGGAAATATTGAATATAAAAGAGACGGCACCTCTATAGGAAAAGTAACTGTCGTTTCTTCACGTACGGTTGAGCAAAGCTTTAAGGCAAAGGTAAAAGCTTTTATTTATAAAATCACCGGAAGTCTTATTTTTAAATATATCGTTATCGTAATAATTGTAGTTTTATGTTTCCTTATTTTAAGAAAAATATTGAGAATAATATCAAGAAGAAGGAAAAGAAACAGAATAAGATTTAAATAAAATTATAAATACTGACAAAGTTTTTTTATTTCATATATTGATTTAATTTAAATATACTTATATTATAGTATAGTATTGTATCTATTGTATGTAATAATATCCAAGCTTATGCCGACGGCAATAAAGTCAATTACTTATCGGATGAATAACCGGTTATATCGGTCGATAGTTTGGTTTTTGAAGCTCAGAAAGCAGGTAAAACCCAAGCTGCGTAAAACAGAAGGCTTATCATGTATAGTCTCAGAACAGCAATTGACCTTAGGTATTATTGCTTATAAAAGGAGTGTAATTAATGAAAACCGAACCGATTTACAAGCAACGGAAAATCACCGATTTAAAAGATATGATTTCTCAAAGTGTAAATTTATTTGGAAATAAAGACGCTTTTTTAATAAAAAACAATGTTGGTGAATATCACGGCAGAACCTACCTAGAATTAAAGGAGGATATTGATTCCTTAGGTACTGCCCTTATTGATTTAGGACTTAAAAATAAAAAAATCGCAATTTTGTCTCAAAACAGTGCCCAATGGTGTACCTCATATCTGACTATCACCGGAGGCGTAGGTGTTGTTGTTCCCCTTGACAGGGAATTGCCGTTTAATGAAATTGAAAATCTTATATCCCGTGCGGGAGTCAGCGCTATAATCTTTTCCTCCAAGCACCGAAAGGATATGCTGTCGCTAAGTAAATTATCCGAATTTATTGAGTATTATATTGATATAGATGCAATTAATGATGAAGGCAATAATTTTCTTTCATACTCAAGGCTTATTGAAAAGGGGAAAGTCTCCCTTGAAAAGGGTAACAGGGCTTATTTGGATGCCGAAATAGATGAAAATGAAATGTGCGCATTGATATTTACCTCAGGAACTACTGATTTGGCAAAGGGTGTTATGTTATCAAGCAAAAACCTTGCAACCGATATTATGGCGGTTTGTTCCATGCTCACTATTAACGAGGCTGACAGTGCTCTGTCTATTTTGCCTCTGCATCATACTTATGAATGTACAGCCGGCTTTCTTGTAATGATGTATAATGGCTGCTGCCTTTCATTCAATGAGGGACTAAAGTATATTGTCAAAAATCTTCAGGAAGTAAAACCAACAATTTTGATGCTGGTTCCTCTTATCTTGGAGAATATGCACAAAAAAATTATTAAGCAGGCATCAGGTACCTTTTTCAGCAAGCTTAAATTAAATGCCGCAATTGAAATAAGTAATTTTTTATACTATTTTCTTAAGATTGACATTCGTAAAAAGCTGTTTAAACAAGTACACGATATCTTTGGCGGCAGAGTAAGACTGGTTATTTCGGGAGCCGCCGCCATAAATCCTGATGTTTCAAATGATTTATGCGCTATGGGTATAAGAATTATACAGGGTTACGGATTGACGGAGTGTGCTCCCATTGTTGCAGTAAACAATGATCAGGGCTACAGAAGCGATTCTGCCGGAAAGCCTCTTGCAGGAATTGATATTTGGATTGATAATATTGGTGATGACGGTATAGGAGAAATAGTAATACGAGGTGATAATGTAATGCTCGGTTACTATGAAAACCCTATTGCAACTCATAAGGTATTAAAAAACAGCTGCCTGTATACAGGTGATTTAGGCTATATTGACGAGGAGGGCTATATATTTATCACAGGAAGGAAAAAAAATGTTATTGTTACTAAAAACGGCAAGAACATTTTCCCCGAAGAGGTTGAATCCTATCTGGCAAAGTCGTCATATGTCAAAGAAAGCTTGGTGTGGGGCCGGTTTGACGAGGAATCCGGCGAAACTGAAGTTAATGCCCAAATTGTTGTTGATATGGACGAAATAAAGGAAAAGCTTCATCTGAACATTATTTCCAAGGACGAAATATACAAAATCATTCAAGCGGAAGTAAAGGAAATAAATAAGCAAATGCCGCTTTACAAACGGGTAAAGGAATTTACCGTACGTGAAGAGGAATTTATAAAAACAACAACAAAGAAAATCAAAAGATATGCAGAAAACATAGGCTGATCAATTAAAGCCAAAAATAAAAGACCTCCTTTAAAGGGAGGTTTTCTAATTTTGGCAAATATAATAATCTTACGACCACATTTCCTTTCTAAGTGCTGCTATATCCTCATTCTCCAGATACTCGTCATATGTCATCTGTCTGTCTATAACTCCCTTTGGAGTAATTTCAATAATTCTGTTTGCAACTGTCTGAACAAATTCATGGTCATGGGATGTAAACAAAATAGTTCCTTTGTAATTTATCAAGCCATTATTCAACGCTGTTATTGATTCCAGATCAAGGTGGTTTGTAGGCTCGTCAAGAATCAAAACATTCGCTCCCGAAAGCATCATTTTTGAAAGCATACAGCGGACCTTTTCTCCTCCTGACAATACAGATGCCTTTTTCAGAGCTTCTTCCCCCGAAAACAGCATTCTTCCCAGCCAGCCTCTCAGGAAGGTTTCAGTCTGATCCTTTGAAAATTGTCTGAGCCAGTCCACTAAGGATAAATCTATGCCGTCAAAAAATTCTGAATTATCACTTGGGAAATAGGCCTGAGTAGTAGTTATCCCCCACTTATACTCACCGCTGTCCGGCTCTGTCTCTCCCATCAATATTTTAAAAATGGTTGTCTTAGCTTTTCCGTATGTCCCCACAAAGGCAATTTTGTCTCCCTTGTTTACAATAATACTAACATCATTCAAAAGCAGCTCACCATCAATTTCTTTTGTAATTCCGCTAGCCATAAGCAAATCATTCCCGGCTTCTCTGTCAGGCTTAAAATCAACAAAGGGATACTTTCTTGAGGAAGGCTTTATATCCTCCAGCGTCAGCTTATCCAGCAACTTTTTGCGGGAGGTTGCCTGCTTTGACTTTGATGCATTTGCGCTGAACCTTTGAATAAACTCCTGAAGCTCCTTCATCTTTGCTTCTGTTTTCTTATTTATGTCTTTAGCCTGTTGGAGTGCCAATTGGCTTGACTGGTACCAGAAATCGTAGTTACCGGTATATAGCTGTATTTTCCCAAAATCTATGTCTGCTATTTGTGTACAAACCTGATTGAGAAAATGCCTGTCATGAGATACAACAATAACAGTATTTTCAAAATTTGAAAGAAAGTTTTCCAGCCATGTAATTGAAGCTACATCCAAGTGGTTTGTAGGTTCATCCATAAGAAGAATATCAGGATTCCCAAATAAAGCCTGCGCCAGCAATACCCTGACCTTCATATTGGCATCCAGATCCTTCATTTTCTTATAGTGATGCTCTTCACTTATATTCAATCCGTTTAACAAGGTAGCGGCATCAGAATCTGCCTCCCAGCCGTTCAGCTCTACAAACTCAGCTTCCAATTCAGATAGCCTAATTCCCTCTTCCTCAGTAAAATCAGTTTTTGCATAGAGGACTTCCTTTTCCTCCATAATTTCAACAAGTCTTTTATGACCCATAATTACAGTTTTAAGAACCTCAAACTCGTCAAATTCAAAGTGATCCTGTTTAAGCACAGCAAGTCTCTCACCTGTAGTTACTGTTACATCTCCCTTGCTGGGCTCAATCTCACCTGAAAGAATCTTCAAAAATGTTGATTTTCCGGCTCCGTTGGCTCCTATCAAGCCATAGCAGTTACCCGGCGTAAATTTAATGTTTACATTTTCAAATAAAGCTCGTCCTCCATATCTCAGAGAAACACCGTTTGCACTAATCATTTACCAATCTCCGTTTCCAAGCATAGTATACCCTTTTTAGCCTACACTTTCTTTTATTTTTATCTTATACAGGTCATTTCGCCGTCAGACCACAATCTTTCCAGATTAAAAAACTCTCTGTCCTCCTGATGAAATACATGGACAACTACATCCGCATAATCCAATAAAATCCACCTTGCTGTGTCATAGCCTTCCTTGTGGTAAGGTTCAACTCCTATTTCATTGAGCTTGACATCTATTTCATCCGCAATGGCTTTTATATGTGTAGTGGATGTACCGCTGCAAATCACAAAATAGTCGGCAATTGTTGTAATATTATGAATATCAATCATATTGATATCCTTGGCTTTCTTTTCCTGCATCGCTTCCATTATCTTGTCTGCTAATTTTTTTGAATCCAATATATGCACCTCATCTTCAACACTTAATATATTTAGTAAATCGGACATGCCTATTCAAGAACCCTGTTAATTATAGCATCAACTTTAATTTCTTACAAATATACAAAACAGCTGACTAAAAATCAATTACTATAGGCTGAAATACGATATCGTCGCGAAGGCTTGAACCGTAATTGATTTTAGTCAATTACCACAGGTCAAAAGCAATGCATACCGTACCGGTATTTTATTGTGCTAAGGCTCTTAACTGTAATTGACTTTGGTAAGCTTAAAAAAACTGACAGCATTTGTTACGGGTTAAAATCCGCTCCTACAATAACAGTTATATCAAATCTGGAGTCAGGCTGAAGCTCTTCCTTAATTATGGAAATCTTCAGAGAATCACGTATAACGTCAGCTTTTGCTCCTTTTTTCCTTATCAGGATTTTTGATGTACCCTGTGTACTGTCAAATGTATTTCCTGCACTCACTGTGTATCCTTTTGCTTCCAGCATTGCTCTGATTTCCTCTGCCAAGCCACTTTTATCTGTGCAGTTTATAACCTCAACCACCAGCTTTTCATTATTAACCGAAGACTGGCTGGGTGTTTGCTCGGCTGATTGCTTTGTTGTTTCCTTCTTCTGCTCAGTATCTATGATTATTTTGCCGGAGCTTGATTCAGCCTCTTGAGCTTGCTTTTTCACCTCTATCACTTCTTTATCAAATACACCCGAATCCTTATAAAAATTAGCTCCTACTATAATTGATGAAAAAAACAATAAAAAGGTTCCTATTGCATAAAATCCTATTCTTAAAATCTTACCCATTTTTACCTCCATAATCAAGCATTACTGTATCCGTCCAATGCAAATATGCTAAAAATCTTTATTCTGCAGTAACAGCTTGTTTCTTGCCTCAATTGTAAATGGGTGCAGCAAGCCATTTTGCATTATAACATATTTAATTATATTGTCAAAAGCGCATACCAGCGCCTTATTTATGTCTGCATATGCCAGCCTTCTGACATCGTCAGCCTCACAATGGGTTCTTCCCGGCTCAATATAATCCGCCAGAAAAACTATTTTATCCATCGGGCTCATCTTGGCAAAACCTGTGGTATGATACCTTATTGCATTTAAAATAATGTTGTCCTCAACACCATATTGTTCTTTTGCCAATATTGCCCCAACCTCACCGTGCATCAAAAATACCTGTCGCTGCTCAATTTCATTCAATTTTATTCCATTTGCCCGGCAGTATTCTCTTGTCTCTTCATCCTTCAAATTCTTTGCGCAATCGTGAAGAAGCCCTGCAACAGCAGCGGCAGCCTTGTCCTCACCATAATGCTCCGCCAGTGATATTGCCTCTTTCATTGTGTTTACAGAATGAATATACCTTCCCGGCCTGAGTGACCTCTTCAGTAATGCATCCATTTCAATTATATTCATTGATAACCTTTCCTTTTTGTACCAAATCTATTTAGCCGTATCTTTCCATAAATATTTTCATGCCGCCCAAGCTTATTTACCGGTATAAGTTATTTTCCTTTATATAAGCATCGACGCAATCACTCACAAGGTATTTAACCGATTGATTTTTACTTATTCTTTCTCTGATAAACGTTGAAGATATCTCAATCAAGGGTGCTTCAAAGGGTATCAGCTCTATGTCAAATTTTTGCCTTAAAACCTTAATCTGTTCGATAAAAGCCTTGTCCTGATATCCGGCTCTCATAACAGCAATAAACTTCGTCAGGGCAAAAACCTCTTCAGTCCTCTTCCATGTCAATAAATCCATCACTACATCCGCACCTATTATATAGTAAAAATCAGTGTCTTCCGGGTACATTTTATGAAGCTCATTCAATGTATCCACAGTATAGGTATATCCGTTCCTCTCAACTTCAAGGTCAACAGCCTCAAAAAACGGATTGCCGCTGACGGCGCACCTGACCATATTAAGCCTGTGAATCGGGCTGGTAACAGTATTTAAATCCTTATGCGGAGGCATACCGGAAGGAATAAACAAAACCTTGTCCAAATTCAGTTCACATCTTGCCAGCTCTGTAATTGCAAGATGACCCATATGAATAGGGTCAAATGTGCCTCCGCAAATTCCTACCTTCAAGCTCTTCCCTTCCATCAAAAGATCCCTTCCAGAATAAATATATTATTAGTTATTATCGCTGCTGCAAAAAATCTATCTTTTGAGTATAATACAAAAGATATTATAGCATAAAACAGTGTATAAAAGCCCATAAATTTTTCAACTCAGACTCTTCTTATCAATAGCAAATACTGGAAAAAGCAAAGGACCTTGCTGTACATTTAAGTATAACAAGATCCCTTTTATGTCTGTATCTTTACTTTCTTCCGATATCTTTTCTGTAATGCATCCCCTCAAAGCTGATTTTCCCGATTCCTGCATAAGCCTTGTCTATTGCTTTATCCATGGTTTTTTCAACAGCTGTGATACCCAATACTCTTCCTCCTGCCGTATAGAACCTTCCATCCTTAAACGAGGTCCCCGCATGGAATATAATTGTATCCCCGTTTGCCTGCGCAGCATCAAGCCCGTCTATTTCCAAGCCTGTGGAATATTTCCCCGGATATCCTCCTGATGCCGCAACTACACAAACAGCGGCATTATCATCCCATTGAATATTGATATCTGCCAGCCTTTCATCAATAATAGCCTCAAATATTTCCAGCAAATCCGTTTTAAGCCTCGGGATGACAACCTGTGTCTCAGGGTCTCCAAACCTTGCATTGTATTCCAGAACTTTAGGGCCGTCCTTTGTAAGCATTAATCCAAAGTACAGTACCCCTTTAAATTTACGTCCCTCGTTATTCATTGCCTCAATTGTGGGAATAAAGATTTCCTTCATGCAGTAGTCAGCAAGCTTTTCATCATACAGAGGACTTGGAGAAAAAGTTCCCATTCCACCTGTATTCGGTCCCCTGTCGTTATCAAATACTCTCTTGTGATCCTGAGAGGATACCATAGGCACAATCGTTTTTCCGTCTGTAAATGCTAAAATTGAAACCTCCGGGCCCTCGATATATTCTTCGATAACTACCTTGCTGCCCGCATTACCGAACAGCTTGTCATTCATCATGCTTTTTACGGCTGCTTTTGCCTCGTCAACAGTTCCGGCAATTATAACACCCTTGCCCAGTGCGAGGCCATCCGCTTTCACGACAATAGGAGCACCGCAGGAATCAATATAGCTTAATGCCTCGCTGCTGTTTTCAAATACACTGTAGCCTGCCGTAGGTATGTTGTATTTTTTCATCAAGTCCTTTGAAAAGGCCTTGCTTCCTTCAATTACAGCAGCAGCCTTTACAGGTCCGAAGGCCCTGATTCCCGCTTCATCCAGCTTGTCCACCATCCCTGCCGCAAGAGGATCGTCAGGTGCCACAACTACCAAATCTATTTTATTTTCCTTTGAGTAGTTTACTATCCCGTCTATATCTGTCGCTTTTATTGAAACACATGTGGCAAGCTTGGAAATTCCCCCGTTTCCAGGCGCACAATATAATTCTCTTACCTTTGGGCTCTGAGCAAGCTTCCATACAAGAGTATGTTCTCTTCCGCCGCCGCCCACCACTAATACCTTCATATATATTACCCTCCACGCCGAGTTCCGGCACAAAAATAATGAACTTAGTGTTTAAAATGTCTCATTCCTGTAAACACCATTGCAATTCCGTACTTGTTGCATGCATCAATGGATTCCTGATCTCTTATAGACCCGCCCGGCTGAATTATTGCCTTTATCCCTGCTCCCGCTGCAACCTCAACGCAGTCTGAAAATGGAAAGAACGCATCTGAAGCCATAACTGCTCCGATTGACCTCTCTCCCGCATATTCAATGGCAACCCTTGCCGACAATATTCTGTTGGTCTGACCGGGGCCCACTCCGAGGGTTCTCATATCCTTTGCGACAACAATGGCATTTGATTTTGCATGCTTAACCACCTTCATTGCAAATTTTAAATCCTCCATTTGCTCCTTTGTCGGCTGAACCTTTGTAACACATTTCAGCTCCTCTTCATTGAAAATAAAGGAATCATTCTTCTGTACCAGCAGTCCTCCTGCAATTTTTTTCATGTCAAGCATACCGGCAGGTGCTTTTTCTTCTATTGCTTCAAGTTTGAGCAGTCTTATGTTCTTCTTCTGGGAAAGCACTGCAAAAGCTTCCTCTGAGAAGGACGGTGCAATAACTATTTCAATAAATATCTTGTTGATTTCCTCTGCTGTCTTTAAATCAATCTCCCTGTTAGCGGCAATTATTCCTCCATAAATCGAAGTAGGGTCTGATTCGTAAGCTCTTATATAAGCATCATATATATTGTCCGCACTTCCTACTCCGCATGGATTTGTATGCTTTACGGCAACCACCGCCGGCTCGTCAAATTCTTTCAGAAGCATGAGTGCTCCGTTTGTATCGTTTATATTGTTAAAGGACAGCTCTTTTCCGTGCAATTGAACCGCACTTGGCAAAAGCCCCCTGTTTGCTCCAACCTCTTTATAGAAAACAGCACTTTGGTGAGGATTCTCACCGTAACGCATTTCCTGAGCCTTTTCAAAAGTAACCGAAAGAGTTTCCGGATAATCAAGGTCTCCCAGAGTATCTCTCAGATACTTGGCTATTAATGTATCATATTGGCTTGTATGCTCAAAAACCTTGTATGCGAGCCTGAATTTTGTTTTTGCATCCACCTCGCCTGTTTCGTTTATCTCTGCCAGTATTTTCACATAATCTGCCGGATCAACAACAACCGCAACATCCTGATAGTTTTTTGCTGCCGCCCTGATCATTGTAGGGCCTCCTATATCAATGTTTTCAATTGCTTCCTCCAGCTCAACGCCGTCTTTAAGAATTGTCTGCTTAAACGGATATAGGTTTATAACTACTAAATCAATAGTGTCCACACCCAATTCCTTTATCTGCTTCATATGCTCTTCATTGCTTCTCATAGCCAGAATTCCTGCATGTACCTTAGGATGCAGGGTTTTAACCCTTCCGTCCAGACATTCCGGAAAGCCTGTAACGTCAGAGATATTTGTCACCTTTATTCCTGCAGCTGAAAGGGCTTTTTCGGTTCCGCCGGTGGAAATTATTTCTATTCCCTTTGCAACCAGTGCAGAAGCGAACTCTATTATTCCTGTCTTGTCTGAAACACTAATTAATGCACGCTTAATCATTACTTAATCCTCCGATGTATTTAAATTTTTAAACCTTAACATAATTTATGTATTCCTTTTCTGTCCTCAGCTTATCTTTATGCGTTAAAATCTTTATTCAGACTATTTTTACTCTTCTGCCTTCAATAACCAGCCTGTTTTCAGCATAAAGCTTAATCGCCTCGGGAAGAATCTCCCACTCAGCCTGCTCCATAACCCTTTTTTGAAGGCTTTCGGGTGTATCCTCGTCCTCTACATACACGGCTTTTTGCAGAATTATAGGCCCTGTGTCTGCCTCCAATTCAACGAAATGTACTGTCGCTCCTGTAACCTTGACTCCTGACTCTATTACATGCCTGTGAGGAATAATTCCATAGAAGCCTTTTCCGCAGAATGCAGGAATTAACGATGGATGTATATTGATTACTCTTTTATCGTAAAACTTATTAAAGCTTTCACCTAAGATTGATAAAAATCCTGCCATAACCACCAAATCCGCCTTATGTGCGTCAAAGTGCCTGATAAGGGCATCATCATAAGCCTCCATGCTTTCAAAGGACTTTCTTGATATGCAGGTATTATTAATACCATGCTCCTGTGCCCTTTGAAGTGCATATACTCCGGTTTTGCTGGAAACCACCGTAACAATCTGAACATTCTTTAAGTATCCGCTTTCGATTCTGTCCATTATCGCCTGAAGATTAGAGCCTCCGCCTGATACCAGTACGCCTATGTTTAACATATGTCCACACCTGCTTCACCCTCGGTTATCGAACCTATAATATATGCAGCTTCTCCGTTTGACTTCAAGTAGGAAACTATTTCATCCGCTTTGACCTCATCCACAGCCAGAACCATTCCAATACCCATATTAAAGGTATTATATATCTCTCTTTCTCCCATATTGCCCAAGCTCTTTAATATTTCAAATATAGGAAGCACAGGCCATGAACCCTTCTGAATATTTACCCTCAAGCCTTCGGGAAGCATTCTCGGAATATTCTCTATAAAGCCTCCGCCTGTAATATGTGAAATTCCTTTGATTTCAAATTTCTTTATCAGATCAAGTATAGTCTTTACGTATATTTTTGTAGGCTTTATCAATTCCTCTCCTAATTTGCAGCCGAGCTTCTCAACATACTCATTCAAATTCTGCTCTGTGGGATTAACCAGCTTTCTCACCAGAGAATATCCGTTACTGTGAATTCCTGATGATGCAAGCCCTATCAGCTTGTCACCGGCTTTTATTTTCTTCCCGTCTATTATTTTATTTCTGTCAACAATTCCTACGGTAAAGCCTGCCAAATCATACTCATCAACAGGATAAAAGCCCGGCATTTCGGCAGTTTCTCCGCCTATCAGCGAACAGCCCGCCATGACACAGCCTTCGGCAACACCCTTTACAATCTGCGCAACCTTTTCAGGATAATTTTTCCCTACAGCAATGTAATCCAAAAAGAATAAGGGCTCTGCTCCACTGCATACAACATCATTCACACACATTGCAACACAGTCTATTCCCACCGAATCGTGCTTGTCCAATAAAAAAGCCATTTTAAGCTTAGTACCGACTCCGTCGGTTCCCGAAACCAAAACCGGCTGTTCATATTTTGCTTTATCCAAGCCGAAAAGGCCGCCAAATCCGCCTAATTCTGTCATTACCTCCGGTCTGAAGGTTCGCTTGACATGCTCCTTCATCAGCTTAACCGATTCGTAACCTGCTTCAACATCAACACCCGCATCTCTGTAAGTGGTCATTATCTTATCCTCCAATATTTTTAAATAGGGTTAATCATTAAATACTCGCTTTTAACAGCCACAGCTGAACTTATCTCCCTCTTCCGGAACCTCTATGGGATATTCCCCGGTCAGGCATGCAGCACAAAACCCGCATTTTGAACCTATAGGCGTTTTCAGCAGCCCATCCAGACTCAAATATCCCAATGTATCCGCACAAATCATTTCCCTGATTTCATCCACCGAAAGCTTGTTGGCAACAAGCTCCTTTCTTGATGAAATATCTATTCCAAAATAGCACGGGTATTTGAGAGGCGGTGAACTGACCCTCATATGAACCTCTTTTGCGCCTGCTTTTTTCAATATCTGAACAATTCGCCTTGTGGTGGTTCCTCTGACAATAGAATCATCTATAATAACAACTCTTTTTCCCTGTATCGTCTGTTTTATAGCATTGTGCTTTATTCTGACAGCCATTTCCCTCATTCCCTGACTTGGCTGGATAAAGGTTCTCCCGACATATCTGTTCTTTACAATTCCCTCTCCGTACGGTATACCGGACTGCCTTGAAAAGCCAATTGCGGCTGATAAACCTGAATCGGGCACTCCAATTACTACGTCTGCATCCACCGGATGCTCAATGGCAAGCCGTTTTCCCGCTTCATATCTGGATTGCTGAACACTGGCACCGTCTATTATGCTGTCAGGTCTTGCAAAATAAACAAATTCAAATATGCAAAGTCTTGTGTTTTTATTTGTGAAAGGTCTGATTGAACGTATTTCATTATTCTCTATTATAACAATTTCTCCCGGCTCTATATCTCTGATAAATTCTGCATTTACAGCATCCAAGGCACATGATTCGGAAGCAATAACATAAGCTGTTGAGGTTCTCCCGATGCACAACGGCCTTATTCCATACGGATCCCTTACTCCCAGCATTTTATTAGCTGTCATCAGTATCAGTCCGTAAGACCCTTCTACATCCTTCATCATTTTTTCAACAGCTTCTTCCAGTACATCTGCAGTTATACTATGCTTTGTTATTAAATTTATAAGAACCTCTGTATCATTTGTAGTTTGAAATATAGTTCCGCATTGCTCCATTTGCTCTCTAAGAGCGGAGGCATTGACAATATTTCCGTTATGGGCAAGCGCGATTTGTCCGTTCCTTGACCTGACAACTATCGGCTGTGCGTTCTCCCGTCTGCTTGCGCCGGTGGTGGAGTAGCGGACATGGCCTAAAGCCATTGTACCCTTTAGATGGCTCAGTACAACCTTGTCAAATATCTCCGGCACCAAGCCCATGTCCTTGTGATAAATAATCGTTTCCTTGTCACTCACGGCAATACCGGCACTTTCCTGTCCTCTGTGCTGAAGAGAGTAAAGTCCGTAATATGTCATGCCTGCCACATCCAAATCATTATTATCTAATGAATATATTCCGAAAACACCGCACTCTTCGTGCATTTTATCCATTCGTTCATCAAAGCAGTCTAAATTGTCACACTGAAAGCACTGACCAAATTCACACATGAGTTACTCCCTCTACCTTTGTTATTTAGTAATTAAATTTATTATTTCATTATTGAATATAAAATGTTATGATTAGGCTAAATTTCGGCTAACTTTTTTTGCAAATCCTCATTTTTCTTCTCAACCTTTTCTGCCAGCGACCTTTTATAAGCAAGCATTTTATGTCTTAAATCATGGTAAGCTATAGAAAGCATCTGAACTGCCAAAAGAGCCGCATTTTCCGCTCCGTCAATGGCAACAGTTGCAACAGGTATGCCGGAAGGCATTTGAACGGTAGAAAGCAATGAATCCAGACCATCCATTGTCGATGATTTAATTGGAACTCCTATTACGGGAACAGGCGTGTGTGCCGCCAATACACCCGCTAAATGTGCCGCCTTGCCGGCAGCAGCTATAATAACATCCACACCGTCAATATGCGCATTCTTCGCAAAATCCGCTGCCTTTTCCGGTGTTCTGTGCGCTGAACAAACCATTACTTCACAATCAATCTCAAAATCCCTCAGAATCCTTATACAGCTTTTCATTACTGAAAGATCAGAATCACTACCCATAACAACAGCTACCTTAGCATCCTTTGAAACACACATCGGTTTATCCTCCATGCATAAATTAATTTGTGAACATTTTTAATAATTTCCTCAAAATCATTCGCTTTTAACATAATTATATTATCAAATACTGAACTATATTGTCAATTAAACAGGCAAAAAAATCGAACATTATTTTAATGTTCGATTTTAATATTCGGATATTTTAGTCTTGGCACCAGCTTACATAAGCAGGTAAACCATAACGGGAAGTGTTATTATCGATAACAGCGTCGAGACAAATACACTTTCCGTGGCGGCATTATAATCCGAATCATACTGCAGTGCAAGTGCCGAGACTACAGTTGACGCAGGCATAGCCAGCTGAAGCACTACAATTTTTTTCACAAAGGGATCAAAATAATTGTTTGCAAGCCTAAAAAACAAAACAGCCATTATGGGAACAACAAGTAATTTAAACAGCGAAAGCACCAAATACGCAGCTCTTGACAAGACATCCCTTATTCCGCTTATTTTAGTATTTGCAAGAAGCATTCCAATAAATACCATAGATATATATATTGTAGTTTTTCCCAAGCCGTTAAATGCCTCATAAAAAATATCCCAAACCAGATTATATGCATATGCCTCATTTATCCTGAACAGAGACTTTACGGCAATCAAGGCTATTCCGCCCGCAAAAGCCAGTGTATTCGGATTGATAAGATGTGCAAGGTTTTTCTTCCAGCTGTTTTTATTGTGCCTATTGAAAAGATAAACGCCTAAAGTCCACAGTATAGCGTCATTGGCTATATTATAAAAAATTGCATACAGAATGCCTGTTTTCCCGTACATTGCTTCAAGAAGAGGATATGCCATAAAAATAACATTTCCGAACATTGACTGAGATATATAAATATTTTTTGTCTTATCCCTTATGCCCATAATTTTGCAGGGCCCCAAGGATATTACTCCCGCCAGAAGAATAAACACAATGCCAATAATAAATATATAAATGCCGTTCTTTATTGTCTCGCTTGTAAAGGAATAATTGCCCATTGTGGTAAAAATAAGGCAGGGTGTGGTTATTTTTATAATAAGTGAGGACATATGCCTTTGAGACTCTTCCGGCAGCAGCTTCTTCCTCGCTGCCATAAAACCCGTTATCCCAAGTAAAGCAAGTATTATTATTTGTTTAACTACTATAGTAATCTCATTCATTTTATTGCCTCCAAAAATGCAAGTTGTCAGGCTGCTTTCTGCTTAAAATATAATTTTTATAGGTATTTTCTATCATATAATTATATGTAAAACTTGTCCATAAGTGATTTAGCAAAAAATAATAAAGTTTTAACAAATATTATGTACAAATTACTCAGCTTCAGAAAATATTGCCGCATACATTTTAAATATTTTTCGAGCAATTAATCTTATTTTAGATAATTAACGACACATTTTTTTCAATTGTTAATTATTTATTCATATAATTTTTAATATTTATATGATATAATTTCAATGTTAATTTAAATTTTATAAATTTATTGGCAAATATTGGATAAAACAAAATAAACGTTACATATAGTTAATACTCCTCCATAGAATTCGGATTTATAGAAAATCGCCCCTGTAAGGATTTCCCTCAAGTGTTTACCAATTTCTGTACCGAAATCTGTGTGAAGGTCATCAAACTTTAAAACACGGTTTATACAAAAACCTGCTTGTATGTTTATTAATTTTATCCTAAAAATTTAATTTAATTTGGGAGATATTATGAACATAAAAAAAATCAAAAATCTGGCAGGTAATTTTAAACAAAAACTGAAAAAGTTTATATCTGAACACCCAATAAAGCTTAAACACATTGTAATTTCTTGCTCAAGTGCCGCTGCACTGACTGCTGCAATTCTTATGGTTTCAACCGCGTCACCGTTATTAAAGGATTACACAGCCGATACCGCGGATATCAGTGCTTCAACCGAAGCAAATACTGACAGCAGCTCCGCGGATATTTCCACATACAGCGAAAAAGCAGAAGCTTCCTCCCTTCCTTCAAATGATACAAGCAGTTCTGAGAAATCAATAACCTCTCGTGGTGCAGCTCCCCTTCTTGATCCTTCAAAAGGCGATATTATCAAGCTTGGCGTTAAAAACAGCATTGTCACAGCTATACAGAACAGACTTATGGAGCTTGATTACATCGAGCTTGACGAACCAACGGAGGAGTACGGAGAAACAATCAAATCCGCGGTTCAAATATTTCAGCGTAAAAATGAATTGGAAATTACCGGTGAGGTTGACGCTAAAACATATGAACTGCTTTTTTCAGACAAGGCAAAAAAATACACTGTATTCATAGGTGCCGAAGGAACGGACGTTGAGCAGCTCCAAACAAGGCTGTACGAATTAGGTTATATATCAAGCGTAACCGGATACTTTGGAACCGATACGGAAGCAGCAGTCAAGGAATTTCAAAAGAGAAACGGCCTTTATGATGACGGAAATGTAGGGTCTCAAACCAGAGAAATCTTATATTCTTCCGAAGCTGTTCCCCTCTCTTTCTATTTAGGTGATGAAAATGATGAAATAAAGAAATATCAGGAAAAGCTATATGATCTTGGCTACCTGACCACGAAACCGGATGGAAAATACGGAAACGACACTGTTATTGCTGTCAAGCATTTGCAGGAAAATAACGGACTAATCGCAGACGGTTACATAGGACCTGCAACCAAGGATTTGCTGATGTCCGGCGATGTTGCCGAAAATGCTCTTACAATAGGCGACAGCGGAGATGATGTGTCCAATATACAAAAATATTTAAAAAAGCTTGGATATCTAAGCAGTATAACAGGTTATTTCGGCTCTGATACTCATGATGCGGTTGTCAACTTCCAGAAGCGCAACGGTCTTTCAGCAGACGGAAAAGCAGGTGCCAATACTATATCCAAGCTTTTGTCATCAAATGCAAAAGCTTGGAACGGAGGCAGCGGAAGCAGCGGGTCCGGTAACGGCAGTTCCAGTAACGGCAGCTCCAGTAACGGCAGCTCAGGCAGCAGCTCCTCAGGTCAGAATTATACTGATAACTCCGGCAGCCCAAGTGTATCTGCACTGATATCAATAGCCAAATCCAAGCTTGGAGCAAGATATGTATACGGTGCAAAAGGTCCTTCCACCTTCGACTGTTCGGGTTTTGTATACTGGGTTCTCAATCAGGCAGGCCTCAGACAAAGTTATATGACCTCCTACGGCTGGAGCAAAAATACCAAATATAAAAAAATTACCGGTATGAGCAACATACGAAAAGGTGATATTATTACTTTTAACGGACATGTTGGAATAGCCTTGGGAGATAATATGATGATTGATGCTTCCTCAGGCTCCGGTAAGGTCAGGATTACAAATATTACTTCTTCTTATTGGACTAGAAATTTCAAATGTGCTTTCAGAATATTCTAAATATAAGTCAAGCTATCTGCCGATGATATCATCTTGATGCCTTCGGCAGATAGCTTGGGCTTTGATGCAAAAAACCAGCTGAGTCATGATTAGTTCTCAACTGGTTTTTTAGTATTCTGCCAACTATCGGAAGGGGAGAATCCGGTATGTTGGCTCTATGTAAATTTTGGGGGAGATTGCTCTCTTACTGTTTCTTTTTTTATTATATCACAAGCTTTTTATTTTGTCGAACATTGTATTATTTTATTTTATTTTGTTTTATTTTGCTCAATGCTTTAAAACTCTGTTAACCATTTCATTACTTGCAAACATTACGATAAGTATTGCCATTATAAATACAGGGTAGAAGCGAATACCTGCAAAGCCTGAAAGCAATCCGATAACAGGAGGTACGAAGGTTGTCCCCATATATGCAAATGCCATTTGAAGCCCTATCAATTTTCCCGAATTATTTTTACCGAAGCGCACCGGCGTTTCATGGAGCATGGAAGGGAAAACAGGAGCACATCCTATTCCCACCAGAACAAAACCTGCCAAAACAGCATATTCCCAATTGAATATCATCAAAATAGCAGCTCCGCCGCCAATGATAATCTGCCCGTACCGTATTAATGCAGTATTACTCAGTTTAGCGGTGACAAATCCGTTTACCAGTCTTCCTATTGTTATTCCAAAATAATATATGGATATCCATCTCGCTGCCACATCTGACGAAACCCCCTTCGTATTCACAAGATAGCTTGCGCCCCATAAACCGGCTGTAGTCTCCAGCGCGCAATAGCAAAAGAAGCTCAGAAGCGCCGGACGCAGCCCCTTCAATCTCAAAACATTTTCACTGGCCTCTTGCGATATAGCCTTTTCTGCCTCAGTGTCTCCGAAAATTCTCCAGAGAGGCAATGATACCATCAGTATAAGCACCAGACATATTTGTATAGATGAAACTGCCAAGTATCCTCTTTGCCACAGCCCATACCTTGAAATAGCCGCCGACATTATTATAGGCCCGGCTGTTGCCCCTATTCCCCAAAAGCAGTGAAGCCAGCTCATATGTCTTGCTGAAAAATGCAAGGCAACAAAGTTGTTCAGTGCGACATCAATGGCACCTCCTCCCAAGCCTAGCGGTATTCCAGCAATACACAGCCAAACATAGTTTCTGCCGAAAGAAAATCCAAGCAAAGCTATTGCGGTCATAAAAACACTAATCAATACAACCTTGGCAGTTCCCAGCTTATTAAGCAGCCTTCCGCTAAATATGCTTGAAACAATAGTTCCTCCTGATATAATCATTGATATTAAGCCCGCTCCTGCCATCGGAATTGAAAAATCAACCCGTATAGCAGGCCAGGCAGCTCCCAGCATGGAATCCGGCAGACCCAGACTGATAAAAGCAATATAAATTATAATAAGTAGTGCTGTTGCCATATATTATTCATCCGCCTTTACAAATTAATTTATCTCATCTTGCATAAAATTTTTCATGTCAAGGGTTATGATACTATAATTTTGCTGCTTTTCACATATATTTTTGATAAATAAGCTATTATTTAACCATATTAATAATTCTTTATTATATATTATTTTACATTAATACCATAATTTGATATAATAAAGGCATAAATTTTCATTATAAAATATGTCTGTTACACTTTTCAGGTTCAATTTTAAATTAAATATATTTAATTGATGATTAAAATTTTTAAAGGAGGAAATGAAATGACAAGTAACTTTTCAATTTTTGCAAGGAAAAGCACTGCATTCCTGCTATCTGTCATAATGCTTTCCTGTATGGCACTTCCGGCAGTAAATTCCAGCACAGAGACGTATGCGGATGATATCTCAGGCAGTGGTATTTACAATTCCATTTTGTATGGTGACTTAAATAAGGACTTGCTTGTTGACTCTTTGGATTTCGTACTTTTAAAAAAATTATTGTCCGCCTCCGGCAGCACCTTTGAAAAAGCCGCAGATTTAAATGGAGACAATGCTGTCAATGCCTTGGATTTGTCAATCCTTAAGCAATTTCTTCTGGGAAGCCTAGCAACCTTTCCCGTCGCAAATGCATTTAAAAGTACTGAAACCGGCAGTACTATAAATATAGCTCAGAACAGTACTTTTGAGATATCCTTGGAAGAAAACCCTTCTACAGGTTACGAATGGTCATACAGCTTTTCCGAGGATCAAGCCGCAAGCCTTATTTCAGAGAGCAGCTTCCTTTTCAGTCCTAATACAGCGGGAACATCTATACATAAGATTTGGTCCTTTGAAGCCTTGAAGCCCGGAACCTATACCCTTACATACGAGTACAGCCGTCCTTGGGAAGAAGCTGCAGAGCCTGTTGCTACTGTTCAATGTACAATTAATATAAGCAATCCAAATGAAAATATTATAAATGTCAGTACAAACGAATTATTTAAAATATCCATGCAAGAAGGCGGCCTTGCAGGCTTTACCTCAACCTGCCGTATATCGGATGAAACCGGTATAAAAATAATATCACAAGCTGTCAATAATCCTAATCCTCAAATTTCCGACTGGCTATATTCGAGAGTATATACATTTAAAGCACTTAATTCAGGAAAATATGAAATTGTATTTACTCCAAAGCCCATAGGGAAGGACATCGTTTATGTAATAAACGTCAAATAAAAACCGCATCGCCGGTATAAAAGGCTTGCAGACTTGTGTACAACAGTGCAAGCCTTTTATGTAAGCCTGCACGCCGAATTATGCTCTTAGCTTCGCACTTCATAAAGGTCTTTTTTAAGCTTTCTCATCCTGAGAAATACATGTCAATTTATCCTACGAAGCTTCAAGCATAATTAACTGTATCCAATGTTATTGAAAATATATGTATATTCGGCAGATACGGAAGACTTATTCCCGTTATTCTTCCGGACTTTTCAAGTTTGTAATTGTTTGCAAATATTTTGACCGGGGAGTTATGTATTTGTATTGCATTATTTGTTTTTTCACAGGCTCTGCCCTCCCATGCAATTAATTCGCCGTACGAAGGCTCGAATATATACTCGGTAAAGCCTATTTTTATTTTTTCTGTACCGCCATCATTATAATGAATAGTTACAAGCTCGCTAAAGCTTCCGAAATCTGCCGTGGCAAGTATCATCAAGCTTCTGCAGCTGAGACAGGGCACCTCTATCAATTGCTCCAGACATGTAATATTATCATTTGAATCCTCAGCAGGCTTTGGAAACACAAACCTCATATTATTTATACACCATACATCTTTCTCCGGAAGGTCTTCTCTTACAAAAAACAATCCTGTACCGCTTAAATTTGCTTTAGTATTTGAATTTAACATACTGCCAAAGCCATTATTATTAAAATATCCCGTCAAATTAAGATAAAAATAATTATCAGAATTTTCGGTATGTCCAGATATTTCAGTATTTTTATTGATATCAGCCTCCGCATCCGGCTTTGACACAAGCCGGTGTTTATTCTTCTGAGCTTCTCCGGTATTTTCAAAGCTGCAGCGGAGGTCTTTAAAGCTATCGGTGCTTAATTTGTCTGAAGAAAAGCAGGAGGAAGCTCCAAAGATATCCATAAGCAAATCAAAAACTTCACTTTCATAGCTGGATATGTCTCTTATTTTTTGTGGAATCCTAGATTTAATACCGGCTTCATCAGACTTTACTATACACTTTGCCATTATACCCCTGACAGCATCCCATTTACCGCCAGCTTCCCTTAATTTTCCTGCAACATAAAATAAGGCTTTAATACGATATCTGGAAGCCATATCCTCTAAGAACAAAGCAAATTGCATTCTGCCTCTGCTTAATGCCTGTAAATTTATATAAAAAGGCATATCAATAATTCTATTGCCCTTGCAGGTTTCATCCTTTAAGCAGAAGTTTTTTTCTAAGAAATCAGCATACTTAATCATATTATCAAAAATACAGGGGCTTTCTTTTCCCTTTATTTTATTGATTGAGCTGCCTGCAATTCTTTTCCAGTCATACTCCAAGGCTTCTTCCCCGGTAGTATGAAAGGTAAAATATACTCCTAAATATCCTTCAATAAAATCATTAAAATCAAGTACTGCATCCTTTTGCTGAAAATATGGATCTGTACAGTAAAGTATCTCTTTTTCAGTGTCAACACCTGTTATCAAAAACCAATGCTTACCATGCTGATTTTTATTTGGATCCCATGAATAGTAATATGTATCCATTAATACCCCTACAGGCTTGTCATAATACAATTCTTTAAGTATAATCTCCTTTACTCCGGCAGCTTCCGTGTTATTAACAAAGGTTACATGTATTCCGTGATATAAGGCCAAAAGCTCATAAACTTCCCCTCTGTCTACATCAGGTGATATTACTGTCCCGGTATTATCAAATAATTCCTCCTTCAAAGAAAATCCCCATGCTTGTGAATACATAAGGATAAATTTACGTCCAAAAAATTGTGTGACAGAAATCATACACTCATCAAGACAATGAGCAAAATTGTCATGAAATGGCGCAACATCAAGCCGCTTTTTAATATTCATTTTAGTCCTCCCGCTAATTCATATAAATACTGTAATTAATATAATTTATAAGTCAATTACTATTCTGGTACCAAACAGTTTATCTCAAAATAAATATTTTAAAGGTATTTAATGTACGAATTTACCTAAATTAAAATTTAAAACTACTGATATTATATACTATTTTATCATACGCTGACTATTTTTGATTAATTTGTGCGCATTAACATTTTATCACATATTGAGCTCTGCAATCATTTTCCGAGCAAAATAAATAAGAACATTTAAAATGACAGCTAAGCTTGGTTACTCAACTATCCTATATAAAGGTTCTATTTTATACAGCAATATCAGTATTTCTGTTTATTGGAATTAAAGCAGGTCGCATAACACCAGTTAAATTATGCATTTATTTATGTACAGCTCGTCTTTGGAGAAAATTCTGACTCACTGTATAGCACTATATTGTTTCTCCCCTTATCTTTTGCCCTGTACAAGGCCAAATCCGCATGATTTACAGATTCCTCCCAGCTATGTCCCTCATGAACAGCCACCCCTATGGATACAGTTATACTGGCAATTTTGTTGCACATGCTTTCCACCGATTTTCTGATTCGTTCGGCAACACTTTCTGCTTGCTTCTTATCACATTCATACAGAAGGATAAAAAATTCCTCTCCTCCCCAGCGTATTACAATGTCGCTCTCTCTGACACATGCAATAAGAATATCGGCTACCTGCTTGAGAATGACATCTCCCTTTTCATGTCCAAATTCATCATTAACCCTTTTAAAATAGTCAATATCAACCAAAAGACAGCTGATTTCATTAATACCTTTTGCAATACAGAAATTTCCGTCAAGAGAAGTAATATTTTTCATTTTATTCCTATTGTATAGTCCGGTAAGCGGATCACATTCACTTGCCCTCTCCAACTGTTTTTTTGTTTTGTAATGGTCATAGTAGACAACATTCATTGCATAATTTACAGCAACACTTGCGACATTCATTGGAAACATCAATGCCATCATTCCGCCAAAGTCTACATATCCGATAAAAAAGCTTGAAAGGTATATAAGCAGCATCATCCCGCTGCATGCAAAGACGCTGCCCCAAAAGGGTGTCGCATACGTGACCAGAAAAAAAACCATCATCCATTCTATATAGCCTTCTCCGGCATGTGATATATCAGTAAGAATCGTAAGCAGCAAAATATTATTTATAACAAGCAAGTAAAGAAACCCGTAAGATACCCAAGACATAACTATATAATTATTATTCCTGCGGGCTATTATCAGAAAAATGGCAAGAGGAATAAAGACCGACAGCCTGTTAAACAATGTCTCATAGGGAAAAGCCCCAATAATGACACCATCAGATACAAGGCTGCATACGTCTGCCAATGCCCCGCATATTATAACCCACATGTTAAATTTAGAATAGTATTCGTATTTTGTCTGAAGGTAATCCTTACGCAAGTCTCCCTTTAATGTCAGAAACCCCATTATATTTCCTTTCCCTGATAACGTCGGAAGCATTGAAAAGCAAGATATCTGACTTCCCGCAAAAGCTCGCTCTCAGCCCTAAGTTTTGTATTAATGTGCTTTAATAATAGCAACCGGTACATAAGCAATTGACTAAAAATTTCAATTCAGAAAGCCATCACTTTTTATTCTATATTATACCAGAAAAGGTTTTATCTTTCTACAATATATGTGATAATGCAGCCACTTTTTTCATCTTTATATTTTTATATCTTAGAAATGCTTATATTAGGGTTTCATCTGACATTTTAATTTGAGGCCGCAGACTATATTATTGTTTGCAAAAAGCTTATTATGAATAATAAAAAATTTGGCATTTTATTAAAATTTATGGTATTATTTCAAATAACAGAATTTAATGCTATATATAATTTAGACAATAATGTCAAACAAAAATTTCTAAACAATAAAAAGGAGGCTAAATCCATGCCGATGCTTTTGCAGAATATTTCACAGGGTTTGGTGCATGGATATACTTTATGAAGGAATTTACTTACACAAATGTACAATTTATCGGTCATGTATTGAGTACCACCCCGCTGCTGAAAGAATCAGTTGAAGGGACAAGCGACTGGGGTATCTATCTTGGTCTGCAAAATGATAATGACGATATTAACGCCCGGTTAAAAATCGTATCTGATGTATTAAGGCAAGCTGTCAGTACCAGCAATATAAGCAATGACAGCAGTACCTTGAAGGTATTTGCATTGCCTGAATTTTTTTGGAGAGGAATTAAGGGAGCATATTTTTATTCTCAAAAAGAAAATGATGAAATGTACAAAAAAATAAGTGACAGTCTTATAAATATTATTAACGACATCGGAAAACAATATGATTTCAGCAATTGGCTTTTCCTGTTCGGCTCTATTTTGACAACTTCAGATGAAGCCGCTTGCCAAACCAGCATGGATGATATTCTATCCAAGGTTGGCGATGATTATCTGCGTGTATATAGTATTTTAAAGAATAACGCAAAAGCAAACAGCATTCCTGCGATATCAAAATTATTAAAAATTGCTGACAAAAAAATAAATGCAGAAAATGACTATGATCAGGAGCTTTCAAATTTATTATGCGATATTTTAAATATGAGTGACGGCTTGGCCGATAAAAATATCTACAATAGATGTTTTGTATATTACAGTCAAAATCCGAAAGCCATTCAGAAGGAATTTAAATCAAAGGAAGATTTTATTCTCAATAATCCGGCTGTTTCAGAGGGTACAGTTAAACACTATTTACAGACAATGGTAAATTATCCCTCTGTGTCAGCTGCCGGCAATCCTGTTGATACCTTGACTTACTCTGCCTTTAACTGCGGAGGGCTGAATATAGGAATAGAAATTTGCCTTGATCATAAGAGAAAGAGATTACTTGGTTATTTATCAGAAGGGAGCATACAGCAGCAGCTTGACATACAAATAGTTATATCCTGCGGAATGCAGTTAATGAAAGATTCGGCTGCAACCAGACAAGGCGGTATTCTATTTAATTGTGACGGTGAATATGTGCTCGAAGGTGATGCCCAAAACGGAGACTGCTGTCATTCACAGCTTAAAACCTATAGCTATGACAGCAGCTGCGGCCCAATGCTGTCTGACAATATTCCTGCCGCTTATGTCACAAAGGTTAACTATACCGCTGAAGCGGAACAAAACATGTATCCTCATGGGTTAGGTGAACTTCACATTTATGCACCGATAAGAGTGAAATAACCCTAACTTTAAAAGTGTACTATATAGAAAAAATCATAGGTATTCTTGGCAACCATAAAAAGAGCATTTAAAAATTATTAATGCTCTTTTTATGAACAAATTCTTAATTATTATTTTGATAATTACGGTATCAAGAAAGTAACATGCACATATCCGCTTACTCCCACTCTATTGTTGAAGGCGGCTTCGAGGTTATGTCATACACGACTCTGTTGATGTTTTTGCATTCGTTGACAATGCGGTTTGAGATTTTCTCCAGTAAGTCGTAAGGAATCCTTGCCCAGTCAGCAGTCATGAAGTCGGTAGTTGTCACAGCACGAAGTGCCAAAGTGTAGTCATAGGTTCTCTCATCACCCATAACACCTACGCTTCTCATATTCGTCAGTACTGTAAAGTACTGGTTTATATCCCTTGATAAGCCGGCTGCTTTAATTTCCTCACGGAAAATATAGTCCGTATCTCTTAGAGTATCAAGCTTTTCCTTTGTCAAATCGCCAATAACTCTGATAGCAAGCCCAGGTCCCGGAAATGGCTGCCTCCAGACTAAATCCTCAGGAATTCCCAGCTCCTCTCCTGCCTTTCTGACCTCATCCTTAAACAAGTTTCTTAAAGGCTCTATTATTTCCTTGAAATCAACGTAATCAGGAAGTCCTCCCACATTGTGATGGCTCTTTATTACAGCCGCATCACCGTGGCCGCTTTCGATAACGTCAGGGTAAATTGTTCCCTGAACCAGAAAATCCACAGTGCCTATCTTCTTTGCCTCATCTTCAAAAACCCGGATAAATTCCTCACCGATTATCTTCCTCTTTCTTTCTGGATCGGACACACCGGCAAGCTTTCCCAAAAACCTGTCTTCACAATTCACACGAACAAGATTTATATCGAATTGCTTTCTGAATATTTCTTCAACCTCATCACCTTCATTTTTCCTCAGAAGACCGTGATCAACAAATATACATGTCAGCTGCCTTCCCACTGCCTTGCTTATAAGTACGGCTGCCACAGAAGAATCTACACCGCCTGACAAGCCGCAAAGTACCTTTTTGTCTCCAACCTTTTCTCTGATAGCCTTAATAGAGCTTTCAACAAAAGCGGACATCTTCCAGTCCCCCTTGCAGCCGCATATGCCGTACAGGAAATTTTTCAGCATTTCTTTTCCCTTTGGCGTATGCATTACTTCAGGATGGAATTGAACTGCATAAAATTTCTTATCAGTACACTGCATTGCCGCAGTCGGACAGTTTGACGATGCTGCCGTAACCTTGAAGCCTTCCGGTGCTTTGTCAACATAATATGTGTGGCTCATCCAGCAGGTGGTATTCTCACCAACATTTTCGAAAAACGGCTGTGATTTATCAACATTAATTTCTACTTTTCCATATTCACGCTGCTTTGCCGCCGCAACGCTTCCACCCAGCATGACACCCATTAATTGCATACCATAGCATATTCCCAGAACCGGAATTCCCAATTCAAAAACACCGGGATCACATTTAGGTGCGCCTTCATCCAATACAGATGCCGGACCTCCGGTAAATATAATTCCTTTGGGATTGCAGGACTTAATACGTTCTATTGAAGCACTGTATGGAATGACCTCACAGTATACATTTGCTTCTCTGACACGGCGTGCAATCAATTGATTATATTGACCGCCGAAATCAATTACTAAAACCATTTCATTGTTCAACCTTCACAGCTCCTCTTTATAAATAATAATTTAAGAAAACCTTGCAAGCTAAGTATTCTTTATGAATCTTAAAAGAATATCTGATAAACCGGCACTCTTTTACAATTTAACTGCATTTTTATGAATCTTCTCTATATTATATCCAATTTTATTTACAATGCATAGCATTAAGATTTGTTTTTTTGCACTCCTGTCATTCCGGACTCTCCATTAAGATAATTAAAGCATCTTCCCTGAAAGCTTCCCTGTCCGGCCATCTTCATTTCTATTAAATCCCGAATTTTCCACCAGCTGGTGCTCCAGTTGCAAAAAACTGTTCTGTCAGCCGGAGCCCGTCCGATTAATCTCTGAATAACAATATCGGGATTAAGATGCTCCAGAAAAGCTATTGTTCTGTCAATAAACTCATCTAAAGAAATCGGAGTGACCTCTCCGCGCAAATACTGCTTTTCAAGCTCTGTGTCCTTCAAAATATACAAGGAGTGGCATTTTACCTGTGAAACTCCCAGCGCTGAAATGATTTTGGCTCCTTCAACCACATCCTCCAAATTATCATATGGCAAATCGGTAATGTAATGTGCACATACCTCAAGGCGGTATTTTTTTATCCTTATTACGGCATCAATAAACTCGGCCAAGGTATGTCCCCTGTTCAGCCTCTTCAAGGTATGATAGTTTACCGTCTGTAACCCAAGCTCAATAACAATGTCTATTGCCTTCTCACTTTTAAGCTGTGCCAGATATTCCATGTATCTGTCCGAGATACAGTCAGGTCTGGTTGAAATATAGACAGCGGCAATGCCATCGGCACATGCCTCGGCAATATTTTCAGCAAACAAATCAAAGGATAAATAGGTATTGGAGTAATTTTGAAAATAAGCAATAAATTTTTCACTTGAATAGTTTTTTCCTATGTATTTCGCATTCTGCTTAAGCTGATCAGCAACAGACATTTCACATGAAAGGTTTTCAAATCCGGCTCCTTCCTCTCCGCAAAAAGTGCAGCCGCCTGTTCCTATATTTCCATCCCTGTTTGGGCAGGTTACCGGAAGATTCAGCGGAAGCTTGTATACCTTTGAGCCATATTTATTTTTCAGATAAACGGAAAATTTATTGTATAGCAACTGAGTTACCTTCCTGCCTGTACTTTTCATTCACCAGCTCATAAACCTTGTTGATAGGCATTCCTGTTTTAACAGCAATATTTTTGCAGTCCTCATATTCAGGCGCAAATTTCATAAAATGCTCACTGCTGGCCACCTTGACCCTGACAGATCCATACTGGGTATCTACCTTGACCAATTCCCTGTTCATACAATATCTAAGAGAAT
Organism: Ruminiclostridium sufflavum DSM 19573; assembly: GCF_003208175.1. GTDB lineage: Bacteria > Bacillota > Clostridia > Acetivibrionales > DSM-1351 > Ruminiclostridium > Ruminiclostridium sufflavum. The sequence continues at coordinate 40,830 of NZ_QKMR01000015.1, read as the reverse complement.
AGCTAAGCCTTATACCAAGAGTTGAGGTTTCTTTAAAAATAATATCTGAAAACTTCTTTTCATCTCCGTATTTTGACAAAACCGTAAGCATGACAGACGGTCTGCTTTTTTTCATATAAATGGGCGTATAGTAAACATCCAGCGCCCCGTTGTCAAACAGCTTTTCCATCGTGTAGCCTAATATCTCCGGAGACATATTGTCAATATTTGTTTCCAGTATTGAAATTTCCTCATTAGGAATCATATCCTGCTCATACAGTGTGCCCACAACTGTTCTTAAAGCATTAAACCTTCCGGTTTCACGCTTGCCCATGCCATACCCTGTCCGTTCTATTGATAACGGAGGCATCTTGCCGAAACCTGCACAGGTCATCTTCAAGATAGCCATTCCTGTCGGTGTCACCAGCTCAAAGGGTACATTTTCAGAAATCAAGGGTATATTGCTGTCACAAAGCATTTCCATGACTGCAGGCACAGGTACAGGAAGCAGACCATGAGCACATTTCACAAAGCCTTTTCCGTCATGCAGCTCGGAAGCATATATCCTTTCTATTCCAAGCATATCAATGCATATACAGACACCTGCAATATCCACAATAGAGTCTATCGCGCCAACCTCATGAAAGTGTATTTCATCTATATCCTTTCCATGAACCTTTGCCTCCGCTCTGGCTATTTCTCTGAATACCTTTGTACTCATAGCCTTAACCGCGGGCTTCAAATCACTCATAGCAATTATATTTTCTATATCTGTAAGGTTTCTTTCCGGTTGTGTATTATGTGAATGCCCGTGACATTCCTTTTCCCCATTATTCCGGTGAAAGTGCCGGCTTTCGTTTTCCTGAACGCCTTCTTCAAGTATTATATTTACGTCCGTACCTGAAATTCCGTTTCTGACAACCTTTTGAATGTCCACAGAATAGCCGGATATATTAAGCTTTTTTAGCTCGTTTAAAAAGGCTTTCTGCTCCAAGCCCAAATCAAGTAAAGCTCCTAATGCCATATCACCGCTAATTCCGGAAAAGCAGTCAAAATATAAAACCCTCATTGTGTCCTCCAATCAAGCCTTTTTCCATGCAGGCCCTTTTATCTCCGGTCTGACCGTGCCATTTAAAGCTTGTTAATATTACTCGCCAAATATCCTGCCCCAAAGCCATTATCAATATTCACTACCCCAATTCCGCTGGCACAGCTGTTCAGCATAGTCAAAAGCGCTGATAATCCCCCGAAGCTCGCTCCATATCCAACACTTGTGGGAACCGCAATTACAGGCTTATCAACCAATCCTCCCACAACGCTTGCAAGAGCACCCTCCATTCCCGCGACTACAATTACTACATTGGCCTCAGATATGATATCCATCTTTGACAGCAGCCTGTGAATGCCTGCAACGCCCACATCATAGATTCTTGTAACCCTGTTCCCCAGCACTTCCGCCGTTACGGCTGCTTCCTCCGCCACCGGTATATCAGAAGTACCGGCCGTAATAACAGCAATTTGCCTGTCTGCTAAAACAACAGTTCTTCTTCTGACAACAATTATCCTCGCCTCAGAATGGTATTCCGCCTCGGAGATCACTCCGCATACGGCATCATACACCTCCTGTGACGCTCTTGTGGCAAGGATATTATTATTTTTCTGCATTAATCTCTGTACTATTTCGACAATCTGGCTATTTGTCTTTCCTTCGCAATAAATAACTTCGGGATAACCATTTCTGATAGTTCTGTGATGATCAAGCTTGGCAAAGCCCAAGTCCTCATAAGGAAGGGCTTTTATTTCCTTATATGCCTGCTCAACCTCAACAGAACCGGTTTTCACATCTTCAAGTAACTTCTTTAGCTCCTTTGAATTCATATTTCCCTCTAATCTGTCTTTACAGCTTTTTTGTCCATAGAAAGATATGCATTTATAAAGCCGTCAAGCTCTCCGTCCATAACAGCATTAACATTTCCGTTTTCATAATTGGTACGGTGATCCTTTACAAGAGTATAAGGGCAAAAGACATAGGACCTGATCTGGCTTCCCCATGCAATATCCATCTGGAGACCCTTTAAGTCCTCTATTTTTTCCTTCTGCTCACGTTCTTTTATATCAAAAAGCTTTGCTTTGAGCATTTTCATTGCGGTATCCTTATTCTGAAACTGCGAGCGCTGCGTCTGACATGCAACCACAACACCTGTCGGTATATGTGTGAGCCTTACCGCAGAGCTGGTCTTGTTTATATGCTGTCCGCCTGCCCCGCTGGCTCTGTAGACATCCATTTTTATATCCTCGGGATTGATATCAATTTCAATTGATTCATCAAGCTCCGGCATAACATCAAGAGATGCAAAGGAGGTATGCCTTCTTCCCGACGCATCAAAAGGAGATATTCTGACCAACCTGTGAACTCCCTTTTCAGATTTCATATATCCGTAGGCGTTTTCACCGATAATCTGAATTGTTACGCTCTTCACTCCTGCTTCATCCCCATCCAGGTAATCCAGAATTTCAACCTGATAGCCTTTATTTTCTGCCCATCTTGTAAACATTCGCAGCAGCATCTGCACCCAGTCCTGAGCTTCTGTTCCTCCTGCGCCGGCATGAAGCGTAAGAATAGCATTGTTTTTGTCATAGGGTCCTGTAAGAAGCGTTTCCAATCTAAGAGCCTCAAGACTGTTTTTTATTTTTTCAAGTCCCTCGCCGACTTCCGGTATAACGCTTTCGTCCTGCTCCTCCAGCCCTAAATCAGATAGGGTTATTAAATCCTCCCATTGAGTGCTTATGGCCTCAAAATTATCAAGCTTTGATTTTAATGTCTTTATTTTTTGCAGAATCCTTTGGGATTTCTCCATATCATTCCAAAACTCAGGCTCAGAAGCTTTGTGTTCAAGCTCTGCTATCTCGTCGTTCAATCTGGCGATGTCAAAGTGAAGCCCTCATTTCATCTAAATTGCTTTTCAGGCCTTGCAGTTCCAGTCTGTATTGTTCTAACTCAAGCACTCTATCATCCCTCTCATATTTTTTTATATTGCAGATAAATACTTAAAACTTTGTAAATTACCGTTTAAACTAAAATTGATTTATATACATGCTTCAATTTTTATTTAATATATTCTTATTATAGCCAACATTACGTATTTTTGCACCAAATTTATAATTTGATTTCATTACAACCCAGAATAAATTTCTCAATAGCAAGTGCAACCCCATCACTATTATTTGATGCCGTAACATACTGCGCAGCTTCCTTGGCAAAAGCCTCTCCATTTTCCATTGCAACACTAAGGCCTGCATATTCAAACATTGATATGTCATTTTCATTATCTCCGATTGCAATCATTTCAGAAGCTTGAATATTTAAAAGTCGGGATAACTTTTTTAATGCCTCTCCCTTGCTGACACCTTTATTTAAGACTTCAAAATTATCATAGTTTGAGCTCATAACATCCACACCCGGTATTTGCTCTATTTCATGCCTTGCCCTTCTGAGCTGCTCTATACTATCCTCCACGCCTACAAATTTCAAAACCTTTCCGGGTATGCTCTCAAGCTTTGCTGTCATATCCCCGACCACTTCTATTTCAACTCTGTCTTCAGGAGGAAGGGACTTGTTTTTTTCGAAATATTTAAGCGAGGTGTATCCCAGCTTTTCGGTAAACATGGTATTCCCCGCATAAACATGGAAATACAGCTTATGCCTGTGAAATATATCAATTATCCTCATACAGTCTTCGGTATGTAAGCAATCCGAATATATAATTCTGCCATCGGTATTTTCGGTAATAACCGCTCCATTACATGCTATTATCGGATCCCTTGAGCCAATTTGCCCGGCATAAAGTCTTGCGCCGGAATATACTCTGCCTGAGCATATCACCGCCTTAACTCCCTTTTTGATAGCGGAAGCAATTGCCTCCTTATTTCTTGCTGAAATTTCCTTGTCCGAATCAAGCAAGGTTCCGTCTAAATCAATTGCCACTAATTTATACATCTGTTCCTCCAATATCCCTTAGAAGTATATCGTCGCAAAGGCTTGAACCGTAATTGACTTTAGTCAAGCCTCCTGTAAGCTGTCTGCAAACAATTTAATTCTGTGCATGGCCTCATTAATATTTTCCATTGATGCCGCATAACATGCACGTATATATCCTTCTCCGCATTTTCCGAATGCTGTCCCCGGAACCACAAGCACCTTCTTCTCTATGAGAAGTCTCTCGCAAAATTCTTCCGAGCTTAAGCCTGAAGCTTTTATACATGGGAATATATAGAAGGCCCCCTTAGGCTCGAAGCACGAAAAGCCTGCCTTTCTGAACCCGTCCAGCATAACCCTTCTTCTTCTGTTATATTCCTTCCCCATCATAACCACATCTTCACCGCTGTTCCTTAAAGCCTCTATTGCTGCATCCTGCGCTACTGTCGGCGCACACATTATAGCATACTGATGAATCTTTTTCATCTCGTTTATTATATCCTTATGACCGCAGGCATATCCCAAACGCCATCCCGTCATGGCAAAGGACTTGGAAAAACCATTAATAACTATGGTTCTGTCCTTCATTTCAGGGAAACTTGCAATAGATGTATGCTGTCCCTCATAGGTAAGTTCACAATAAATCTCATCCGATATCACTATAATGTTCTTATCTCTCAGCACCTTCACAAGCTCATAAAGCTCTTCCCTTGTCATTATCGCACCTGTGGGGTTATTGGGAAAAGGAATAATTACGACCTTTGTTTTTTCTGTAATTGCTGCCTCAAGCTCACCTGCGGTAAGCTTAAAATTATTCTCCTCTTTAAGAGAAACAGTAACCGGCGTCGCTCCGGTAAAACGTGTACAGCCCTGATATGCAACAAAGCTCGGTTCTGGAATTATAACCTCATCACCGGGCCCGGCAAGAGCTCTTAAAGCAGCATCTATACCTTCACTGCCCCCCACTGTAACTAAAATTTCATCAACCGCATTGTATTCCAGTGAGAACTTTCTCAGATACTTGCTTATTTCCTCTCTGAGTTCAATAAAGCCAGCATTTGAGGAATAATTCGTATGCCCGTTTTCCAAGGAATATATACCGGCTTCTCTTATATTCCATGGTGTTATAAAGTCAGGCTCTCCCACGCCAAGGGAGATGGCATCCTTCATTTCATTTATCAGATCAAAATACTTCCTGATTCCTGACGGCGGGACATCCTTTATTCTATCCAGAATCATATCCTTTATTATCATATAAATATCGGCTCCCTTCTGTCCGACGGCTTCTCCTCGAAAATAATCCCTTTATCCTTATATTTTTTAAGGACAAAATGGGTTGAAGTGCTCAAAACTGATTCCAGCGGTGCCAGCTTTTCAGAAACAAACAGCGCCACCTCTTTCATTGTCTTTCCTTCGATAATAACCGTAAGATCAAAACCTCCTGACATAAGGTAACAGGCGGTAACCTCGGGATATTTGTATATTCTGTCTGCAATCTTATCAAATCCAAGTCCTCTTTGCGGAGTAACCTTCACCTCAATGAGAGCTGTAACCTTTTCCTTTTCTGTTTTATCCCAATTTATAAGAGTACTGTAACCGACAATTACACTCTCAGTCTCATATTTTTTTATGGCGGCCTCAATCTCCTCCAAAGGCTTGCCCAGCATAACAGCAATCTGCCCGGCTGTCGCCTTGCTGTTTTTCTCCAATATCTCGAGTATTTCTTCCATTACACATCTCTCCTTTAAATAAATTTTTACTGCATAAGCTTAATAATAAAATAAATAACAAAAAAACCTTAGTCCTCCTAAAAAGGGACGAAGGTTTCCGCGGTACCACCCTAATTAATGCAAAAAGCATTCTCTTAATAATAATGCGGCATTAAATAATATCCAATGCTTACATTACCCGCCTGTAACGTGGCGTCACGTCTCTTTTTACTGACGAAATAATTTCGATTTTCAAAAAAGCTGCTCCCGGGCTGCATTCAATAAAAATCAGTACCGGCTTTCCACCATCAGCAAGCTGTGTCAATTACCAACCGCAACATATACTCCGGATATGTTGCCGCACAAAGGCTTTGACCGTAATTGACCTTGCGGCCGGCTCTCTAAAACTGATAACAATATTTACTCTTCCCATTCACTGCATTTTTCAATTGCTGACATATATAACACAAGGCAATTTTACATGGTTCTTTTAAAACAGCCTAAGCAAAATCCATTCAGTATCATAATATTCCCTTGGTTTAAAACAATTACAAAAACTATTAGATAAATTATAATTTAGTTTACGCAATTATTCAAGTACTATTCTTGAATAATTTTAGACAGCTCACCTTCATACTTGTTAAGCGTATGTACAATTTCACCTTTTATTAATTTAATTTCCTGCTTGATATCTACCAGCTTTTCTTTTTCCTCCTCAACCTGCCTTTCAAGCTTCTTTTTCTCATCAGTCGCCTGTTTTCTCGCCTCATTTAGTATTGCTTCCGCCTTTTCCTGGGCTGTTATAATGGCATTCGCTATTTTTTCCCTGTCCTCCTGCAATTGGGCTATACTTGAATTAAGCTCGTCATATTTACCTTTAATATCACGGTACTGTGCCTTAATATCGGCAATATCCTTTTCCTTGCTCCGTATCTTTTCCTCGTACTCTTTATTCATTTTTTCCAAATAAGAATTAACATCCTTCTTTTTAAATCCAAAAAAAGATGCAGAAAACATTTTTTCCCCTGACATACTAACCTCCACGCCGAGTATCGGCAAAAATTTAGTAAGGCTTTTGCGGCGGTACACCAACTTTTTCACGATTCATACTTCACTTATTCAACTTGGAAAGTTGAATAAGCTGCTTTATTATATTATAGCATTTATTTTCCATTTTTATAATAAAATAGTAATTTTTTATAAAAACAAATTTTCACGCAAAAAACGCCCATAAAATTATGAGCGCATTTACCACTTCAAAAACAGATGTGAGTATATTACCCTTCAAGATAATTTAACTGTTTATCATAAAGTCAATTACGGTTGAAACCTTCGCCTTCCAAGCAAACATATGCTTTCAAGCATTTATTTGAAGGTTTCAACGGTTTGGATTTTAGTGTTTGTACTTCAAAAGGCTTTCAGCCGATAGTAATTGACTTTTACAGTAATTTGCTGAGCACTTGGGAAAACTCTTCCTTAGACCTTGCTCCAACAATCTTTTCAAAAACCTCTCCATTTTTAAAAGCCAGAATAGTCGGAATACTCATAATTTTAAATTTTGCAGCCAACTCACCCTGATCGTCAACATTTACCTTTGCTATCTGGACCTTGCCGTCAAAATCATCCGCCAGCTCTTCCATTATAGGAGCCACCATTCTGCAAGGTCCGCACCATGTAGCCCAAAAGTCAACAATAACAGGCTTATCCGATTTCGATACAACTTGATCAAAGGATTCATTTGTTAAATTTATAATTTTATCTGACATATATTTTTCCTCCATAAACATAAATAATAAAAGTTAATTTAATAATACCCAATAAAGAAAGAATTAAAACACAATATCAACATTTTTTACTAATATTCCTTCAAAGATGTTATTATCACCTTATTTTCGTCCTTTGAAACCAGAGCTCCATCCAAAACCTCAACAAAGTCTCCTCTATATGAAGCCTTGAGATTATTTGCAAGATTAATTATCTTATTTTCCTCAGTATCATTTGAATATATATTTCCATTTCCTGAAATTATAATATTCTTTGGAGAAATAGCTGTTTTTAAATCAACTTTCGTCCATTCATCAGTTAATTTTTCATCACCGATTTTTTGATGATAAATTTTTGTAATATTCCCGGAGGAATCGAGTATTCCCACATACAAAACATCATTCAGATCAATATCCAAAACCCTGACATTATCAGAATCAATAGGGACTTTATTTTTAGTCTTATTTATACCGTCATAAATATAAACTGCCTCACCTTCATTCTGGTATACCAGCTTATTAACAAAAGAGCATTCCTTTATTAGCGCTTCCGCACCTAAATTCATTACATGAGCATACTGGCTCATAACATTAAATCTGATAATCTTTGATTTTGAATCTGAAGTTTTTATTTTTGCGTATACAACATTTGTATACTGAGACAGCTCTATATCCATTATCTGGCTCTCAGCAGTCAATCCGTCTATTTGCGGATAATCTCTCAGAGTATCCGAATCAGGTTCATATGTGGATATCTGAACTGTACCCTTTTTGCCATCCCTTGTATTTGATGAAAATATAACCATATTTCTGTCAGGAAGCCACCTGAAATAAGTTATTTTGTCTTTGCCCGAACCGGAAACCCCTTTATCATCATTACTATCCACATTTATTATATGCAGGACACCGTCCAATAGATATGCACTAAACTCTGCATTATAAGACATACTGACATTCATTGCAGCACCGGGAACTTTCAAATCTCCCGTCATTACCTCTTTGCTTACATTTGCATCCTTAATGCTGACAGTTACATTTGTATTCAGGAAAACATTGTTAACATACAATAATCCACAAAACTGAAAAATTACCGCCAGTAAAATCCATTTATACCATTTAGCTAAAGTTTTCACAAATTTTCTCCTTCTTATGGCATTACCATAAATACTGACGGCACTGATCTTTCTCCCAAGGCATCCGAAGGAGTATTTATTACCTTGCCGTTGTAATACATGGTTGCAGACGAACCGCCATCAAGATTTGCCGCATTTACAGCGCCTTTCTCAAGCATAATATCCTGAACCTCCTTTAATGTGGCTCCGTAGGATTTAATGCTTCTTCCGTCTATAACCAGAAACAGCACCGAACCGTCAGCCTTTTGACCTATTACGGTTCTAGGTGATATTCCCCATCCTCCGTCACCGCTTTTTATGGTCGGTTTTCCGTTTACAACCAGAGGAGGCCCAAAGCTAATAGCTTCTTTAACATTATATTTCTTTAAATCATTTTGTGAATGCTTGCCTACAATAAGCATCCCCTCTTCGGTAAATGCAATCGTGTCTCTCTTTGTATCCTTGTCCTTTGATTCTCCGCTTATATATTTACCGTCACTGATTATAAAGCCCAGCGGTGCACCGCCTGTTCCCGCCCATTTTGTATCTATAAAGCCTCCGCCGTTAATTGCGGCTATGGCTCCATTTCTTTTTGCTATACTGCTTGTGGTCTGTCCTGCCCTCGGTATCTGATTTGAGTATCCAACCTTAATTCTGGTGGGATCTTCAATAACCAGCATTTTACCGTTAAAATTATTACTTTCTATATCATAAAGCTCTGTTTTATTTGTATGATTTACGCCGAATTTAAGAAGCTTTATATCTTCGGTATTTACATTTGAAATTGCATAACCGTCTCCCAGTATACTTGCTATCGCTTTATCCGACAGGAAGGTTCTTGCAACCTCCTTGAGGGTATATGAATTCCAGAGGACACCTGTTATCGTGCATTTCACATTATTAAAAGGTCCGTAAAAAATCATCAAGGGTGTTGTAATTGATAAAAAGAATAATTCAAAAACCAAAAAACCAATGAAACTTTTTAGCCTTGTCTTTTTCTTTTTTCCCCTAACCGCCTTTCTTTTCTCATCAGCCGCCGCTTTTTTATTTACCAGTGTATTATTACTCATTAATCCCCCTAAAGTGCATTAAATCCCTTGAACCATAACAAAACAAAAAGTATACACATTTTTTGTGTATACTTAACTAACTAAGTGAAATTTAATTATATTATATTCTTCAAAAACTCTTTTTTCAATGATTTATGCAAATATATTACATGTATTTATTCCCACAAATTATTATAATCCTAAAATCCCAAGCAACATAAATATCGTCCCGAAGGCTTGAACCCAAGTTTGCCGGCCGATAGCAATTGACCTTTAGCCAAATCAATTAATTCTCAGCCTGTCCAGAATACCATGCATCCTCTCAAACAATAAGCCCGCAACAAACCAAGCCGGTGCATAATCAAGTCTGACAATGCCTTCAACCGCAAATTTGCCAAAGTATTGCCATGGATAGACATGCAGCAATTCAAGCAGCAGCTTTCCTGTGGAATATTCTATACCCCAGATTATTACAACCCAAATAATACCTCTCAGAACAAGATTCCAATTACGGATTATATCATGAAGGGGTTCTAAGAATACGGCACTTCCATATATAAAAAACATCCATAGGCTGGTATATGCCTCTAAGGCCATATGACCGCTGAGCAGTGAATAAAACCCTGTCCAGACTATTTCCATGCTCCAGCCGATAATACCATACAGAAAAAATCGTTTAATCATAGTACTATTATTTTTATCACAAAACCGCATTTTTTATTTATAAAAAGCATAACTTAAAAAAAGTATTTTTTACCAAATATTAAAGCTTTTATTAAAATTACTTATAATTAAATTCAATGTAAATACTACCAATAACCAGTCCTTTATGTTATTATATCTATTAAATCGTATATTTTATTTGACACATATACTTTATTATTATAATGCTTTATAAAAAAATCAAATGAAAGATAGGAGAATGCATATGTATTTAGTCGGCAAAATTAATGTTATATCAGCATTACCGGAAAAATTCAAAAGACTTAATGATATTGCCTGCAATCTGTGGTGGTCATGGAATCCTGAAGCTATTGATCTTTATAGAGAAATTGATCTGGACTTATGGGAAAAGCTAGGTAAGAATCCTGTACGCTTCTTGCAGGAGGTAAGTCAAAAAAAGCTTCATTCGAAGCTTAATGATGCAGAATTTATGAAAAGGCTGGATGATGTTGTAAGTGCTTTTGACAGCTATATGACCGAGAAGAACACATGGTTTTCCAGAACTTACCCGGAAAGTACCCATAAGGCAATCGCATACTTTTCAGCAGAATATGGCCTGAACGAAGTATTACCTATTTACTCAGGCGGCCTAGGTGTACTTTCAGGCGATCATTGCAAGGCGGCAAGTGATTTAGGCCTGCCTTTCACAGCAATAGGCCTCTTCTATAAGCAGGGATATTTCAGCCAGAGAATAAATGCCGAAGGCTGGCAGCAAACTTGCTTTAATGACCTCAACGTATCACAGCTGCCGATTCTTCCCGCACAGGATTCTAACGGCAAGCAGGTTCAGATTAATATAACCTTTGCAGGACGCACAGTATATGCACAGGTTTGGAAAGTACAGGTCGGCAGAATAAATTTATACCTGATAGACACTGATGTTCAGCAAAACAGCCCCGGAGACAGAGCTCTTACCTCAAGACTGTACGGAGGTGATCAGGAGACCAGAATCCAGCAGGAAATATTCCTTGGAATAGGAGGTATCAGAGTTCTTGATGCATTGGGTATTCATGCATCGGTATACCACATGAATGAAGGGCATTCCTCGTTTATGGGCCTTGAGCTAATAAGAAAGCTTATCACCGAGAAAAATATTAACTTTCAGGAAGCTAAAAAGGTCGTTGAAAATTCGGCAATATTTACGACCCACACTCCAGTTCCTGCCGGTAATGATGTATTCCCTCTGTATATGATGGACAAATACTTCGGAGACTTTTGGGGACAGCTGGGATTAAGCCGTCATGATTTTCTGGATCTGGGCCTCAAAAAGGCAGAGGATCAGAACTTCAATATGACTGTCCTCGCACTTACTCTTGCAGGCAGAAAAAATGGAGTCAGTGAGCTTCACGGCGCTGTTTCAAGAGATATTTTCAGCGATGTCTGGCCTGAGGTACCCAAAAATGATATCCCGATTACACATGTAACTAACGGTATTCACACTCTTACATGGCTTTCACCTAAAATAAAGGCTCTATATGATAAATATCTGGATAAGGATTGGAAGTCAAAAATATATGAAAGCTCCACCTTTGAGAATATTGATAACATACCGGATGAAGAGCTGTGGGAAACTCACAGGGAATTGAAAATTAAGCTTATAGAATTTGTCAGAGCAAGGCTCAAGCAGCAAAAGCTTGCAAACGGAGAATCTATGGAAGCCGTCAGACAGATCGATTCCTTTCTTGACCCTGATGCTCTTACAATTGGTTTTGCAAGGAGATTTGCAACATACAAACGTGCTAATCTGATATTCAGAAACCTGGCAAGAATTCAAAAGATTTTAAACGACCCGGAAAAACCGATGCAGATAATCTTTGCCGGAAAGGCACATCCTGCCGACGGCCCTGCACACGAGGTTATTAAAAATATTAATGATATTGCCAGACAGGAAGGCTTCTACGGCAAGGTCATCTTACTCGAAAATTACAATATGACTGTAGCAAGAAATCTGGTCCAAGGCGTGGACGTATGGATGAACAACCCCAGAAGGCCTTTGGAGGCAAGCGGAACAAGCGGACAAAAGGTTTGTATAAACGGCATCATAAATTTCAGTATTCTTGACGGTTGGTGGTGTGAGGGCTACAATGGCGAAAACGGTTGGGTAATCGGAGATGAAACCGAATTTGACAATGAAAACTCACAGGATAATATTGACAGCGAATCAATTTATGACACTCTGGAGAATATAATAGTACCTTTATACTACAATGTTAACGAAAAGGGCATTCCTGAGGAATGGATCCGTATAATGAAAAACACCATTAAGTCTCTGACTTGGAATTACAGCACTGACAGGATGGTAAAGGAATACACCGAGAGAATGTATCTTCCTGCAATAAAAGGCTCAGCTATTGTAAGTGCAGACAACTTTAGTCTTGCAAAGCAGCTTTCGGCATTTGAACAGCAAATGAAGGCCAATTGGTCACAAGTTCAGATTTACGCTGAAAAATCAGCAAGCAGCCTGAAGGACTACAAATCAGATTCAGGACATGATATTTACCTGACAGCTTATGCAAAGCTTGGAGCTATTGAGCCTTCGAATATATTGGTTGAGGTATATTATGGCTCTTTGTCCAATGGAAGTATTGTAAATGCTCAGGCTATGGAAATGAAGCTGGAAAACAGGGCTGACGATGGCTCATATAAATATTCTATCAACCTGAAGATTGAAGATGGCGGAGAATATGCATATACCTTCCGGGTCATCCCAAGGAATCCTAATTTTATCAATAGCTTTGACACAGGATTAATCCGTTGGGTGGAATAACCGGCTGCGGCTGCAATAAGCAGAACAACTGACAATATAAATTTGGAAATAAAAACCCCGGCTTTCGCCGGGATTTTTTATTTCCAGTTGCTCTTTTCCTGTTATTTCAATGCAGGAATATCCCAGTCAACCCATGTAGCCTTATCGAAAGTTACTCCGCCATCTTGCTTCATATATGCGGTACTGGCAGAGCTGTCATCAAGCAGGAATTTCTTCACAAAGGCTTCTAATTCCGGTATCTGTGAAGCCGGATATCCGCAATGGTCAGGGTGACCCACTGATGAATAGCCCATGCTGTCAGGAACACCAAGTGCCTCGTATATCATATGCGCTGTTTTCCCCGTAGTGAAACAGCTGACATTTCCCAACCACTCCATCTGGGAATTTTCTATTACCAAAAGTCCTCGTGGTGCACAAAGCCCTTCAATCATATGATGGTCAAAAGGAAGCTTTGTAACCGAACTTCCGAATTGAGAAAACGCACTTCCCTGCCATGGATTTTCAGTAACAATCTGCCCTGCAGTTTGTACATTCTGTCCCTTTGATTTCTGCCAGTCAGATACTCTCCAGCTTGCAGCACCTCCTGCACCTGATTCCTGAGGAATAGTCAATGCTATTCTCTCATTGAATGCACCGCATGCAAGTGCGCCCTTACCATAACGTGATCCGCCTGTCACTCCCAAGTGCTTTGCATCAATGTTAGCAGCAGGAGTTGATTCAAGTGCATCAATTAATCTGTCAACACCCCATGCCCAAGCCATTAAGGAGCCTGCAGAATGATTTTTACCATAGAGGTCATAGAATTTGCCAGTCCCTCTTGAGCTTGCTCCTGACTGAGCTCCTAACTCGTCACAGGGGAAGGTTATAAGCGCACATCCCAATTTAGTCAATGTTGAGGTATTCAGCGTATTCATGCCTATGCCTATTACTGCAGGATAAGGCGCCTTACCTGTACTTGGGTATGAAATAGAACAGCTGAAGGAAATGCTCTTGCCATTATCAGTAACCGTTACAGTTATCTTATTGCTGCTGAAGGAACCCTTGACACTGTCAGGAGCTTCCGGCTTAAAGCCATACTCAAATTTCTGTGCCAAATAGCTTATTTCCTTCTGACGGTTTATCCAATCGGCTTTTGTTGTCACTTCGTCACCATTATAGAATTTGAATGGATCGGGAAGCTTAGAGTTTGTTTTTAATTCACTGTAGGATGGATCAGGTATCGGTCTTACCGGAGGATTAACCACACCTGTATCTGCAGGGAACTTTTCGATAATTTTTAGTAAGTACTGCTTCATAAGTGCAAAATCAATTGCATCTATTGAGCCGCTGGCATCAACATCACCTGCAGTTTTTTGGGCACTTGTAAGCGTTGTGTTGCCCAGCAGGTTTTGTTTAACCAGTGCGATGTCAAGGGCATCCACAGCCCCATCGGAATTCAGGTCTCCATAGACCACGGTTGCTGCCTGAGACTCTTCAGGAACAGCAATAGCACCGGTTAAAGAGATAACACAGGCCAAAATTGAAAAACACAGCAAAAACGAGATACTTCTTTTAAAGCTTACGTACTTCATGAACATAGACTTTTCCCCCTTTAAAAATTTTGTTAATTTATTGTAAGGAACCTTATCAAATTAATTATCGTTAAAAGGCAAAATTTTGGTTTTTATGCTGAAAAACTATGCTGCGACACTTCAAAACCAAAACCTTGGATACCTTCTGGCAATGCTTTCAAGCATATGTCAGAAAGAAACTCTTTTAAAAAATTAACTTTATAATGTGCCATTACATTTGTCTTAATAAATACAAATAAAAGAAAGGCAGACCTTTCCAAAAAGAACCAAGCTGTACCTGCTTTGATTTAGTAATGCTTTTTAAGTTTTAATGAAATTTTGTCTTGGCAGAAGTATATGAAAACAGTCAATTACAGCAATATAAGCTTTTGTCCCTGAGCCGGCTGCCTGAATTATATAAATAATCCGGAAAAAGGCTCAGAGGGCAAAACGCTTAAAAGTGCGGAGCACAAGGGCTATACCGCAATTAACTATATGATTTTTCTTTATGAACACTATTGTCGTAATGATTATAGTATGAAATTTGAATGGTAAATAATTATTTATTTATATTTTTAATACATTTAACACATATATTTATATTTCTACAATTTTAAAATATTTCCTTCTATTTTTTTCTGGGTTTTAATGGTTTTATATATTGCATTTTTGCTTTCAGCTTCATTTTTACTTATTTTAAATTTTTATGCTATAAGAGTTTTTATACAAAACTTCATTTTTGTTTTTTAAATAACAACCCAAATTTTTATTTTTCGTTATCAAGGTTTAAATTTATTTATTGCCATATATATCCTTATGCTTATAAGACACGCCGCTACTTCTATTGTCTAGCCTGCTGTTCCGCTCCACTTCCCGCATTTATCCCCCCAGCACACAACCGGGCTGTTATTTAAAACAATTTGAACTATTTCACAGCAGTTTGAACATCCCGAGCATTCTTTGCTTACCGCCGTATAATCACCGTTTAATTTATCAAAGCCGTTAAACCTTGTTTTAGCTGAGCTTTCCTGCATATGCTCCCTTGCAAGCAGTGCCACGCCATAAGCACCCATAACATCATAATGCTCTGGAATAATTATCTCCTGCTCCAATGCTCTTTCGAACGATTTTACTATCCCTATATTTGCTGCCACTCCTCCCTGAAAAACTATAGGTGCCTCCAGCTTCTTACCCTTGGCAAGATTAGTCAGATAGTTTCTTACCAGAGCATCGCATAAGCCTCCTATTATATCCTCTCTTGAATATCCCATCTGCTGTTTATGTATCATATCACTTTCCGCAAAAACAGCACATCTGCCGGCAATTCTAACCGGAATGCGAGACTTTAAAGCATATTTACCGAAATCCTTAATTGAAATTCCTATCCGCGATGCCTGCCTGTCGAGAAAAGAGCCTGTCCCCGCAGCGCAAACAGTGTTCATGGCGAAGTCATACACAACTTTATTTTTTAATAAAATTATTTTAGAATCCTGCCCTCCTATTTCAATAATGGTTCTGACATCGGATATAACCTTCTGTGACGCTATTGCATGCGCGGTAATTTCATTTTTTATAACATCAGCTCCCACAATAGCTGCTGCCAGCTGTCTTCCGCTGCCTGTTGTCCCGACTCCGCATATGGAAATGCTTGTTCCGATTCTATTGTTAATATCATTAAGCCCTGCACGTATTGATTCAATAGGCTGGCCTTCCGTACGCAAATACAGCTTATCCAATACATTATCCCGCTCATCAATAAGCGTTATATTTGTACTTACCGATCCCACATCAATGCCCATATAGCAGTTTACTTTGTCCATTTATATGCTCTTCCCTTCTCTTTTTAAGTAAATCAGCAAATGCTTCCAATCTTGTTACAAACCCTGCTTCGCCTGTCATTTCATCTCTTATAACAGTCATAACAGGCACCTGATAATCTTCCTCTATAGCCGGCAGTATTGCCTGCGATACTATTTCCGGCATGCAGCCAAGCGGATAGAGATGAATTATACCATCATAGCCTTCCTTTGCATGAATAACACTGTTTCCTATAGTATGCTGGCTATGTCCTCCCACCATTCTGCCCAGATATGCTTTTGATGCCTTTACATATCTTGAATCCCTGGGAAGATGCAGCCCCTTTCGTATCATATCATTTATAATCCAGTCGCTTACTGTTACCCTTCTTTCAACCTCAATACCCATGTTCCCAAGAATTCTTTCTATTTCAAAATTTGCATAAGGCTCCACAGTAGTATATATCTCCCCCACTATTGCTATTTTTAAAGGATTTGCAGCATTATTCAGCGAGACCTCATTTAAACTTTTCTCGGTTTCATTTACAAGCTGAATTATCCTTTTTGAGCCCTTAACCTTTATAACATCACTTTTAAAAGCCCTGCAAATTTTATCAACACTTCCTGCCTCCTGTTCTCTGGACCTTTTAACTCTTGCCGTCCTCTCCAGCTTATCAACTTTAACCGCAACATTTTTAGCCGAATTAGCTGCTCTTGCAATATCAACAGGATTGGCTTTTCCGCTTATTTTTTTTATCCTTGACACCAGCTCTCCGAGTCCCTGCTCAGGAACCTCCAATGTTATTATTTCCATATCAATTCCAATATCATCAGCTGTTTTTTTCAGCATTTCACAAAAATATCCCAGCTTGCACGGCCCGCATCCGCCTGTGATAAGCATGGTGTCCGCACCAAGCTCCTTTGCCTGAAGCATATTGCCCACAAACAGCTTAAACGGCAGGCAATTGGCTTCCGAGCAGTATTTGGAGCCGATTTCCATGGTTTTATTTGTATTAAAGGGCGGAATGACATATTGTGCATCAAAATCATCCAGAAAAGCTTTAGCAACTATATAAGTATTACCCAGATGTGGAAATGTAAAAATCATATGCCTTCCTCCTTACAATCATATCAATAAAAGCCTCAAGCCTTGTGCAAAATCCCGCCTCAGCAGAATGCTCATCCAGCACTATCTTCATAAATGGGATATCACTTTCACTCCTCACTTTTTTTTCTGCCAGTTCATCAACGAAGCTGTCCACACCGCATCCAAACGACGTAAGCGCCAATATGCCATCAATTTGACCGCTTTCAATCAATTGCTTTACTCCTCCGTACGCCCTTGTACCATAATCCCAAAACAGCATCTTATTCAATTCCTTGCATTTTTTCTTTGACTCAAGGTAATCAAGCATATCCAGCGTTACTACTCCGACACCGTAAGCCTTTAGTTTTTTTATAAGCTCCATATTTATATAGCTGTCGTATACTGTGTAGCTGTGTCCGATAACTGCTACTGTTAATTGTGTGCTTCGTTTCTGTATCAGCCTGAGAGAGAAACTGTCCTGCTTGAATTCATCTGTCAGAACACCTGATTTCAATATCTGTCTTTCCTCCTGATACGCTTTTACCGCAGCTTTATATGCATTTTTAATTTTTTCCCTGTCATTGGTTATAAACCCGCCTACACGAAGTGCTGCCAGCAAGGAATTCTTATTTGTTTTTCTCAGGTTAATTTCAGTATCAATAATTTTAGGTAATATTTTTACGGAATTTTTAATCATATCAGGCACTCCGCATATTTCAGGACAAATATATTGATTTTTCGAAATGCTGGTAAACCTTGGCATAAATATATAATCCACCTTGCCTGCAAGATTCATAACATGTCCGAAGTATATTTTAATTGGAAGACATGCTTCTGATACACATGCATTCGCACCGCTTGTCAATATATTCTTGTTGGTTTTATCAGATAAAACCACCTCTGCTCCCAATTCCCTGAAAAAGGTTTCCCAAAGTACAGAATACTTATAATAATAAAGACCTCTTGGTATGCCAACTTTTATCATAAATACCTCCATGCCTCTGCCATATGCTTCAACAAATGTGCTGACATGTATAAAGCCTCCTTCTATAAAAACTTAAAAGCAAAATAAAAAACCACCTCAATGAAATTATTGACGTGGTTTATATTGGTTATTCAGCCTTTTTTACATAGACTTTAAAAATAATCCTTACCTTGCGTTGTTATATGCCCAGCTTTCAACAGCCTTACCGATGGAATCTGCAATTTTAACCTGATTCTCATAATTCACAAGCCATTCATATTCTGCCGGATTTGACATAAAACCGCATTCTATAAGAATTGCCGGAGCTTGAACAGGTATGCATACCGAAAGGCTTTGCCATCTATAGCCTCCGTCCTTTCTCTGCAAATCTGCTGTCAGTGCTTTTTGGATAAAGCCTGCAGCCGCTTTTGAGCTGTCTCTCGAATATAAAGTCAGCAAGCCTGTATGTTTAGTATAGTCCGCAGTCACATCCATTGAATTGTTATGTATAGAGACTGCAATATCAGGCTTTTTATTTCTAATCATATCAGCTCTTTCTGAAAGGCTGACCGTAGTATCACTCGTTCTGGTCATAATAACCTCGGCTCCCAGAGCCTTTAAATATTTTCTTGTATTTAATGCAATTGACAGGTTTATATCCTTTTCATACAGTCCATTCTTGCCTGCCGGACCAATTGCACCTGTTTCCTTTCCTCCGTGTCCTGCGTCAAGAAGAACCTTCAAGCCTGAAAGCGGCTTTGTTCCGGTTTTCGCAATCTTCGGACCGTTTTTCAGCGAAAATACCAGCGAGCCGTTTTTATACTGCACATAATATCCATAGAAGCTGTCAGGTTTTTTCAGCTTAAATGTATACTCAGCATTTCCCGAAGCATTCCTGCAGACAGCAGACGAATATATTGAGCTGCCGGGAGCGGGTGAACCGATTTTGATACCCTTTGTATTATATAGCGTTAACGTAACCCTATCCGATGCCGCCGACACATCAAACACAGCATTTACAGGCATTTTAAATGTTAAATCTGTATAGCCGGCGTTGGCAGTCACTTTTATTGAAGATATATTATTTGTTTTTATTGCCTTATCATTTACAATTTTTACATCACTTGCAGATACCCACATACCGCTTTTCAGCAGATAGAAATTATTTTGCTGTCCTTCGACATAATCTGAGGCTCCATTTATTAAAGGAGTAACCCTTGAATACGAGGTTGACGGACCCGAACGGGCAGGCGCTTCAGCTTCTGACGTGCTTACCACCGCATATTTATTATATTTTGATGACTGGACACTTATTGTATTGCTCTGCTTTGACGTGACCTTTTTACCGTTGTAGTCAAGAACAAACACAGGGTTTCCAAGGCTCATAACCCTTTGATTTCCGCTGACTGCCGGAAAAGTGAAGGTTCCGGTATATTTAACAGGTGTCAGTGTACCTTCGCTGCTGCTTGAGCCTTCAGTACCGGTTAAATCCACCTTATATTTTCCGATTTCAACCCATACCTTCGCCCCCTTTGGTGCCTGACATGAAAAGGTTACCTTTCTGCCGGTTCTCATGGTCATGGATTGCACGGGCAAAAAGGAACCGGGCTTAAATTCCGGCTTATTCATTGTATAAGCAGTTGAAACAGCCGCAGCCTTCTTTTTAATTTTTATTATTGTCTGATTTCCTTTATGCTTAAAAACAAAGCTGTTCTCACCGTCCTTTAAATCTGCATATACTGTAAAGTAACCGTTATCTGAAGTTTCCACCAAGGTATCCTCCAAATATACAGGCTGGTCAGGATCACAGCTTCCAAGAAGGCTTATCTTGGAGGAGGAGGTTTCATAGCCGTTTGCAGGCGAAGAAATTATAAGCTGTCTGTCCTCAGGAACACTGCTGCCGGGATCTCTTCCCGCCGAGTAAATACCATGCAGCTTTTCCTTAATTCCCAAGGCATTGCTTTCCAGTTTTGCATATCCGTAATAAATGCTTCCGCTGACAGCCTTACTTTCCCTGTTCAAGGCAATCTGCTTCGGTATCTGAAGAGGGTCAAGCCATTCGTTTGCCTGTGATGTATCATTTATTTTATATGCGGCATGTCCCACATACAGCTTTACATTTGTACCTGCACATACATTTTTCCACCAATCCAGCAGTACAGAGTAGTCTGCAATCTTAAACCCTATATTCCAGTATATCTGAGGTGCTATATAGTCAAGATATTCTTCCTTTACCCACTTTCTTGAATCTGCAAAATAATCATAATATGTAGAAATTCCGCCCTGTGTATCCGATCCGTCTTTGTTTCTGTCCTTGTTCGACCATATTGCAAAAGGGCTTACCCCGAACTGAACCTCCGGTTTTATTCCTTTGACTGTATCATATGTACTCCTTATAAGTGTGTCTATGTTATTTCTACGCCAGTCATCCTTGTTTTTGAAACCGCCCTTGTACTTTTTATATGTCTCGTCATCGTTAAAATCCTGTTTATTCGCAGCCTCTGTCTTTGAAGGATAAAAATAATCATCAAAATGAATACCGTCTATGTCATAATTTCTGACTATTTCAGCAACGCCCTCCGTTATAAGCTTAACTGCTTCAGGGCATCCGGGGTCAAGATAAAGCTGTCCCGTATTCGCAGAAACCACCGCATTAGATATTTTCCTTGCGGGATGATTTTCTGACAATACTTTTACATCCTTATCCGGTTTTTTCGTTGTTCCCATGGAAAGTCTCAAAGGATTTATCCATGCATGAATCTGTATGCCGTTTTTATGTCCCTGCTCAATAATATATTCCAGAGGATCAAAATTCCTGTCATTTGCTTTGCCCTGCTCCCCGGTCAAATATGCAGACCATGGGAAAATCGATGATTTGTATAAGGCGTCCCCTGTCGGTCTGACCTGAAAAAATATGGCATTAAGCCCCATATACTTTGTGTTCTCTATAATCTTATCCAGTTCCTTCATTTGTTCTTCAGCAGTAAGCCCCGGTTTAGACGGAAAATTAATGTTATTTACGGAAGCAATCCACACACCTCTTAAATCCTCTACTGCCGGCGTATCCTGAGCATTTGTAGTATTACCCTCATACTGCCTGTCATTGAATATTTTATATCCCATTATAGGGAAAAGCATCAAGATTAAAATCAAAATACCTATTGTACCTATTTTCTTATTCATATGTATCTCCATTCCGCTGATATAAAGGATTATTACTGCATGATAACAGCTTCTTTCAGGCTAACACTCCAAAAAAGCTCATTTTATGGCATTGTATAACTTATACTATAATGCATTCGACCAATCATAACAATATATGTCAGTATAATTTAATATTTTTTTAATATTGCATAATAAATTGCATAGCTTTTAAAATTTATAAAAGCCATGTATACAAGGGAATCTGCTTCCGCTTATACATGGCTTTTGGCTAATGCACTTATTTATTTTGATTTTTATAGAATCACATCTGTGCGTTAAACAGGCTTCCCAGCTTGTAAACAACATCCTCTGAGTCTGCATTTATACTTGCTGCTTCATTTATCTGTGAAAGTGTTTCCAAGGCTTTTATATCTGCATTGTAGCCTATAGTATAAATAGGGATTTTAAAGGCTTTGAGCATATCTCCAACATCGTCCAGTGAGTGTCCGTAATTGGTCTCACCGTCACTTAAAACGAACAGCATCAGCTTGGCATTCGGAGTCTTTGCCTTTTCCTCGACAAGCATTTTCGTTGCCACAACAATAGCATCAAACATGGCTGTACTTCCGTTTGCCGTTAAATCTGTCACCGCACCGGTAAATAAAGACCGCTGGTTTATATCAAATTTGGCTATCGGAAGATTGATGTTTACATCCGTGGAAAAAGAAACAAGCCCTATTGATGTATCCTTTAGTATGTACTGGGACCCATTCAGCAGAGATTTTTTTAAGTTGTTCAATGGAACTCCGTTCATGCTGCCTGACACATCTGCAACAAAAACAGCCGTTATATCGTTATTGGCATCCTTCTTTTCCTTCCACAGGCTCTGTGCCTGTGAAACAACCTCTCCTGCCACTGCAGTCATTTCAGGAATATAATCATCCAGCTTATTAAAGCCATAATCATCTGCAAGCTTTTGTGCTTTCTCAGACTTGCAAAACTCAATAAACCTATTGAGAATTTCCTTTTTCTCGTCAGACAGCTTGCCGATAGAATACATAGGACTGTCATGCCTCAGCCCGAATGGAGTAAATATGTACTCGGAGCTCAAGCCGGGTGTGTTTACAAAGGTCTGATATTCAAGTATAAATCCGTCAAGTACTCCTGACTTTGCCGATTCTCTCATTTGCAATGTAGTATATGCGACAAAGGGAATGTTCGTCTGGAATTTTTCAAAGCCCTGAATGGCTTTCCCGCTCAATAAATCCTTACTGTCAAAGGTACTCAAGGTTGAAATCAGAAAATTTAAGCCTGTGGAGCTTGCAAAAGGGTTAGTATATCCCATGGCAATTTCATTTGCTGCAACTGCGTCAGTAATGGTCTTTAAATTTATGGCCCCGTATTTTTTAATAAGCTCATCATTTTTGCTTCTGGATAAAAGTATCCCCGGCACATTTCCAGCAAGTCTTTTTTCAACCAGAGATACATTTGTGCCCTTTGACTTCATCATCTCTCCCCAAAGCTCATTTGACGGAGTAAAGGCATCAGGAAGATATTTTCCCGAAACAATATAATCCATACCCTGACCGGATGCAATTCCCCTTAACCTTACCGAAACCTTTTCCCCATTTATCTGAATGCCGGCAGCATTAAATTCCTTTGCAACATCAACCAGCCAGCCGTCTTTTTCATCCCCCGCTTTTTCTGTTGAAGAAAAAATTTCTATGTACTTGCCTGTTGTATTGTCTACCTGAGGAGGAAACTTTGAAATATCAGGCAGTGAATCCTTGACATCTGCCGGTTCAAGACTTATCTGCGCTTTTCTTGCTGCAACTGTATTAACTGTTATATCCTGATAAAGCTCATTTAAGGTTTCTGCCGCATTTTCAGCCGATACCACCTTTGCGCTCTTTCCCATATTTTTCGTCAGCGTAATTCCTCCATATATAAGGCAAAACACTATCACAGATATTCCGGCTAAAGCTCCTAATATCTTTAAAGTCTTTTTACTGTTTCCCATAAAAAATTTCTCTCCTTATAAATAATTAATTGACGGCAAAGCTCCGTTTTTATGCACTTATCATAATTATATCCAGTCGGATAATGGACAACCAATCACAATCAGCTGAAAAAGCCTGTTTTATATATAGTACTTGGACCTTTTTATCAGCTCATCTATTTCCTTTATCTCATTCATATTTTCAATTTCACCTATTTCCAGACAATCAATATTTGAAATCTCAAGCAAAAGAGCATCCAGCTTGAGCAATATCTCCTCATTATCGGACATGGCTTTTTTTATGTAGGTAATATATTCATTGTATATGCTCAATTTTGAAGAAATATATTTCGAGGAAAATTTCTGCCTGTTTGCAGCGCTGCCTATTCTCTCATAGTCCTCTTCGTCAAAAGCATATATCTTATTTAATATACTTTTGATGTTTGTATAAAAAATGTACTCAACATCATTGATAGTTCCGCTAAATCTTTCAAAAACAGTGTCAATGACATTAAACTTCTGCAGAAGGACATCCCGTATTTTATTCTCCTTTTTCCAGAAGCTCTCAGCCTGCTCCAGCATAACAGAAATATCACCGGAAAATAATTTTTTGCCGTCTGCCTGTCTGAGAGCAAGTATACAATCCTCCGGGCTCATTATTTGCTTTATTTGAAGGCTGCTGCTTTTATGTAAAATCAATTTGCAATTGCCGTAAATAAATATTACAAAGCTCATGAATATTACCGTACCGCCTATTGCACTGTGCAGCGGATTTGTTCCGCCTATCCGCAAATTAAAAAATCCAGGAGAAAAAAGTGCAATATTTATTAAAGCTATCGCAATATTCAATGCTGCCAATTTTAGTATCTTTTTTGCATCCACACCGGTTCACTCTCCTGAAAACAAACAGTCTCTGAAATTTCTCAGTCTACCTAGCAATTTTATCATAAAGTAAAAACAAATACCATAACCAGATATGTTCCGTTGTTACAAAAAAATAAATACTGCTTTCTTCAAGCACAGTATAAATCTCCCAAAAATGAGCCAAACTAAAGCATAGTTTATTCAGCAAATCAGACCGTACTATATCAATAGACAAGAGGTTAACTTATATGCATTTTATTATAAAGCTAATACGGCTGTTCAAAGAGCAGCATGCAAGGAAAATTAAGAGGGATTATGAAATGTGTTTCGGAGAAGAAAGCCCTCAGATTCTTTCAGGAAAGCTAAAAAAAAATATCGACTCAATAAAAGCAAGATTTGAAGGAAGCTCTGATCTTATAATACGTGAATTTTCTTTTTCAGAAAAAAAAGGCAGGGAGGTTAATGCGGTACTGATTTTTCTGGATGGAATGGTCAATATGCCTATAATAAACGATAATATCATAAAACCGCTAATGCACGACAAAAGTATTATTCAGGCAGGAAAAATTTCCGGCGCCGTTAATATAGAGGATATCCGTGACAAATTCCTTACTGTTGGAGATGTAAAAACAGTTTACACATATAATGAAGTAATAGAAGCCTGCCTGTCAGGGAA
Organism: Ruminiclostridium sufflavum DSM 19573; assembly: GCF_003208175.1. Lineage (GTDB taxonomy): Bacteria > Bacillota > Clostridia > Acetivibrionales > DSM-1351 > Ruminiclostridium > Ruminiclostridium sufflavum. The sequence continues at coordinate 15,672 of NZ_QKMR01000015.1, read as the reverse complement.
TGCTGTTTTTATGGCTGACGGCTCCTGCAAGGCCCTTGACATCGGAGCAAAAGGCTGGGATAAAAGGGCCGTTACCGAGCCCACAAGTGAAACCGCCCTACGCGGTCCCAGAGAAGGCTTTACAGAAAGCCTGAGAACAAATACAACCATGATCAGACGGAAGATAAAAGACCCTGCGCTAAAAATCACTGACACCGTAATCGGAAAGCGCACACACACTCAGATAAGTATTCTTTATATCGAGGGAATAGCTGATCCCGAGCTTGTACGGGAGGTGGAGCAACGGCTTAAAAATATTGATACTGACTCAATACTTGCTACAGGCTATGTAGAACAGTATATCGAAGACTCCTCGTTTACGGTTTTTTCTACTATCTGGAGCAGCGAAAAGCCTGACGCAGTGGCGGGAAAGCTTTTGGAGGGCCGTGTAGCCATTGCTGTGGACGGCGCACCATTTGTAATGACAGTACCCATGCTGTTTATAGAAAACTTTCAAAATGCGGAGGATTACATCATCCGCAGCCACTTTGCAACCGCAATGCGTTTACTGAGACTGACAGCCTTTTTTATCAGCTTATTTGCTCCTGCCCTGTATATAGCATTAACCACCTATCATCAGGAATTAATCCCCACGACACTGCTTTTTACCATGGCGGCCTCCAGTGAAGGCGTACCGTTTCCCGCCGCTGTTGAAATGAGCCTGATGATGATTATCTTTGAAATACTGCGTGAAGCCGGTATCCGTATGCCGAGGCCGGTCGGACAAACCATAAGCATTGTTGGAGCCCTTGTAATGGGAGAGGCAGCAGTAAACGCCGGAATAGTCGGCGCACCCGTTGTAATTGTCGTGGCAATCACCGCTGTGTCAAGCTTCGCAATACCTTTTGCGGCAGATGGCGTGTCCCTGCTTGGATGGTTTCTTCTGATTATGGCATCTACCATGGGAAGCTTCGGTATAACAGTAGGTGCATTTATGATACTTATGCATCTCACTTCTCTCAGGTCCTTCGGAGCATATTATATGGCACCGTTAGCTCCGTTCCAGAGATATGATTTGAAGGATACCGCTGTACGTGTTCCGCTGCGGGCCATGAATACCCGCCCGCAGGCAACAAAGCCGCAGGATTTGAAACGGGAAAGCGCACAGCCTCCACAGCCCTCTAATGCAAGTAAATATAACCGGAGCAGAAAATAATGAAAAAATATTTAAACATAAAATACAAAAAGGCTCTGCCCTTATTAAAATACTTTTCGGGCAATTTTCATAAAAAAGCATTTCGTTCCGCCGCATTTTTACTTTGCATGCTGAATATTTTATGTCTGTGCTCCTGCTGGAGCCAGCGTGAGCTTGATAAACTGGCTATTGTACTGGGTACAGGACTTGATGTTGGCGACCTGCCGGATACCCTGAAGCTGACAGCCCAGATAGTTAAAACTTCTGAGATAAACTCAGGTTCTTCCTCAAAGAGCAGTACAAACGGGGGAAAAGCCTATGTAAACATAAGCTATACTGAAAATAGCGTATTGGCAGCTGTCAGAGGTATCACTCATATGCAAAACCGGAAGCTGTATTTCACTCATAATGAGGTGCTTATTTTAAGCAGTGAACTTGCAAAGCTTGACCTGTCAGAGGGACTGGACGCCTTTACACGCGATTACGAAGCACGTATGAATGTTAATATTCTCATCTCAAAAGGCAAAGCAGCTGAAATATTGGCAGAAGATGTGGAGCTTGAAAAAATGCCGGCACTTCATATTGCCGGTATGATGGACAATCAGAAATCCAATTCTGAAACTGTGGTTGTGACCCTGAGGGATTTTGTCATCGCAACCCTGAGTAAAGCTACGGCAGCTGTGGCTCCGATGATAGAACTGCAGGAAGCCGACGGGAAAAAACATGTAATACTTAAAGATACCGCAGTGTTTAAGCATGGAATGATGATCGGAACCTTTGGCAAAACAGAAACAAGAGGCCTTTTGTGGGTGACAAACAAAGCCGGCAGCGGCTATATAACCGTTGACACCCAGTGGGGACAGGTAGTTTTGGAGCTTCTCCATTCCACCAGCAAATTAAAGCCTGTTAAAGCAAAGGACGGCACAATACACATGGAGCTTACAATATACGAGGACGGTGCAATACAAAGCAATGAGACTACCGAAGACATGTCAAAAATTAAAAACGTTGAAATGTTAAAAGCAAAAATGAGGGAATCAATAAACTCTGACATTGAATACTCCCTTATGCAGGCAAGAACTCTTTCCGCCGATGTTTTCGGGTTCGGTGAGGCAATCCGCCGCGATTACCCCAAGGAGTGGGACAAAATGAAGGACAATTGGGATACCCTCTTTCCTTCAATTGAGCTTGAAACACATATAAATGTAGAACTGCGTTCAACAGGCGGTTTGATAAAGCCAATTGTACCAGGAGGTGAACAATGAAGCTGGAACAAGGAAGCATATCCACAAAGGACTTAATGATAGGAATAATTTGCTTTATACAGGCAACAGTGCTGCGCTCAGGATATATAGTCGGCATAACCCGGCAGGATTCCTGGGCAATGGCCGTCACAGGCTTTTTATTTTCGCTTCCTCTTGTATTTATTTATGCGGCACTGCTTAAAAAGCATCCCGGAAAAAATCTGATTGAAATCGATGATATTATATTCGGTCCGGTTCTGGGAAAGATAATATCCGTGTTATATCTATTCTTTTTTGCATCACTGGCAGCACTCAATGCCCGTGATCTCGGCAATTTTGTTGCCGACTATATGATGCCCGAGACTCCAATTACAGTTATTATTCTTATATTCATGATTGGATGCGTATATACGCTCTGCAAGGGAATAGAGAATCTCATGCATCTGTCCGCAATTTTAGCTATTCTATCAATAGGAGCAATAGTTATTAATTTCATACTTGTACTGAGAGATATTCAGCCCTGGTTTTTAAAACCGCTTTTCCAGCTTGAGCCGATGAGGTATGTTCAAGGCACGGTTTCAGTTGTAACCGTTCCGATGGGAGAAATTTTAGCCTTCACAATGCTCATGCCGTTACTGGAAAAAGATACAAAAATCGTTAAGCCTATGGTGCTTGGTCTGTTATTTTCGGCTGTAACTATAGGAATTGTAATATTAAGAGATATCGTGACATTGGGACCTCTTGCCGAAATCGTATCACTGCCGTCTTTTGAATCGGTACGTTATGTGAGTATTTCAGGTATCCTCACCAGAATGGAAAGTGTATATGCAGTCGTACTGGTAATTTTATTCTTATTTAAAGTAAGTATTCTGCTATATGCATTCGCTCTTGGACTTACAGAAATTCTCAGCAGAAATCCCCGCCACAGTGCTGATTCCGAAGGACAGTCCTGCAAAGCAGGATATTTCAAGAGTCAGAAAAGCCATCCTCCCCTCCTTTTTATTTGTGCGGCATTAATATATTTCTATTCACTTTTTGTCTTCGAATCCGTAATGGAAAACGTAAACTGGGGTGCAACAACAGCTCCCTTCTTCGCACTGACCTTTGAATTCCTGCTTCCTGTTGTCTCACTTTTGGTGGCCTTCTTGCGCGGAAACGGCAGAGCTAAGGAGGTGCAATCATGAATCTGCTGCTGGTGTGTATTGCTTTTATATGTATCGCTGCACTGGAGGTGCCTTATATGGTAAAAAACAAGCAATGGTACAGCCTTACGGTCTATTCTGTTCTACTTGTTTCTGTATTTGTTCTTGGAGCACTTGTAGCTTCAGGAATCAAGGTGCCGAGTCCCATAAAGGCAGCTCAGGCATTTTATAAGGATATCCTCGGTCTGAGCTTCAAGTCTCCCTGAGATATCCCGCATATTTCAAGCTCAAAGTCCTTCATGCCGGTATTTATCATGCGAAGGTTTGAGCAGAATTTTCTTTTAAGCAATTTGCTATCGGCTGATGGTATCAATTGATAATATCAGCCGATAGCTTGGTTTTAAAGATAATAATCAGCTTTTATAAGCTACCAATCAATAGAATCTACATACACTGTAAAATTGCCCTCTTCGAGAGTTTGAATCTGAATGCCAAATTGCTGCTGTACTAAATCAGTATTTGACGTAGGAGACAAGGTAACTGTGAATTCATTCCAGTCACCCTTTTTTACCTGCTCGTAGCTTGCCCATGAGGAGTTCCACTCAATAGTGCCCCATGTTGCATCATGCGGCATAACAAAGGGCTGGATAGTTTTTATAGGAGCACCCTCAGGAATCCAAACCCTGAAGGTCATAGACTTGCCCGGAGTCAAAACCGGCTCATCACTGTTTACAACTATATCAGCAAGCCCCTTGGTGTTGCAGGTAACATTCCATTCCAATGAATGTGCTCCTTTAAAAGCCTTATCAGCTGTGACCGCCACCTGAGATACAGCAGCATCATTTGTTCCCACTCCCTGAGTAGTTCCGTCCTCAAAGTTAATATCCGAATTATCTCCGGTAGCTGTCGTTATTGTTACTGTATCCGTAACGCTTCCGGATAACCCCAGTTCATCGGTAACAGTCAATTTGGCAGTATATGTTCCGGGAGTTTTATACTTATGTGTGACAGTCTTTCCGCTGCCTTCGGTTTTATCACCGAAATTCCATGAATAAATGTAAACCTTCCCGTCAGGATCACTGGATGCAGATGCGTCAAAGGCTATATCATCACCGGTATATGCTTCCTTCGGCGAAACTGTAAAAGCAGCCGTAGGGGCATTGTTTTCTGTCTGCTCGGGTTCAAGAGAGGTTATAATACGCAGCAGGTATTGTTTCAATATTGCGTAGTCAATAGAATCTACAGCAGCATCCCCATTTAAATCCATTTTTTTGTCAAAAACGGTTCCGGGAGTCAATAAAGCCATTTTGAAGCCTGCCATATCTATTGAGTCAATATTTCCGTCCTTGTTAAAATCTCCGTATTGATATGTGCCTCCGTTTGTATCAAGAACAATATGGCATACTGTCAACGCAGGTACAGTATACAGCAATTTGTTATTATTTATATTTTCTATCGGAGCCTTTTCATAAATATTTGAGCTTCCTCTGTCAAAAGCCCATACTCTGCCCGATTTATAGCTCTTGTCTCCGGCTATATCAAAGTTTACGGTCATTGGGGAGTCATAGTTTTTGTTTATCAGTATTACATGCAGCTTTGAAGCATCCTTTTCATCAACCGAAGCATATACCGAACTGTTTTCAGCATCGGAGGTCTCTGCTTTTACCTTTGTATCACCATATGCCGAGCCATTTCCGTCATAATTTGTATAAATATTGAAGCCTGAAGCTGTATAGCTTCCGCCGCCCCATACCGAAGCAAAATATACACCGTATTTGCCGAATACGCCTAATGCATCTGCCTGAGCGATACCGCCTGTTATATGTTCGTCTCCGCCGAAGGAATATTCAGTAAATCCAAGCTTTGTTCCGGGATTATATGTATCTATGGAGGTTTTGATATTAGGCAATAATGGCAGCTTATCACTGCAGTATGTAGCTATCCAGCTGTCTTCCATGTATGTGGAATCCCACAAGGTTCTCGGAGCCTGAAGACGTGCCTTGTTGCATTCAGTATTTGAAATATCTCCGCCAAAGGTTATTCTTTCACCGCCGCCCCTTGCTTCAGGATACCAATGCAGGTCAAGTACATCGATAAGTCTTTTGCCTTCTGCATCCGAAGCCTTCTTCATACTGTCAAGATAGTAATCTAAAAACCAGTTATAATTACCCTTGAGTGAATCCCAGTCCGGTGCGTCCTGAAAGGTATTATACTCTGAAAATCCGTATGCTACAAGACCAAAGGTTTCTGCAAACGGGTCAACCTTTTTAACGGCTTTAGCAAGCTCAATATTTTTGTCAATTATTTCTGCACATGCGGGCTTTTCAGGATGGATTCTGGGGTGAGTTCCAACCCATAAGGCAGGCTCATTATCAATTGCATACCCCTTTACGCCTGTTGCTGAGGACGCATTTCCATACTTATTTACCAAAAAGTTTACATATTCATCCATATAAATATAATCATCAGTTGTATCCGGAGTCGTAGACAAAGGGGCATCCTTTGTGAACTTAACCTCTTTCCACCTGTCTGACGGAGCAGCATCTTCCTCTGCCACAGTACCGTTTCCATCTGCCGAAACATACCCTGCTGCCTGTAATGTCACCAAAGAGTAAGCTTCTCCTGCAGCTTGATTTTTTTCATGGAAATCACTTGCCACTATACCGGGAACATCCCATTGAGCTTCCGGTATTTTTGCATTTGAAACAGCAAAGGTATCACTTGAATGCTGCCAATCACTTCCCGCATTCGAAAAATTATTTTCCCAGTTATACCCCGTCATTCTGTTTCCGCCAAGCCTATTTGCCGTTAATTTTGCATTGTTGAACTCCCAGTTCCCTCCATAGATATATGGACTGATTGAAGCTCTCTCTGCTCCGGTATCAATAGTTACATTTACCTGACCGGCTGAAGCCGCGGAACTGATACCGCTAGGAAGCATTGTTGTCAAAATCATTGCCGAGCCGACAATAAATGCCCCTATCCTCTTTCTGTTCTTTACCATTTGCGCATCTCCTTTTCATTATGTAATATTACCTCCTGCAAGATAATATATTTTCAATTAAATCTATTATCTTGCAAATAAATACATTTTAATTATAAATCCAAAAGGAAACTCAGTCAATTTATTGTATAAATTCCATATAAATATACTGTAAAAAATAATATTTTGTAACATTATAACTAAATTATTTTTTATTAAATTCACCCAAAAATGATATTACCGAAAATTTTGAACCGAAGCTGATTTTAGTAAATGAAATTTGCGGAGACCTTCTATATGATTTATTTTTGACTGACCTGCACAATATTTGCATATAAATGTGGAAGTCAATTACTATCGGCAGATGGAACAGGCTTTTAGCCGACAGTAATTGACTTCCATACATAAATTTTATTTATAAGCTGTTGGTTTAATTTTGTGAAAATGCAAGTATCAGTTAAGAAGCATTTCAATTGCAGATAAGGAATCTATTACGTCTTTATCTCCATTGGCAAGTATGGCCTGTGCCGAAGTGCCAAAAAGGGCGCCGAATATAATTCTCGACAAGGTTGCGGTAGAATAGCTCTTACTTTTCTCCCTGCTTTGAAAGCTGTTAAATACATATTTTTCTATTAAAGCCGTTATATTGTTAACAAGACTGTTTAAGAGTTCTTTTAACGGTGCAGACCAAAGGGACATACTGGTTAAATCAAAAAGTATCCTGAATAATTCGGAATCCTTTCTCATAACCTTCTGAAAATACTCTATCAAAAAAGCAATCCTTTCCTTTTCTGATTCACCCTTCATCAAGACATTCTCTATTTCGCTAATATACTGCTTTTTAAGCATTTTCACCACTTCTATAAACAAGCCCTCTTTATTTTTGTAATAGTAGTTCAGCTGACTTAATACAACACCTGCTTCATCTGCGATATTTCGTAAGGATACATTTGCATAGCCCTTTGAAGATATACATTTAAATGCTGCCGTCAGAATCTTCTTGGACTGCTTCATGTTTTCCATTTCATTCATATTCTGAATTTCTGTACCCATACTTTAACCTCCATGTTTCTCGTTCACAAATTAAAACAAATATATCTTTGTTTATATCAACATTATACTCTGTATTAAGCTATTTTACCAACAATCTCAAAAGCACTGTCCTTCTCCCGATATTAAATATTTCCATAATCGCACAATATTTATCAATAAAAGCCACAACCAAAGCTTCTTTGTATTTAGGCAGCCATATGGTCAAGGGCCACATATGCTTGACAATAATGTCCCTTTCCAAATCATTCAGAATAAATTTCTCATTTGCATTTTTTAAGGCGGTATATGGATGTGTAAAACCATGCAGCCCCTTTTCCTGTTTAGTTATATGCCAATCATACAAAAAAAAGTCATGCAGTAAGCCGCCCCTGGCTGCCGAACAGTAATCAAGCCCCAGCCGCCTGCAAGCCAGATAGCTTAGATAAGACACATAAATACTATGCTCCAGGCACGTTACATTGCTATGGTGTGTATAATTATCCATCAAAAATATGCTGTCATCCTGTATCAAGCTGCCAATGCAGCTTTTATACTCATCATAACTGCTGGAATCTGCTTTTAAGCTCCGTCTTAATTTTATCCATCCTATCATTAATGATACTCCTTATATCATGGTTTACAAGACCTGCATTTAAAATCAGCAGGTTGGGAAAAGCAATGAAAAATCTTTTATATTTTATAACCTTCTGATAATATTTATTAATTGATAAGCCGGAATAATTCAAAATAACCTTTCTTAAGCTTAATGCGTCTATTACGGATTTTCCGGTATCAATTATGACGTATGAAAGAAACAGTACTGCCATAAAGCCTTTTGTCACAGAAGGTATCACAGCAACAACCTGTACAACCGCAGGATGTACAACCTGAACCAGCAGGAACGCCAGCAGTCCCCATAAAATTGAATACTTTATGCAGATATATCCCTTTATGTTCGCCGCATTGCTGCTGTAATCCCACCATTTGCAGTTAAATATTTTTTCCAGCAGAGCGCCTGTAATAAACTCCAGTAAAGTAACCAAAAAAATAGATAAAAGTATATTTGTAATCAAAGAAGCAGAATAATCCTCAACAGCAGCACCGATTAATTTTGACGATTGAATAATCAGTATGGCACCGAAGCCGTATATAGGGCAGAAAAAGCCTGATAAGAAGCCCCTGTTCACAAGCTTCTTTTCTTTAAGGCTTGCAAAAACAGTTTCCATAACCCATCCTAAAAATGAGTAAATTGAAAAATACATTAATAAATCCAGATATGCATTCACTTTTTTAACCTCCTATAAATATGTATTTATAATTATAATATTAATTCGGACGTTTGTATTAATTATATCACATATATCAGTAAAGTCAAAAAAATTTTCAAAGACCAATCCTTGTTTGAAAAACCTGCGTGTTCCGCCTTAAAGCAAGTCCTAAGCAAAAAGCAACGCAATAAATAAGAGACGACCTCCGATATTAGTATTCAGAAGCCGTCTCTGTGCTATCTTATGAAAAAACCTTTACTTGTATATTAAGCCTTGCCGTCACAGCCAAGAACATTAACAAGCTTGTTCTTTACAAGACCCTTTATTGCTGTTCTTGCAGGTGACAGATACTGTCTTGGGTCAAAGTGGTCAGGGTGCTCGTTAAAGTACTTTCTGATAGATCCTGTCATAGCAAGTCTCAAGTCTGAGTCTATGTTAATCTTACAAACTGCCATTTTAGCAGCCTGACGGAGCATATCCTCAGGAATTCCTATAGCATCCGGCATTTTTCCGCCGTTTCCGTTTATCATTTCAACAAATTCAGGAATAACCGATGATGCACCGTGAAGAACTATCGGGAAGTTTGGAAGTCTTTTTTCAACTTCTTCCAACACATCAAATCTGAGCTGAGGCTTTGTGCCCGGCTTAAACTTGTACGCGCCGTGGCTTGTACCGATTGCAATTGCCAATGAGTCAACACCTGTCTTTGTAACAAACTCCTCAACCTCAGCAGGATTTGTAAATGCTGCGTCAGCATCAGACACATTTACTGCATCCTCAATACCCGCAAGTCTTCCCAGCTCGCCCTCAACTACTACTCCTCTTTCGTGAGCATAGTCAACAACCTTTCTTGTCAATTCTATATTGTCCTGAAAAGAATGATGTGAACCATCTATCATAACTGAAGTAAAGCCACCGTCGATACATGACTTACAAAGCTCAAAAGTATCACCGTGATCCAAATGCAGACAGATAGGTAAATTTGTTTCAATAATTGCAGCTTCTACTAATTTCATCAAATAAGTATGGTTTGCATACTTTCTTGCTCCTGAAGAAACTTGAAGAATAAGAGGTGCATTAACTTCCTTTGCTGCCTCGGTAATACCTTGAACGATCTCCATGTTATTAACATTGAAAGCTCCGATAGCGTATCCGCCTTCATAAGCCTTTTTAAACATTTCTGTTGAAGTAACTAATGCCATTTTTAAGCGCTCCTTTTAAAATTATTTTACCTTTTATAATAGTTATCACATGTCAAAATTTTTGCTCTTAACAGTAATAAGGTAATTCAAAATCGCTATTACTATTTTATGCAATATTATTCTTAAAATCAAGGAAAATTTTGATATTTATTTGTCAAACATTAGAAAGCGTAATTGATTTTTATAACTTCTTATGATATATTTTAGTTTGGTTGCGTATGATAATATCAATCCGTCAAATTAAGGATTGATAAAACAGCGTATATGTTAAAAAATTAATATATATAGGAGGCATATTACAATGACAGTTTTAAAAGGTGCTGCTATTTTCGGGCAGTCAGGTGGACCAACTTCAGTAATTAACTCTAGTGCTGCCGGAGTATTTCAGGAAGCATTAAAGCAGGAAGCAATAACAGCTGTATATGGTGCAGCGCACGGAATCAAGGGTATCCTTGATGAGCAGTTCTATGATATGAGCAAGGAAGATTCCTATGAGCTTGATCTATTGAAAACTACTCCTTCTTCTGCTCTTGGTTCAGTTCGTTACAAGCTGAAATCAGCAGAAGAGGATGAAACAGATTACAAGAGAATTGTAGAAGTATTCAAAAAGTATAATATCAGATATTTCTTCTATAACGGCGGAAATGATTCAATGGACACCTGCAACAAGGTCAGCAAGTATATGCAGAAGGTTGGCTATGAGTGCAGAGTAATGGGAGTTCCAAAAACAATAGATAATGACCTGTTCGGAACAGATCATTGCCCCGGTTATTCCAGTGCCGCTAAATACATCGCTACTTCAACCATGGAAGTTTATCACGATGCAAGAGTTTACAATACAGGTATGATTACCATACTGGAGGTCATGGGAAGAAATGCAGGATGGCTTACCGCTTCCACAGCCTTGGCTTCATACAAGGGACAGGGTCCAGACCTCATTTATATGCCTGAAATCGACTTTGATATGGACAAGTTCCTTGAAGACTGCACAGCTATCTACAAGAAGAACGGAAACTGTATCGTTGCTGTTTCAGAAGGCATCAAGGATAAAAACGGCAAATATATTTCCGAATACGGTTCAGATCTTGCTCAGCAGAAGGACTCCTTTGGTCATTCTCAATTAGGCGGACTTGCTGCTACTTTAGCTGCAATCGTTAAAGAAAAAACCGGTGCAAAGGTTCGCGGAATTGAGTTCAGCTTACTTCAGAGATGCGCTGCTCACTGCGGTTCTGCAAACGATGTAAACGAATCATATTTATCAGGTCAAATGGCTGTTAAATATGCCGTTGAAGGTATGACTGACAAAATGGTAGGTTTCAAGAGAGCCGAAGGTTCAGAATACAAGTGTGAAATTCAGTTACTCAACCTTACCGATGTTGCCAACACCGAAAAGAAAATCCCGAGAGAATGGATTAATGAAGCAGGCAACGGCTTGAATCAGCATTTTATTGATTACGCTCTGCCTCTTATACAGGGTGAATCAACTCCTCCAAAGGAAGATGGCTTGCCTAGATTTGCCAAATTAAAAAAGGTTTTGGTTTCAAAATAAGCCATATCCTGTACACAAATAAATTATACCAATTATTTACATGATTTAATACAACAAAGCCGGTAAAAAGCAATTTGACATAACAGTTTTTTAGCTTGTCAAGCAGCATTTTTTACCGGCATTTTTATACTTTTTCTAGGGCGTAATTGACCAAAGTCAATTACACTTCAAGCCTCCGCGCATAAAATCCCGGGACGATGCAATCGTTGGTCATTATAGTTTATTGAACCAATAGTAATTGACTTTATTTCTATTTTATTTTATACTAATGGCATAATGATTTTAAAAAACTGTTATACAACTGGCGGAAGTGGAGATTACCACATGGGAGTATAACTTTTAAAAGCCGGCCGCCTGGGCACTTATATTGCTCAGGCGGCTTTTATTTTGTATTTAATGTGTTACAAAATAATATCCCTTGGCAAAGAAAACAATATTCTTTTAGGGAGGCAAAACATGAATCTGAATATTTCCGGCTTCAAACCGGGCAAATGGCAAAACGCAATAGATGTTCAGGACTTTATCTTAAAAAACTATACTCCGTATGACGGAGATGAAAGCTTTCTTGCCGGCTCAAGCATTAAAACCAAATATCTTTGGGATACCTGTAAAAGTCTTTTGGTTGAAGAACACTTGAAGGGCGGAATTTTGGATATAGATGCTTCAACCGTATCAGGTATTACAAGTCATAAGCCCGGATATATAGATGAGCCTTACGAGGTTATCAAGGGGCTTCAAACCGATACCCCGTTAAAGAGAGCCTTTCTTCCCAATACAGGGTACAGAATGTCAAAGCAGGCCTGCGAAGATTTCGGTATTTCACCTGCTCCCGAAATCGACAATGCCTTTAAGCACATTAAAACACACAATGACGGTGTATTCAGCGCATATTCCGAGGAAATGCGCAAGGCACGGAAATGCGGTATTATTACAGGTCTGCCTGATGCCTACGGCAGGGGCAGAATAATCGGAGACTATAGACGAGTTGCTCTGTACGGTCTTGACATACTCATTGAGGAAAAGAAAAAGGACTTATCTGATATTTCGACAGCAATGACCGAAGAGATTATAAAATTAAGAGAAGAAGTAAGCGACCAGATATCAGCCCTGAACGACCTTGCAGCACTTGGCAGCTCATACGGCTTTAATTTGCGCCGTCCTGCCTCCAATGCATTTGAAGCTGTTCAATGGACCTATCTCGCCTTTTTAGGCTCCATGAAGGAGACTAACGGTGCCGCAAATTCTATTGGAAGGCTGAATATATTTTTTGATATTTATATGGAAAAAGATTTTCACGATAATAAATTAACTGAAATAGAGGCTCAGGAATTAATTGACCAGTTTGTTATAAAGCTGAGATTAGTCAGACATCTGAGAACAAAATCATATAACGAGCTTTTTGCAGGCGACCCTGTCTGGCTGACGGAATCACTGGGAGGAATGAGCGTTGACGGAAGACATATGGTTACAAAAACTACCTATAGATTTTTACAGACGCTCAACAATCTTGGCGCCGCACCCGAACCAAATCTGACTGTACTATGGTCAATAAAGCTGCCGGAAGCCTTCAAGCATTTCTGCACAAAAATTTCCATAAATACAAGTGCAATTCAGTATGAAAATGATGATTTAATGCAGCCGCTTTATGGTGATGACTACGGAATAGCATGCTGTGTATCTGCTATGCGGCTTGGAAAAGACATGCAGTTTTTCGGTGCCAGATGTAATCTTGCAAAGCTTCTTCTTATTTCCTTAAACGGCGGGAAAGATGAAATTACCGGTATACAGGTAGCTCCCGAGTCGGAGCCCTACGCCGGTAAATACCTTGAATATGACAAGGTAATGAGCAGTTTTCTAAAGATGCAGGATTGGCTCACAGGCTTATATGTAAACACAATGAACGTTATTCATTACATGCACGACAAATACGCATACGAGCGTCTCATGATGGCCTTGCACGATACTGACGTAAACCGGCTTATGGCCTTTGGTGTCTCAGGTCTTTCAGTACTGGTCGATTCTCTCAGTGCCATAAAATATTCAAGGGTAAAGGTAATCAGAGACGGAAGAGGAATCATTACTGATTTTGAGACTGAGCTTCCATACCCACAGTTCGGAAATAATGATGACAGAGTGGATATTATTGCAAAAGAGGTTGTTGAAAGCTTTTACAAAAGTTTAAAGATACACCCGACATACCGTAACGCTACACATACCCTGTCTGTATTAACTATTACCTCAAATGTCGTATACGGTAAAAAGACAGGCTCTACCCCTGATGGCAGAAAAAAAGGCGAGCCTTTTGCTCCCGGAGCAAATCCCATGCATCACAGGGACAAGTCCGGTATATTGGCACTTTTAAATTCAGTGGCAAAAATACCGTATAGCAGCTGCCGTGACGGCATTTCACTAACAGCTTCAATTATACCTGCTGCCCTCGGCAAGGATGAGGATACAAAAACAAAAAATCTGGCAGCCATAATTGACGGCTACATGATGAGCAACGGCCACCATATAAATGTCAATGTCCTTGATAAGGCTACTCTTGAAGCTGCCATAGCCGAACCGTTAAAATATAATTCGCTCACTGTAAGAGTTTCCGGCTATGCGGTACATTTTATCAAGCTGACACGCGAGCAGCAGCTGGAAGTTATCTCCCGCACCTTTCACGAGGCCATGTAACCCTGCTGCGTTCAAAATCAGCTTAAAAGCTTGCCATGCCTTCGCGGCGGATATAAACATATCATCGAGAGGGCATGGTAAGGCTTTCAGATATGCCGTACTTGACTATTTATTATCCAACATCATTATCTATTCCGTCATAGCCAATGTCATTGAGTTTTTTAAAGGCATTGTCAATTATCAGGAGTATTTTTGCCTCATCAGCATCCCTAGATAACAGTATCAATTCATTACTGGTGTTTTCCATTAGTGAATTAAGCTGTATCAGCTTTCTTCTCATAATATCCTTAACATTTCCTGGTCTGGTAAAAAGATTTAGATTTGATACTATAGAAAATATTATTACAACTGCTATTTTAATTATATTATAAATTACCGAATCCAAAAAGAATAAATCTCCACTTTTCCCTAGAAGCGAATTGAATGAACTTGGCATTATCATCGTTAAAAGTAAGACTGAGGTTACAATAGATACTTTTGTATATATGGAACATAATTGCTTTGCTTTATTATATTTATTATAAAAACTGTCGCATTGAAAACGTGCCTTATCAAGATACCTATTGTACTTATTTTTTAATTTGGAGTCCTGTGACACAAAATCACTAATGTCTCCCATATAATTGTCTATGTATTCGGAAGCTTTAAATGAATCCTTTATATTTAAAACATCATGCTCTTTATTAATATATTGCTTTTCTGTTGTTTTATTACTTATAGAATTACCAGCCATGTTTTACCTCACCTTTTAAATTGTTAAAGATATCTCATATTAATATGATAGAGTCCACGAAAAAATTCATCACATTTTAAAATTTTCATTGTTTTAATTTTTCCCTTTTATCCAACATACTCGTTAATCAATTTATGAGCTCTTTGTGATGTAAACCATCCGGCTAGCCTGTCCGCAGCAGCCTTATTAACACCTTTAACCTTGTCTGGATTCACTTCTATAACCGTATATCTGCTGTTTAAATCCTCTGCCGTATCAAGTACGACCTGCAACTTAAGCTGATCCTTTACGGACAAATATGTATCGGTGTCCGCAAGTGTATACGCACTTTTTTCATCTGCAATAAAAATTACGGCGCGACTTGTTAGTCAGCAACCACTATCCTATAGGATTAAGCCCTATAGGCGTTAGACCGTGTAGTGTTAAAATGGCTGGACAAAGTAATTTGTCTAACTGTAACTTCGATAGGTGGAATGATGGAGTAACGCCCCGAAACGCCTACCCTGATACTCCGATTGGCGTTGCAAGATAGTAATTGCAGGGTCAAAAGCTCGGTGAAGTCGACTGAATGCACTCGCTATATCGACAACGGTAAAATGTAAATGTATCGTTATGGCAAAAGCAAGCCAGAGGTGGCTGTGGGTGTTAGGTCGGGGGTCTACA
>NZ_QKMR01000014.1 GCF_003208175.1 Ruminiclostridium sufflavum DSM 19573 | reverse complement strand
TATTCGATAAACATGCAAATTTAAAGTATAAGTTTGGGAACAGACATTTTTGGGCAGAAGGATATTATATAAGCACAGTAGGTTTAAACGAAGCAACTATTAGGAAGTATATCCAAGAGCAGGAGAAGCACGATATTATGGTGGATAAACTAAGTGTAAAAGAGTATGAAGACCCCTTCAAGGGGTAGCAAGTAGTACGTTTGTCCCTTTAGGGGCGGCAAAGATGGCAAGGGCAATAGTAGCTTGAACAAAGTGAAAGCCAGCGTCTTTAGGCGCTAGCCGGTAACAAGCCCTTATAGGGCTAGCACAAGCCACCCGTTTTACGGGTGGTCATGACTTTCTCGGAAAAACGGACATTTTATTGTCGCAAAGCTTTAAACCGTAAGTGACCTCAGCCACAATATATTTCCTCTATTGTTTTCTTCAAAACAGGATGAAAAGCCCCGGGAGCAATTTCCTTTAAAGGCTTCAGCACAAATTCCCGTTCGGACATTCTTGGATGAGGTATAATTAAGTTATCTTCATTCAAAATCAAGTCATTATATAAAAGAATATCCAAATCAATTGTTCTGGGACCCCACCGTATCGTTCTCTTTCTTTTGAGCTTATTTTCTATTTCCGAGCATAACCAAAGAAGCTTTTGAGGGGATAAGGCAGTAGCAATCTCCACGACGGCATTCAAAAAGTCCGGCTGCTCTGCATATCCTACAGGAGCCGTATTTATAAAGGAGGAAACTGCCGTGACCATGGCTTTATCTTCATAATTCAGCAAAGCTATGGCATTTCTCAGATTACTCTCACGGTCTCCCATATTTGACCCAATTCCAATATATGCGGTGTATCGCTTATGCTTCATCAAAATCACCCCGCTTGCGTTCAAGCTCAACTGCCGCATATTTAAGATGCTGTCCCATTGGAGCCCATGGCTTTTTTAAAAGAATCCTTATAGCTTGAGCCAATTTAAAATTCCTAAAAAGCTCTTCAATTATTTTAAAGGCAGCAGTTTCAATTAAATCATAGCTTCCCGATTGTAAAACGGCTGTAACGGATTTACAAACAGAAGAGTAATTTATTGTATCCTTCAGGTTCCCGCTTCTTGCTGATTTCTCCAAATCAACGCCAATCTCCAGAGATATGATAAACATCTGCCCCAAGGTTTTCTCCTCCTGCGCCACTCCATGATATGCATACACCTCGAGCCCTTCAACAATTATCTTATCCATTATCAGTACATTTCCTTTCTAAGCAGTCAATTACCTTGCTTACCCGCACATTTTCCAGAACGTCATGCACTCTGACAATATCGCAGCCTTTCATTATTCCCGCGGCAGTTATTGCCAGTGTACCTTCAAGCCTGTCATAGGCCTCCAGCTTGAGAACCTTACCTATAAATGATTTTCTGGAGGCACCTAAAAGAATAGGATATCCAAGAGCTTTTAAAGCATCCAGCTTTCTCATCACTTCGAGATTCTGCTCAAAGGTCTTTGCAAAACCAATGCCCGGATCAATAATAATATTTTCCTCTTTTATTCCGGCTTTATGTGCCAGCTCTATGCTTTCAGACAGTTCATGCAAAATATCTCCGATAAGATTGTTATATTCCGTACCTCCTGTCCTGTTATGCATAATACAGACAGGTACATTATATTTGGCTGCGACTGATGCCATTTCAGAATCATACTTCAAGCCCCATATGTCATTAATCATACAGGCCCCTGCCTTTATGGCGGCTTCTGCCGTTTTTGCCCTGTATGTGTCAACTGATATGGGAATCTTTAAATTTTTACTTAATATCCTGATAATAGGTATCACACGTTCAATTTCTTCTTCAGGGGACACCACGGTACTGCCGGGCCTTGTTGATTCACCTCCCACATCAATAATATCAGCGCCTGCCCCTGCCATGACAAAAGCCTGCTTTAATGCGGCTTCATCATTGTTGAATTTGCCTCCGTCCGAAAATGAATCCGGTGTAATATTTAAAATTCCCATTATATAGGTGCGGCTTCCCCAATCCCATACATTTTTACCTATGTTAAGCCGCCTTTTCTGCTTCATTGACAATTATATCAACCCCTACACCATGTATTGGCACAAAATTTATGGCAAAGCATCTGTTACAAAATTATTATCTTAGACATTTAATTAATATCATCTGCCAAGCATAATAAATAGCTTTGAGGCTATATCACCATCCGTATCAAACTTTCCTCTTAAGGTTGTCGTTGCTGTAACAGCCTTTGTGCTTTTTATTCCTCTGGCAGTCATACATGCATGCTGCCCCTCTATTATAACCGCAACATCTTCCGAGCCTGTAACCTTCTGCATTATTTCAGCAATGTCAGAACCAATTCTCTCCTGAAGCTGCAGTCTTTTTGACACCATATCCGCAATTCTTGCAATCTTGCTGAGCCCTATAATTTTCCCGCAGGGAATATATGCAATAGCTACCCTCATGTTATACATTAATGCCAAATGATGTTCACAGTAGCTGAATATTTCAATATCCTTCATAATAACAATTTCCTTGTTATTATCCGGAATTGTCAAGTCCTCTTCAAAGGTTTTATTAAACCTTTCTGCAATTTCATTATTTGAATATCCGATTCCCTCAAAAATTTCTTCGTACATTTTAGCCACACGCGCAGGTGTATCCGCAAGTCCTTCTCTATCCGGGTTTTCTCCGATAGCCAGTAATATACCTTTAATATGCTCTTCAATCTTTTCTTTATTTATCATTAGTATATTATACCCCTCTCATATCAGGATGCCAGATAATTTTGTGTATCTGAGGCTGTAATCTGACCCCGTTCATTTTATTCTTTTTTATAAATTCTACGATAGTCTGCATGTCAATTTTACCAAATACGGGACTGAAATGTACCTGACATTTATGTGTCAGGTGATATTTCGCTATAAGCTCTTTGGCTGTTTCAAGGTCGCCGATGCTGCCCGCCACAAATTTAACAGTATCCTGCCTGCATAACAATTCAAAATTGCCGGTTTTCATGGCTGTCTCCATTTCACTGGAGCCAAGCTTATAATCCATCGTGAATACAGGTCTTCTGGGCTTTATATTTATAAACTTGTTCAGCTCTATGCTTCCGTTTGTCTCAATCTCTACTCTCAGAGTGCCGTCAGCAGACAGCAGTGACAGCAATTGAATTATTCCCTCCTGCAGCAGGGGCTCTCCTCCCGTAAGAGTGACATTTTCTACTCCTGTTTCTTTTATATAATAAAAAATATCTTCCTCTGAAAATTCATTATATTTAACGCCGGTTACATTATTTGCCCATTTGGTGTCACAATAGCTGCAGTTTAAATTACAGCCTGCAAACCTGATAAAGACAGCTAATTGTCCTGCCGCATTTCCTTCTCCGTTTATGCTTATAAATTTCTCCGCAACCCTATACTTCATACACACTCACCGCTGCCCTCATAGGTGGCGCTGTTTGAAGGCGTTTCATACACTGTAGCCCTGCGAACCTGATAGCCCTTCTTGAGCATTTTGTCATAGAAAAAGCATGAAAAATTTTCAGCAGTCGGCCTGAATTCAACCTCAATAATTCTAAAGCCTTCATCAAGCAAGCACTCCAAGGTGCTTTTTTTAAGTGTCCCCGTCTCAATAATCATAGAATGATCAAAATAATCCACAAGCTCCTTCAAATCGCCCTTCAAAATTGAAAAGTCCTCAACCATGCCCCTGCTCTGACCATCACACAGCAAATGTCTGCTTGAAACCTCCACTTCAACCTTCCAGCGGTGTCCGTGTATATTTGAGCATTTACCGCTGTAGCCCGATAAGAAATGTGCGCTGTCAAAGCTATGTTCAACTCTTATTGTATACATTAAAAACTCTCCTTGCTGACAATGTCGCTCATCCGTCTGTTCAGGCAGGTGCTTTATACTATAGTCAAGCATACCGGCATGTGCTGAATAAAAAAAGAACCCTCAGGTTCCGCTATAAACAGTTATTTCTAATTAAAAATGGGTTATAATACTTTTTGCTATTGGCATATAAAACATTACACTTAGTTTTGTTTATAGACAGGATAGTTGCGAACTGTCTTATTCCCTTGTATATAATTGATTGTGTGCTTTAGTTACGTGAATACTATATCATTTTTTTTAAGGGTTTACAATACTATGACCTTAAATCTGACTATGCTGTTACAAAAATCAAAAATTGCTTAAGCATCAAAGGTTAAGAATATTCCTGTTATCCCTTATATTTTTGACCTTTTCAATTGACCTTGTAATATAGCCATGCAGCTTTTCCATAAATATGGCTTCTGTTGTTTCTCCGTTTTCAATCATTGAAAGTCCTTTTTCCCAACTGGCTGTCAAAGACGGATTCAAAAGCTCCTTTGCTGTCCGGCGGACCAGCTTTACAATAGCTTCACCCTTCAAGGTAGGAGTAACAACCTGAGTCTTGCTGTGAATACTGATATGACCGATTTCCCTTAATTTTTTTATGATTCCTGCGCGCGTGGCGGAAGTACCGATTCCACAGGTTTTTATCTGCTCTCTCAGCTCTTCATTTTCTATAAACTTACCGGCCTTTTCCATAGTGATAATCAAGGAGCCGTCTGTATATCTTGACGGAGGCTTTGTTTCCTTTTCCTCCAGCTCAAAGCCCAATACCTCACTTTTCTCATTTTTGACAAGCTTATGAATAGGAGAATCCGTTATTTCCTCCTCATCCTTTTTTGCGGAAACCTCATACACCTCCTTCCAGCCAAGGCTAAGCAAGGTCTTTGCATTTGAAACAAAGGTCTCCCCGTCTATATTGGTTTCAACCTTTACCGTATTATATTGAGCCGCAGGGTAAAAAACAGCCAGAAATCGCTTGACTATAAGGCTGTATATCTTTGCCGCATTTGTATCCATGCCTGACAGTCTTGCAGTTACATATGTAGGTATAATGGCGTAGTGATCTGTAACCTTGCTGTTATCAACATATCTTTTTGTTGTCTTTGTTACCTTCAGCTCTCCCTGCTCCTTGATACGGAGTATATAATCCTTGAACTCCTCATTTTTATACAGCCCGTTTAAGACCTTGGGGATTTCTCCCACAACATCAGTTGAAAGAACACGGCTGTCTGTTCTGGGATAGGAAATAAGCTTTTTTTCATATAAGCTTTGTGCTATTTCAAGAGTTTTCTCAACCGGAAGCTTAAATTTTTTGTTTGCCTCGGATTGTAATTCGGCAAGATTGAAAAGTAACGGCGGCTGTTCATTTTTAACCTTCACTTCCACCTTTTTTATAACTGCTTCTTTACCCGTAAGCCTTTCAATAGTCTCTTCCGCTTCTTCCCTTCCGATATACTTGTCCTGCTCCTCCTCCTCAGAGGCTTTTCTGCCCTTGCTTTTTTTGGGCTGCCATCTGCCGGCATACTCAATACCAGTATCCTGTGATTTAAAGCTTGCCTTGATTCCATAGTGCTTTTGGGGCACAAAATTTCTTATTTCCAGCTCTCGGTCAACAACAAGGCCAAGAACACATGTCATAACTCTTCCGATAGGTATGACGGAAGACTTGCTCTCTTTTAAAGAATTAGAAAGTATCCTGCCGTACTGGCATGTATACATCCTGCTCAGGTTCATACCGAACAGCCAATCCTCCTTTGCCCTGCTGTAGGCTGCCTTTGCAAGCAAATCATAAGCATTGATGCTCTTGGCCTCATCTATGCCCCTTTTAATTGATTCCTCTGTTTGAGAAGAAATCCAGACTCTCTTTGCAGGCTTATTGCATCCGCTTTGTGCATATACAAGCCTGAATATATATTCGCCCTCACGTCCACTGTCGGTACAGGCATAAATCATTTCCACGTCTTCTCTGCACATAAGTGTTTTTATTACATTAAACTGCTTTCCGATACCTCTTTCATCTATTACCGTATATTTATATTCACTTGGAATTATAGGCAGTTGCTCTATTTTCCATTCCTTGTATTTTGAATCATAAGCATCGGGATAAGCCATGGTTACAAGATGTCCGAAGCACCAGGATACAATTATTTCATTGTTTTCGGCAAATCCCTTTCCTCTGTCATTTTTTGCTATCTGAAGTCCGAGAATTCCGGCAAAGCTCGCTGCTACAGATGGTTTTTCAGTGATAAATAATCTCTTACCCAAAAGTATCTCCTTAGTATATTTTTTCAAAATATAATTATATCATTTTTTGACCCGTTGGTAAAACCGGCGATTAAAAAAACTAAGCCTTTTGCATAGCTTTCCTTATAAAATTTGAGGCTGGTTTATTGATTATTTATATACTTATAATGCTTTTGGGATATAATGGTTTTATTTTTTCCGGATTTTTTAGCTAAATACATTGCTCTGTCCGCATTGTCAAAGAATTTCTGCGGTGTTATTATTTCGCCGTCATTCTCCGCCAATCCGCAGCTGAATGTAAATTTTATTCCCTTAGAAAAGTCAAAATGATGTTCTGAGAAATCCTTTCTGATCTTTTCAACAATATCAAAGGCATCTTCAATTGAAGTCTCCGGAAACAGCACAACAAACTCCTCTCCGCCGTATCTTGCAGGATATCCAATGTTTGAGGTGTACTTTTTCAGCAGGAAGGATATGTATACCAGTACTTCATTACCTTGTATATGTCCGAAGGTATCATTTATATATTTAAAATTATCTAAATCAATTACTGCCAATTGTATTGGAAAACAGGAGCTGTTTCGTTTCAATTTAAGTATTTCAAGGAAAGCATTGTAATTGTACAAGCCTGTAAGCAGGTCATGCTTCAACTGCTCATTCAATTCCATCTGCTTTTTATAACAGCTCCTGACATCCTCTGTTCTTTGTTCTTCATATTTAATTAAAATAATACTCACAATATAAGAGCAAAATAATATAATAGCAGCCACTAAACAGTCAAAAATCAGATATGAAAGCTTCTTCCCTCCCTCAACCTTTGAAATTACGGCGGAAAAAATCAGAAAAATATAGCCGAGCCGCTGTACCAAGCTTGTCATTTTTTTATTTTGAAAAAGTATGGAAAAAAATACAGGTACGCAAAAGGAGCACATAATAGCCGGAAATACATAATGAACGCACTCCATACATGCACATAAAACACACAAAACTAATATTGCGGTATAATTTTTTGTATTTTCCTTGTATTTGGGAGAATAAATAATATATTTGCCTGCTATAACAGCAGCAAAGTTGACCGTGCCGGGCAATACCAGAAAACGGAACAGAAATAGCGGAAGCGGCAAAAAAGCCATTCCAGCCTTATAATAATAAAAAACAATGGCAATTTCCGATAACATGGCAACACATGATATAATTAAGCAGTTAACAATTAAGACTTTTCTCCACTTGTCATATTTGGTCTGATTTGTAGGCATACAAATTCTCCCTGAAAACGTTTTTTACATTTTAATTATATCATAATAATTGATTTTCAACGTAAATTTATACAATAATTGAAATAATTAGAAATATTTTTTCTCAAACATTTTCCGCCAGGATAAGCTGAGTTCAAAACTGCTTAAAAGCTCAATTCATCTAAAAAGCGACACATATCTTAGATAATTTACTGCTGTCCGGACAACAAAAGTACCGGACGCAATAATCATACGGTTTCGGAATGTAATCCGATACCCGTCAATCCTTAGTCCGGTACCTATCTGTGCTTTTTTCCTCCGATATTTTATTCAAAGGCATATAAAATGAATATTTCAGGACACCTTTTAAATGAAGAAATTCACATTAGAATCTTCAGCTTCTCCCAGCATGTAACCTACTCCGCCGAATTTAACTCCGTCTATAAGTTCTTCCGGCTTTATTCCCATTACATCCATAGACATCTGACATGCAATAAGCTCTATACCGCTGTCAATTGCCGCCTTAACCAATTCATCGACAGATGAGATATTTTTGTCCTTCATAACCCTTTTCATCATAGCAGTTCCCATGCCCATCATGTTCATCTTTGAAAGCTTCAGCTTTCCTGTTCCTTTAGGAAGCATTGCTCCGAACATAGAATCCACAAAGCCCTTTTTAACAGCTACCTTTTCAGGCTTTCTCAGTATGCTGAGACCCCAGAAGGTAAAAAACATGGTTACCCTTTTGCCCATGGCCGCCGCTCCGTTTGCAATAATAAATGCAGCCAAGGCCTTGTCAAGCTCGCCGCTGAACACAACAATATTTTTATTATCCCTTGCAGGCGCCGCCGCTTCCTGATTCATGGCTTGAGTGGCTTGAGTGCCTTCTGTGCCGCCGCTGCCCTTTTTGATTAATGCCGTTATCTCACCTGCTTTTTTTGTTAAAGCCAATAGCTCTGAATTTGTTCTTTTGCACCAGGACTTTATATCCTCATAGAATCCGGGGTCTGATGCCAGTATTTCAAGCTTTTGTCCCGGCTGCATTTCATCAGTAAAGGCCTTGACTCTCATTAAAGGTCCGGGACATGATAACCCTCTGGCATCAAGCTTTATAGTCTCAGTATTATTCTCTTTATCCTTGCTTGGTTCGCTGTTCATTGCTGCGGCATTACTTTCAGCACCGTTTTTACTGTTATTTCCACCTGTCTCCTTATGTCTGAATTCTTCCAGCCTTTTATTGCTCAAAAGTCTGAATGCTGCATTCTTTATAAGATTATAGCCTCCGGCAAGATTCTTTGTTCTGTATCCGTTCTGGTTAAGAATTCTTGCGGCTATATATCCTCTCACTCCAACTGAGCAGTATATCCAAATGAGTTTGTCCTTTGGTATTTCGTTCATCCTTTTTCTGATGCTGTTAAGGGGAATATTTATACTTCCGTATATGTTACCGTTTTCAGATTCTATATTTTCTCTCACATCAAGCATCAGCATGGTTTCAGGATCAAACTGCTCGTTAAATTCGTCAATGGTTGCATTCTCCACCAAGCCTGCAATATTGTTCTGTGCTACAAAGCCCAGCATATTTGCGGGAGCTTTGGCAGAAAGGTAAGGGGGCGCATATGCCAGCTCAAGCTCTGCAAGATCGTCAACCGTTCCGCCGAACTTTATTACAGTGGAAATTACATCAATAACCTTGTCAACTCCGTCATATCCCACAGCCTGAGCTCCGATAACCTTTTTGTCACCGGTATAAACCAGCTTTATTGACATCTGCGCCGCACCCGGATAATATGATGCATGATTATTGGGATGAATGAATACAGCCCTTGCATCTATTCCGGCTCTCCGGGCATTTCTCATATTCATACCGGTTGCGGCTGCTGTTTTATCAAATACCTTTATAATGGATGTTCCCATTGACCCGAGATATTTACTGTCAATTCCTGCGATATTGTCTGCGATTATTCTTGCCTGTCTGTTAGCAGGCCCTGCAAGGGGTATGGCAGTTTTTTTCCTTGTTATAAAATCAACGATTTCGGCCGCGTCTCCTGCTCCGTAAATATAATCAAAATTTGTTCTCATGTGGTCATCTACCACAATATGTCCCTTCGGCCCCAGCTCAATGCCTGAATCCTTTATAAAATCTGTTGCGGGCCTTACTCCTATTGCAGAAATAACAAAGTCCCCTGTAATTATTTTGCCTGAGGCAAGCTTAACAGAAAGCTTATCTGCTTCATCAATAAACTCGCTGACACCGTCACCTGTATGCAGCTCAATTCCCATTGACTCCATTTCCGCTTCAGCCACCATGGCAAATTCCGAGTCAAAGGGAGCAAGTATGTGCGGAGCAGCCTCAACAAGAATTACATTCAAGCCTTTCTCAATCATGTTTTCGGCAGTTTCTATACCTATAAAGCCTCCTCCTATAACTATGGCAGTGGCATTTGCCTGTGCGGCTTTTGTGTACTTATCCACCTGGGCTTTTATAGCATCAGTATCAGGAACATTTCTCAGCGAAAAAATTCTTTTGGAATCTATTCCTTTTATAGGCGGTTTAACAGGTGCCGCACCCGGTGACAGTACAAGGTAATCAAAGGCTTCCTCATACCTTCCCTTATCTCTTGAATTTACCGTAACCTTTTTTGCCGCAGGGTCTATCTTGACAACCTCGCTGAAAATCCTTACATCTATATTAAATCTGTCCTTGATAGCCTGAGGAGTCTGCAGCAGAAGCTTATCCCTTTCCTGTATAACTCCTCCGATATAATACGGCAGTCCGCAATTGGCAAAAGATATATACTCATCCTTTTCAAATATTATAATTTTCGCACTTTCATCCAAGCGTCTCAGTCTTGTGGCAGTTGACGCGCCTCCTGCAACTCCTCCTATAATTAAAACCTTTTTATTCATGCACAGCACCTCCGCTTTGTTTGAATCTTTATATTTATATATTACGATTTTGTGATTATTTTGTCAATAAAATTTTCCATCAATTGTTAATCTAATATATATATTACCAAAATTCAATAACTTAAACAATAAATAGACAGTTTCAAAAAATTACGGAAAGTCAGTTACTACTTCCAATATGCAGCCGGAGCCAAGCTTCTTATGTAAGACTTGCTCTGTTTTTGGTATAAACTATTATTTGCTGCTAAATACCAGCTTCTGGCTTTTGACTATAACCTTTGTATATGGCGGAACAGATTCCGTAATAAATGCATTTCCTCCTATTACTGCCTCTTCGCCTATAATTGTGTTTCCTCCGAGAATTGTAGCACCTGAATAGACAGTCACATTATTTTCAAGAGTAGGATGTCTCTTCACGCCTGAAAGCTGCTGACCTCTTCTTGTGGATAATGCACCTAAGGTTACGCCCTGATAAATCTTTACATTGTTTCCGATTACGGTTGTTTCACCGATAACCACGCCGGTGCCATGGTCTATAAAAAAATACCTGCCTATCTTTGCACCGGGGTTAATATCTATTCCGGTTCTGCTGTGTGCATACTCTGTCATAATTCTTGGTATGAAGGGGACCTTGAGTTTATATAGCTCATGTGAGATTCTATATACAAAAATGGCAAATAAACCCGGATACGAAAAAATAATTTCCTCTTTGCTTTTTGCGGCGGGATCTCCTTTAAATGCTGCCTCTACATCCTTCAGCAGTACTTTTTGAATTGACGGAAGACTTTCAATCAGACTGGTGCAAATATCCTGTGACTCTTTATTTAAAGCATCCCCTGACATATTTTCTGTATTTTTATAGGATAAAGCAACCTTCACCTGATATAACAATCTTTCGTATATTCTGTTAAGGGTATTGCCGATAAAATAATCAGGTGCAGAAAGTGTGATGTTTTCATCCCCAAAAAAACCCGGAAACATTATTCGTCTGAAATCCCTTATTATTTCTATAATTATTTTTCTATTAGGAATATGTTCATTCTCATCTAACAGGAATAAGTCCTGATTTATGCAATTATCGGTGATGCTGTTTACAGTTTCCTGAATAACTGCTTTAATATTTTTTAACATGATTCTCCCCAGTCAAAATACTTTTTCAATAAAACTAGCAGATACCAAAAAAAGGCTTAATGCGATATATTACTTTTTACCACATTAAGCATAGTAAGTCAATTACTATCGGCTAAATAAACGATATAATCGTCCGATAGTTTGGTTTGAGGCTGAAGCCTCCTAAAGTTAAAACAAATTCAAACCCAAACTGTGTTCAAAATTAGCTTAAAAGCTTAATTCGCCTGAAAAGACGGTATATCGTCGCGAAGGCTTGAACCGTAATTGACTTTAGCCAATGGGAATTATAATGCCAGCTGAATTGTACCTTCCCATTCGCCTTCCTTAAAGCCTGTCAAAACAAACTTTTCATCAATAAGGAGGGGGCGTTTGACCAACATCCCGTCAGTGGAAAGCAGACATATTTGCTCTTCCTCATCCATATCAGGTATCCTGTCCTTTAAACCCAGTGCCTTATACTGAATACCGCTTGTATTCCAAAAACGCTTGAGCGGGAGACCGCTTTTGTGATACCAGCTTCTTAATTCTTCGGCTGTCGGATTGTCCTTTTTTATATCCCGCAGTTCATAACAGATTCCTTTTTGGTCCAGCCATTTCTGAGCCTTTTGACAAGTCTTGCATTTAGGGTAACAAATAAACAGCATACATTTTCACCTCTTTAAATTAATTATTTATATTAGCACATTTTCCCCAACAGCTTGTACAACAGCTGATAAAGCATTTTCGCATCATCAGGAGAAAGAGAAACACATTCGCTTATTTTTGACGGTATCTCTGATGCCTGTTCCTTAAGCTTTTCACCTTGCTTAGTAATAGTTACAATTACATTTCTCTCGTCCTTTGTATCTCTCCTTCGCTTGACCAGCCCCTGAAGCTCCATTTTTTTCAGCAAGGGTGTTAATGTGCCCGAATCAAGATACAGCTGATCTCCCAATGCTTTTACATTAATGCTTTTTACCTCCCAGAGAACCAGCATGGCGATATATTGTGTATAGGTAAGTCCTACAGCGTCCAAAAACGGCTTATACTTTTTTATAACCTCTCTGGAGCATGCATATAAAGGAAAACATAATTGATTTTTGAGCCTTAACACTTCATCATTCATTGATAACACTCTCCCATATACAAATAAACAATCAGCTATAGTTTATCACAGGAGCTTCCTAATGTCTTTTTCTATTTTTTCGGGTTTGTCAATTGATCCGTATCTTTGAACAATATTGCCTTCCCTGTCTGCAAGAAACTTTGTAAAATTCCACTTTATACCCGAACCGAAAACACCGCCCTTTTCCTTCTTCAAAAATGTATATAATGGTGATTCGGAAGGACCGTTAACATCAATTTTTGCAAATCTTGGAAAAGTAGTTCCATAATTCAGTGTGCAAAAGCTGTTAATTTCAGCATCACTTCCCGGTGCTTGGCTTGCAAACTGATTGCAGGGGAAATCCAATATTTCGAAACCTTTCTCATTGTATTCCTTATAAAGCTTCTGCAAGCCGTCATATTGAGGCGTAAAGCCGCAGCCTGTTGCTGTATTTACAATCAGCAGAACCTTGCCTCTGTATTCTTCCAAGGCTACCTCTTCATTTTTTGAATTCTTAACCGTTATTTCATATAAGTTCATAGCTTACCCACCTTAGTTTTAAATTTTGCCAAATAAATTCGCTTATTAATTTAATTGAACACAATTTAATTATAAACAATTATTTTGCCCTTGTCAATCCAAACTTTCTGCTGCATTTGCTGCCTTATCAAACTTATCCTTACCTATATGGCAATATCCCTTTGGATTTTTCTCCAAGTATTTTTGGTGGTATTCTTCTGCTCTATAGTAGTTTTTAAGCGGTATTGCTTCAATAGCAACAGGCTTTTCATATTTTTTCTGAAGCAGTGCGATAGATTCCTCTATAATCTCCTTGTCCTCGACAGCCGTATAATATATACCTGTTCGATATTGAGCTCCTACATCATTCCCCTGCCGGTTTAAGGCTAAAGGATTAATTGCATCATAATAGAGATCAAGCAAAAATTTCAGGCTTATTATATCAGGATTATACAAAACCCTGACAGTTTCCGCATGCCCCGTACTTTTGCAGCATACCTCCTCATAGGAGGGGTTTTCAGTGCTTCCGTTTGCATAGCCGACCTCTGTACTTACTACACCTCTGATTTGAGATATATACTTTTCTATTCCCCAAAAGCAGCCTCCCGCCAGATATATTTCTTTTGAATTGTATCTTAAAGCAGCATTAGAAACCATTTTTTTCTCCTTTTTCATAATGCTTCTACTGAAAGAAGCGAAATAAATATCGTCGCAAAGGCTTGAACAGTAATAGACTTTAGTCAATTACTGGCTATATCAGCCTCTCAATATATATACCCAATTTTATTAAGTTTATTTATTTAAAAGATGTGGATTTTTATCATTGACTTTCCCAATCCTATTTTTTATAATTATTTCAATTAAAATAATCTGCCAGGAAAGGAGCTTTCCATGGATGATTTGAAAACCAAATACGGAATATTGAAGGGCGTGTCCGCATATTCCACCTACGAAAACGGACAGATTAATTCTGTATGCATAGAAAGCGAAAACAAGCTTGATACCTTAATAGGCACTCTTATTCCGCGTTATCAGGACTATACCGGAAGGCGAAAAAGCACAAGCTGTCTTACCTTCTATAAAAGCGGTTCTGTTAAAAGCATTGATCTGCAGCAGCAAACTGCTGTTTCAACTCCTGTCGGCTTTATTGAAGCCGAGCTCGTTACCTTTTATGAAAATGGTTCTGTAAAAAGAATTTTCCCGTTAAACGGAGCACTTAGCGGTTATTGGTCGGAAGAAGACGAGGCAGGGCTATGCAAAGAATTGTCTTTCAACTTGCTGAATAAAAGCTTTAATTTAAAAATAAACGGTATATTCTTTTATCCTGACGGAGCAGTAAAAAGTGTATCCTTTTTCCCCGGCGAAACTGCATTTATTCCGACGCCCTCCGGTGAAATTAAAGCAAGGATAGGGATATCCCTTTCCGAAGCAGGAAGCATATCCTCCTTGGAGCCGTCGGCTCCTGCGGAAATAAATACGCCGATAGGTGTATTGCATGCTTATGCTTCCAATGCTCTTGGCATTCATGCAGATAAAAATTCCTTGGTATTTGAGGACAGCCTTTTAAGGGAGCTGACCTCTTCCACAGATATTATAAAAATTACAGATAAAGCAGACAATGTTCACTATTTGTCCCCCGGCTTTGTAAAAAGCAGTATAGACCCTGACAAAAAGGCCTTATTACCCATGAAGATTATATTTAACAGCAATTCTGCCGTATTTATCACATCTGATGAATTAACCATTGACTACAAGGATATAAAGGATATCAGAATAAGCACTATGCCTTTATATACAAATGAATGCACAGATTGCACTTCCTGCGGGAAATGCGGCTCCGGACTCTGACCAAGGCTCCGTATATAACAAAAGCAGCAGTTCCGCCACTTACCGAAGCTGCTGCTTTTACCGGAAATACCACATATGCCTCAGTCTATTTTTATAACAGCCTTAACAACCTCCTGCTTATTATTTATAACGTAGTCAAAGGCTTTTGCACTATCCTCAAAATCAAACTCATGAGTAACAATTCCTGAAATGTCGATAATGCCTTTTGAAATTGCTTTTATGGCTGTGGGATAAATATTTCTGTAACGGAATACAGACTTTATCTGTGCTTCCTTTGCCATAATCTTTGCAAAGTTAAATTCAATAATATCTTGCGGTGCCAAGCCTACAAGTACTATGGTCCCTCCGTTTTTAACCAGATATGGGGTCTGGGAAATAGTTTTTGCAGCTCCTGCTGTTTCAATTACAATATCTGCTCCTTTTTTATCCGTCAATTTATCTATTTCGGAAAAGACATCAGCTTCAGCGGCATTTATAACGGTTGTTGCACCTAATTTTTTCGCAAAATCCAATCTTTTCGGCAGTACATCCACAATAGTAATTTCTGTGGCACCATAGGCCTTGCAAGCTAAAAGTGTTACCAGCCCTATTGTTCCGGCGCCAAGTATTATGACAGAATCCCCAAGCCTCACGCCGCCCTGAATTGCAGCATGCATACCTACTGCCAAAGGTTCCACAAGCGCGCCTTCCTTTGCGGTTATATTATTTGGAAGCTTAAAGCACATATTTTCAGGAAAGGCAATGTAATTCATCAATGAACCATGATACGGCGGAGTTGCCAGAAACTCAACATCGGGACACAAATTATATCTCCCTGTCTTGCAGAATTCACACTGTCCGCAGGTTATTCCCGGCTCCAAGGCTACCTTGTCCCCAACCTTCAGATTTTGGACATCCTTTCCTGTTTCAATAATCGTACCGGCACATTCATGTCCAAGAATAAAATCTCCGTCTACAACAAAATCTCCGATTTTGCCATTCTCCAGATAATGTACATCCGAACCGCATATTCCCACATATTCAAGCTTTACCAGTACATCCTTTTCACGGAGCTTCGGCATATCTATATCCCGTATTTCAATTTTGTTCAGACCTGTCATATAAGCTGCTCTGTTTTTCACTGTAAACCCTCCTCTTTTAGGAATGCAAAATTTTTGCAAACTATTTATGTTGTATATTTTTATGCGCATATTTCTATGCTAATATGTCGATTTAAAATCTAATGCAGTAATCAATTCCATAGTATAAAAAATCATAAGCCTTAACTTTTCTAAATGCTGCTTCGGTAAAGATGCGTGAGTCAATTACTATCCTCCGATATTATCGGTTCCCTAGCCGATAGCAATTGACTTTATGAATCCACGCATCTTTACCGAACACACACCACAGCTATGCTATTTATTGCTAACCCTTTTCAGAAATCAATTTATAATTGTATTATTTAATTGCACCTGATTTTTTGTGCATATCTATATATTCCTGAACATTATCCTTTGTAACAAGAGGATTGCCGATATCTGTATCAATCTGCTTTTCAGCTCCCGTCAAAAGCTTGTTGCTTGTATCCAGCAGCTTTGTGGCAAGGTCATAGGCGCTCTGCATACAGGTGGAGGTCATTTTGCCTTCCTGAATTAAAAGACAAGCCTCTGCGGTTCCGTCTACACCGTATACAAGCAAATCCTTGTATTTCGGATTATCCTTAATTACTTCGATTGCACCTGCCGCCATATTATCATTCATTGAAATAACAGCATCAATTTTATCATTTGCCTGAACCCAGTCCTCCATATATCTCATGGCTTCATCCTTGTTCCAGTTGGCAATCTGCTCTCCTACTATTTTAACATCTGTACGTTTATCAAAGAACTCAGCCTTCCAGCTTTTACGTCTTTCATCAGCATGGAAATTGCCTGAAGGCCCGTCAAGAACAACAACCTTTGCATTCTGAGGAATTTGCTCTATAGCCGCACGTGCATTCACAGCTGCCTGCTCATAGGGGTTTGCATCCACTGAAGACGCACCCTCAATGCCTGAAATTCTGGCATTTGTTGTGATAGCAAATATACCTGCTTTAACTACCTTCTCAACATATGGTTTTTGGGCCTCACCATTGTTTGGCTGTACAATAACGAGATCGTATTTATTGGTAATAGCATTTTCAATCATTGAGTTCTCTTTTTCATCATTTGCTTCTCCGTCAAATACATCAAGCTTAATATTCGGATATTTTTCCGCCTCTTCCTTTACCGCATTTGCCAGCCATGCCGCAAAAGAATCTGATTGCGCACGGGCGACATATGCAACCTTGTATTGCTTCTCACCGTTGGCAGCGGAAGTCTTGGCAGCAGATGACGTGTCGGAGGGATTTGTTCCTGTGGTACCGCATGCGCCAAGTAAAACAACTGACATTAACATTGAAATTCCACCAATAAGTCTCTTCTTCATAATTTGACCATCCTTTTCTTTTTTATATTATAAACAGGCATTCTGTTTAATAACGACACTGCTATTTATTAATTCAGGCTTTTTTAATTTTGCTTTCCTTGTCCTCAATTCTGCCCAATGCATTTTTGGTTCTGCGGTTCTTTGATTGGATATCATATATAACTGCCAGTGCAATTATTGCTCCTCTGACTATTTGCTGCATATATGAATCAACATTTGTCAGAGTCATTATGTTATCCAAAAAGCCTACTATAAATGCTCCTGCCAAGGTTCCCATTGCAGTTCCGATACCTCCCGAGAAGCTTGTACCTCCGATAATTGCAGCCGTCAACGCAGTCATTTCAAAGCCTACCGCACCGTTGGGAAGTCCTGCATTAACACGGGACATAAACAATACTCCTGCAATTCCAACAAATATACCATTTATAATGAATGCTTTATATTTAACATTTGAAACATTTATACCGGAAGCAACCGATGCCTCTTCATTTCCGCCTACTGCGTACAGAGAGCGTCCGAAACGGGTGTGCTTCAATATATACCAGGTGATGACGGCTATTACTGCCAGGAAAATAATCGGAATAGGAATTACTCCTAAAGACCCTTGACCAAATACTATAAAATCACCCAGCTGAAGTATATTCTGTCCTTTTGTAAACAGCAGCGCAACACCTCTTGCCATTGCCAGCATTGCCAAGGTAGCTATAAACGGAGGAGTTTTCAGTGAGCTTACCATAATTGCATTTATAAAATTACAGACAACACCTGTTATTATTCCCGCTAAAATTGATAATATTAAAGAGCCCGTTGATTTATATACCGATACCGCAAATACTCCGGATAAAGCAAGCACCGAGCCTTGTGAAAGGTCAAGCATTCCGCTGATAATAAGCATTGTTTGTCCGAAGGCCAGAATTGTTGTAACTGCCAGCTGCCTTGAAATATTAGTTAAATTATTTGCCGTCAGAAAGTTTGGGTTTGCAAACGAACAAATTATAAAAAGTACAAATAGTATCATGAAAATGCTATATTTTTTTGTTGCCGTGCCCAAAAAGTTATTTTTTCTCAAATCCATGTTATTTCACCTCGTTAGATATTAATGTTCCAGTAGCATATTTCATTATGAGCTCCTGAGAAAAGTCTTTTCTTTCGATTTCACCGGTTATAGTGCCCTTTGACATTACATAAATCCTGTCACACATACCAATTAACTCAGGAAGTTCAGAGGATACCATTATTACCGCCTTACCTTCCTTAACAAGATTAGTCATAAGCTTGTATATCTCAAATTTTGCTCCTACGTCAATTCCGCGCGTCGGTTCATCCAAAATTAAAATATCAGGATTTCGTATCATCCATTTTGCCAGCACTACCTTTTGCTGATTACCGCCGCTTAATGACTGTATCGATGTATCAAGAGTGGGAGTTTTTACTTTCATTTTTGTAAACATATCCGTAACAATATTATGCTCCACCTTTGAATGATAGCTTAGCCTGTAAAATACCTTCTGTAAAAATGAAAGAGTGGTATTTTCCTTGACAGATCTTACAGGTATAATTCCATATCGCCTTCTGTCTTCGGAAAGCATTACAAGTCCATTGTTTATGGCTTCTCTTACATTTCTGATGTTAACTTCTTTTTCTTTGATTTTTACAGAGCCGGAGGCTATAGGGTCCAGTCCGAACAAAGCTCTCATAACCTCGGTTCTTCCTGCTCCCATTAATCCGGCAAAGCCTATTATTTCACCTTTTTTTACATGAAAGCTTACATTATTGAATGCAGCTTTGCTATTTAAATTTTCTGCCTGCAATAAATTTTCACCCACCTGAACCTCTTCCTTTGGATAGGTGTTGGTGAGCTTACGGCCGACCATCAAAGCAATTACCGTTTCAATATCCAGCTCTTCCCTGGGATGGCTTTCAACAACCGTTCCATCTCGAAATACAGTTATTTCATCAGCTATCTGGAATATCTCATCCAGCTTATGAGAAATATATATTATACTGACTCCTCTTGCTTTCAGCTCTCTGATCTTTGCAAACAGCTTTTCAACTTCCTTGAGCGTTATTGCCGAAGTGGGTTCATCCATAATTATGATATCCGACTTATAAGATATTGCTTTAATTATCTCAAGCATCTGAATATCTGATACTGTTAAGTCTTTAAGCAATGTAGCGGGTGAATAGGGCAGATTTTCCGCTTTTAACAGTTCGTTTGCACTCCGCCTTACTTCCTTCCAATCTACACTTCCAAATTTGTTTACCGGCAGATTTCCAAGAAAAATGTTTTCCTCCACTGTCATCTCAGGAACATAATTCATTTCTTGAAATATCATTGAAATTCCCAAGCTTCTCGCCTGAATAGGATTATTTATCTTAAC
This sequence comes from Ruminiclostridium sufflavum DSM 19573, assembly GCF_003208175.1. GTDB lineage: Bacteria > Bacillota > Clostridia > Acetivibrionales > DSM-1351 > Ruminiclostridium > Ruminiclostridium sufflavum. The sequence continues at coordinate 122,727 of NZ_QKMR01000014.1, read as the reverse complement.
CGGCTTTTCGTCAATGAATATCTGTCCGCTATCAGGCTGATAAATACCATTGATAATTTTCATTAAGGTGGATTTACCTGCCCCGTTTTCTCCGCACAATACATGAACAGTTCCTTTTTCTACAGTAAAATCGATTTTATCAAGTGCTTTTACTCCCGGAAAGGATTTTTCAATTTTTGAAACTCTGAGTTTAATATTATTGTCCATTTCCTTCTCCTGTAATATTTCTTGAAATAAGTTTGGATAAATAATTCTAAATTAAGCCTCTGCAGTTAACTTAATTTAATATTTTTATATAAGACTTTTATAAAACAGTTTTAATAAGATATATTATATCTGTATTTTAGTAAAAGTCAATATATTTTTTCGATTTATTTCTACATTTTTAGTGTTAATTATACAATAGTCAATTACTATCGGCTAAGGAGCGATTCAAAGCCAAACCGCGTGAAAACAGCATGAAAAAGACTATATATTAACTCTTTTAGCTAACATATAGTCTATCCAATATGAATAATTCTATAAAAATTTTAAATGAATTTAATTTACATTGATTCCATTATCAAACATTCTTGATAAAATCTTCGACTAAAATCAGTGCCGCACCGACAGCCGTTGTCTCCAGCTTATATTTGCATACACTGAGATAACTTCCGTCCTCTTCAAAAGTATTGTATTCAGAAACCCTTTCTCTTAACTGCTCAAGATATTCATCCATATAAGCTCCGGCGTATCCCCCCAGTATAACGCGGCAGTCGAAAAGCATACGAAGGTTATTCAAAGCAATTACCAAATGGGAAACATATTCATCCCAGACACTTCTCTGAGGTTCGCTGCCTGTTGAAAGAAGCCTGAAAAATTCAGCTATATTCCCGTTTGTGGTATCAGATAAAATTTTCGCAGAGCAATATGCATCAACACAGCCTTTTTTGCCGCAGTAGCAGGTTCTGCCATTGGGTACAATTGTCATATGGCCAAACTCTCCGCTTCTGTTATTATATCCCTCATATATATTTTTTCCGATTATTATTGAGCCGCCCACCGAATTATTTAATGACAAATAAACTACATTTTCTGAGGTCTCCTCTCCCCACATTTCCGCAAAGCCTGCCGCATTGGCATCATTACTGAAAATACAGGGATACGACATATATTCCGTAAAGGCATTAACATTGCCTCCTTTGAAATCAATTACCGTCGCATAACTGACAGTTTCTCTGTCGGGAGAAATTATGGCAGGCAAGGCTATTCCTATTCCTAAAATGTCTTCATTCATTATTTTATAATCTTTAATAAAATCACGAACAAAATCACCCACACCCTTAAAATATTCTTTTGAATTTACAAAGGGAAACTGCTGCTTTTCATTTTTAATAACCTTTCCGCTTAAATCAATAAGTACAGCGCCAATATGATTTCTCGTCACATCAAGTCCAATGGCATAACGTGCCGTACTATTATATGAAATTGCCTTCGCCTTTCTGCCGCCGGTAGATTTAAACAAGCCGGTTTTTATGACCAAGCCTCGCTCATGCAATTCTTTTATATTCTGTGTAACCGTAGGCAGGCTCATATTAAGCGTATGTGCTATTTCCTGAATAGAAATAGGCTCATGCTTATAAAGAAACTTATAAATAATCTGCCTGTTTATTTTTTTTACTTCAATACTGTTAACTCCATTGTTATTCACTTCGCTCACCCGGTTTTATAAATGGCTTTTATTAATGCATTCATCTTAATATATTTTAAGGTTATTTGCAAGCAGAATTACTGCAAATATGTAAAACATCCGCAGAGGTACACCTTTCTTTCAAGCTGGCCTCCCTTCAGCAAATAACAGCCGGCAGCACAAATAGTAGGAAAAAAGCCAAGAGAGTGATGAACGCCACGAAATATAAACTTGTCTACTCTCCAAATACCCTGACTTCATATAGCCGGGGAGTATACCAGCTGTTATTCGGATTATTCTGAGGTACGGACTTATTAATTTTTATCTGTACGAACCTTGCTTTTACTCCTCCTAAGCAGTCCACATTAAAGCCATAAGTTGTGTTATCGGAATTGTCAAGGACAGGTGTAAACTGTGAACCGTCCATGCTTGTGTATATTGTATAGTATTCAAGAGCTTCCGAACCATTGTACAGATACCATGAAAGCTGAATTTCGTTCAGCGAATAGCTGTTCCCTAAATCAACAGTCCAGGTTGACGGATATATCACGCCGTCTGCAACCCACTCTGTGGTATACTTGCCGTCATTGGCAAGCATTGCCGGATTGGATGCTTTTGAGCCGGAAGCATAGCTGCTCCTGCCTTCGGACAAATTTGTTCCGGAATATATATTTTCTATCGTACCGGCGGATGTATCCGGCTTAATTGTAGCTGCAAAATCAAATGCAGGCACTCCGTTTTTCATCGTAAGGGGAAACCAGACAAAGTAAAAGTTCTGATCCCCGATATTTGGTATTCTGTTTCTGTCACTCATAAGCATATAGTTTGTTCCGTTTGTGCCGTTAAGTGTAAGTATCCATGTTGACTGAGAATAAAATGCGGAGGAATTTCCAACAGGCTGCATAGCTGACCAGGAGGCTGCCCCTGAGCTTGCGAGAGATACTGCACAGGTTGAGTATTGTGCCTGATTTGGATACCAGCCTGCACATCCCGAGGTAATCAGATAGTAGGTTCCATTATGATTTACAATAGCCGGTGCTTCTCTTCCTGCATAGGTTCCGCCGCTGGTGGCACCGCCGTAAATATTGTACATATGAGTACAGCTCAGATAATCGGAGGACAGCTTAAACAAAGATAACCTTCCGTTTGTTACTGTTGCGGAAATAAGATATGCGGAACCGTCCCTGTCCTGAAAGATTGTCATATCTCTTGAGTCAAGCCCGCCGGGGTTGAAGCTGCCTTGATAAATAAAGTCTCCCGCCGGACTGCTGCACACAGCCACTCCGACCTTACCCGCCGAATAGTTCGGACTGTCATAGTGAAACCACAATACATATTTCTTTGTAGAGGTATTATAGATAACCTTTGGCCTTTCCACAACACAAGGCACTTTCAGGTCAGCTGCCTGAGCACCCTTGTAATCCATTGACCCCGGGCCTAAAATTGCGTTTTCAAATTTCCAGTTTACAAGATCCTTCGAAGAATAACAGTTTACATATACTCCGGAATTTCCATACCAATAATATGTGCCTTCCGCCTGAATAATGCATCCGCCTGCGGCATCGATTGGCTCACCGTTTATATCAAGCCACAGCGTACCATTTTGCAGGGTATTCTGCGAAGCAACAGAGGTTTTCCCGCTTTTCGCTGCTTTACGGATATCATAAATATTTAAAGCAGAACCGTATATTCTGAAATTGTCAATTTGTGCATCTAAATAAGGGTCACCCTCATACAGTGATTTTCCGATATATCCGGAAAATACCTCCCCGGGGTTGTACATACTGCTGGGATCACAAGTAACACCGCTTATTGCAGAAACAAGGCTGCCATTTATATATAGCTGCTCAGTATTGCTGTCTCCCGAGATAACCAAGGCAACATTGTTCCATGAACCGGCTGTCAAGGCTGATTGAGCATTTGCACCCTGCTCGCCGGAATAACCGCTTCCGGCTGTTCCCTTATCAGTTATTGCCCCGTAAGTTTTTCCCGAGCTGTTTCTTGAGTTAAGCATGATATATTTGCCGCTGTCAGGGCCTATGCCGTATACCCATTCATTTGTGCCGGAGGTGTTTAAAAAAATATCTGCGGTAAAAGTAACATTGTGTACACCATTCATTACACCTCCGGGTATTGCAACATACCCATCCCTGCCATCCAGTAAAACAGTACCGGAGGAGAAGGAAGCACCCTTTTCCGAAAGAATGGCATCATAGCCGTTTCCTGATTTATCTTTTACTGCCCTTCCTCCTGTCTCATCAAAATCATACTGCACCAGAATAGCTTCACCTGCTATTTCTGAGGTTGAAAGAGCCTTGCCGTATATTTTGAAATTATCTATTTTGGCATTCAAATATCCATCCGAGCTGTACAAGGATTTACCTATATATCCTGAAAAATCTTTTGCCGCATTGTACATATCCGCCGGATCTTCGGTAATATCATTATTTGACTGTACAAGAGCACCGTTAATATATAAGCGCTCGGAATGAGTCTCCTGTGAAATAACCAAAGCTACATTTGTCCATGTTCCTACAGGAAGTGAAGAAAGCTTTCTGACTCCTTTTTCGCTAAGATATCCGGAACCTGCAGTTCCGTTGCTTGTAATCGCTCCATACGTACAGCCGGAGCTGTTTTTTGAATTAAGGAAAATATATCTGCCGCTGTCAGGTCCCAATCCGAACACCCAAGTATTTGCAGCTGCGGAGTTCATGTAAACATCTGCCGTAACGGTAATATTATGAACGTCCTTCAATACACCGTTAGGAATAGTAACATAGCCGTTTGTCCCGTTTAAACTTACGCATCCGTTATTTTTTCCGTCAGATAACCAGACGGCCCCTCCTGTGAGAATACCGTTATACCCCTTACCGGAAGAATCCTTTACAATTGTTCCGCCTGTTTCATCAAATTTATAATTAACTAAAAGAGGCAGACTTTGTGTTTCATGCTCGGCAGGATTTAAAAGGTATTTTTTTAACAAGGCCAAGTCTATGGAATCAACGGAATTATCAGAATTAAAATCCGCAGCCTGCAAGGCTTCCCCTGTCAGAGCAATAGTCCCTAAAAGATGCATTTTAAGCTGTGCCAGATCAATAGAGTTTATTTCCTTGTCATTATTTACATCCCCTTTAATAATGCTGCCGTTCACGTTTACAGCAGCATTTGCGCCTCCGGCGGAGCTTGAAAAAAGGCAGGCTGAAACGGCAAGTGCCGTAACCAGCAAATAGCTTAATGTCCTTTTTATAAATTTATTCATGCAAATTCCCCCTCTTTCTGTAAAACCTGATTATAACCTCATATCGTAAAATAAACACAAAAGTAAAATTATAAATATCATATCATATTATTGGATAAATTGGTAAAACTAAATAATTCCTAAAACCAGTCCATAAATTTTTGTTTTTACGAATTATTTATATTAGATAGAAAATTTTTGTTAAGATTTATAATTCTTAACAAATACAAAAATAATTTCATAGGAGGTTTTTGCATGAAGAAGGGGATATGCTTATTGGTAGTGCTAACACTAATGATGGGTATTTTTAGTTTTAGTGCACAGACGGGAGATGTTACCGCAGCTACAGCTACATTATACGGAGATGCTGATTCCAGCGGTGCTGTAGACTCCTTGGATTTTGCGGCAGTTAAAATGCATTTACTTGGAACAAAAAATGTTTCAAATACCAAGGCTGCAGATGTAGACGGTGACGGGGCTATTAATGCAATTGACTTAGGACTTATTAAGAAATTTTTATTAGGTTCCCTTGATAAATTCCCGGCTGATACCGGAACTCAGCCTGTTGAGCCTGTATTCCATTGCTTCCTGCTGCTCGGTCAGTCAAATATGGCTGGATGGCCTGCAGCTCAGGCATCTGACAAGGTTCAGAATCCACGTATTCTATCCTTGGGTTACTATGATAACAAATGGGCAGTAGCAGTTCCGCCGCTGCACGAATCATGGCAGAATGCAATAGGACCCGGCGACTGGTTCTCCAAGACAATTATAAACGAGCTTCCCGAGCAGGATACTATTGGTCTGATACCATGTGCTATAAGCGGAGAGAAGATTGAAACCTTTATGAAGAACGGAGGTTCAAAATATAACTGGATTATTGAGCGCGGAAAGCTTGCTCAGGCAAAGGGCGGTGTAATAGACGGAATCCTGTTCCATCAGGGGTGTTCAAATAACGGTCAGGCTGATTGGCCTTCAAAGGTAAACACATTAATTACTGATATCAAAAAAGACTTGGGTCTCGGCGATATTCCTGTTCTTGCCGGTGAGCTTCTTTACAGCGGCAGCTGCGCAGGGCACAACACACTGGTAAACAAGCTTCCTTCAGTAATTAAAAATTGCTATGTAATTTCTGCAAGCGGCTTATCCGGTGATCCTGCAGATTCATGGGGACTGCACTTCAATCATGACTCACAGGTTACCTTAGGTAAGAGATATGCTGCAAAAATGACAGAGATTCTCGGCTGGTAAGCTTTAAACATATATGATAATTTATATAGTATAATCTTCTAAAAATTGAATTCAAATATTAAAACAGCGTTTTCCCCTTAAAGGAAAGCGCTGTTTTAATACCGTTGCTTACTTTGCATTCTTCCTGTAATATATCAGATAAAAACTATATTTGCTTCTCGACCTTTGACAATATTTCAATTTCCATATTTCTGGTATCAATAATATATGACTTTATTTTATCCAGCATTCCAATATCTTTTTTTACATTGGCTTTTATAAAGGTATTTCTAGCCTTCAGAATCTCACTTTTCACCAGTTCATAATTATCCAATAATTCCCTGTCATAAGTAAGGTATTTATTTTTCATCATATAATTTAATCTGTTCCACATCAGCACCTTGTGGTCATACATAATGTGAAACGGACGGTAGTCGTACCAGGTATTTTTCTTTTCCTTTATCAAATCAAGCTGCTTGATAATAGAGTCATAAGTATTGACACCGAAGCTATTTGTATCAATCATATTTCTCATTTGCAAAAAATGCTCTTTTGTGTTAAGCCCATACAAATATTCATTAAAGCTTCTCTTTACAAAATTAACATCAAAGCTGTAATATTTTTCGTCAGTATTTTTTTTGATAAGGTATAAGCCGCGCATTTCTTTATAATTATGGTTAAAAACAAAATCCTCACCCGGCTGAACATTTATAAAGCCTTCAATTACTTTGTCAAACGGTACTGCAGTGTATGAATAGTTTCGTGCAAAAGTGAAATCTCCGACGTAAAAAACCTGAGCTTCCAAATCATATCCATAAATAAACAATTGATGCAAAATTCTGCGTCCTCTGTTTAACATATTTGTCTCGTCGCAAATTCCAAAAATATAGTAGGATAGGTCCAACGTTTTTAAAAGAAAGGTCAAAAAATCGGTTGAATAGGATAAAATTTGCTCTATGGTTATTATTTCAGTCAATAAATACGGACATTCCTTTAGAGAACTGTCCCCGGGTATAAAATCAAACATAAAAATGCTGTTATTGGTAATTTCATCTTTTTCGGGATAACACCGGAGTTGAATGTAATTACTGTAGATCCAGTTCAATGCATATTCTTCATTTGCCAAAATTGAAAATAAAGATGCATGCCACTGCCAAGAAGTAATGGGAGGATAATTAACCGGAAGTAGAACTTTGCTTCTTTCATTCATAAGCCATTCCTCTATTCCAAAAAGTATATTTTTTACGCAAAATACCGAACACCGATTACATATTATAATTATAATAGCATAAAATAGTGTTTTATTCAAAGTTTTGTGGAATATTTTATACAATAATGAATTGTTTTGTATGATTATGCAGGTATATAAAAATGCCGGCTGATTTATTAAGAGCTTGTATCCACTTTTTTTGATTTCCTTATTTTATGAATGATAAAAATAATAATTGCTATAACCGCTACTGCAATTATTGTTATTAAATTAAACAAAGAAAAAAAGCGTTTTACCTGATCTATATTATGACCTATTACCCGGCCAAGCAAAAGATAAAGAATCTGCTGCAAGAAAATTGAAAAAATGATATACGGAAAATAAATTCTTTTTTTCACCTTAAAAACACCTGAAAACAATACCATAATTGAACTTGTTCCCGGAATAAACTTACTGAGTATCAATCCATATTTGCCATACTTGTGAAAAACCTTTTCAGACCTTTTGATATGTTTCTCATTGATATATTTAAGAACGACCCTATACCTTAATACTTCACTTCCCTTTTTGTAACCAAACAAGTATACAATAAAGGAACCTGCAATACTCCCTGCAACTGAAACAAGATATACGGGCAAAAAGTGATAATTCATTCCCATAGTTGTTAAATAGCCTTCGAAAACAATAATAACGTCGGAAGGAAACGGAGGAAACACCAATTGAAGAACACCTGTCAAAAGAATAAAAAGATATGTGAAAATAGGATTCCATTGAATTATATCTTGAGTAAAATTGAGTAAAAAAACATCCATTAAAAAATTGTATCCTCCTTAGTACGATTTAATTATTATCTAATAATACCCAAAATAAATAATAATGTCTGATTATTTCGTTTCTTTCGCATATTCCTCTTCAAAATCGTAAATTTTCTTTGACAGCTCGGCAATAGCCTTGGTTGCGGCATCTATATTTACATTATCGTTCATAACAGACAAAACATACGGATGTGTTGCAAAAACTATACCAACATCATTTCTGGTAGTAGTCTGATTGCCTATTTTATGTGCTACCTTTACCTCCTTCGGAAGCTTTGCATCAATTCTGTCATGCCAGTCGGTAGTTTCCATATAGCTTAATAATTCTCCGTATACCTCCTCATTGTTAAGATAAAGCTTATATAAGTCTTGTGCAATCTGAGCCATATCATACGGACAAGAACGGTGTGTTTTCCCGTAGTGAACCTGTCCTCCTACCTCATCAATATAATTTCTGACATTTTCAATGTCCAGAAGTCTGATAAGCATATTCACGCCGCAGTTGTCACTCTTTTGGATGGACAGCTTCGAGGTTTCCCTTACAGAATATTCAGTGCCAAAGGGTGTGCCTATGATGCTGCCGGTTCCGTATTCCAAATCCTCCTGCTTGTATACAAGCTTGTCCTCAGGATTTATTTCTCCAGCTTCAATTTTTTTATATAAAAGCACATTTATAGGCAGCTTTGATGTACTTGCTGCTATATATTCGGTCTTATCATTAATATTTACGGTTTCTCCGGTCGCCAAATCAATAAAGGTCACCCCGTATTTCCCGGGAAGCTTTGAAGTGTAGTCACTTATCAGCTTTTCCAGCTCATCCATCCTGCCGCTTTTTGCTGCTGTTCCAACTCTTGGAAGAGCCCCATGAGCTTTTGTCTCCACAATATTTGCTTCTGCGCCTGTTGTTGGTGCTGTAGTTGTACTGCCCGAGGCCTGAGCCGTCGTATATGATGTATCGGAAGCCGCAGCCCCTGAATTCTCGCCTGTCAGTCCTGCTGTGCTTTTTGTTGAATCACCGGTACCCTTATCCATTTTTATTATTAAATAGGCTGCCATTGACAGGGCAATAATACATAAAGCCGACAAAAAAACAACCAGCGCCCTTCTTCTTCTATATTTTTTATCACTTCTCATATGATATGGACTCATGAATCTATAGCCTCCAAGATATTTTTAATAATTATAAAATTTTTATCCCTGCTTGCTTCCTTCAAACAGCAGTCTGCAATTATCCGATCTATACTTTGAGCAAACATATTCCACAGCTTGTCCGCTTTTTGAATACAGGCTGTTCTGAACCTTTATCAAAGGCTGCCCGGGCTGTATTCTCAGTATAGGTGAGTCAATATTATCTGCAAAAACCACCTCTAGAATGCTTTTACTCTTTTCTGGTATTAAAGGATATTTTCCTCTTAAAATATCTATTGACGATTTCCCATCCCTCAGCTGCATTACAATATCAGGAAACAAATTAATTGGTATGTATGATTTGTTGAAGGAATATACTTCCCCGGGCTTATTGTTTATATATGACAAATAAGTGATTACAGCTACAGGCATGCTTGTATTATAACTAAAAATATTATTTAATATATCAACCGATGAGCTTTCAACAACTGTTATTTCAATCATGTTTTTTTCCGCCGGCGACTTGCAGTCCAGAATTGAATCTGTAAAGCCATTGAAATTTTTTATATCAATAATATTCTTCCTTCCTGAGACAAAGGTTCCTTTTCCTTTTTCCTTATACAGATAACCGCTGCTTGTTAATTCACTTATAGCCTGCCTGACAGTAGGTCTGCTGATAGCATACAATTCGCACAAATCCTGCTCGGAAGGTATCTGAGTATATGGAGGATACTCATTATTCCGGATTTTGTCCAGAATCAAGTCCTTTAATTGCAGATATAATGGAATACTGCTGAATTTATTAATCATTTTAATTTCTCCCTTGAAAAATCAGTTACTATTGGCTGAAAAGCAGGCAATATCAGCCTCCGGCTATGCTTTTAAGCAAGCTAAAAGCATAATTTGTTCAATATCGGAAGCGAAAACCATAATTGACCTTTAGTTAAAAAAGATAGGATGATGTATTGACATCCTATCTTTGTATTTTATTATATCAAAATATTGTATTGACTATCAATATAAATTTACTTTCTTTTATTTAAAGCAATATTTAAAAAGCTTCCCTCACCAAGCCTAAACCTTCAAATCAATTTCAATATCGGCTACCTCAGCCTTTGCAAGCACTGTATTTACTTCATCCTGAACAAACTCCTCAACCTGCTCAGCACATCTTCCTATATAACGCTTGGGCTCAAGAACTGAATTGAGCTCTTCAAGAGACATTCCGAACATTGAATCCTTTGAAATTCTTTCAATTAAATCATTTGCCTCTCCGTCAACTTTTACTTTCCTGCCTGCATCCATAGAGTGCTTTCTAATCTGCTCATGGAGCTCCTGTCTGTCTCCTCCGTGCTTTACCGCTTCCATCATTATATTTTCCGTAGCCATGAAAGGAAGCTCATCCATAACATGCTTTGCAATTACCTTCGGATATACTACCAGACCGCCGGCAACATTTATATAAATATTTAAAATTGCATCTGTAGCCAGAAAAGCCTCAGGTATGGAAATTCTCTTGTTTGCGGAATCATCCAAGGTTCTTTCAAACCACTGGGTAGAAGCTGTTATGGCAGGATTTATTGCATCTACAATAACATATCTTGCAAGAGAGCAAATTCTCTCGCATCTCATAGGATTCCGCTTGTATGCCATTGCGGAAGATCCAATCTGCTTCTCTTCAAAGGGCTCTTCCATTTCCTTCATGCTTTGAAGAAGTCTCATATCATTTCCAAACTTATATGCACTCTGTGCAATGCCGCTTAAAACACCAAGCACTCTGCTGTCAAGCTTTCGCGAATATGTCTGGCCTGATACGGCAAACACCTTTTTGAAGCCCATTTTTTCTGCAATAAGCAGCTCAAGCTTTTTAACCTTTTCATGATCTCCGTCAAACAGATTAAGAAAGCTTGCCTGAGTTCCTGTGGTACCTTTTGAACCCAATAGCTTCATATTTGCAATTGTATGCTCTAAATCCTCTAAATCCATCAATAATTCCTGAATCCATAAGCAGGCTCTTTTCCCCACCGTTACTAACTGTGCAGGCTGATAATGAGTATACCCCAATGTAGGCATTGCTCTGTATTCCAAGGCAAAGGAAGAAAGCTTTTTAATAAGAACCAGCAGCTTATTTTTGATAAGCCTTAAGCCCTCAGTCATAATAATTACATCGGTATTATCTCCAACATAGCAGGAGGTGGCACCAAGGTGAATTATTCCCTTTGCATCAGGGCAAAGCTCCCCATATGCATGTACATGGGACATAACATCATGCCTGAATTGCTTTTCGTATCTTTCCGCAACCTCATAATTGATATTTTCCGCATTACTTTTTAATTGCTCTATTTGAGCCTCGGTAATATTTAAGCCCAGCTCCTTTTCAGCTTCTGCCAAAGCTATCCAGAGTTTTCTCCAAGTAGTAAATTTCATGTCCGGTGAAAAGACATACTGCATTTCATTGCTTGCATATCTTGAATTCAAAGGACTTTCATAAACGTTTTTCATTTAAAATTTATCCTCCATCAAAACAATATTATGGAACAACTGTAATAAGCCTTGCTATCCCTATAAATACAACATCAAATATTATACAATAAAATCCGAATAATTGCATCAGAAATATTAAAAACGTTCGTATAATCAGTCTGCAAGCAATATATTTACAGTTATTGCTTTTATTTACAGCCGCAAAAACGCAGCACCGCTTATATTTCACTTTAAAAGAGCAATATAAGCGGCGCTGCGGCATAATCAAAATTACTATAAAATAAATTTGAGAAAACAATGAGAATTTACATCCCATATACTAAAATTATAAGCGTTATTTTTAATTCATTCAAGCTATTTCCATGATTTTTTTAGCGCTGACTAATTGTATACATATGGCAAAGATTTCAATTGCCTTCTTTAATTCCTCAACAGGAGGCATTGTCGGAGCAATTCTAATATTTTTGTCAAGAGGATCCTTTCCATACGGATAAGTGGCTCCTGCTTTTGTGAGTGCAACTCCCGCCTCCTGAGCCAGCTTTGCAACTTCCTTTGCACAATTATCCAAGGTATTAAGGCTGATAAAGTAGCCTCCGTTAGGCTTATTCCACGAGGCAATTCCCTTGCCGCCCAACTCTTCTTCTAATATTTCTAATACCATATCAAATTTGGGCTTCAAAATACCTGCATGCTTTTTCATATGAAGGGTTATTCCTTCAAGGTTCCTGAAGTACTTAACATGCCTCAGCTGATTTATTTTGTCATGGCCTATTGTCTGTATTGTAAGGCTCTTTTTTATGCTGCTTATATTGCCGGTGCTCGATGCCATTACAGCAACACCTGCACCCGGGAAGCTTATCTTTGAAGTAGAGGCAAACATATAAACCATATTTTCATTTCCTGCTTTCTTACACGCAGTCAGAATATTTTTAAGCATATCCGGCTTATCCGAAAGATGATGAACACAATATGCATTATCCCAGAAAATTCTGAAATCCTTTGCCTTTGGTCTTAATGCCGCAAATCTGTCAACAACCTCATCAGAATATGTAATTCCGTCAGGATTACTGTATTTCGGCACACACCAGATACCCTTTATTGCCTCATCCCCGGCAACAAGCTTTTCAACAGTGTCCATATCAGGACCGTCTTGCCTCATGTCAACAGTAATCATTTCTATTCCGAATAACTCGCATATGGCAAAATGTCTGTCATATCCGGGGCTTGGACATATAAACTTAACCTTTTCCTGCTTTGACCAGGGTATTTCTCCCGTTATACCTAGAGACATAGCTCTCGCAACAGTATCATACATAAGATTTAAGCTTGAATTACCTCCTATAATTATCTCGTTTGCATCTACCTCCAGCATTTCGGCAAAAAGAGCTTTTGCCTCAGGCAATCCGTCAAGCACACCGTAATTTAGGCAATCGGTACCGTCAGCCGACCTGCGAAGATCCTTTGCGGGAATATCCAGCATATCCATACAGATATCAAGCTGGTCAGAGCAGGGCTTTCCTCTCGTCATATCCAATTTGAGCTTTTGCCCCTTAAATGCATTATATCGGTTTTCCAAAGCTTCTATTTCATTTTTAAGTTCATCCTTTGATAAAGTTTCATAATATATCATGAATACTCTCCTCCAAAATCGTGATCATATGCTACAACAATGTTATTTTAATACATAATATTAACATATGCAAGTTTTATGGTCTACATATTCAAAAAATATTTTGGGGTACATAAAAATTTTATTTTTATCCTTTTTTATGCAAGAATTCAATAACTAAACTGCAGTTGTTTTGGTTATACTAATTTGAGAAATTTATATAAAAAGGAGTAGGGTTTCTATACGCAGATAAAGCTTGGAGGCTGGCATGAACAACGATAAATACACCACAAAGGAAGAGATAGCTTTAATGAGAATTGAGATAGAGGAAGCAAAAAGTAATATGCATAATAAAAAGCTTAAAATTATCAGATTTATAAAGCTTTTTATGTTTTTGGCAGTTTTTCTATTACTCACCAGTACCCTTGTATCAGTACTGCTTACCAGATATTCAGGTGCCACCCCTTCTATTTTCGGCTATCAGCTTTATACTGTGCAGTCAGGGAGTATGTCACCTACTCTTCCGATTGGATCGATTATACTGTCAAAAAAAACTGATGATGCGGCTGCACTTAAGGCCGGAGATATCGTTACCTTTTCTTTGAACGGAGCTGTTGTAACTCATAGAATAATTGAAGTTATTAATGATAATGGTATCAAATACAGAACAAAGGGAGATAATCCGGACAATACTGCGGATATTGAGCTTTTGTCCCCTGATAATGTTAAAGCAATATTTGTAATGAAACTGTATTGAAATTACTTTAAAACGAGGTGTATAAAATGCAAGCCCCTGCCATTTACATGAAAAATCTTTATTCCTCCGAATATTATATAAGCAAGGAGGACGCAGCCTCTCAAAATGAACATGTTCTAAAGGATATCAGCTTTGCTGCAAATCCGGGTGAGCTTTGGAGCATAATGGGAAGCTCTGTATTTGAAATGAAGCTTATGCTTGATATTATGGCCAATGCAAAGAGTTATGAAAAAGGAAACTTGATGCTTGCAGGCTTTGATACTACAAAAAGGAAAAGAACCATACTCCCTCATGTATTCTATATAGGCAGTACAAATATGGCTTTTGGAAACATGAATGTTCTGGAGTACCTGATGTTTATCACCGGAGGTTATTCAAGCAGAGACTCTGTTTCCAGACAGGAATATCTCCTTAATTATCTTTTAGCTTCAGACTTGGGATATATATGCCTTACACCCATTACACTGCTTACCTCACAGGAAAAATCCATAATAATTCTGGCTGCGGCGATATTAAGTGACAGTGCTCTCATAATTATGAATTTCCCAAGGCTCATGTATAATGAGCAAGAAATAAATTCCTTCGGCAAGCTTATATCAAGGCTTCCATATCTTGAAAAAACATTGGTAATCAGTACACAATGCTATGAAATGGCTCAATTAATCAGCAGTCATGTATGCTATATAGATAAAGGAAGAATACTTTATAAGGGCTCCCTCAGTAAATTTCTGGACAAATATGACAGAGTAATTTACCTTCTGGGAGCAGATAACTTTAGCTATATGGTACAATCTCTCAAATATGCACTGCCGCAGTTTGAATACCGTATAGAAGAGGAGACTTTGCAGATAATAGATAACAATGATAATGCAGACACTAAACAGGCGGCGGCAAAGATTTTTCAGACATTAAAGGATTTCAATATAGAGCCCGGCTTTGTTTTGAAAAGCAATAAAACCATAAAAAACTCTATTCAAGGATTGATGAAGCAGTATGATATATGATAAAAGTATTTTTAAAAAAGAACTTAAGGCATCATATTTTGAACATTCCATCAGCGTCAAAAAACGTATGGGATACTCACTGTTTCTTGCCTTGCTGTCATTTGCAGATCATTTTGTTCTAAGAACCCTGGAGCAAAGTGTATTGTCGGATGCCGCTCCGAAGTATATAAGTCCCAGTTCCTTCAGTACTATTTCTATCTATATTGATATATTTTACTTTTTTTATATTTTTTACTTAGCCACAAATTATCATTTCCTTACCTTTGACGAAATACGCAATAATAAATGGTATATTCCTATAAAATTTGGCTTCAGCCCGCTAAGGATGATTTTTACGAAGCTTTATACAAGACTGATTACTATATTTTTCGTATATGGGCTTGGCTATGTGATTATACTTTTTCTAACCTCTTTCCTTAAATATGCTCTTTTATTTGAATACCTCGTTCCACTTTTCATCCTTGGCTTAATAGATTTGTTTTTTATTGTTATTGTAACCATGACCTCCTCTCTGTACTTTAAAAAAGGTATAATTTCAAACTATGTTATGGCATCCTCTGCAATTCTGATTGCCATTCTGAAATATATCACCGGCTATTATGCTGTTATAGGCGACAAAAGCCGTTTTAAAAGCATAAATATCTTGTCGGAGTTTTCCGTGTATGTCACTATTCTTTTTTTTATCTCCATAGTTTGTATTTTTATAATTTTCATAAGAGGAAAAAGAAATGCAAAATATTACAGCTTTTCTTTCTATGAACTCGATTATGATTTCCCCGACAATGTATCAATTGCATCAGGTCCGGAAACCAATTATAAGAAGCTGATAACACAGGAATTCGACGCTGCGGCAGGATTGAGAATTATAACAAAGGTAATAAATTCATTGCTGGCAGCAGTTATAATAATATTCATCATTTTTAATGCTCTAGTTTTATTTATTTCTGTGTCCACAGCAAAAAAGGAAGTACCAATTTTTAATATTATCCCGTATATATTTAAATCAGATACAATGCAGCCTGTGATTATGTATAATGATCTGGCGTTTTTCAGTACAAATATCGCCGTGGAACCCATAAAGGGCGATATCGTAATCTACAAAGCAAAGGAAGAAGTAAATGTCGGAAGGGTTAAATCAATTCAAAATGAAACGGCTGTTGTTGATATTGATAATTATCCATCTGATAGTGAAGGGAAAAATTATTCGGAAACCATACGTAAAAGCCAGATTTATGGAAAATATGCCGGAAGAAGCCGTTGGCTCGGATTATTGATTCTTTTTGCAAACAGTACCGTAGGCAGACTTCTTTTGCTGTTAATACCTGTAATCCTGCTTTTTTATTATAAGCCAATATTAGAAGTAATAAACTTTATAATTAATAACGGACTGAGTTAATTACTGCCGTTTAAATCCTACAGCAATTCTATATGTATGAAAATTTAATAAATTCAAGTATATTCCTGTTGACCTTTCAATTAATTCTGACTATAATAATAAGTGTTGTGGATGTTATGTAAACCAATTACACTATACGGAGGGTTAAAATGAAAAAAACTATTATAATGAGCGCATTAATTCTGACTATTCTTACTTCAATAGTAGCAGGAACCTTTGCTACTTATACAAAAACACTTTCTCCAATTACCGGAAATGTTTCTGCCAAATCCTTTTATATCGGAACTAAACAAACTGTTTTTCCTGACATAAAATTGGCTCCGTCAGAGAAATCGGAATGGGCTTTTGAGGTTGTGAACTTTAAAGATGACGGAACAGTTAATGAGGTTGATACAGATATGACAATTCAGCTGAATGTAGCTCCGAAAGCAGGCAAGCAAGCAATTGACGGTCTTCACGTAAGCATATATGATGAATCAAACAAGCAGCTTGGTACAACTGTAATTAAAAACGGTCAGATGACATTTACCGTAGAAAAAGCATTTGTAGCCAATACAAGAACCACTCAAAGACTTAAGCTTGTAGCCGACTGGAAAAACTCATTTGTCGGAGATAATGTTGATACAGCAAATGCCGAAAACAGTAATGCTACAGCAATAAGCGTTACTATAACAGGAACTCAGAACCTGCGTAAGTAATAAAAACCGCAAATTAAGAATAATAACAGCGGCTGGAGCATATAGTCAACACTACAATGTTTCAGCCGTTATCTTTTAGAATTTTAGCCTTGAGTTAAATAAGTATACACCAAAAATATGGCAAAGGAGGTACCTTACATGAAAAAAGCGCTCATTTTGTTTGCTGTTTGTATTTGTATTGCTGCCTCTGCTTTGTCAGATACAATGGCCGTTTACACAAAAACTCTTCCCGCTGTAACAGTGACAGTCACCGCTAAATATTATGATATCAGCAAATATCCGTACTGGAGCTTTTTGAAAGAGCTCTTTAAAGAATACAAAAAGGGGGATATCGTTCAGTACAATGGAAAGCTGTACCAGCGCAAGGATTCTGGATTTTTTAATCATCTAGCCCCCGATTTAAATAAAAGCTGGGTTAAAATTTAGCCAAAACTTATTTCAGGACATTTTTTATTACTCTAAGAAAATTCTGCCCAGCTATCTTGCTGACTAAAGTCTCACTATAGTTAAGCTTAAGTAATTCATTCAGCAGGCTGTTAATACACTGTACCCCCTCCAGACCTTCCGGAGTAGTGTCGATTCCGTCATAATCCGCACCAAGCCCCAGCGTGTCTTCTCCTGTCAATGAAATAATATGCTCGATGTGTTTTATAACATGCTCAATAGATGCCTTGCCATCACTTAACACAAAATCAGGGCATAGATTTATTCCTGTGACTCCGCCGTTTTTCTTCAATGCCAGAAGCTGTTCATCTGTAAGATTTCTTCTGTGATTACATATTTTTTTGGCGTTTGAATGGGACGCAATAATAGGTGCCGTACTTATGTTAAGTACATCCCAAAAGCCTGCTTCCGACAAATGAGAAACATCCACCAGCATACCGAGCCCGTTCATTTCAGCAATAACCTCCTTACCGAAGGGAGTCAGTCCTCCTCCTGTACAGGCATCAGCTACACCATCCGCTATCTGGTTTCTGTAATTCCATGTCAGAGTAAGGGCTCTTACTCCAAGCTTATACAGCATACGCAATGCGGAGAGGCTTCCCTCCAATGCATCTCCGCCCTCAATAGTAAGGACGGCTGCTACTTTTCCCCTTTCAGCAGCAGAAATAACTTCGTTGTAATTACCGCATAACAAGATATCATCCTTATTAGCCTCAATTTCCCTGTACAATTTGTCAATTATATCAGCAGCACGGCGAAGCGCGCCCATTTTAGCATGAGCAGGCGAGATAAAGGCTGCAAAAAACTGAACAAAGCCGTCATATTTTTTTAATCTGACCAGATCAATATGTCCCGTATTCTTATAAAACTCCTCACCTTTTTCCATTATGGCTGTAATTGTGTCGCAATGTGCGTCAACTATTATCATTTAACTGGCCTCCGGTTTACGTATTATAATATATTTATATCAGAAAGCATTTTTAATTATGCTGATATTTTCTATTTCATTTACACTATTATTATTTTTCATATTTATTTCTATGACATCAAAACGTACGCTTTGATTCATATTACCTGTATTGGACAGATATACCGAAGCAATAAGTTTTATTTTTTCCTGTTTCCTAACTGTAACTGCCTCTCTTGGCATACCAAAACGGAGGGATTTTCTCGTTTTTACCTCTATAAAGCAAATGCATTGGGCTTCCTTTGCAATTATATCTATTTCTCCTATTCTGCCGGCTCTGAAATTTGTTTTTAAAATTTCGTAATTATTTTCCTTAAGGTATTCAACAGCTTTTTTTTCACCTTCATGCCCAACTTTTCTGGTATTATTATCTGTCATATCTTTCTCCGTAGCTTTTATCTACACTACCTATAAATATTAATATTTCTGCAACCACCTCATATATCTCCGGCGGAATTTCATTTCCGATACCGAGAGCTGACAGAGTTTTTGCCAGATTGCTGTCCTTATATACAGGGATTTCATTCCCCTGCGCCTTTTCTATTATTTTTTCAGCTAATATACCCTTTCCGGCCGCAATAATCTTTGGTGCCGCATCTGTCTCCGGAGAATAACGCAGGGCTGCGGCATGCTTAATTTCCTTTTTGGCTTTATTTTTGTCTTGAGCCATAGCTTCAATTTCCCTTCAAATTCAAAAATAATTATTCTTAACGGCAAGCCTGCTGCTTGCTTTAGACCAATACATCAATATTATTCGGACTTTTTATAAATTCTTTTTTTGCCTCTTCCTCAAAATTTACAACATTCAATGGCTCATCCATAAGTCTGTATGTGAAATCAACAAGCCTGTAGCCCTTTTCCAGCAAGCTTGTATAAAGCTGCTTATGGTTCTCCTTCAGCACATCAAACACTTCACTGTTTTCAAGTCTGAAGTTTGTACTTATATTCTTTTTGTCCACACTCAGCAGGGTGTCTATTCTTCCGATATTCGTGCTATCTAATGATATCAGCACTGTCATCTGGGAGGCATCAAGCTTTTTGGATTTTGAACCTCTTTTAAGCATATAAAGCTCGCCGGTGGTATTTTGATTAAATATGCTCAGCGGAATCTGTACATATGAGCTGTAGTTGTTCAGTTGATTGATAAAATTCATATTGCTTTCCAGATTGCTTATTATTTTCAGCGCAGCTTCCTGCATTGATACCGGCATATGCTGCAAACCTGCTTTAAGTGTCTGAATAGCATCCTCCATGTTTTTATACAGCTTGACCGGATTTATCTCGTCACTGCTTCCGTCTATTCTGACAAATAAATTTTTAAGACTTTCTATTGCATTTTCAAAGCCTTTTATGCTGCTTTTACCCAATTGAGCCAGATTTGAGCCTTCCTCACCCTTCATGATTTTAAAAACTGCGGAATCTATTTCCCCGGCAATCTGCTTTGCCGCTGAAAGCTCATCTGCCGTTATTTCACCGCTTTTAATCATATATTCAACCCGTGAGCCGATTGACTTCAGCAAAGGCAAATCTGCCTTTCCGAGAGGCTCCCCGCCCTTGAACAAATTGCTGATTTGCTGTTCAATCATATTAGCCTTGTTCTTGAAACCTGAATATACAGCAGCAGCCTTCTGACTGGCAGCTGCCCCTTCTCCGTCTGTACCTGCTTTTACTGCTCCGGAATTATTTTTACTGTCATTTACCGTATCATTCTCCGATGTGTCCGAGGCAGTATTATTCTGAATATAGGTGCCTCTTACCAATTTTTCAGCTGCCGCCGCAGTACTAGCTGGGCTGTTGGCCTTGGGAGCACTGAGACTGCCATCAGCCATATTATTTTCTCCTGATATGACAGCATTATTTAAAGGAGAGGACCTTTCAGATGACTTGGAAAAGGAATCCGCAGCTAATACTGTCCCGGCATTTGAGGATATATTCTGTTGTCTGTTCTGTACGGCAGCGGAATTGTTTGCAGGCTCACCACTTGTTGCTGGGTTTTGTCCTTTAGCAGCTATTTCATGAGCAAGTCTGCCGAGAATATAGTTAATTACAGCAGGCTTTTCGTATTCTGCCGCATTTTTGCCGTCGCTGCCCATAAGCTTAAGCAGTTCACCTATGTCATTGCTGATTTTAAGTCTGCCGGCTAAAAGATTCTGAAGCTTATCTATGCTATTCTGATCATTTGTCATATTTGCACCGGTTAAAAAAGCAGCGGAATCCGGCTTTAATTCAGTATTTTTGCTCATTAAATTAATTATCTTTGACATGCTTTCGGAATTAACGGGGACATTCTGCCTAATCAGTGCCCGGGCAAGCTCAATATTCTGTTCGGTAACCGGTAAATTTAGTCCAGTCAATGTGTTTTTTATGTTTTCAAAGGATGTATCCGCCTGAGGCTGCACATTTCTGCCTGCAACCTCGAATACAGGCTTACCGTCAACGGTGCCCTTGAATACAAAATTAACATATTCACCATCGGCAGCATCAAGAGGATTCGTGGCACTAGCTGATATAACAGAGCCGTCTGCCAGCTTCAATGCAAGGTCACTGCCTGAATTTTCAACCACCTGCGCTCTGACTGTATCTCCCGGTTTTAGCCTGCTCAATATATCTCCGCCGGTATTTTGTGTAAATCCTCCTGAAGAAAAAAATCCATCAACTCTCACCTGCTGACACCTCCCAATATATTTCGGTACTGCCTGATTTGTTCATGCTTTTTCATGCGGAAGCTTGCCAGATAATATCATTCTGAAAGCCACGACTCATTTATAAAGCTTACTCTATGTATCGGACAAAGTCCGAATTTTTTTATAGCAGAAATATGCTGAGGTGTTCCATAACCCTTGTGAACGGCAAAACCATATTCCGGATATACTGAATCATACTCTCTTATTAATCTGTCCCTGGTTACCTTTGCCAATATTGAAGCTGCCGCAATATTAAGGCTCAGGCTGTCCCCCTTTATAATAGGCACCTGCTTCGCATCAATATTCTCGAGCCTTACCGCATCTAAAAGAATACAGTCTGGTGAAGGCTTTAGCTGGCTTATTGCATCAAACATTGCTTTTTTTGTGGCATTCAATATGTTAATATCATCAATAGACTTTTCGCCAACTGCCGCAATTCCGTATGCAACAGCTTTTTCCTTTATTACCTCAAACAGGGCTTCTCTTTTTGCCTCACTGAGTTTTTTAGAGTCATTCACTCCCTCTATCAGCAAGCCCTTCGGAAGAATTACCGCAGCGGCAACCACCGGCCCTGCCAGCGGTCCTCTGCCCGCTTCATCCACACCTGCTATCAAGGTGCAGCCTTCCTGCATAGCCTTATTCTCATAGGAAAGCATATTTTGCAAGCGTTCTGTCTCCTTGTCATGCTTTTCACGAAGCCTGTAATATTTCTCAAGCAGCCTGCCCACTGATGAGCCGCATGTCTCCAAAGATATAAGGTAATCAATTGCTTCTTGAATTGATTTGTCCTGAACCTGTTCCTGAATCTGCTTTAATGTTAGCTTAGCCATTATTTGCTCCTGTCAATATGTATTGTTAAAGGGCATGACAAAGCTCTGCAAGGCTATAGCAAGGCTTCACGCTGCTCAGCTTATATTTTATGCTATTGTCATTAATTATACTTTACTACAGAATACAGGTGCTGACCAGTGTAAAACCCCAAAATCCGGAACGCCCATTGATGTTTCCGGAGCTTGTCAATACCTATGAAGAACTGTCAAATATATTTAACCCTTTGATAGTGTTAAAGAAATAACTCCTGGCTGTCTTTTAAGTCTCTCTCATCCGGCTTTTCCAACGTTATTCTGCCTATTTTTCCGCCTCTGAATTCGTCCAGAACAATTGCGGATATTCTGGAATAGTCAATCTGGCCCTTAGATATAATACAGCCTCTCTTGCGTCCTACAGTTTCCAAAAGCTCCAGCGGCTCCGGATTTTTGATTGAAGCAGGCTCAAGCTTGAATCTTGTATACAATTCCTTCGGGTACAGCAGTGAAAGCCTGTAAAGAAGCTCCATAGCCACCTCTGATGTATCCATTATATCATCCTTAATGGCTCCGGTAAAAGCAAGATTCAAGCCAACCTCCTGATCTTCAAATTTAGGCCAGAGAATACCCGGTGTGTCTAAAAGCTCTATTTCCTGATTTATTCTTATCCATTGCTTTCCCCTTGTTACTCCCGGCCTGTCTCCTGTCACGGCTGTCGCTCTGCCCACAATTTTATTTATAAATGAAGATTTTCCGACATTAGGAATACCTACAACCATAGTTTTTACGGGTGTAAAAATTTTACCCTTTGCTCTTTCACGTTCAATTTTTTCGGACATCATTTCACGTGCCCTGGCTTTAACTTCATTTAGTCCCTTACCGGTTATAGAATTAATTAAAATACATTTTATTCCTTGATTCGCATACCACTGTATCCATTGGCCCGAAACCTTGTCATCTGCCAGATCCGACTTATTGAAGGCCACAAGCCTTGGTTTGTTATTTATTAAAGAATTAATTTCTGGATTTCTGCTGCTAAATGGTATTCTTGCATCAAGGAGTTCTATAATAACATCCACAAGCTTTAAATTTTCGGCAATCAGCCTCCTTGTCTTTGCCATATGCCCCGGAAACCATTGAATATTCATAAATTCTCCTTTGTAAAATTTTAAATAAATTAACAGAGTTCTAAAGTCTGGTACAACTAACTTCCTACCATTCTCAGAACTCTTGTATATAAATATCGTCTCAGATATAAAATATCATTGCAAAGGCTTGAAACGCCTGTGTTCTATCGTGACGGTTAGTCATACAATCCGCCGAATACAGAAAATGGCCAAATGCGGAAAACAGCCTTGCCTATAACAGCATCCATATCAATTGTCCCTATCTGTCTTGAGTCAAGACTCTGTCCTCTGTTATCGCCCATTACAAACAGCTGGCCTTCAGGTACCGTAAAAGGAAGCTGCATACCTTTCGAATCAGTAGTTGTTTTTGTATATGGCTCATCCAGCTTGATAAAATCACTCTCTCCCTCAGATTTGCGATATACAGAGCCGTCGCGTATATCAATCTGATCTCCCGGTAAGCCTATAACTCTCTTTATATAGTCAACCTCGCCGGGATTTCTGATAGGCAGATACTTAATAAAGTTCTTGATTTTGCCTTCCTCATGCATAAATACTATGATATCACCGCGTTCAGGCTCGTTAAAAAAGTAACCGGTTTTGTAAACTATTACATTATGACCTTCATGAAGTGTATTTTCCATTGAAACCATATTTACCTTGTAGGTTGAGAATATAAATGCCTTAATAAGCATTGATATTAACAGAGCCGCAACAATAACCATAACCCACTCTAAAATTTCCCTGCCTATTGAATTTTTCTTTTTGCTTTTCGTTATTTTACCGGCTTCATCGCCAGTATTGCTGCTCATTTCAGCTGCGCTATATTCTGCAGGCTTTATATCAGAATCATTTTTAATATCATTTCCGTTATTATTATCAGAAGCCTTTTTCCCATTGATATCTTCATTATCAAATCCAACATTTAAAGCTTCATCTTTGCCGCCCTCGGAATTCTTATTTTCCATTAAAATATCACCTCGTCATTATTTTGAACACACTAGCTTTAAGTTTATTCATAAATGATTATACTATCTTTTATTAAAGTAATCAATTTTTACAATAATTTTATTTTAATACTCAGGTTTCCAGTAAATAGTCCTGATTTTAAAATTTTTCAAATGGATATCTTACTAAAAAAACCCAGAGACAATAATGCCTCCAGGTTTTTCGGCTTTCAAAATTATAGCTTTTCTTTAATCTTTGCAGCCTTACCAACTCTGTCACGCAGATAGTATAGCTTAGCTCTTCTGACAACACCTTTTCTGACAACATCAATATGATCAATTCTTGGTGAGTTTACGGGGAAAATTCTTTCAACACCGACACCGTAAGATACTCTTCTTACTGTAAAAGTTTCTTTTAAACCAGAACCCTTTTTAGCAATAACAGTTCCTTCGAATACCTGTATTCTTTCCCTGCTTCCTTCTATAATCTTTGCATGAACCTTGATAAAATCACCGATTTCCAAATTTGGAATGTCAGCTCTTATTTGTTCACTTTCAATAGACCTTAATATATCCATAATATAAATCCTCCTCCCTCTCCTAGATGTTCATGCATCATAAGTGCAGAGGACCATCCGTATTACACACAAAGCACATTATAACATAATTTGTTGGATAATGCAAAGTAAATTTTAATGTTTTTAAAGCTTTTTTTGATATGCCTCATACATATCAGGTCTTTTCAATTTTGTTCTTTCTAATGACTGCTCCATTTTCCATTTTTCTATATTTGCATGATGTCCTGAAAGCAATATTTCAGGCACCTTATTTCCTTTATAATCAGCCGGTCTTGTATACTGAGGGTACTCCAGCAATCCATTGAAATGCGATTCCTCGCTGTAAGAATCCTCACTTGCCAAAACGCCCTGCAAAAGCCTGCTGACGCAATCAATGAGCACCATTGCAGGAAGCTCTCCTCCTGTGAGAACATAATCACCTATGGAAATCTCCTCATCAACTATTTCTTCAATTATTCTCTCGTCAATTCCTTCATAATGGCCGCATAGCAATATCAAATGCTTTTCCTCAGACAGCTCCTTCGCCATATCCTGTGTCAGCACCCGCCCCTGAGGGCTCATATATATAACCCTTGGCTTGGTTTCCAAATCCTTCGTAAGATCTTCATATGCATCTATAACAGGCTGACAGGTCATAACCATTCCTGTGCCTCCGCCAAAAGGATAGTCATCAACCTTTCTATGCTTGTCCTTCGAATAGTCTCTTATATTTACAGCGTTTACTTCAACAATGCCGTTTTCCTGAGCGCGGCCCACAATGCTCTCTCTCATTACAGCATTAAATATATCCGGGAAAAGTGTAAGCACCTCAAATTTCATCAGTCAAGCAGTCCTTTCGGCAAAATTACAGATATTCTTCCGTTTTCCGGAGAAATTTCCATGACTACACTTTTCAGAGCAGGAATAAGTAATTCCTTTCCCTCTTCATTTTTTACAACATATACATCATTGCTGCCTGTATGAATAACATCCTTGAGCTGGCCTAAAAGGCTATTATTTTCATCATAAACCTGCAAGCCCATTATATCTGCAATAAAGAAGGAGCCCTTAGGAAGCCTGACTGCATTAGCTCTGTCAACTTTCATATAGAGATTTTTCAGCTTCTCAGCTGCATCTATAGAATCGACACCTTCGAATTTAAGTATTACAAATTGCTTGAAAAATTTCACACCTGAGATGTTATATTTTTCAAGCTTGCCGTTTTTATCAATAAAAACCCATTTAAGGTCAAGAAATCTATGAGAATCATCTGTCATGGAAACAGCCTTAAGCTCTCCCTTTACACCATGAGTATTGATTAACTGTCCGACAATTAAATATTCAAGCATTAAAATCACCTATCTTTACAGATAATATTTTTTGAAAATTTGCTTTGCAAGGCTACCGGCTACTTAATTTCTTGTATGCTAAGCCAAGGGTTCCGATGGCTGCCTGCAGCGGCACCTGACTTTTCCCTGCTCAGACACAGCCTGCTTAAAGCAGAAGAGGGAATTCAAACCTTTAAATTCCCATATTCCTAAAAAACGATAGAATATTATCAAGATATTCTATCGCACAAAGGCTTCAAGCCATAATTGATTTTAGAAAAGGGGCGTCCGCCCCTTTTCTCATTGTATAATATCCACTACTACCCTTCTGTTGTCTTTGACTGCCGCAGCCTTGACAACAGTTCTGATAGCTTTTGCAATTCTGCCTTGCTTACCGATTACCTTGCCCATATCATCCTTGGAAACCTTAAGCTCAAGGATGATTGACTTTTCATTTTGAATTTCATTTACAAAAACCTCATCTGGATAATCCACAAGAGCCTTTGCAATGTTTTCAAGCAATTCTCTCATAATAACCTCCACGCCGGGTTTCCGGCGAAAAATTTATGAAAGCCTCGTGAAGGTACGCTGATTTTTTACCAACTATAATATACATCTTCCTCAAGCTAACCTCCACGCTATTGAGGCACCGCATCCTTTTACACCCAAATCCGGATTCTTTCAAGTTAATCTAGTTTTTTAAACTGAGTTACACAAAATAGCATTGATATTATTGAATAATACCTGATTTCTTAAGAAGTGACTTAACTGTATCCGTAGGCTGTGCACCATTCTTAATCCATTTTTGTGCTTTTTCCGCATCAACTTTGAAATCAACAGGATTTACCAAAGGATTATAAGTACCTATTTCATCAATAAATCTACCATCTCTGGGATATCTTGAATCAGCAACTACTACTCTATAAAAAGGCTTCTTAGTAGCACCTATTCTTTTTAAACGTATCTTAACCGCCATTATTTTCACCTCCTTTTAAGGAATTCATTATAAAGAAAACCTCACCTGTGTCCGGCAGTAATTGCCTTTATCCACAAGCTCAGTTGCACTTATAAACTTCTGAAAGCATCAGAAAGGCAATTTGAACTTTCCAAGACCCTTTTTGCCTCGCTTGCCCATATCAGTCATCATCTTCATCATTTTTCGCATTTCTTCAAACTGCTTGAGAAGTGCGTTAACTTCTTGGACAGTCGTACCGCTTCCGGCAGATATTCTCTTTTTGCGGCTTGCATTAATTACAGACGGATCATTTCGTTCCTTCTTTGTCATTGATCTGATGATAGCCTCGGTACGAGCCATATTTTTTTCGCTCTCTTCCTGATTTAAATCCTTGAGAGCCTTTGAATCAATACCAGGCATCATGCCAAGAATTTCTCCTATTGAACCCATTTTCTTAATCTGCTGCATCTGTTCGAGGAAATCCTCAAGTGTAAACTGCATTGTGCGCATTTTCTTTTCCAGCTCAAGGGCCTGCTTCTCATCAAATGCATCCTGAGCCTTTTCAATGAGACTCAGCACATCACCCATTCCAAGTATACGCGATGCCATTCTATCTGGGAAAAACGGCTCAATCTCGCTAAGCTTTTCTCCCAGTCCTATAAACTTGATAGGCTTACCCGTAACAGCTTTGACGGAAAGTGCCGCACCGCCTCTTGTATCGCCGTCAAGCTTTGTCAGAACCACTCCGTCAATGCCCAGCTTTTCATTGAAGCTTTGTGAAACATTTACAGCATCCTGACCTGTCATTGAATCAACAACCAGCAATATTTCATGAGGATTAACAGCCTTTTTTATATTCAGCAGCTCATCCATTAATTTCTCATCTATGTGGAGTCGTCCCGCAGTATCTATTATAACCAAATCATATTGCTTCATATTAGCAAACTTTACTGCTTCCGTTGCAATTTCAACAGGATTCATATTGTTTTCCAATGTGAACACCGGAATATTTAATTGTCCGCCTACAACCTGCAGCTGCTTGATAGCGGCAGGCCTGTATACATCGCAGGCAACCAGCAGGGGCGACTTTCCCTGCTTTCTCAACAAGCTTGCCAGCTTGCCGGAGGTAGTGGTTTTACCTGAGCCCTGAAGTCCTGTCATTAAAAATACCGTAGGGGGCTTTGAAGAAAAAGTCACCTTGCTCTGTTCTCTTCCCAGCAGCTCTATAAGCTCTTCATGAACTATTTTAACTACCTGCTGTCCCGGTGTAAGGCTTTCCAAAACATCCTGCCCGACCGCTCTTTCAGATATCTTGCTTATAAAGTCCTTAACTACCTTAAAATTTACGTCAGCCTCAAGCAGAGCCAGCTTTATCTCTCTCATCATATCCTTGACATCTTTTTCGGATACTCTGCCCTGCCCTCGAAATTTTTTCATTGTTTCTTGGAGCTTTCCTGACAAACCTTCAAAAACCGACATTCCAAAACCTCCAATTCAATCCTGCACTATATACTATTGGCAAGCTCCCTTATTTCCAACCCAACTTTTTCGATAACTGCCTTGTTGTGCCGGCTGAGCTCTGCTACATTTATATTCTCCAAATACTTCTGTACCTGCTCGGCTCTTTCTTTCTGCTGGCAGAATTTTAAAAGCAAGCCCAATTTACTTTCATATTCATTTAATAACATTCTTCCGCGCTTTTCATTATCATAAACACCTTGACGACTGATACCCAGCTGTTCCGCAATTTCTGTCAAAGTAAAATCATTGTTGTAATGCAAATCCATTATCTCATATTGTCTGTCAGTAAGCAGCTGTCCATAAAAATCAAGCAGCAGGGATGTTTCAAATACCTTCTCCATGGTAACCTCCGTGAGGCACATGACTAAAGTCAATTACAGTTCAAGCCATCGTGGGATAAAATACCGGAACGATATACATGCAGCTTGGAGCTGAATTTGTTTTTTAGCCTCAAACCCAAACTGTCATCTGATACCACCGGGACGATTACCTCGTCTATTCAGCCGATAGTAATTGACTCCAATAAATTGAATACCTATAAAACAGAACTTGTAAAGCAATTTTACTTTACAACTTATTTTAAATTAAATTGTACAGGTTGTCAAGTACTTTTACTTTACAAGATTATTTTTATTTCTAACGTAAATATGCTTTATTTTTGAATTATTTGTATCTCTCTCCTCAATCTCAAATTCCTTGAGCTTCTTAATGAGATGAGTCAATTTGTAAAAGCCGAAATTTCTTGGATCAAAATCAGGCTGTTTTTTATTAATCAGATTGCCGACATCTCCAAGAAACGCCCAGCCGTTTTCATCCTCCACATCATTGATTGAAACTGCAATCAAATTGATTATATCCTTGCCTATAGCCACTGTACCGCTCTTTTGCTCCTTTTCCGCCACACCCTCTTTTTTAGGCCCGTTGTCATATGTTTCATTATTATGTGAGGATGCACTGATTATTTCAATATAAGTGAATTTATCACATGCTGCAATAAATGGGCTTGGAGTTTTTCTTTCTCCTATGCCGAATACCTTCATACCTGCTTCACGAAGTCTTATAACCAATCTTGTAAAGTCGCTGTCGCTTGATATTATACAGAAGCCTTCAACCTTTTCCGTATATAGTATATCCATTGCATCAATAATCATCGCAGAATCTGATGAATTTTTGCCGCTGGTATAGCTATATTGCTGTATAGGCGTAATGGCATTTTCCAATAAAACATTTTTCCATCCAGAAACAGTAGGTCTTGTCCAGTCAGCATATATTCTCTTGATAGTAGGTGTTCCATACTTTGCGATTTCTTCCATTATGCCTTTAATATTGCAGTAAGGTACGTTTTCAGCATCTATAAGTACTGCAAACCTCATTTCGCCGGATTCCATATATGTCTCCTCCTTTCATTGCCTATAATTTATTTATACTTTGAAATTCATTAACAATTATATACCTCAATTGTTATTTTTAATTATTATAGCATTAAGGCCATAATTATTCCATCCATTATTTACATATTTTGTAATTTTTCTTAGCTTTCCCTGT
The DNA here is from genome assembly GCF_003208175.1 of Ruminiclostridium sufflavum DSM 19573. Lineage (GTDB taxonomy): Bacteria > Bacillota > Clostridia > Acetivibrionales > DSM-1351 > Ruminiclostridium > Ruminiclostridium sufflavum. The sequence goes on along the minus strand of NZ_QKMR01000014.1, from coordinate 92,611 downwards.
AGAAAATCTATCAATGCTCAGCTTATCGATGGTTCGGCTGAGTAATTTATTATATGGAAATTAATAATTGCACATATATAAGCAATATGATAACATAATAAATTAGCTGGTATTCATATAAATCAATCGTCGTAAAGGCTTTATAACCGCAATCGACTTTTGGCAAGCCGCATAGGCATCAAATATGCTGCTTTTGCATTTGAAACCAGACAGGATTGTTTTGCCCCGAAGGTTAGTATCGGGGCTGTAGCTTTTTTAAATTGACCAAAGTCAATTATGTTTTAATACTTCGCATGATAAAATATCGGGACAGTATGTATCGTTTTTTAGGCGGCAGCAGTTGACTTTTATTACGACTTATATCCTTTTGGAATAAGAACGGAGGTATTTTAATGTTAAAATTTATTATTTCAAGCTAACCAGTCTGTATATTACCAGAGGTCAATCTTGCCGGCCAGATAAAATGTAATCGGCAGCCACAGTTTGGTTTGAAGCTAAAGCTTCTTAATATTGACTTTTTATCCTGTAATGCGGAGAATTTGTGCAATTTTCTATTGCTTTGTTCCGTTAAAGGAAGAATTATTCTTACAGCATACACACTAATCAATATATTTTTTATATTCAGGCTTATGCATGTCCTTACGGATCGAGACATTTATTTCAGCTTATGAATAAATCCGCCTGAACTTGAGTAACCTGTAGATTGTAAAAAGGCTTAAAGGTTCTCAGCAGGATGTTTTACAAATGCTTATGCCCCTATTGGGCGTGGAGGTTAAAATGAACGATAATAGCGAAAGAAATCTTTTTGGAATTGAACAATTATCCCTGAGAAGCTTAATTTTTGGTGCTCTCGGTTCTTGTGTAATTACTGCAAGCTCAATGTATGTCGCACTCAGAATGAGTGCGCTCCCATGGCCGACAATTTTTGTTGCGGTACTTTCAATGGCACTTTTGAAGATATTCGGGAAAACTACAAATAATGAAATTAATATTACTCAGACTGCGATGTCAGCAGGATCAATGGTTGCAGGAGGATTAGCCTTTACTCTTCCGGGATTATGGATTATGGGTATCTGGAAGGGCTCTGCTGATTTTTCCGTTAACTTCTTTAAGGTATTAGCTGTAGCCATTGCCGGAATGCTGTTTGGTACGGTTGCCTCCTATATTCTAAGGTATAGGTTTATTGTTAATAACGGCGGTTTAACATATCCTATCGGGCTTGCGGCTGCAGAAACAATAAAAGCCGGAGACCATGGAGGGAAAAAGTCAATTTTCCTTTTTGGCAGCATGATTGTATCGGCAGTATATACTTTTTTCAGAGATCAGCTTGCACTTGTTCCTCAGGTTTTTGCATATAAAAGCACAGTCATTGCATGGAACTCCCCCATGGCTGTGGGTATGGGATATATTTTAGGCGGACTGTATACCGGTGTTTGGTTTCTTGGTGCATTGTTTTCAAATGCATTTATTATACCCTTTGGCCCCAAGCTCGGGCTTTTTGCCGATGGTGCAGAAGCCGCAGCCTTTAAGACAAGTGCGGGTATAGGGCTTATGGTTGGTACAGGCTTAGGCGTTCTTATAGGGATTGTGGTATCCGCTGTCAAAAAATTGCTTTCACAAAAAGGCTCTTCGGATAACCGCATAAAAGCGGACAAAAGGAAAATTTTCAGTTTCGGAAGAATATTAATAATCCTTACCACTGCATTGGCCTTTGTTTTTACCATTGCAGCCGGAATATCCGTTATTCCCTCCATATTGTTAATAATAGGGATATTTATTGTTTCCGTAATGGCCGCCTCTATAACAGGACAGACCGGAATAAACCCGATGGAGATTTTCGGTATTATCGTTCTCCTTGGAATCAGAATATTTGTTGATATTGATGCAACCGATGCCTTGCTGATAGCCGGATGTGTTGCTGTTTCAAGCGGTTTTTCGGGTGATTTGTTCAATGATTACAAGGCAGGTCAGGTGCTCGGAACAAATCCAAAGGCTCAGCTAATTTCACAGATTGTGGGAGGAGTATTCGGGACAGTAGTCGCTTCATTGGCATTATTCGCAATTATAAACCAGTTCGGGGAAGTAGGTATGGATACTGCTTTGCCTGCCGGTCAGGCAGTCGGTGTAACCACAATGATTAACGGAATCGGAGACCCTGTTGTTTTTGGTGTTGCAGCGGGAACAGGCGCAATTCTATATCTTTTGGGACTTCCTACAGCCACCTTGGGCATTGGTATTTACCTTCCCTTCTATATATCATCTTCTGTTTTTCTGGGAGGATTAATACGTTTTATTACCGGCCTTGTAAAAGGCAAGTCAAAGGAGGATACCGGCACAGTTGCGGCATCAGGCTTGCTCGGAGGAGAAGGCATTACAGGTGTAGGCATTGCAATAGTAAAGATGTTTACGGGAGCTTAATTTGATAATAAAAAGCAGTGAAAGCAATATATGCTGAATGATTACATATTTCTGAAGGAGTGTTTTTCTTGGGCAAGGTTATTGGAATAGATATAGGCGGAAGTACTACAAAGATTGTCGGTTTTGACAAAAAAGAAATAATTAATCCTTTGCTTGTGCGTGCAAATGATCCTATTGCATCGGTTTACGGTGCTTTCGGCAAGTTTCTCAATATAAATTCACTGAAGATTGATGACGTTGAGAGGATAATGATAACAGGTGTAGGTTCATCCTTTATTAACAGTAAATTATTCGGTATCCCCACAGCAAGAGTTGATGAATTTATGGCAATAGGCTTGGGAGGGCTGTTCCTCAGCAAATTGAAAAAAGCAATTATAGTCAGCATGGGTACAGGAACAGCTCTTGTAAAGGCTGAGCATAATACAGCCGTCCATCTGGGAGGAACAGGCGTGGGAGGAGGTACCTTGCTGGGACTGTCAAACAGGATGCTGAATGTAAGAAATTTTGATGAATTGATAGAGACTGCAAAGGGCGGTGATTTATCCCATGTGGATCTTACTATAAATGATATTTCAAAAGAGATACTGGAGACTCTTCCCAGCGAAACCACGGCATCTAACTTCGGCAAAATAAGCGATTTAGTTACAAATGCTGATTTAGCAATGGGTATAATTAATCTTGTATTTCAGACTATAGGCATGGTTGCTGTTTTTAATACAAGAATTGATAATATAAAGGATGTCATATTAACCGGAAATTTAACAAATGTACCTCAATCCGAGCATATCTTCACTCAGCTAAGCAAGCTATATGATGTTAACTTTCAGACACCCAGAAATGCGGAATACGCTACAGCTGTCGGTGCTGCACGCTGCTATGCCGAAAATGTCGCTTATAAAGAAATATAGCAGCTAAAAATCCAGACGATATCCTAAGTATCTGTCTGGATTTTGATATTCTTCCTTATGTTCTCTATTCAATTGCAATTACAATCTTTTTGCTTTCCATACTTTTTGGTACGTCGATAATTCTCTGATTTTCCGAGCCTTTAAATTTCAGCATCAGGCTTTTCTTTTCCAGTATAAAAGGACCGTCCACCAGTATATCTGTATTTTCTAAAAGCTCCTTATAGCCTTCTCTCTCGGAAGAATATTTTATCAGCTGCTCAAAGGTATATCCTGTATAGGTAATCACATTCTTTCCCATTTTCCTCACTTCCCTTGCCAGCTCGGCAAAGGCCCCAGCCTGCTCAAAGGGGTCTCCTCCGCTCAGGGTTACTCCGTCAAGAAGGGAATTCCTCCTGATATCCTTCAGGATTTTATCTGTATCTACCAATTCTCCGCCTTCAAAGGAATGAGTCTCGGGATTGTGACAGCCTTTGCATTTATGCTTACAGCCCTGAGCAAAAATAACCAGCCTTATCCCCGGACCATCTGCTATTGATTCATTTATAATTCCTGCAACTCTTATCTTTTGGTTCATTTGATTTATCCTCACTATTCATCATAAATAATGCCCTTAGATGAAACGCAAACATAATAAAAACATTAATACAACAGGATTACTAACTACATATGAGTGACCCTGTCCCTCACCTCAGCCAGCTTCGCATTGTTAAACCTGTCTAAGGTACCCACCAGATATCCTGTTATACGCCTGATTCTTTCAAAATGAGCACCCTCTTCTTCTCTTCTTCCGCACTTGGGGCAAACATCTCCTATTATTCCGGTGTAGCCGCATACAGGATCCCTGTCTACAGGATGATTAACAGAGCCATAGCCAATACCGGCTTCCTTCATAGCTTTTACTATCTTCTCAAAGGCTTCGAGATTGTTCATAGGATCACCGTCAACCTCCACATAGGTTATATGTCCCGCATTGGTTAATTCATGATATGGAGCCTCTATTTTTATCTTATCAAGCGCATTTATCTTATAATAAACAGGGATGTGAAAGCTGTTTGTGTAATATTCCTTGTCTGTAATGCCTTCAACAGCTCCGAAAAGCTTCCTGTCATATTTGACAAAACGTCCTGATGTACCTTCTGCAGGCGTTGCTAAAAGAGAAAAATTCATTCCGTACTTTTCACTTGCTTCGTCCATTCTTTTTCTCATATAGCCAATTATCTCAAGTCCCAGATTCTGTGCCTGTTCAGACTCTCCATGATGCTTTCCGGTAAGGGCCAAAAGACATTCCGCCAAACCGATAAAGCCAACAGATAAAGTACCGTGCTTGAGAACCTCACCAACCTCGTCCTCCCAATCCAGCTTGTCAGAATCAATCCAAATACCTTGTCCCATTAGAAACGGATAATTCTTTACTTTTTTCTTTGCCTGAATAAGGTATCTTTCATAAAGCTGTTCTATAATCAAATCTATTTTTTTATCCAGCTCTTCAAAAAATATGTTTAAATTTTTATTGCTTCTCAATGCTATTCTGGGCAAATTAACAGTTGTAAAGCTTAAATTCCCTCTGCCGAAAATAGTCTCTCTGGAACTGTCATATGTATTTCCGATTACTCTGGTTCTGCATCCCATATATGCAATTTCAGTATCAGGGTTCCCCTCTACGTAATATTTAAGGTTGTACGGCGCATCTATAAACGAAAAGTTAGGAAACAGCCTCTTTGCACTTACGCGGCATGCCAGCCTGAACAGGTCATAGTTGGGATCACCGTCCTTATAGTTAATTCCATCCTTAACCTTAAAAATATGTATTGGAAAAATAGGTGTTTCACCGTTTCCAAGACCGGCTTCTGTAGCAAGCAGCAGATTTTTAATTACCAGCCTTCCCTCGTGTGAGGTATCTGTTCCGTAGTTTATGGAACTAAAGGGTGTTTGCGCTCCGGCACGGCTGTGCATTGTATTAAGATTGTGGACAAATGCCTCCATCGCCTGATATGTTACCTTGTCTGTCTCTTCATCAGTTTTTTTTACGGCAAAGGCCTGTGCCTTATCCACAACAGCTTCTTCAGCCACGTAGTTCAATAGATACTGCTTTTCAAGCTTTATATACTGCTCCATTCTATTCAAAGCAGGCTTGAGATAATTTTCCTTCTCTATTGTCTCACAGATTGAGGCTATTTCCTTTTCTAAATCCTTGTCTGTCAGAAGCTCTATCGTTTTGCGCAAATTCTGCTTGTAGCCTTTAACATAGGTCTTTGCAACCCCCATCGACATTCCGAAATCAAAATTCGGTATGCTTTGCCCTCCATGCTGGTCATTTTGATTGGATTGAATTGCTATGCAGGCAAGCGCCGCATAGCTGTTTATATCATTCGGCTCTCTCAGGTGTCCGTGCCCGGTGCTGAAGCCTTTCTTAAACAGCTTTACAATATCTATCTGACAGCAGGTTGTAGTAAGCGTTAAAAAGTCCAAATCATGTATGTGAATATCTGCTTCGTTATGTGCCTTTGCATGCTCCGGCTTCAGCACATACATTTCATAAAATTGCTTGGCACCTTCCGAACCATATTTAAGCATAGTTCCCATTGCCGTATCGGTATCAATATTTGCATTTTCACGCTTTAAATCATTGTCCTTTGCATCTTTAAAGGTCAATTCCTCGTATACTCTCATAAGTCTGGTATTCATTTCACGATTTCTGGTCCGGTCTGCTCTGTATAAAATAAATTCTTTAGCTGTTCTGGCATGACCGGTTTCAATCAGTATCTTTTCAACCGCATCTTGTATTTCTTCAACGTTCGGAAGCCTTCCCTCATATGCAGATTCAATATAATCAACCACCTTTTCAGCCAAACCCATAGCAGTATTATAGTCTTTGCCTCCGGTTGCACTTGCAGCTTTGAAAATAGCACTTGCTATCTTTTCGATATTAAAAGGAACTTCTCTTCCGTCACGCTTTTTGATTTTAGTAATCATTGCGGTTTTGCCACCCCTCTAAAAATTTACATTATTTACCACGCCATATATTGTGTATTAATACTATCACTATCAAATATATAGTGTCAAGGACAATTAAAATGATTTAAATTTAATTTCTGCCCTTTATATCTTAATAAGATTTGATTTTTAAGGTATATCTATTTTTAAAGCTTTTTTAAAATTTTGACTGAATATTTTACATATTATAAAACAATAATAATAACTGTTACAAAATAAAAAAGAATTGGAGTGATATCAAAATGAATAGTAAAAACCCAAGTATCGCCTGTACAGTCAGCAGCTGCAAATTTCACAGCAGCTCGGAGGACTATTGTGCACTGCAAAAGATTCAGGTAGGCACTCATGAATCAGATCCGACTATGATTGAATGTACAGATTGTCAATCCTTTGAAAAGAAATAACTTTTAAATTCATCCAAAAGGCTGTTGTAAAGTGTAACCACTCAAGCATTAGCGGTTATAGCACTTTACAGCAGCCTGTTTAAATCTTGAGGAATCAAGTTTTCGAATTAAAGGTCAATATTATTTAACAAGCTTTTCAGCTCAGCAAGCTCCTCCTGCGTCAGGGTAATTCCCTTGCCCATTCTGTCATGCTCAGGAGACCATTCCCTTATATCATATTTGGGAGCTCTGTCATTCCAGCTGACCAAATTCAGCTCCTTTATCCATCCCTTTGCATTTTCTGATAAAACGCCCAAATTTTTTGTTATTTCATATTTAACCTCAGCCATAATCCACCATTCCTGTCTATTTATTTTTTATTTAACTTCTTATGCCGCAATTTAATGTATTTGTAATGGATATATTCTATTCACAAAACCTAGTGTTTTTTATAACAGTCTGAATTTATTTACTCTTCCTAAGGCTGTCAATTAACTCGCTTATCTCTTCTGATTGCTTCATCAAAGCATCAAGCTTTTTCTGAAGCTCATCCAGCTTCGCTTCGTCAATTTCTGACTTTTGTTCATTATCCGCCGGCGGAGCAGATGTATTTCCTTCCTCCTCCGGATTTTTAATTTCACCGGTTGTCTGATCTACAGTGGGTATTTTATTGTCACCTGCTTTTACAGTCCCATTAAATAAATCAGCCAAAGCAGAATCCAGATTGTCTCCAATACCATGCTTGAAATCATTTCCCTGCTGATACCCCACTATCACTGTTTTAACCTGCGGAATAGACGATGTACTGTCTGATTGGATATATATCGGTTCAACATAAAGAATGCTGTTTTCAATCGGAATTACCAGCAGGCTGCCCTTGAAGGTCTTTGAACTTCCCTGTCCCCAAAGCGCAAGATTCTGAGAAATTTCACTTATTGCATTTATATTGTTCTCCACCTGATCAGGACCTAGTATATTGGTGTCCTTCGGGAAGTTAAACAGTATCATTTTTCCGTAATCCTCTTTGGAATTTCTGACCGCAAGCCATGACATCATATTATGCTTATCAGCCGAAGGTGTAAAAGGCCTCATTAGTATTAGCTCCTCTTTTGTGCCCAAATTGTCGGGAAGCTTTATCATATTGTAGTAGGAGTCTATTTCCTTTACTCCCGTCGGGCTGCTTTTATCAGGATATTTTGCAATTGACCAGGCATCCTGATTTGTATAAAATGTAGATATATTTTCCTGCTTTTCAGGGTCTAAGTGATATTTTTTGAGCATTTCAGTCTGAACCTTGAATAAGGTCTCGGGATATCTCATGTGCAATGCTATATCCTCCGGAAGAGGCTCCTCGGAAAATACTCCCGGATAAACCTTTTTATAAGCCTTGATAATAGGATCGGTCTCATCAATAATATAATACTTGACATTGCCGTCATATGCATCAACAGTGACCTTAACAGAGTTCCTGATGTAGTTTGTACCGTTAAGTGCTCTTAAATCAGCTTCACTGCTTTCCGTATAGAAATTCTGAGCATAAGGATAGTTGCTTGAAACCGTATAAGCATCTAAAACCCATTTCAGTCTCCCATCCGAAGTAATTGTCAAAGCAGGATCTGAATCCACCCGAAGAAAGGGAACTCCCTTTTGTGCTCTTTCAACCACATTTCTATTGAGCAGAATTTGTGAATCCGATGAAATATTACTTGACACCAGAAGATTTGCATCCATATATTTAGCTGAAAATAACAGCCTGTTCAGCAGATTCAGTCTTATTTTTTCAGCATTGGAACCATCCTCAGTATTGGCAGAATCAAAATATGTTGCCGTTGTTCCGTCATAATCAATCTCAGGCTCCTTGCCGGCAGACTTTGAACTTACTATGACAAAATTGTTTGTAAGCTCTCCGTAATATATTCTTGGTTCCTTTATGCTTAGTGAGGTCTTATCAACTGTGTCCATTTTTAGTCCGCTTACCAGAAACTCAACCTGTCCCTGAGTTGTCAGCTTGTTTATCGGATTTACAACAACACCGTAGCCATGAGTATATTTAAAGGTTTTATTTACAAAATTTTGATTCTGAAGCTTGGAGGTGTTAATTTCCCTTGCTGATATAAGCACAGGAATCTCCTTGCCGTTGACTGTATAATTTAAAATATCTCCGGTATTAAAGGTATAAAAATTTGTATTGCTTTGAAGCTGTTTATTGCTTTCCAGCGTAGGGGCATAATCCACCACTCTGATATTGTCAATGGTATTTCTGTTATTTTCAATTATTTGCGGAGTTAAATCCTTTATTGTCTTGAAATCGTAGGTTTCAATCTTGTCAAGTCCGTATGCAGCCCTTGTTTCAATCATATTCTGCTGCAAATAATCCTTTTCGTACTCAAATTCATTGGGTTTTACTATAACTGTCTGTACAAGAGCCGAAGCAATAGATACCAGTATAAAAATTACCGGATATACAGCTATTGAGACAGCCGCCTTTTTCATCCTGCCCTTCCACATAAAGAAGCCCGATATCAATACAATAACCAAAACAATTAAGGGAGCTATGGTATAAAATCTAATCCAAATATTTGTATTGGAATATCCCGCGCCGCTGACACCTGTATCTGTAAAGGCTGAAAATAAAAGATCCTCTCTCTGGAATTTGTATGAAATCGTTTTAAGCACAAAAAATACAGCAATGTTTATAAGATTATGCCTGAGTATTGTTTTGTCTTTAAACTCCTTGAATTCAAATGTTCCGCCCATGGCTGCCAGTAAAACCATAGCATAATATACCACCGTATAAACAACTACAAGCAGCCATAGATTTGAAATAAAGCTAAGCAAGGACATGTAAAAAGGCCTTTGAAACATATAGTATCCGATGTCCTGACCAAACTGGGGATCAACTCTTCCAAAATCTATGGAATTCAGGAAAAGCAATGCTTTGTCATAGAAAAAGTTTTTAACCGCCAATGCGCCTAAAACACCGACTGCCAAAGCTGCCGGAACATTAATAAGCTTTCTTTGCTCAATATTGTTATTGGCAAAATATTTTTTCAAATTTTTAATTACTGCCACATTAGTAAAATAAATAAACAGTGAAACAGTTACAAAGCCGGCAAAAAAGGATACGACCTTGTACAGAAGGTTTTTAGTGTAAACCGAGGTGTAGTCGGCCTGCATGTTCAGCTCCTTTAGCTGAATGAGCTCCATGTATATCGAACTCCCGACAATTAAGCCTATTATTGCAATGACAGCTACCGCTAATATAACTATTTTCCACTTATAATGCTTTTTGCCTTTTTCCTTGTAATAATCATATATCATATTTTCCCTCCTAACGCTATATTCTGATTACAATAGTAAATATCTGTACTGAAATTTATAAAAAAGTCAATTACTGCCGGCTGAAGAACCGGTTGTATCGGCCCGTAATAACCTGAGCTCAAAATTAGATTAAAAGCTTAATTCGCCGCGAAGGCTTTAAACGTAATTGACTTTAGTTATCCTTACGAAAACAGAGCCTCAACAAATTCCTTCGCATTAAATTTTTGCAAATCATCTATCTGTTCACCGACGCCAATCAGCTTAACAGGTATATCCAGCTCTGATTTTATTGCAATTACAATTCCGCCCTTCGCTGTTCCGTCCAGCTTTGTGAGAACAATTCCCGTAATGTCGGCAGCTTCTTTGAAGGTTTTTGCCTGTGAAATTGCATTTTGTCCCGTAGTCGCATCCAGCACCAACAAGGTTTCCCTATCTGCTCCGGGCAGCTCTCTGTCCAATACTCTCGAAACCTTTTTCAGCTCCTCCATGAGATTTTTCTTTGTGTGCAGTCTTCCTGCTGTATCACAAATCAGCAAATCGGCTTTTCTTGACTTGGCTGCCTGAGCGGCATCAAATACCACCGCAGCAGGATCCGAGCCTTCCTTTTGCTCTATTATCTCCGCACCTACTCTGTCAGCCCATATTTCCAGCTGATCTATCGCTGCTGCTCTGAATGTATCTCCTGCAGCCAGTAAAACCTTTTTACCCTGACTTTTATAATAATTTGCAATTTTACCGATAGATGTTGTCTTTCCAACTCCGTTGACACCTATTACAATGATGACTGACGGCTTGGAATCAAGCTTTAAAGCACTTTCACCGGTATCCAGTATTTCCTCAAGCTCTTCCTTTAACAGGTCCTTGACCTTCAAGGCATCAATGATTTTTCTTTCACGGGTTTTTTCCTTTAAATCCTCAATTATCCTCATTGTGGTTTCTATTCCTATGTCGGATGTAATTAGAATTTCCTCAAGCTCATCAAATAATTCCTCATCCACCTTGCCAAATGAAACAAGCACCTGATCTATCTTTTCAGTGATACTTTTTCTTGTTTTTTGCAATCCGTCCTTTAATCTGTCAAAAAAGCCCATTTTAAATCCTCCAGAATGTTCTATATTAGTTATTATTTATATAAACCGCTTATGTATGGCATAACTTGCCAGTTTATTCTATACTGCAATTTCACCCATTTTCATGGACACTACCCTGGAAATTCCATGCTCCTGCATTGTAACTCCGTACATTGTATTTGCTGCCTCCATGGTGCCTTTACGATGGGTTACCATGATAAACTGGGTGTTTTTCGAGAATTTCTTCAAATATTCACCGAATCTATATACATTTGCATCATCAAGTGCCGCTTCAATTTCATCAAGCAGGCAGAACGGCGTAGGCTTCATTCTCAGTATAGAGAAGAGCAATGCAATAGCTGTAAAGGCACGTTCTCCTCCCGAAAGCAGCATCATATTCTGAAGCCTTTTCCCCGGCGGCTGAACAGCAATCTCAATACCGCTTTCGAGAACATTATCCATATCACAGATAATCAGCTCAGCATGACCGCCTCCAAATAATTCGCGGTATACTATTCCAAAGTTTTCATTTATAATTTTAAACTGCTCAACAAATTGCTTTTTCATTACCTGTACCATTTCATGTATAATTTTATGCAGTTTTTCCTTTGCCTGCTCCATATCCTCCTGCTGAGCAGACATAAACTCATATCTCTCTTTTGTTTTAATATAATCATCAATTGCTGAAACATTAACAGGGCCAAGGAGCTTTATTTGAGTCCTGTAGTCATTTATAGTCCTCTGGGCCTCCGGAAGGCTCCGTATTTCTTTTTTGAGCTCTGCCGCATTAGTATAAGTAAGCTCATATTCATCCCACATCCTGTCCTGTATAGCTTTCATTTCTGCTTCAGCCTTGGTGTTTTTTACATCAAATCTGTTATACTCTTCCTGCAGCAAGTGAATAGTCTTGTTTGAAGCATTCAGTCTTTCTATGAAGTCTGAGGATTCCTCCTCAAGAACTTTTTTCTCTTCAGCAAGCCTGTCTATTTCCATAGTTCTGCCGGTTTTTTCTGCTTGGAGCTTTTTTATGGCATTTTCAAGGCCTTCAATTTCCTGCTTCAGCGATTCAATTTCATCAGAGGCTTTTAGCTTTTCATGTTCCTTTCTGACCTTGCTTTTATGCATTGTCTCCTTATCCGTGTTAATTCTCTCCATATGCTCATTAACACTTTGAAGGCTCTCAGCTATTGAATTAACTGATATCTTGAAGTCAGTTATATCCTCATGCAGACCATCTCTGACTGTCTGGTCAGATTTGAATTTTTCCTGATGCTCGGCAATTACAGCCTTGGTTAAAGAAATATCCTTTTCAATCGCCTCAAGCTCAAGCTCGTATTTTTCCATCTCCCTTACGGTATCCTGTTCCTGCTGTACCATCTGGGATTTCTCATCATTGAGCATACCAATCTTTGCAGCCGTTTTTAAAATGTTGTCTTCAAGCATGCTCAAATGGTTCTCATCTCTTGTTTTAACAAGCTCGTTATCTCTTAATCTTGTATTTTCCTCATTCAATTCGGTATCTGTTTCGGCTATCATGCTTCTTACCTCGGCAGCCTTTTCACCTAATCTGATATCCTGCTTTTTCAAGCCTTCAACAGCTTCCTCAAGCTCGGCAATTTCCCTGCTTCTTCCTAATATACCTGAACCCTTATGGTCACTGCTGCCTCCGGACATAGAACCGCTGGTGCTTAATATATCTCCTTCAAGGGTTACAATTCTGAAGGAATAACTGAATTTTCTGGCAATATTTATGCCTGCATCAAGGTTCTCAGCTACAACAACCTTTCCTAAAAGATTCAGCACAATCCCTTTGTATTTATCGCCGCAGTGAACAAGGTCGGAAGCAATCCCGCAAAACCCGTTGTATTCCTTTAATTTGTTAATGGTATTGTCGTCAAGGCGTTTTCCGTGTACCGCAGTAACAGGAAGAAATGTTGCCCTGCCCATCCTGTTCCGCTTCAAAAAGTCTATTGCTTTCTTTGCATCATCTTCGGAAGAAGAAACAATATTTTGAAGGGCACCGCCCAATGTCATTTCTATGGCAGTCTCATACCTTTTGTCTACGCTGAAAAGCTGTGCAACAGTGCCATGAATACCTTTCCCGAAGTCTGCCGAGGCCTTGCAGGCATTCATTATTTCTTTTACACTTCGGCTGTAGCCTTCCATACTTTTTTCCATATCCCTCAGCAGCCTGTGTCTGGATGCTTTTACCTGTATATCTGTTTTTACGGTTCCCTGCTGCTTCTCCAGATCAATAAGTGCAGTCTTAAACTCATGCTTTTCTGTACTAAGTTCTTCAATCTTTTCCTTTTCATGCTTAATAAGCATAACAGTATTTCTTATACTCTCTGTCAGGTCTTCCTTCTTCATATTGTCTTTGTCTTTTTCCAGCTTAAGAGTATATATCTCTGTTCCAATTGAATTCTGTCTCTTCTTTATATTTTCAATATGATTTTTTATATTGTTTATTTGAGTTCTTTTGTCTGATTGAATATCCAGCTTGTCCATTATTCCGGCTTTAAGCATTTCAATTTTACGTTCACTCTCTCCAAGTGTTGAAATAACCGCATCCAGCTCAGCCTGATATTTAAAAAGCTTGGCTGAGAACTCCTCCTGCTGTCCTTTTAAATATACAATTTTACTTTGTCTGTTTTTCTCCTCCTTTAATAAAAGCTCTGTTTTTGAATCAATCTCTGAAATTTCCTCATCAAGGCGGTTCATATTTTGATCCAGACTGTTTATTTTTTCTCTGTTTACATTTATCTCAGAACTGCTTTTTTCAAGATTTGCTTCAACAATATAATATTTGTCCCTGGCTTCGTTAACCTTTATTTCCAGCTCCTTCAATATTTCATTCTTTTGCTGGTTTTGAGCCGTTATATTGCGCAGCTTTCTCTCTTCTGCTTCAATGTTGTCTTTTATATCTTTAAAGTTTACCTCGTATTCCTTTATTTTTTCTTTTAAATTATCTATACTGTCCAAATAAACATTAATCTCTAATTCCTTTAATGCATCTCTCAAGGTCAGATATTTTTTTGCCGCTTCGGATTGCTCTCTCAAGGGCTCTATCTGCGATTCCAGCTCATTAATTATATCCTTGATACGAATAAGATTCTGCTCCGTTAATTCAAGCTTTCTTTCAGCTTCCTGCTTTCTGACCTTGTATTTCATAATTCCGGAGGCTTCCTCAAATATATGTCTTCTGTCCTCTGATTTTGTACTGAGAATCTCATCAACTCTTCCCTGCCCGATAATGGAATATCCGTCCCTGCCTATTCCGGTATCCAGAAGAAGCTCATATATATCCTTGAGACGGCAGGATGTTTTGTTAATATAGTATTCACTTTCACCCGAACGGTAAACTCTTCTGGTTATTGTAACTTCACTGTAGGATACAGGCAGATAATTATCAGAATTATCAATAGTAAGAGATACCTCGGCAAAGCCTACAGGCTTTCTGTTTTCCGTCCCCGCAAAAATAACATCCTCCATTTTACTTCCTCTGAGCGTTTTTGCACTTTGCTCACCCAGAGCCCATCTTACCGCATCGCCGATATTACTTTTACCGCTTCCGTTCGGACCCACAACAGCTGTAATTCCCGAAGCAAAATCTAATGATATTTTATCTGCAAATGATTTAAAACCCTGTATTTCCAATCTTTTTAAATACATTCCACACCCCGAAATCAATAATTTAGTGAAGTCTTTTTTACAGCGGTATCTTGATTTTTCCAGACTATAGCCTCGATTAAATGTCCTCCCGATATCTTTATTAGTCTAGCATACTTTGTGTTTTATTGGAAGAATATCGGTTTACAATTTAATTATTTGTCTTTAACCTTAACTTTTGCCATAAATTCATAGCCCTCCGGAACATCGGAATTATTATCCTCAAAAACTGCCGCTTTTCCTTCATTATCAAGAGACAGCCATAAGTGACACAGCGCAATTCCGATATCCATCTGATTAAATCTTCCTAATAAAGAGGCTTTAAGCATTGACAGCTTCTTACGGCTTACCGTAATTTCATTTAAAGCTCCGCTGAAAAACCAAGGCTGGCTATTAGTTGCAGAAGGAGCTAATCTGACAGGTTCAAGCAGTTTTTCCGCACCCTCAATTGAGGTAATGTCCTTAAAGCTCTTACGGCTAAATTCTGAAATGCTTTTCCGATGCAGCTGTTCGGCAGGCTTACCAAAAGCAAGCATAATAATAAAGTCTAACCCATCCTTTGCATCTTGCTCCTTTTTAGGCTTAAAGAAACCAAGCCAGCAGCTTCCGAGTCCTGTTGCAGACATATACAGATCAACCTGCTGCAATAAAAAGCCTGCATTCATCAAATACCCGTCCTTTTTTTCCGAATATAAGCACAAATAATGGGGCGCTAATTTTGTAGGTATTACAAATCTTGCATCCTTTTCACCTAAAAATGACAGTGAATACCTTATGCTTCCATCAAGCGGTTTTAGCTTGCTTGCATATTCCTTAATTCCATATATTATTTCATCCGTCAGCGGAGTCATATCATATTTTCTGACTGATTTTCTCACAAATATGGTATCATACAGCTCCTTATTTGTCATAAAAGTATCCTCCTATATTTTTATTTTTTAAAAAATACTATCTCAGCGCAACAAGTACACATGCCTGAACTCCCTGTAATTCAAGCTCATCAATCTGCTTCAGTATCCCACCGTCATGGGTGCCGGGCTGGAGCCAGATATATCTGATACCAAGGCTTGCAGCTTCATCAATAAAGGCTTTCCCTCTTTTGGGTGATACAACCATATCAATTACATCCGGAAGCACAGGTAATGAAGACAGGTCTTTATAGCATTTATCTCCGTCAATGCTTTCGTACATAGGGTTAACCGGATAGACTTCATATCCTCGTGCTTTTAATTTATTATAAATTCTGTTGCCGAATTTCTCGGGATCCTGATTTGCGCCGACAACGGCCCAAACCCTTTTCTCCAGCATTTCTTCCTCAAGCAGCTTCTCTCCGCTCATAAAACATAACCTCCTTCATAAGCTACCATATTATAGCACATTTATTTATCTTCTTTTTCTCTATTCTTAAATTATACCTATTTCCCTCTTGCATATCTAATTTTTTATAAATTATTTTTCATAAATAATTTTATTTATCTTATTTAAATTTAAAAAGCTTTAAATACATGAGATTTTTTATCAAATAAGCATCATATATGCAAGCTGGCTGAAAACTCCCAATATTGCCCCTATATTTTGTCGTGCGAAGGCTTTCAACCGTATCTGACTTTGGTAACCCATTTATTTCGAGCTGCATATAATATTCTGTAAGATTTTCGTGCCCAAACCGGGCATGGAGGTTAGCTTAAAGAAAATTAAACCATGGCTGTAAATCAGCTGCGTACCGCCACGAAATCTTTCCTAAATTTTTGTGCCCAAACCGGGCGTGGAGGTTAGCTTAAAAAAAATTAAACCATGGCTGTAAATCAGCTGCGTACCGCCACGAAATCTTTCCTAAATTTTTGTGCCCAAACCGGGCGTGGAGGTTATTATGATTCCAACAGGAAAGCACCAATTGCCGCCATTACCCTATGCATACAATGCATTGGAACCTGTAATCAGCCGGACAACTTTAAAATATCATCATGATAAACATCATAAGGCATACGTTGACGGCCTTAATAAAGCGGAAATAGAACTGGAAGAAGCTCGTAAGCAAAGCAATTATGAATATATCAAGTACTGGGAGAATGAGCTCGCTTTTAACGGCTCAGGACATATTCTTCACAGTATTTATTGGACAATTATGTCTCCCATAGGCATGACAGGACGACCGGGAATTAAAACCCTGAGCCATATTAACAGTTACTTTGGCAGTTTCAATGCTTTCAAGGAGCAATTTAAAAGTGCCACCGAAAAGGTTGAGGCTTCCGGCTGGGGAATTCTTGTCTGGCAGCCTGCGTGGATGAGACTGGAAATCCTGCAGGCTGGAAAGCATCAGGACTTGACCCAATGGAGCGCGATACCCATTCTGGTTTGCGATGTATGGGAACATGCTTATTATCTGGACTATCAGAATGAGCGCAAAAAGTATATAGATGCCTGGTGGAGCCTTATAAACTGGTATGAGGTGGAAAGACGGCTGCAAATGGCTATGAAGGGGCTTGTCCCGCTTATTATGTAATACTAACAGCAAATCTGGGTTATAACTATATGAGAATTGTCCTGCAAGCTGAATTCATAAGGCACCGGCAAAGGGTTTCTGAATTTATCGGTTATAATTTTCAAAACAGGTCTTAAAGGCATTTTAGGGTTTGAATCAATTACAAAAGCAACTTGATTATTGCTGAGAAGCACCTGACACCCTTTGGGATAAATTGCAATGTTATTGACAAAAACCTTTGCTATATGTGGATCAATTAATGTATTTGATATGCAAAGCAGATATTCTGCCGCCTCATGCGGCAGAACCTTTTTTCTATATACCCTGTCGGATGTCAACGCATCATATATGTCGGCTATTGCAACAATTTTGGAAAGCAAATGTATATCTCTATCCTTTAAATTATTGGGATATCCGCTGCCGTCACATCGTTCATGATGCTGTAAAACAATTCTGACAATATCGGAATTTATTTGGGGACATTTGATGAGAATCTGATACCCGCATTCCGAATGTTTTTTAACCTCATCAAATTCTTCATCGGTTAATTTTCCTTTTTTGTTAAGAATACGATCCGGTACCCTAGTCTTTCCGATATCATGAAGAAGTGCTCCGAAGCCGAGAATCACAGTATCCTCATAGCTCAGATTCATAACCTTTGCAGCTATAAGGCTGTAAATGCAGACATCCAAGGCATGCAGCTGAAAATAATCCCCTTCACCTCTGAAACCTGTCAGTGATAGGATAGAATTCTGACTGGAAAAAACAGCCTCCAAAATATTCTCAACTATCGGAAAAACTCTTGAAATTTCTATTTTGTCTTCTTTTCTGTATCTTTCAATTACATTTGTCAAAGCTTCATAAGTTTCCACGTAAAACTTTTCAACCGGATTTAGAAAAATATCATCATAATAAGTCTTATCTGCTAATATGGCGACTTCCATTATTCCCCTCGCCATCAGTTTCTTTACATAACACTGCTTTAAAACCATTCCCTTTGAAAGAAGCAAATTTTCATTACAACAAATATCCTCCCCAAGAATCATGCCGGTTTTTAAGTCATCAGTATTGACTTTTAAGCTCATTTTCATATTTATGGACCTCTTTATTGCTAATCAACTTTAAATTTATCTGTTTGTTTTAGTATATTTTTAAGGCCCACCAGAAGGCGAGCCTTAACCTACCCTGAAATAAAATTATCGAGGCTGTATGTAGAATTTTATAGCTGTTCTTTCCTCTCCATCAATAACAACCTCTGCAAAAGCAGGAACTGTAACCAGATCAATTCCATTAGGAGCAACAAAACCTCGAGTAATCGCAATAGCTTTAACCGCTTGATTTACTGCTCCTGCTCCTACTGCCTGGATCTCAGCATAATTATTGTCCCTTAAGACAGCGGCTAATGCTCCAGCAACAGATTTGGGCTGTGAATTAGCTGAAACTTTTAGTACTTCCATAAATATATCCTCCTAAAATGCTTTAATAATAAAATTTTATTTGCAAATATATAATATTTATATAAGTATTCTATATATTACTTCAAATACCTTCTTTTTACAAATAAATTTTTCAAAAATATTTATTATATAGACTTCTGCTTTAGGATTTTGAAATATTTAGTATCATTATTTATTTTTATACTTATATTTTTATAATCAAACTTATTTTTTAATAAAATAATATTGGTTTTCTTTTGTCCGATAACATTTGACATTTCACGCTCATTGCACTCGATTTCAATACTGCTTGCATTATCAAGACTATTGTCCTTTATATATTCGATCATTTTATTCAGAATAAGCCTTGATTGAACCAATTGCCTGAAAGCAGGATGAAACGGTCCTGCCACTACATCACCGTTTTCACTTATACTTTCGGTAGGCTGAAGTCCTATCCGAATTACATTAATGTTGCTGGCCTCATATATTTCCAAGAGTTCAGCACATATATCCACTGCCTCATCAACTGTAACGGGCCTATATCTGCCCTCTGAGTACATTTTTTGAAGATATGTATCCTTTATAACAAGTGCCGGATATATTCGGACAATATCGGGAGACAATGCTACAACCTTACGGGCAGTCATTATATCCTTTTCTTTTGTATCCTCCGGCAATCCAATCATAGTTTGAATCCCCAGGGAAATGCCCCTGTCTTTTATCATTTTTGCCGCCTGTGCCACATCCTCAATGGTATGCCCCCTATGACTGCAAAGCAGTACCTTGTCATCAAGACTCTGGGCACCCAGCTCAATCGTCCTGACGTCATATCTTAAAAGCAAATCGAGTATTTCCTCACTGATATAGTCAGGTCTTGTTGAAAGTCTCATTTGCTTGACTTGTCCTGTTTTTACATAACTATATCCTATTTTCAGATACCATTCCTGCTCTTTCATCGGAATACCTGTAAAGCTTCCGCCATAAAAAGCGATTTCGACAAAAGCATCTCCGCTTGTTAATAAGCTGTCCTCTATGCTCTTCCTGATTTCTTCTTCCTTTGCTTCATTAATCTGTCCGCTGATTATCTTCTGGTTACAAAAAATACATTCAAAGGGACATCCCTTATGAGGTACAAATATAGGAATTATTATATGCCTTTTAATGTTTTAACACTCCCCCATCATCGACTTTCAGCCGTTCCAATGCATCCTTTGCGGCATTTTGCTCTGATTCCTTCTTTGAATGTCCTGTGCCTTTACCGGTTACAGCTCCGTTAATGCTAACCTCTGTTACAAAGGTTTTATTGTGGTCAGGCCCGCTTTCATCGATTACATTATATAAAATATGCTGCTCCCCGTTTTGCTGCACAAGCTCCTGCAGCTGTGTTTTAAAATCATAAAACAATTTACCTTCAACACAGTTTTTTATAATGCCTTCCATATATTTAAGAATAAATCCCTTCGCCGTTTCAAAACCGCCGTCAATATAAATTGCTCCAATTAAGGCCTCAAAGGCATCGGATTGTATAGAAGCCTTTTCTCTGCCTCCTGAAAGCTCTTCGCCTTTTCCAAGCATTAAAAATTTTCCCAGCCCAATATCGGCAGCACATTTTGCAAGAGAACTTTCACAAACAATTTTTGCTCTTGTTACTGTTAATTCTCCCTCAGGAAGATTGGGATACATTTTGTACAAATACTCACTGATAACCAGACTTAACACCGAATCTCCAAGAAACTCTATTCTTTCATTGTAAGCTATCTTTTTTGTTTTCCTTTCATTTGCATAAGAGCTGTGTGTTATGGCTGTCAGTAATATTTGCCTGTCTTTAAATTTATATTTTATTCTGTTTTCAAGTACAGAATTACTGTTATTACGGGTATTATTATTCATCATTTAATCACATCCTGTTTATTAAAACAAAAGTCACTTACTATATTCTTATAAATAAATTTCATCTGCCAATAGCTTTAATTGACTAAAGCAGTAATTGACTTTTATAAAAAACCGGCATGTACTTGGCACCTCCAATATAGATTTTTGTTTGTTTTGGTTAATACCATCCTTTGCAGTTAACTTATTATTTATATGTTTAAATTTTAATCTAACTAAAATAAAAGGTGGAGTATATAACCCCGCCTTTTATTTTATACTTAAAAATATATATCATCAATAGCATAATTATTATTCAAATTTCTTCAAGCATAGAGTTGCATTATGTCCTCCAAACCCAAGTGCATTGGATAATGCATACTTTATATCTGCTTTTCTGCCTACATTTGGAACACAGTCTATATCACATTCAGGATCCTGATTCTTAACATTTATTGTCGGCGGCAAGAATCCATCCCTTAATGCCATTGCTGTGACAACAGCCTCTATGGCACCTGCTGCTCCAAGAAGGTGACCTGTCATTGATTTTGTTGAACTCATTGCTATTTTCTTTGCATATTCTCCAAAGACCTTTTTAACTACTTTAACTTCAGAAGGATCATTTAACGGCGTTGATGTTCCATGTGCATTAATATATCCAATTTCCTCCGGTTTTATCCCTGCATCGTTAATACACATCTGCATACTTCTTGCTCCGCCTTCTCCTTCAGGACTTGGAGCTGTAATGTGATACGCATCGCACGTACATCCATAGCCTACTATTTCTGCTATAATATCTGCTCCCCTGTTTACAGCATGCTCGTATTCTTCTATTACAAGTATACCTGCTCCTTCGCCGCATACAAAACCGTCCCTGTCCTTGTCAAAGGGTCTGGAGGCTGTATTGGGATCAGGATTCTTACTCATTGCTCCCATCGAGCAGAAACCGCCAAATCCCATCATTGTGATACAAGCCTCAGCACCGCCTGTAATCATTACATCCGCATCTCCGCGCTGAATTACCTTGAAGGCATCACCTATTGCATTGTTTCCTGTCGCACATGCCGTAACAACACACTCATTAAAGCCTTTAAATCCAAACCGGATAGCTATCTGCCCAGAAGCCATATTTGCTATCATCATAGGTATAAAGAACGGGCTTATTCTTCCGGGTCCCTTATTCAGAAGAACAGTGTGCTGATCTTCAAATGTTTCCATACCGCCTATTCCAGAACCTACAATAACACCGCATCTATCAAGGTCTATAGACTCCAAATCCAATTTAGAGGTATCAACAGCCATTTTAGAGGCTGCTATAGCATATTGATTGAATCTGTCCATTCTTTTTGCTTCTTTTTTATCCATATACAAAGTAGGATCAAAATCCTTTATCTCAGCTCCTACCTTTGTCGGCAGATTTGATACATCTATCTTTGTAACTTCGCTGATACCGTTTTTTCCTTCTCTTATTGAGTTCCAGAATTGTTCAGCACCAAAGCCAAGTGAAGATACAACACCGGCACCTGTAATAACAACACGTTTTTTCATAAATACCCTCCTACGCCGAGTTTCCGGCACAAAAATTTGGTAAGCCTCCAAGCTGCTTTCATTTTGTTTTGATATCAGACAACAAAGCCAGCTCGAAAAATTTATTAATATATATTTTAAAAGAGTTTCTTTTTATAATTAACATCATTGGTTATAAATTTAAATATAATTGCAATTAGCTAAAAAAAGCCCCTGTTAAGGGACTTTTTTTAACTATCTTTTTTTAAGAATTAAGAATTCTTTGTAATGTATTCAACAGCATCACCTACTGTTGTAATCTTCTCAGCTTCAGTATCCGGTATTTCAAGGCTGAACTCTTCTTCTAAAGCCATAATAAGTTCAACTATATCAAGGGAATCTGCACCAAGATCATCTATGAAAGAAGATTCCATAGATATATCGTCTTCTTCAACACCCAGCTGTTCAACAACCAACTTTTTAACCTTTTCGAAAACCATATATTCACCTCCTTCCAAGAAAGTTATTCAATTGCATATATTTTTTATACCATATTATGCAATTTATAATAATTTAAGCCTTTAAGCTCAAAAATTACAACAAATCATACTTATATTATTATATAACTAACCCACCGTCAATATCTATTACCTGACCAGTAACATATCCTGCCTCGTCAGAAGCAAGAAAAGCAACAACAGCAGCAACTTCCTCAGGCGTCCCGAACCTTCCGAGTGCTATTTTGTCTAGATATTTCTGCTTCATCTCCTGCGGTAATATTTCCGTCATTTCACTATCAATCAAGCCCGGGGTGACAGCATTGCACGTAACACCTCTCGGCGCAAATTCCTTTGCCGTAGTTTTTGTTAACCCGATTAAGCCGCCTTTAGATGCGGAATAATTTGCTTGACCTGCATTTCCATAGGCACCCGCAACAGAAGATATATTAATTATTCTTCCATACCTTCTTTTTATCATAAGCTTTGCGGCTGCTTTTGTACACAAGAATGCACCTTTTAAATTGATGTCCAGAACAACGTCCCAATCATCCTCAGACATCATTGCCATAGGCTTATCCTTTGTTATTCCTGCATTGTTTATGAGAATATCCACGCCGCCAAAATTGTCTACAGCTGTGGCCAGCATAGCTTTTACATCCTCAGCCTTCCTTACATCGCCTACAGCTGCGGCAGCTTTTATTCCCATAGCCTCAAATTCCTTTGACGTTTCAAAAATCCGCTCAGAAGTTCCGTTAATAACGACATTTGCTCCCAGCTTGCCGAGCCTCTCTGCTATTGCTTTGCCAATTCCCCTTGAAGAGCCTGTTATTACAGCAGTTCTCCCTTCAAATTTCATCGGCTGCACCTCCTATCAGCTTTAACTTTTTAACCAAAGTTATTAAGATAATGCTTCCAAGGTCTTGTTTAAGCTTTCCATATCCTCTACATTAAAAGCCATAACCTCTTTGCTTATCTTTTTTACAAATCCGCATAAAACTTTTCCGGGGCCTATCTCTATAAAGGTATCAACCCCTTTATCAATCATAGTTCTGATACAATTCTCCCAAAGAACAGACTGACTGACCTGCTTGACCAGCAAATTCTTAACAGCTTCCCTGTCAGTTATACATTCCGCAGTAACATTAGTAACTACTGGAATTTTAATATCGCTAAGCTCAATATTTCCCAGCTCAGCAGCCAGCTTTTCTCCCGCTGGTTTTAGCATACTGCAATGGAAGGGTGCACTGACAGGCAAAAGAACTGTTCTTTTAGCGCCTTTTTCTTTACATAATGCACTTGCTTTCTCAACAGCTTCTTTTTCCCCCGCAATTGCAATCTGTCCAGGGCAATTAAAGTTTGTCGGCTCTACAATTCCAATTTGTGATGCGTCTTTACAGCATTCAATCACGCTGTCATTGTCAAGCCCTATAATAACTGACATAGCGCCAACACCTGCAGGTACAGCTTCCTGCATATATTTTCCTCTCTTTTTTACAAGCTTTACAGCATCACTGAAACTCATAGTGCCCCCGGCAACATGCGCGGAATATTCACCCAAGCTCAAGCCTGCAACATAATCCGGCCTTATTCCTTTTTCAAGAAGCGGCTGCATACATGCTATACTTACAGTAAGAATTGTGGGCTGAGTGTTTTCGGTAATTTTCAATGTCTCGTCATCACTATTAAAAATCATTTCCTTAATATCAAAACCTAAAGCATCTGCTGCCTCGTCAAAAATGTTGTCTGCGCTCTTGTATTCAGCAGCAATTTCCTTGCCCATGCCCACATACTGAGCACCCTGACCCGGAAAAATAAATGCCAATTTACCCATTGATAATCCCTCGCTTTATAATAATCTCTTTTTTCATTTTATATAAATAACCTTAAACCCATTTAAGTACAATGGAGCCCCATGTCAATCCACCGCCAAAGCCTACCAGTACCATATTATCACCTTTTTTCAGCCTGCCTTCTTTATTGGCCTCATCCAAAGCAACAGGTATTGACGCCGAAGATATGTTTCCGTATTTTTGTATAATGTAATACAGCTTATCATCCGTAATACCAAGCTTTTTTATTGCTCCGTCAATAATTCTGGTATTTGCCTGATGGGGGAAGATATGCTGTATGTCATCAACAGTCATATTCAGCTCCTCCAGCACCTTAACCGTTGCACTGGACATAGTCTTAACGGCAAACTTAAATACCTCCGCTCCATCCATCCATAAGGAATCCAGCTTTCCGTTTTTTCTTTTTTCCCTTTCCTCTTCTGAAACATACAGATTAGGAGCATTAAGCACCATAGCAGAAGAACCATCCGATCCAAGAAAGGAATTAAGCATTCCGTATCCCTCATCAACCTCACCCAATACTGCGGCACCGGCTCCATCTCCAAATAAGACACAGGTGTTTCTGTCCTTCCAATCAGTTATTTTCGACAATGCCTCACAGCCTATTACCAGAGCATTTTTGTAATTTCCGCCTAAAAGAAACTGCTGAGCAACTACCAAAGCATAGATAAATCCAGTACATGCGGCATTTACATCAAAGGCTATAGCCTTGCAAGCTCCTATAGCTCCTTGAATAATACATGCATTTGAGGGAGTATAAAAATCATCGGTAACACTCGCATAAACAATTAAATCAACATCTTCGGCCTGTAATTCCGCATTTTCCAAAGCTCTCTTAGCTGCTTCTATACCCATCGAATAAGTCGGCAACTTCTCATCTAAAATCCTTCTCTCGGAAATTCCTGTCCTCTTTATAATCCACTCATTAGATGTATCAACCATTTTTTCCAAATCAAAATTAGTAAGCACCTTCTCAGGCAAATAACTGCCTGTTCCGATTATTCCTATACTTTTAGCTAATTTCATCATCAGAAGGCTTCACCTCCATATTTTCAAATTGATTTTTAATTTCATTCAAAACTTCACATTGAATTAAAGGAATTGCTCTTTTTAAAATAGCACTTCTGATTGTTTTTGCTTTTGAAGAGCCATGACTTTTAATAACAAGTTCCTTTACTCCCAATACAGGAGCACCTGCGAGCTCATCAGGATCGAATTTGCTTTTAAAATCCTTAAAGGCTGATTTCATAAGTAAATAACAAAGCTTAGTTATCATATTTTTTGTAAAGATTCCTTTTATCTCTTTTAACAGCAAAGAACCTGCACCTTCAAACAATTTCAGTGAAACATTACCTACATATCCATCACAAACAGCAACGTCAACATCTCCGCTTGTAATATCGTTTCCTTCCATATTTCCGATAAAATTAACAGGACCTGAGGAAAGAAGCCTGAATGCATTTTTTAAGGTATCATTGCCTTTTGCATCTTCTGACCCAACATTTAATAAACCTATCTTGGGGCTTTGAAGTTTGTAGATTAGCTTCATATATATAGAACCCATAATTGCAAATTGTAAATAATTAATGGGCCTACAGACAGTATTCATACCTGCATCAATAATTAAAACCATATTTTTCTTTGACGGAACCAATGCCGGAAGAGAAGGCCTATCTATACCTTTGATCCGGCCTATAAGCAGTAAGGCTCCGGTCATCAAAGCCCCGGTATTCCCCGCCGAAATAAATGCATCTCCTTTTTTCTCCTTCAGCAGATTAAAACCAACAACCATTGATGAATCCTTTTTATTCTTTATAGCCTTTGTGGGAGTATCATCACCTGCAATTACCTCATTAGCATTAACTATATCAATTCTATTTCTGTCAAACTTGTTGTCATCTAAAATCTTTTTTATGACCTCACCTTTACCGACAAGAGTTATTTTAAATCCCTCCTGCATATTTACAGCTTCTATACATCCATCTATAATAGCTTTAGGTGCATTATCTCCGCCCATAGCATCAACGATAATATTTATCAATTCTATTCACACTCCAATTATTTTCTCAAGGCTTAATATTGTTCTTATCTATTGTAACTAATATAAATTTCCCTCTGAAAACTTCTACGTTTTTTTCATATATTTTAATCCATACTATAACTCTGCTTCCTTTGGTTTTTTTAACTTCTGCCTTGGCAACAATTTTTGCACCCGAATAAACTGGAATTTTATATTTTATATTGGCAACACCAACAAGTGCAACCTGTGCATCTATTACTGCTATTGCAAGAGTTTCAGCCAAGGAATAGATAAAATGGCCTCTTACAATATGTGTTTTTTCAAATGCCATGGAATCATTTGTTTCCATTAATGATATTGCACTCTGACCTAACTGCAAATCAACTAATTCACCAATAAATTCTTTACCCTCAATTGACTTAAGCTTTTCCTGATTGGTCTCTGCAACATTTTTAATTCTCTCTCTGAGCTCAGGAATACCTAATTCAAGCCTATCAAGTCTAATTGTAGGTACACTTACCTTAAAAAAATCAGCTAATTCTTCATCTGTTAAAAATGGGTCATATTTGATCTTTTCAAGGAGGGTTTTCTGCCTCTGTTGTTTTTGTGATGATGATCTACTCAAAAACGAAACACTCCTTAATATATTATTTATGTTTTATAATTATTACCAGATACTAATTGCTGATATCAAGATTATATATTAACTTAATATTTATTGCAACTATTTTCTGATATTATTGCCTATTTCTTATAGCATATTCCCGGCACAGAAAATAATAACAAGTACACTCTGGCGCTGTTAATCACCGTATTCAGCAAGCTCGCTCCATTAACTATTTCCGGTTTAATACTATAAAGACATATACCATAAAAAAATCTTTTTATCTAATATTTTTCCCGGTATAACTGCCTGCTAAATAATAATACTTTATAATTATTATTTATAATTTTATAAATTCGGTATCAAAATTATAGGCAATTGCCAAAGCAATTTGTTCATAGTATGCTAAAATTGATACTCCTGTAGGTTTTCCGGCAAAAATCCTTCGATTTGCCAATTAATTTATGCAAAATAATATTTAAGTAATGTAAATTCTTATTTTTGA
Source organism: Ruminiclostridium sufflavum DSM 19573 (assembly GCF_003208175.1). Taxonomy (GTDB): domain Bacteria; phylum Bacillota; class Clostridia; order Acetivibrionales; family DSM-1351; genus Ruminiclostridium; species Ruminiclostridium sufflavum. The sequence goes on along the minus strand of NZ_QKMR01000014.1, from coordinate 65,073 downwards.
TAAGAAGCGGCTCTCGGATAGCTTGAGTATTAAATGAGTAGGATGTATGATATGAACGATACATGTCGTACCGATATCTTAATGGTGCAAAGCCTTGGATATCAGCTGAAAATTAAAGCCGCAACTCATCATTACGGCTGCTTTTTAGCTGTATGTTAACTTATTACATATCACCTGATTTTAAAATTTTACCGTTTTTAATAAAGAAATCTATACCTGAATAAACAGTTATTACAACAGCTATAAACATCAGATAAGTATCAACCGGAAAATCAGTTATCAATGAAAAGGGCCAGTTACCTAACAGGCATACCGATACTGCAACAGTTTGAAATACCATCTTTATTTTACCGGACTTATTAGCTGCAATAACCTGTCCTTCAGCCGCCGCAATGGATCTGAATCCTGTAACAAGAAGCTCTCTTGATATAATTATCATTGCCGCCCATCCTGTTATAACAGAATTCTGCACAAGTGCAATCAATGCCGCGGTAATCAACAGCTTATCTGCAATAGGATCAAGAAATTTTCCCAATGAAGTTACAAGCTTGTGTTTCCGTGCAATGTAACCATCTACGCCGTCTGTGCTGGCTGCTAAAATAAAAATAAAAGCGGAAATATAATTTCCTGTACTATTAACAAATCTATTAAATGCCAGCATTTCATCCTTAAGGAATCCCAGTAAGGGAAAATTTACGGTGGCATCCGGAATTGGTATTAAAAAAATCATTAACAATGGTACTAAAATAATTCTAGATACTGTTATTTTATTTGGCAAATTCATGTATGACCTCTCCAATCAAATCATATTCTTCTGCGTTTAATATATTTATATCAACAAAACTGCCAACAGTAAGAGGCTCACTGCTGGTAAAGTAAACCATGCCATCAATCTCGGGAGCCTCTGCATAGGTACGTCCATAATAGAATATACCATCATCAGCAATTCCGTCAACAATAGCTTTATAAACTTTTCCGATTCTTTTAAAGTTAATATCTTTGCTTATATGGTTTTGAAGTTCCAATACGGCTTTCTGCCTTTTTTGCTTTATTCTTTTATTAACTTGATTTTTCATTTTTGCGGCAGGTGTACCCTCTTCTTTTGAATAAGTAAAAACACCCAATTTGTCAAACTTAAACTGTTCCGCAAAAGCCGTCAATTGTTCAAAGTCCTCCTCTGTTTCACCCGGAAAGCCTACTATCATAGTTGTTCTGATAGCTATACCTTTAACCCTTTCCCTAAGCTTAGTTAAAACTGTATGAATTTCGGAAATATTGCCTCGACGGCCCATAAGCTTGAGAATACTGTCAGAAGCATGCTGGACAGGAATATCCATATACTTGCATACCTTTGGATTAGAAGCAATTTCTTCAATAAGCAGGTCATCAATTTCCTCAGGATAACAGTATAACAACCTAATCCACTCAACACCTGAAATTTTTGATAGCTTTTGTATCAGCTCAGTCAGCATTTTTTTACCGTATAGATCAATTCCATATCTGGTCGTGTCCTGAGCTACCAATATAATCTCCTTAGCTCCCTTCTGCGCTAAAAGCTCAGCTTCCTTGACTAAGGATTCAATCTTTCTGCTTCTGTATTTACCCCTTAAATATGGGATAATACAATATGTGCATCTATTATCACAGCCCTCTGATATTTTTAAATAAACCGAGTGACTTTCGGAAGAAATTATACGTCTTTCATCAAGATAATCCGTTTCTTCAAATTTTCCGTAAGAAACAGTCCTTTCACCCTTATATGCCAAATTTATAACATCCGCTATTTCCTTATAATTTCCCGTGCCAAGCACTGCGTCAACTTCAGGTATCTGCTCTAAAATCTTTTCTTTATACCTTTCAGCCATACAGCCTGTGACTATTAATACTTCACATCTTCTTTTCTTTTCCTCTGCCATTTCTAAAATAGTATTTATAGATTCTTGCTGGGCAGATTCGATAAATCCGCAAGTGTTGACTATCAAAATATCTGCATTTGCTTTCTCATTGACAATCTCATAATTTGCATTTGACAGCAGACCAAGCATTATTTCACTATCTACTAAATTTTTGGGGCATCCTAAGGAAACAATGCCAATTTTTTTGCTCACAATTACTCTCCTTGAATATATTTTTGCATAAATATAATTATTACTGCTTGACAAATTAAATATGCATACTAAAAATAATAGCCTAAATCTTTATAATAAAGCTCTGCAAGAATTATCCAAAAGATTCATAATAAAATCTTACCGGAAATAATCCTTTATAAATATGTGAAACTCTAATAAAAATTATTTAACAATATTAATAAATTGTCAATAAATTAATATAATAATTTTTATAAATGGCTAAAAATTTTTCATGCATGACTGGAATTGTAATTAATTTACTGTGAGCTTCAGTAATTCTCCCAATTATCATAGTCGGGAATAAATGCACTTACTGCTCTTGATATTTGCTGATAGCTGAAGCCTCGACCGGCAAGAAAGGTTTTCATTTTCTGTATAGTTTTTTCGTCAAAAGAAGTAATTTTTGAAAATTTCTTTTTTATAAGGTTTAGAGCAATATCGTCCTCGTCTAAATTTATTTCTTCAAATGCCTTGCTGATAATATCATCAGATATTCCTCTATGGCTTAGTTCCATTGATAACATTTTTGCAGATTTCGGCTGAAGCTTTGTTTTCTCAGAAATATATTTAACACAATATCTGCAGTCATTTATATAATCTATCTCAGTTAAACTTTGTATCACCTTATCAAGGGTTTCTTCCTCATAGCCCAGCTCAAGAAGCTTTTGCCCTACTTCGTATGATGTTCTGAGCCTTGCGGCAATATATTTAACAGCGGTACATTTTGCAGCATCGGTTACCTCATAAGTCATTATAAACTCCAAAGTCTCCGGTGTAATATTCTTACCTTCATATAATTCTAATGCTTTAATTCTTTTTTGAGGCAGACAAAAATAAATATTATCATCTACGTACACTTTAGCCATTGATGCAATATTTTTATTAACTTCAACAGATGTAATAACCAAAATAACCTCCTGTAATCTTCCGGCAAAGCCAGCAGTCTTTCAAGACTTTTTAACTTACTGTATCACCGCTTATTTAGCGTAAAAAAGCAGCTCGAAAGCATAACCTGCCAAAAAACGATATGCATATTATATATGTATTCTCTTGATTATAGCGCAAATACCTTCAGACCTAATTTACCAAGGTCAATTACGTTTGAAAGCCTTCGAGCAATAAAATATCCGGTCGCTATGTATCGTTTTTCAGGTGAGTATTACTTTAAAGCTGATTTTCAACACAGTTTGGGGTGAATGCTTTTTACTTCAGGAGGCCTTCAGCCGATATCAGCTGACTAAAGTCATCATAGCTGACTAAAGTCAAGGTAGTTGATTTTATTATTTTGCATCATCATTTTCATTAAAATCTTCATCCTCTTCTGCATTTGTATGCTCAGCCTGCACAGCTTCAGATGAGAAATTACTTCTTACCAATTTTTCAATTTCTGCACAGAGGGCGGAATTCTCTTTTAAATATTGCTTTGAATTCTCTCTGCCCTGCCCTATACGCTGACCATTATAGGAAAACCATGCCCCGCTTTTGTTAACTATCTCCATGTTTACAGCAATATCAAGAATACTTCCTACTTTTGATATACCTTCTCCATAAACAATATCAAACTCCGCTTCTTTAAACGGCGGTGCGATTTTGTTCTTTACTACTTTTACTCTGGTTCTGTTTCCTATTACCTCATTTCCCTGCTTTATCGATTCTATTCTTCTTACGTCAAGCCGAACAGAGGAATAGAATTTTAAAGCTCGGCCTCCCGGTGTAACCTCAGGATTTCCGAACATAACACCAACCTTTTCACGAAGCTGGTTAATGAATATAGCAGTAGTTCTGGACTTGCTTATTATGCCGGCCAGCTTGCGAAGTGCCTGGGACATAAGTCTTGCCTGCAATCCAACATGAGTGTCTCCCATTTCACCGTCTATCTCTGCTTTAGGAACCAGCGCTGCAACCGAGTCAACAACAATAATGTCTATAGCTCCGCTTCTGACAAGTGCTTCTGTAATCTCTAACGCCTGCTCGCCCGTATCCGGTTGGGATACTATCAAATTATCTATATCAACTCCAAGGGTTCTGGCATACTTGGGATCAAGCGCATGTTCCGCATCAATGAAAGCAGCCTCTCCGCCCATCTTCTGAGCTTCTGCAATCATGTGGAGAGCAACTGTTGTCTTACCTGAGGATTCGGGTCCGTAAATCTCAACAATTCTCCCTCTTGGGACTCCGCCAATTCCAAGTGCAATATCAAGGCTTATTGAACCTGTCGGAATAAACTCAACATTCATATGTGCATTTTCTCCTAATTTCATAACAGAACCTTTTCCAAATTGTTTTTCAATCTGGCCCAGAGCCATTTCTAACGCTTTTTTCTTTTCTAACATGAGATTTCCTCCTCGTTAATATCGAACATTTGTTCTATTTAAAATTATATAGCTTTTTTATTTTGCAGTCAATACTAAATTTAATATTTAAATCTAAGCTCTCTTAACCTTTCTTAGAACTTTCTTTAAAATAGCAAACAGCTTGTCTTTAATAACTACAGCCTCATTCACCTTTAAAAGCATAGTTCCTCCAAAGTAAATGAGAGCTCCCAGCACAATTTCTATACCCAAAGCCAATATTTCAACCACCTTGGAATGTAAATCAAACCTCTGAGTGAAATCCAACGGAATTACCCTGTTTAAAAGAAAAAGTACAATTCCCATTACAAATGCGGATACAAGCAGCCTTCCGGAATATTTCCCCAGTTCCTTCCACTGCATACCCTTCATTTTTTTTGATATAATGTACATCATTATAATCATATAAACAACGCTAATCAAAGAATATGACAAGGCCATCCCCGCAGGACCCAAATGAGTTATATCCGTAGTATGATAGAATATCGTACAAAAAATCAGATTCAGCAGCATTGTAAAAATTCCAATAAACAGCGGCGTTTTAGTATCATTATTTGCATAAAAGGCTCTTGTAAGAATCGCCAACATAGACTGGGCTATCATTGCCGCAGTAAACATAATCAAAATAAATCCGGCTAATACTATTCTTTCGCCGTCAATTTTCTGAGACCATTTGTAAACAACGCTTATTAAAGGATTTGCAAGAATAACAAAGGCTATTGCAGATGGTATTATCAAATAAAGGACTGTTTTAAACGCATTATTTAAAATTTCTTTAAACTCGTCCACTTTTTTTAATGCAAGCTTCTCTGATAAAGTTGGAAGCAGTGCAGTTCCCAAGCCCATGGCAAAAATCCCGTAAGGCAGCTGCCACAAATCATTTGCATTTGCATAGGCAGTCACGCCTCCATCAAGCTTAAACAGCGAAATATAATTCTGCGTAATTAAAATATTTATCTGAATAATAGCTGATGCCGCCAGTGACGGAATAGCAAGCTTGAATAGTCTTCTGAAGCCGGAATGCTGCCAAAAAATTCTAGGCTTGTAATGCCGTAGATTCGGAATTGCAAAGGAAACCTGTATTATCAAATATATAACGGCACTTGTAAGTACCCCGAAGGCAACATATCTGACTCCGTACCGGCTCAATGCAAAAATACTGAGGGCAACACCCAGATTGTATATTGAAGGCCCGTATGCAGCAGCCGCAAAGCGCTGATATGAATTCAGCACGCCGTTTGTCAGGCCTGCCAGCATCATAAAAGCAACCGACGGGAAAAGAATTCTGGTTAATTGTATTGTCAGTTCCCTCTTTTGTCCCTGAAATCCCGCAGCGGTCATAGATACGACCCACGGTGCAAAAATAACCCCCAAAATGCAAAGAATAATCATTGCAATAAATATAACATTTATAAAAGTACCGACTGCTTTCCAGCCATCCTCCTCCTCATCCTTTGCAAGATATCCCGATAATACCGGTATTAATGCAGCGGATATAGCACCGCCAATCAATAAATTGTACATTAAATCGGTAGTCTTAAAAGCAGCCAGAAGAGAATCCGATTGTGATGCCGTAAGCAAATTATTAATCAGTATAGTTCTAAGATAACCGGTAATTCTGCTGACAATCATAGATGACATTACAATTATAGCGGCACCTGTCAATTTTTTATTTTTAGCTTCCAATTTTATTACCCCCTGACTACAATTACGCAGTCTTTATCCTATGCTTATTTTGCATGTCCAGATTAAATTAATTTTCTAATCCCATAACATGTCTTCTGATAATGTCAAAAACATTTAGCGCCGTAACATTACGAATTCTCTTTCTGTTTCCGGATAGCCTCAGTTCTTTTGTAATTGTACCCTTTTCAGAGGAAAGCCCTATATATACAAGTCCAACCGGTTTTTCGGCTGTTCCTCCGTCAGGTCCCGCTATTCCGGTAACAGATACGCTGATATCCGTATTTAACCTTTTTCTTATTCCCTCTGCCATTTCAGCAGCTGTTTGACAGCTTACAGCTCCATATTTCTGCAATGTTTCCTTTTTTACTCCAAGAAGCTCTGATTTTGATTCATTTGAATAGGTTACCGCGCCTCCAATAAATACCTTGGATATCCCCGGAATATTTGTAAGCATCTCTGAAATAAGCCCGCCGGTACAAGATTCTGCGGCAGCTATAGTAATATTTTTTTCTATAAGAAGTTTAGCGGCTACTTCGTCAAGGTTTTGATCAGCGTCGGAATACAGGCATTCACCCGTTCTCTCCTTAATTTCATTGATAACCGGATTTAAAATGCTATCAGCACTTTCACCGTCTTTTATTTTAGCCGATACTCTTAACGTAACCTCGCCTTCCTTTGCATAAGTTGCAATTGTTGGGTTTAGCTGTCCATCTATTAAGTCCATAATAAGCGTTTCCATAGCAGACTCGCCGATACCAAAAACTCTTAAAAATCTGGATTCGATTAAAAATTTACTTTTTTTCTTAAAGTAAGGCATCACGGCTTCATCAAACATGGGCTTCATTTCGGACGGCGGGCCGGGCAGCATAATGACAGTTTTTGAACCCTCCTCAATAATACATCCCGGAGCTGTTCCGTTATTATTTTCCAGTATTATGCAGCCCTCCGGCATGTATGCCTGCTTTTCGTTATTGGAAGTCATTTGTCGTCCTACTCTGATAAAAAAGCTTTTAATGTCATTAAGACTCTCCTCATGCAAAACAAGTTTTTTACCAAAAGCTCGAGCAATTGTCTCTTTGGTTAAATCATCCTGTGTAGGCCCCAGACCTCCTGTTGTAATAACAACATCACATCTTTCCAATGCCAGCTTCAAGCTTTCCTGCAATCTGTCCGGATTATCTCCGACAACACTGTGGTAATATACACCCAAGCCAACCTCCGGTAATTTTGAAGATATATATTGAGCATTTGTGTTTGCAATCTGCCCCATCAAAAGCTCTGTTCCAACTGCCAGTATTTCTGCTTTCATATTATTCTGTCCTCCATAATCAGATTTTTTCTATCGGCTAAAGCCTCCAAAAGTCAATTACCGCCGCTTGAAAGGCGATAGGCTGTAATTAGACTCTTAGCAGGCTAATATAATCTGCGGTAAATAAACCGTTATAAATATATCCTTACTATTATATCAATACACAGTAAAAATAGTAATACTAAATCCGTTAAATACTTATTCATTTTTAATATTTTAGAATTAAAACCGCAGATAAACATTGATTACGTTTTTGACAGGAATTACTCAGGAGAAACATGAAGCCATTGATAAAATTATACCATAATATGTGAATTAAGCAAATATTTTTTTAATACTATTATTAAAGACTTTCAGCTTCTGCATAAAATACTGCAATGTAAGCAATCAGCTCAGTTCCCTCTCAAAAAAATCCATAAAGGCTCAAACGGGAAGGCTGGATAATTCACTTACATTGCAGCATCATAAAACAAATATTTCTAATTTTCCCCAAAAAAGTATATCGTTATTTACAATATATTTTATCACTTGGTACAATTTTGATATCACAGCTTTTGATAGTTTCCAAAGCAGCTTCGGGATTTTCAGCTCTTATTATAACAAAGGCCTCATTTCCAAACTTTCCTACAAAAGCATACATATATTCTATACTGATGGAATTATTCTGCAATACTTCCAATGCACGTGCAAGCCCTCCCGGCTTATCCTCCACCGCAATTGCAATTACATCAGTACAGCTGACTGTAAACTCATTTTTACTCAATGCGGCTTCAGCCTCTTTAGGCTTGTTAACAATAAGTCTGAGAATTCCAAAATCTGTGGTATCAGCTATTGATAATGCACATATGTCTATATTATTCTCAGCTAATGTTTTGGTTACCTCTGCCAAACGTCCTGATTTGTTTTCCAAAAAAACAGAAATCTGTTGTACAAGCATGATTATGGCCTCCTTTATTTTTACCCTGTAATAATGACTTAAGTCCGTATAACAATTTATTCATAAAAAAGCACCGATAGAATATAGTACTTAATAAAAAGCAGTTAATAAACTCTCTTGTCTATTACCCTCTTAGCTTTACCTTCGCTGCGCTGGATGGATTTAGGCTCTACGAGCTTGACCTTTGCGCCTATTCCCAATGTACTTTGAACTTCCTTTGTAATTTTTCTTTCGATATCCTCAAGTTTTTTAACTTCATCCGAAAACAGCCTTGGTGAAAGTTCAACCTGTATCTCCAAGGTGTCAAGATTATCCTTTCTGTCCACAATCAGCATATAATGGGGAGCAGTTTCACCAATTGAAAGAAGGACACTTTCAACCTGTGACGGAAACACATTTACTCCTCTGATTATAAGCATGTCATCCGTCCTTCCGGTAACCTTGCTCATCCTGACCTCTGTACGGCCGCATTCACAACGTTCGTAGTTAAGTGAAGAAAGGTCCTTTGTTCTGTACCTGATAAGAGGCAATCCCTCTTTGGTTATGGTAGTGAATACTATTTCACCCTTTGAGCCTTCCGGCAGTATTTCCTCTGTTTCAGGATCAATAATTTCAGGTATGAAATGGTCTTCGGGAATATGCATACCATTCTGTAATTCACATTCACAGGCAACACCCGGCCCGATTACCTCACTCAGGCCGTATATATCAATAGCCTTAATTTTAAGTCTTTCTTCTATCTCTCTTCTCATGTTTTCAGACCAGGGTTCTGCACCGAAAATACCTGCCTGCAGCTTTAAATCGCTTCTCTTGATACCAAGCTCTTCCATTTCCTCGGCAAGATACAATGCATATGAAGGTGTACAGGCAATATGTGTTGTTCCGAAGTCCTGCATAAGTGACAGCTGCAGCTTCGTATTGCCTGATGATGTAGGAATAACTGTCGCACCAACCTTTTCACCGCCGTAATGTGCGCCCAGTCCTCCGGTAAAAAGCCCATATCCGTAAGAAACCTGCAAAAAGGATTCTTTTGTAAGCCCTGCACCTGTAAATGTGCGGGCTATAACCTCCGACCACACCTCAAGATCTTCTTTGGTATAACCCACCACGGTTTTCTTTCCTGTTGTTCCTGATGAAGCATGAACTCTGACAATCTCGCTCATTGGACATGCAAACAGCCCAAAAGGATAAGTATCTCTCAAGTCCTGCTTATAAGTAAAAGGCAAATGCTTCAAATCATCCACTGACTTGATATCCCCCGGCAAAATACCCTTCTTATCCATCTTTTCCCTGTAAGCAGGTACATTATTGTATACCCTGCTTACTGTTTTTATGAGCCTCTCCGACTGCACTTTTCTCATTTCTTCTCTCGACATACACTCATACTTTTCATTCCAAAAAGACATAATAACCTCCTACGCCCCATTTGGGCACAAAAATTTTGTAAGACTTCGTGGAGGTACGCTATCTTTTTCACGACTGCATCTAAAGTCTTTCAAGCTAAAATCCCCCCAAAGAATTGAATGTTTTTAATATTTCACATATTTGCCGAACATTCCACCTTGGAATGGCTTTCAGGGTTTACTGCATACTTATGAGCCCCACACAAAAGCAATAGGCCAAAACAGCAAAAGCTTAATTATCTTTATATAAATTTAAATCCTTTAAAAGCTATAATATCCCAACTATTTGTGATAATTATAGCCTTCTTCAAAGGCTTTTAAATTAATATCCAAAAACTTTGCAGGCACAACCTCACGTATCGCCTCCGTAAATATTTCCTTACTTATGCCTGTTAATTTTGCCAGCACACCTATAAGCACAATATTAACAGCCTTTATATTTCCGCAGTCTTGAGCAATTTTGAGAGCATCCAATGAAAAAATACGATGCTTTTCTTTAAGCGTTTCAATAATATTTTCTGGATATTCCGCTTTTCCGATAATAACAGGCATTGGATCTATCTGCTGTTCATTTACTATCATTTTGCCATTGTCACTCAGCCTTTCAATATATCTGAGCGCCTCTAATTTTTCAAAAGCCATAATTACATCGGCCTCCTTTATATCAACTAAAGGAGAATATACCTTTTTACCGAATTTAACATATGTTACGACACTGCCTCCCCGCTGAGACATCCCATGAACTTCTGAAACCTTTACATCATAGTTCATTTTTAAGGCCACATTACCGAGTATCCTGCTGGCAAGAAGAGTCCCCTGTCCTCCTACACCAACGATTAATATATTTAATTGTTCCATAATAACCTCCACGCCGAATTTTCGGCATAAATTTTAGTAAAGCTTTCGTGGCGGTACGCCATCTATTATGATCTGCATTTTGTTTCTTTAGGGCTAACCTCCACGCCGAATTTTCGGCATAAATTTTAGTAAAGCTTTCGTGGCGCTACGCCATCTATTATGAGCTGCATTTTGTTTCTTTAGGGCTAACCTCCACGCCGAGTTTTCGGCATAAATTTTAGTAAAGCTTTCGTGGCGGTACGCCATCTATTATGCAGCTGCATTTTATTTATTTAAGTCTAGCTAACCTCCACGCCGAATTTTGGTATGTGTTTCAGCTATTTGTCCGCCTTTTCAATCGCATTAAAGCCGCAGACCTTTGTACAAAGCTTACAGCCAACACATAATGCAGTATCTATCTGCAAATGCTCTCCCTTGTCTACTATTGCGGGGCATCCAATCTTCATGCACATTCTGCATTTTTTACACTTATCCTGATTTATCTCTTGAACCCCTTCATACCTGACATTCTTAAGCAGTGCGCACGGCCTCTGAGAAATAATTACAGACGGCTCGTCAGCAGCTGTCTCTCTTTTTACCACCTTTTCAAATTCCTTTATATCAAAAGGATCCACCACTGAAACCCTTTCAATTCCTACTGCCTTGCAAAGCAATTCAAGATCCACCTGTTTTGTGGGTTCTCCCTTTATTGTAAAGCCTGTTGTAGGATTCTGCTGGTGTCCGGTCATGCCTGTAATAGAATTGTCAAGTATAAGAACTGTTGAATTGCCTTTGTTATATACTATATCTATCAAGCCGGTTATACCCGAATGTATAAATGTCGAGTCCCCTAATATAGCAACTGTCTTCTTGCCGAATTCCGCTCCCCGCGCCTTTTCCATGCCGTGAGCAACGCCAATGCTGGCGCCCATACAGACACATGTATCTATACTTTCATTTGGCGCCAGTGCTCCCAAGGTATAACATCCTATATCGCCGCTGACGTTCAGCTTCAATTTTTTCAGAACGTAGAACATACCTCTGTGAGGACATCCGGGACACATTACCGGAGGTCTTACCGGTACGGGCTGTTTTGACGCTTCGGAATTTTCAGCTGCTTTTCCCATAAGCCTTTCAGCTATAAGCTTACTGCTCAGCTCACCAATTACAGGCAGCTTTTCCTTTCCGATAACCTTTATTCCCATTTTTAAAATCTGTTCTTCAAAAAACGGTTCCAGCTCTTCAACAACATAAAGAGTTTTTACCCTGGAAGCAAAATCAGCAATAAGCTTTTCCGGTACGGGATAAACCATGCCAAGCTTTAACACAGATGCATCCGGCATTGCTTCCTTTACATACTGATATGCAATACCGCTTGTAATAACTCCGGTCTCACTGCTGTTCATTTCAAGCCTGTTAAAAGCTATTGTATCTGAGAATCCCCTCAAGTCAGCCATTCTCTTCTCGACTGCTACATGTCTTTTTTTTGCCATTGCCGGCATCATAACATATTTCCCGGCATCTTTAACATACTCCTTCAGCTTATAGTCTTCCTTATCGTTAATTTCAACAATGCTTTGTGAATGAGCAATTCTGGTTGAAAGCCTTACCATTACAGGAGTATCAAACTGTTCACTGATTGAAAATGCTTTTTTGACAAAATCCTTGCACTCCTGACTGTCAGACGGCTCCAGCATAGGAACCTTTGAGGCTCTGGCATAGTTCCTGCTGTCCTGCTCATTCTGGGAGCTATGCATTCCGGGGTCATCAGCAACCATAATTACCAAGCCTCCGTTCACTCCCGTATATGAAACTGTAAACAGCGGATCTGCGGCAACATTGAGCCCTACATGCTTCATAGCACATATTGCACGTGCGCCGCCAAAGGATGCTCCAATGGCAACTTCCATGGCTACCTTTTCGTTCGGTGCCCACTCTGAATAAATTTCATTATATTCTTTAGCAATAGTCTCCGTTATCTCTGTACTGGGTGTTCCGGGATAAGCGGATGCAACAGTGCATCCGGCTTCGTATGCTCCTCTTGCTACAGCTTCATTACCAAGCATGAGTTTCTTCATCTAAATTCCTCCATTATAAATGCGTTAATATTTATTTAAATCAAAATCAGGCGTTATATTTCATTTTGAACCGCAACCAAACCTGCGGCACCATACTTTTCTCTCAAGCGCGGCTTTTCAATTTTCCCTGTGGGATTGCGCGGAATAGCATCAAAAATGATTTTTTTCGGGCGCTTGTAACGCGGCAAGGGAGCACAAAATGCTTCAATTTCCTGTTCGGTGCATTCACAGCCGGGCTTTAGCTCTATTATAGCCGCCGTTATTTCACCCAGACGCTTTTCAGGAAGTCCTATAACCGCAACATCTTTAATCTTAGTGCTTGTACGGAGAAAATCCTCAATCTGAACAGGATATATATTCTCTCCTCCGCTTATAATGACATCTTTTTTCCTGTCAACCAAATATATAAAACCATCCTCATCCATTCTCGCCATATCTCCGGTAAACAGCCACCCATCCTTGAGAACGGCTTCTGTGGCTTTTGAATCATTATAATAGCATTTCATAACTCCAGGGCCTTTTACAGCCAATTCTCCGACTTGCCCCTTATCAACAGGAACCCTGCTTTCATCAACAATCTCAACCTCCCATTGATAGCCGGGTATCCCAATAGCTCCCACCTTATGAATATTCCCGACGCCAAGATGAACGCATCCCGGTCCGATTGACTCACTAAGGCCATAATTTGTGTCATATTGATGATGCGGGAAATACTTTTTCCAGCGCTTAATCAAGCTTGGCGGAACAGGCTGTGCGCCAATATGCATCAATCTCCACTGGGATAAATTATAATCCTCCAGCTTGACCTCTCCGCTCTCTATTGCATCCAAAATATCCTGTGCCCAAGGAACCAACAGCCAGACAATGGTTATTTTCTCCTCTGAAACCGTTCTCAAAATCCACTCCGGCTTAATACCACGAAGCAGAACCGCTTTGCTTCCGGATAAAAAGCTTCCGAACCAATGCATTTTTGCACCGGTATGGTAAAGAGGAGGAATACACAGGAAATTATCTTCCCGAGTCTGACTGTGATGCTTTTGCTCGGTATAGCATGCAGACATCAGACTTCTGTGTGTATGTAGTATCGCCTTTGGAAATCCTGTAGTTCCTGATGAAAAGTAAATGACAGCATCCTCTTCATCAGTGATTTTAATTTGGGGGTTTTCCGAGGAACAATTAGCAGAAAGACGGTCATAGCTCTCAGCAAAAGTAGGCCGGCCTTCGCCAGCAAAGAACAGTGTCTTTACATCAGGTATCTGGTCGTAAATCGTTTCCAATCTGCCTATAAATTCAGGTCCGAAAATCAATGCAATAGTATCTGATAAACCCAAGCAATATTTTATCTCATCAGCTGTATACCGAAAGTTTAACGGTACTGCAATAGCACCAGCCTTCAAAATTCCAAAATAAACAGGCAGCCACTCAAGGCAATTCATAAGCAGAATAGCTACCTTGTCCCCCTTTTTGATTCCTCTTTTCAACAGGAGGTTTGCAAATCTGTTTGCCTTCTCGTCAAATACGCGCCAGGTCATTTCACGTCTGTACTCACCTGCGGGATTGTTTTCAATAAGCTCAAATTCTCGCCATATAACATTATGACTTTCCTGAAGATCCAAATTAATCTCGGTCAAACAAGTTTCATTTCCGTACATTTCGGCATTACGAGATAAAAATTCTGTAATTGGCATTTATTTTTTCCTCCGTTCTACAATTATACAATATATTTATGTGAATTAAAAATTATGACCCATACTACTAAAAAACACTATATAAAATTATAATACGATAAAACCGTATAATCAACAAGTGCTTATTGTAAACTATCACAGCAGCCCTCACCTGAGTCAATTATGGCTTAAAGCCCCCGGCTTCATAATATAAACACGTCTAAAAAAGCGGAAAGCAGCGGCCTTTCAAACCGGCTACCCAATGCAATGCTTGTCCTTCTCATCATCTTTATATATGCTGTCGGCAATATCCTCCACTTCAATTTTGACACCGTTAAGCTTCCACCTAATGTTATCATAATTACCATGATTTATATATACTCTGATATTTTCCGATAGATTATGCAGCTTTTCTGCTTCACTAACCTTGTCCTTAATTTCCTTATCCTTTAAATAATAGCAGCCAATTAAAAAAGCCATAATGTTTATAATAGGTGATAAGACCACACCAATAAGTAAAACTACAATTGAAGTACTTGATAATTCCTTCAGGGTTTCAACAGATATTACTGTTTTATATACTATTTGCAGAAATAAAATATTGAATACTATAATGGAAAAAAGTAAAGCAGTCAGCAGCGGACTTGATAGTATAGGTTTAAGCCACCGCCCCTTCAGAAAGGTACGCTTTCTTATTACAAAATACAGCAGCAGGCTGTATTGCAGCAGTCTTACCGGCAATGTCAGAATAAAGCTGAGCAAAAAGCTGCCGTTTACTTCTTTAACAGACAGATTAGCCATATATAAGACATACGGAATATAGATATTTTTTAATATCTGAATAATAAAAAAGCCTAGAACCATAAATACAAAAGCCTTTGCCATCCATTTCAAGGCACTTGCATCCCCGAAAACATCATTTGTCAGCACTACAATTATATAGAAAACAGAAATTGAAATAAGCTGACTTATATACATATTCAAGCCCATATAATCCATAATATTTATTAATAATGCAACTACAATGGTGGGAAGAAATACCCGTACATAATCAAATTTGTTTATAAGCCTTTTGCATTCAGGTTCCTTCCAATATTCAAACTCCCCTACAAGTGTTAATGTAAACATTACCCAGAAGAATACCTCAGGAACTGAAATGAGTAAAGTATCTATTAGTATTTTAGCTATCCCGTCATATGTAAACAAATTACTGAACATTCGAGCTCCTCCACACACGCTGCTGTCTTTTAATACATTGTTCTACATTTAATCTAACATTTTCTATGTCGCTCTACATTTTAATACTTATTCAGCTATTTGTAAACAGTGTAAAACGCTATAAACGACCATTTCCACCATTTTCAATCATTATAGATTATCTCGAATTTCACCCTGTCATATATATCCTTTTGATTTCTTGGATTTACATAAGGTGATAATATCATCAATTCAATACTATTTATTCTATACTTTTTATTTCTTCTTCCTTCTTTGGGGTATACCTCAAAATCAACTATATTTTTTAATATTAAAGGAACCATTATCCCTCTGGAATTTAAAAAGCTTAATTCCAACTTCTCTATTTTTGAATCATACCGGCTGGTCCAATAAGGATTATACCCGATAGCTATTAATTTGCCGTTTATTCCCAAATCAATACTTCTCAGCGTATATTGATTTTTAAGCATATTTGAAAAAACACCTTTTAGCATGTCAATATCTTTATAATTCAAGCTTAATGCCCCCTTGATGAGCAAACCTCTAAGGTATAATATGATATATGATTGCTTTATGTTACCATACCTAAGCTGCGTTTAAAGCCTTTGTGGGATAAAATATCGGGGCGGTATGGTTTTTCAGGCGAATTATACTTTTAAGCCGGCTTTTTAATAAAAGTCAATCACTATCGGCTAAAGAACCGGCTTAGTATTTTATAAAATATTTTTAAGGATTTTAATTTTATGTATTTTTATAAAAAATATTATATGTTATAATTTTATGATATGATTTTTAAAATAAAAAATTAATTGACGAGGTCTGTAATGAACACAAGAAAATTTACCTATATAACAAGTATTGTACTTGGGATTTTTCTATTCGCACTTGGAACCGTATTTTTGTTTTATATAAATACATTGGAGCCTAATGACGGAAATACTCCGTTTAACGGTATGTTAAACGGGCTTAATTCTCCCGGGAATAAAGACCCCATGAATTTTCTACTGCTTGTAGGAGACCAGTCAAGCGGAAACACTGACGTAATGCTTGTTGCCAATTATAACCCCAAAAACAGTAAAATAAGCATTGTTACTATACCAAGAGATACAAAGGTTAAAATAAAGAACAGCAATGTTCCTAAGATTAATTCCGCATATGCCGGCGGCGGACGCAATCATAAGGGTGCGACATATGCTTCTGAAACAGTCAGCAACCTGACAGGAATCAGTATAAATTATTACGTGCATTTGGACATTTCATGCATAAAAGGTATAACAGATATGTTAGGCGGTGTATATTTTGATGTGCCTGCCGACCTAAGGTATAACGATCCCGAACAGGATTTATATATTGACTTGAAAAAAGGCAATCAGCTGCTGGACGGTGAAAAGGTGGAACAGCTTCTTAGGTTCAGGAAACCTCAAAAAAGCCTGTATTCATCCAGCGAATTGAAGGAATTGTATCAATATTATGATGGAAGTGACATAAAAAGAACCGAAATGCAGGTCAAGTTCATCAAAGCTTTTATAAATCAAAAGCTTAATATACAAACCTTCCCTAAGTTTAATTCTGTAATAAACTATGCTTTTCAGAATATTATTACCAATATGACCTTAACCGATGCACTCAAGCTTACTACAGGACTGATAAATATAAAATCCGACAATTTCAACTCCTTCAGGCTCGACGGTGAGGATAAGCTGATAAGCGGCGGCTGGTACTATGTTTACAACGGGAATTTTATTAATATAGATACAAATGAATCAGCACCGTCAGAAAAAATAGTACCGGAGTACTTTTACTCTCCAAATGGAATTTCAACTCCTTCAGAATTATTTGTTCCCGATAATGATTCCGAAAAATCCGAAGATACCCCTTCAAAAAATACAAAGAAGCCTGCCGTAACCACCAGAAAAAATCCGTCTAACTCAAAGACTGATTCAAAAGGAACAGGAAAAGACAAGCCTTAGGCAATGAAAATTTATAATCTGCTTTAAAGCTTTTGTCTTTCAGGCAGATTTACGATAAAAACAAAATTATATCCGTTAGAAGCTTAATATTAAAAATTAATAAAAGCAAAGAACTCTATATGTACCAAAGGATAATATTTTCTGAGATTCAGATGAATTATTCTTTCATGAAATTCACTAAACTATTTATGCCTGGGAGATCTTTTTACTAAAACAGCGGCTTTCGTTATTGCAGCTATAACATCAACCTCAAACTGATTCTTAAGTGAATTTACCTTTGAGTACAGCTCACCCTTTTCGGTAGCAATATACTTCGGAGGCAAATCATTAAGGGCCAGAGCTGCGATATCCATAACGCAGGCTTCGCACTTGCACATATTAATATCCTCAAGTACACCGTCCATTAAATTTAATACAACCTCTTCCATATAATTTTTGATAACTATCATTTCATCCCTCCTAAACACAGATAATAACCGGTTACATATTAATGACATTAATAGTATTCGTTATTATTTTTGGAAATCCTTCATTTTGACATAATATTTAATAATTCTATCGACAGCTGCCTTGGAACAATTTTCCCGGTCCAGATTTCAAAAGCCGAAACTCCTTGGTTTATAAGCATTCCAAAGCCATTTCTTATCTTACAGCCATAGCTTTCTGCCTGCATTAAAAATTTTGTCTTTTCGGGACTGTAAATAACATCGTATACTAGCTGATTTTCATCAAATACATAATTAATGTCAAAAGGTGTGGAATCCAGATATGTACTCATCCCGGCAGGTGTAGTATTAATAATAATCCGGCTTTTTGAAATTTCACAGGACAGCTTTTCAGAATCAGGCTGAATATAGCTTGCAATACTGCCATAGTTGTTCCTTAGAAGCTCAACTATATTTTGAGCATTCTGCTCTGTTCTGTTTACTATGGTAATGTGTTCAACGCTCTCAGATACAAGCTTGACAGCTAACGCTCTTGCTGTTCCCCCGGCACCTAGCAGCAAAACACTTTTATTCTTGAAGCTTGCATCAAGCCCATCCTTAAAGTCCCTGACAAAGCCTTCTGCATCAGTATTATAGCCTTTTAGCCTGCCGTTTAT
Source organism: Ruminiclostridium sufflavum DSM 19573 (assembly GCF_003208175.1). Classification (GTDB taxonomy): domain Bacteria; phylum Bacillota; class Clostridia; order Acetivibrionales; family DSM-1351; genus Ruminiclostridium; species Ruminiclostridium sufflavum. Next base: position 46,386 of record NZ_QKMR01000014.1, on the reverse strand, counting down.
GTTTTTAACTGTATTTACCGCTCCCATCAAAAGCGCATCATTAGATATATCATCCAAATATTTTATAATAGACTTTTTATAAGGAACAGTAACATTAAAGCCGCTGAAATTCTGAGCTTTTAAGCCGCTGACAGCATGCTCAAGGCATCCCTCGTGTACATGGATGGGAATGTAAACAGCATTCAGCTTAAATTCATTGAAAAGAGTATTATGAATAAAAGGAGATTTCGTATGCTCTATGGGATCTCCTAATATACCATACAATTCTGTCTTACCGTTAACTGCACTGACAACCTTCATTGTATTCCCCCTGTTTTGTAATTAGCCTTAACCTCCGCGCCCAGCTTTGGCGCAGAACTTCGGTAAAGCAGCGTCACTGTTTCTGCTTGAACCTGTTTTTTTCATATTTCAGGCTCCTTTTTTTCCATTCGAGCCTTTTATTTATCTTATCCTCTATGTTTTTAATAAAACTATTGAGTACCAGCTTTTCAGGAATTCTTTTCAGCCTGACAAACAATATCTCTTTTCTGTCTATAGGCTTGACAAGAATTGTAAGCATATTTACCTTGTTGCCTCCAATAATATCTGTAAACAGCTGGTCACCCACTACCGCAATATTTTCCGGTTCAAGTCCCATTATCCCTGCGGCATTTAAAAATGCCCTCCCTGAGGGCTTATAAGCTCTGTGTATTGCTGTAACGGCAATGGCCTTGTTAAATCTGACGACTCTCTTTTCAGATGCATTTGACAATATACATACTTTGAAGCCTTCGATTTTAAGCTCTTCTATCCACGAAACTGCATTGTCATCAGCATCCTTGCTGTGCATTGGTACAAGAGTATTGTCAATATCCAGAATCAGGCCTTTAATCCCTTTTTGCTTCAGCATTTTAATGTCGATATGCCTTATACTGTCAAAATATAAATCAGGATAATACTTCTCAATCATTTTTTTCCTCCCGTAATTGACTTTGGTAAAGCATTTGCGGTGAACCTATCATATAATAACAAATGTATTATTTATATACAACCATTTGAGGAAACTTTTCTGTAAAGCATTAGTATGTCAAGTCCAATTGCTATAGGCTAAAAATATGATAGTAATTGACTAAAGTCAATTACGGTTCAAGCCTTCGCGACGATATTTATATCGTCTTTTTAGGAGAATTAAGCTTTTAAGCTAATTTTGAACACAGTTTGGGTTTAAATTTGTTTTGACTTCAGGAGGCTTCAGCCTCAAGCCCAAACTATCGACCGATGAAATCGGTTTTTTAGCCGATAGTAATTGACTTTTAGTCAAAGCTCAGAAGCTTATTGTCAAGGCAAAGCTGCAAATCAAGGGTCTTTCTCCTGCCGCTGAAAAAGTTTATTTCAACAGTCTGCCTGTCTGCCGGATTCTCATTTACGGCAGCAACCACTCCTCTCCCGAACTTTGTATGCGTTACAATAATTCCTTCTCCTATACTGTCTATTATGTCCTTTTTAATAAGCTGTGCAACCTCATTTATAAAAACAGACCTTATTGACCTTTCATTATTAATATATTCAGGATATATAAGATACAGCTCATATCTGGCTCTGGTCATTCCCACATAGAATAGCCGCCTTTCCTCCTCCAGAGCTGACTTGTCCTTGCTGTCAGAAGCCTGCTCTAAAACCTTTTCACCCGGAATCTCACTGTTATTCAAATCTATCATAAATACGCAGTCGTATTCAAGTCCCTTTGAGGAATGAAAGGTGCTGAGTGTAACCGGATTTTTGCCTTGAGGCTTTAATTCTGCCACTCCTTCAAATATTTTCTCCAGCTCTCCAAGTCTGACAAGAAATGATGATAGTGTTTCACAATTAAGTGCTATTTCCTGCAAAATTGCAAAAAGCCTGTTAAGATATTCAAAGGAAAGTCCTGTAAGCTGACAGTATCCCTTTATGCTGTCCAGATATTTGAAATTGTTCTTAATATACTCCAGAGCCGACCAAGGATTCTTATTTGACAGTACAACGAACTCCTGTTTCAAATCCTTTAATGCATTAAGCTGAAATTGTTTTAAATCAACATTCTTGATAATACAGTCAATTACCTGCTCACCAGTGCTTTTTTCACTTACCGCACTTTCCAGCATAGCTTTTGATATATATCTGTTCATTCTGTAGTAAATTCTTGTGAAGGCTTCAATATCCTGCTGGTCAAGTGCAAACAGCAAAAAAGCCGTTATATCCTGTACAAACCAGTGCTTAAAGAAAAACAACCTGTTCTGCTTTATTTTGAAGGGTATCTCATTTCTGTCAAGAATATCCGCAATAAGTATTGAAGACAGATTATTTCTGTATAATACCGCAAGCTCACTATTATTATCCTGAGCCAGCTTCTCTTTTATTTTTTCCAGAACCAGCCTTATCTGAGCGTTGTCATCCTTCGCATTAAGGATAACGGGATCATATTTTTTGCTGTTTGCCGCACTGTGATTTTTATTGAATCTGTTTTCATTAAATCTGATAAATTTGCTGCTCAGCTCAACTATATTTTTTGTAGAGCGATAATTTGCTTCCAGCATATAAACACTGCAGTTTTCAAATTGCTTTTCAATATTCAGTATATACTGGGGTTCAGCGCCCCTGAAGCCATAAATTGACTGGTCATCGTCAGCTACCATGTACAAATTTTTTGTATCCTGCGCCAGAAGATTAAGTACCTCAAGCTGTATTTTTGACAAATCCTGACCTTCATCCACCTGTATGTATTTATACCTGCTTTTGTAATAATTCAGAATTTTCGGATTCCTTGACAAAATAGCATAGGCATATGTAAGCATGTCATCAAAGTCTATCAAAAAATGGTTCTTTTTATACTCCTCGTAAGCCCTGTAAACCTGTGCAAATCTATTTGTGCCCAACGTTATTTTATCAAAATCACGTATCATTTTATTTTTCACAAAACCAATTTCATTAATTAAGCCTTCCAGCTCATCATCATTGATTTTTGAATTATTTATTTCAAAATATATGTCCCTGAGTAAATGCTTCTTGCTGACATCCTCCTTACCTTCAATACGCCTGAGCTTTTGCCCCTTCATATTCTCATAGTCTCTGACCACATTGTTGCAGAAGCTGTGCAGAGTTGAAAAATGCACTCCGGCATTAATTTCAGCACCGTAAAGCCTTTGAAACCTTCTTTCCATTTCAAGCTGAGCGGCTTTATTGAAGGTCACTGTTAAAATATTCTCCGGCTTGACTCCGGCTGTTAAAATCAAGTATGCAGCTCTCGCAGTTATAACGGCAGTCTTTCCGGAGCCGGGCCCCGCCAGAACCAAGGCGGGTCCGTCCCTGTGCGTCACAGCCTTCTTCTGCTGTTCATCAAGGTTTATATCATATTTGTTTTTAATTGCTTCAAAGAAATCCAAAAATTATCCGTCCTTATTTGAGTATTGTATTTACAATCAATAGTGCGTGTTTCCCTCCCAGAATTCCTCCAGCCTCCTTTCCAAATCCGGTGAGCTTCTCACTCTCCTGTTATGTGCCCAATGTCTTGGGAACAGGCAATTATATTCCTTGTGAGAAAATCTTTCGTCAATCAGCAAAACCATTCCTGTATCGCTTTCAGAGCGGATGACCCTGCCTGCCGCCTGCAGCACCTTGTTCATACCCGGAAACATATACGCGTTTTCAAAGCCTCTTCCATTCTTCCGCTGAAAATAATCCATAATGATATTCTGCTCCGCGCTGACCTGCGGAAGTCCCACACCGACAATTATTGCCCCTATCAGCCTGTCACCCTTCAAATCAATCCCTTCTGAAAAAATACCGCCTAAAACACAAAAGCACACAAACAGCTTGTCAGTATTTGGAACAAGCCTGCTAAGGAAGCCTTCCCTTTCTTCCTCAGTCATTGCACTTTGCTGAAGCATTGTTTCAATATAGGGATATTTTTCTGTAAATCTTGTATATACCTCATTCATATACTTGTAGGAAGGGAAATACACCATATAATTCCCCTGTTTTTTATCTGCGGCGGTCCTAATAATATCGGCGAGCTTACCATAGCTGCCTTCCCTGTTCTTGTATTTTGTTGAAATCCTGTCCTCCACAAGCAGGCAGAGCTTTCTATTATCAAAGGGTGAGGAGAGGCTTATATTATAGTCCTCCTTGTCACCTCCCAGAATATCCATAAAATAGTCCAGAGGTGTAAGCGTTGCCGAAAAAAGCACAGAGGTTTTACCCCTCTTGACCGCAGCTGCCAGCAAATATGAGGGATCTATGCAAAATAGCTTTACACGTACCTCACTTAAATATGTATCGATAAAGGTCACATATCTTTCATCGTACAGCTCCGCGATTTTTATAAAGGAAATAGCATTAAAATAAACCTCAAGTATTTGCTCAAAGCCTTCAATATTTCTGCTCTGATTTTTCAGTATCCATTCTTCTGCTTCCCTTATAAAATTATTCAGCAAGCCGTACAAATCCTTTAATTCGCATTTGCTTATCAAAAAGCCTTCCTCCTTGCATTGCTTCCTGAGTGCAACCATGTATGAATTTATTTTATTAAGCTGCTTTGCTATCCCGGGCTGCTTATTCTTTATTATTTTTTTTGCTTCAAGGAATGCGGTTTTACTTATTTGAGCCGAAAACATTTCCCTCGCCCTATCAACAAGATTGTGTGCCTCATCGATCAAAAAAGCATAGTCACCTCCGTTGTTCATAAAGAATCTCTTCAGATAAACCCTCGGATCAAATACATAATTGTAGTCACAAATAATGCAGTCAGCCCATAACGACAAATCAAGAGCAAATTCAAAGGGGCAGACATTATGCTTTAAAGCATATTCTTCAATGGCATCCCTTGAAAAATACTCGGTAGCGCATAAAATATCGGTCAAAGCATCGTTTACTCTATTATAGTGTCCTTTGGCATATTCACATAAATCAGGGTTGCAGCTTCCTTCCCTGTTGAAGCAAATCTTGTCCTTTGCAGTCAGAGTAATTGTTCTGAAGCTGAGCCCCTTTTCTCTCATTTTAGAAAAAGCTTCCTCCGCGACCTGTCTGGTTATGGTTTTTGCCGTCAGGTAGAATATTTTTGAAATATGCTGCTCTCCAACGGCTTTTACAGAAGGAAACAAGGTTGAAACAGTCTTTCCGATACCTGTCGGTGCCTGAACAAAGAGCTTTTTCTCCTGCATTATGGTTTTGTATACTGCAACTGCCAGCTCTCTCTGACCCTTGCGGTAATTTTCAAAGGGGAACTTCAAGGCCCTTACCGAAATATCTCTCAGAGTATTCCATTCATCCTGCATTTTTGCCCATACCAGATACCTGTCCATCAGTTCCTCCATGAAAGCCCTAAGCTCCTGCAGCTCGAACTGTTTTCTGATATTGAGCCTCTCCTCTGTATCAACCTGAAAATAAGTCAATTGGACATGTATTTTTTCCATTTGATTTTGCACGGCATAAATAAAAGCATAGCATTTCGCCTGTGCCCAATGTAATAAGCTGAACTCCTCATCTATATATTCAAGAGGTCTTGAGGTGGATTTTATTTCATCAATTACAATGCCTTCTGGTTCTGTTATTATGCCGTCAGCACGTCCTTCCAGCTTTATTGTAAATCCCTGAATCTCATAATCAAAGGTTAAGCTTACCTCCTTGCTGTAATTCGGACCGCCTTCCCTCTGAATCTTTTGATGAATTCTGGTGCCTTCCTGCATGCTTGTTGAGGAAACCAGCCTGCTGTCAATATCACCGGATCTTAAAACCAGTTCAACCAGATTTCTTATTGAAATTTTTACTTGTGACTTTTCCATAGCATTCCCTGTATATTTAGTAATCGAACATTTGTTTATTATAAATATACTTTTGTCCGCTATATATTGCAATGCTTTTTTGTAAACTATTTATAATTATTTTCACAGCTTTTTAATATAATTCAGCTTATCAGATTCCTTTAAACATACTATTATATAGACACAGCCCATAAAAGCATAGAAAAATAGAGCTAATAAGTCTACATTCTTATTACCTCTATTTTAAGTTAAAAAAATAATATCAGGAAGTAAAAATAGTATCTGCCCTATATAATAACATATTTGTTAATATATGTAAATATTTTACTTCATTTTTATTCTCTAAAAGGCTTTGAGCCCATAGTAATTGACTTTCCTCATTTGACAACCTTATTTTTACCCTCAAGGTCAATAACCACTACCTCCGGAGGGTTAAATATGCGCGGCAGTCTTGGATTATAAGAAAGTCCCCGGCTAACTATATGTGTCAGGGATTTATATTCATAAGCACCTCCGGCATATTCAGGAAACCATCCTTGATTGGGAGCAAAAAGCCCATTTAATATAAATGGTATTCTTATTTGTCCGCCATGGGCATGTCCCGACAATACCAAATCAAAACTGTATTTTTTATATATTTCAATTAATTCAGGCCTGTGCGCCAAAAGTATTTTATATCCCTGCTTATCCTGCATTTGTGAAAATAGCCTTTGCAGCTCCTCATAATAATTCATATCAGGTTTTTCATATTTTACCACCTCAGGATCCTCAATTCCGCAAACAATTATATCTGAATTTTTTATTCGGATTCTTTCAAACGTATTCTCAAGAATATTAACATCATATTTTTTTATTTTGTCTTTTATATCCTTTACATCCTCAGACCAAAACTCATGGTTTCCTGTCACATAGTATGCAGGAGCCATGCCTTTTATTCCGGCAAGAAATAGCTCTGTGCCTTCAAAGGCTTCCTCATCATCGGCTATATCTCCCGCCAATGCTATAATATCCGGCTTCTGCCTCTCAATTAATTTAACCAGCTTCGATTGATTTTTCCCGTAAATATGACTATGTAAATCTGAAATTAAAACAAGCCTTATTGCTTCATTTTCGTTTAACTTTTCAGCAGTTATATTAAATTTGTTTACCACCAATCCGTTATAAAAGGCACAAATCAAAATAATTACCAGTAAACCCGTACAAATTATAATCAGATATTTTCGCTTCTTTTTCAAAATGCTCTCCTTAATGTGTTTTAATTAACAGGAATGAATGTCAATTTTTTTAATTATACTAAAAAATAATTTTAATATCAATTTTATTAAATAATCCAGTCTCATTTACCTGCTTATAGGCAAAAAGCCCTTATGATTTCTCATAAGGGCTTTCCGCTTTAGTGAGTACGAATAATGCTTTAAAAGTAAGTATAAATGCTAAGGCAACATAAATGCAGTGTTTAGTACATACAAAATTCAAAAACTTTTACGATTACTGGTATATTTATAATTTATATATTAGTACAAATATTGCTGTGTATCTTTATAAATTTTACAACTTTTCTGCATTAACTTTCCCAGTAGCTGCGTCTATTATGCAACATCTGAATTAATTATTTCTAAATTATCACAAAAATATTTTAGAAACATTTTAATCTTGATTTAATATTATCATAAATTCAGCATGTTGTAAAATGTATTTTTTATTACTTTATTGTCGATTACAGGCTAATATTTCAGTATTTCTCTGCTTTTTTCGTCATATTGCGACTTTTCTCTATTTTCTCACTTCCCTTTCTTCGCTCCGATACCAGTTTATAAGTCCTTCAACCCAAAAGTCCGGCGGGAGCCTTGCAGATAAAAAAATACGACCGGCTATACGGTCGCAATCTAGCTCATACTGTTTAAAGGCTTTTGCCTGTTTGACAGGAATGCTTCTTATATTTCAATTTCTTCATTTAAGTCCATCAAAATTCTGTTTTCCGCATTAAATTTTTCAGCGTTGCTTCTGCTGTATATTTTATCAGGGCTGGTATGTATGGGTATACAGTGCTTTGCGGAAATAATCCTTGCACATTCGGCAGCTTCTTCCGGACCCATGTTGAAATAACCGTCAGTAGGTAAAAAGGCATAATCAATATTTCTGGAAGCCAGCTCATTCATTTCAGGTATTTTGGAGGTATCCCCGGCAATATACAATTTCTTTCCCTCCGCGGTTATAAGGTAGCCTACACATTCCTCCTTATTATGATTCCTGTTATAGGACGGTACGGCTTCTATCACTAAATCTTTAAAATTAAGAGTCATGTATTTCCCGTTCTTTAATGCATCAAAGTTCTGATATATCAGGCAGCCGCTCTTTTTCTCGGGCTTATCCGTCTGATTATGATCCCCATGCTGGTGGGTTACAAGTATGATATCTGCGGGTATATCGTATCCGTCCCCCATGTACGGATCAACATAAACAACGGTATTCTCTTTGGTTACTATCCTTAAGCTTGCACGTCCCTGAAATAAAATTTTCATTTTTTATTTTCTCCTTCTGTAATCAGTATGCTCTATCTTCGTAAGAACCCCTTATTTATTGAATCTTCAATAATTTCCTTTGCATATTCCCAAAGCTCAGGCGCATTTTTTTCCAGAAATCTGTTTCGGTTCAAAACCTTTTCACTGGTGACCTCAGGGCTCTGCCAAGTATATCCTTCTGTGCTATAGTTTAACAGAAGAGGCTGCAGCCTGTCCAGACAAGATGCAAATTTTGCTTCAGGTGTTTCTCCCTCCTCAAACTCTCTCCACAAGCTGAAAATCTCCTCTGACTGATCCTCCGGCAAAATAGCAAACAGCCTGTTTGCAGCCTTTTCTTCCCTTTCGGCTTTATCTTCATTAGCTTTGTCATCATAGCAAAAGGTATCTCCCGCATCAATTTCAACGAGATCATGCACTGTTACCATCCTGATAACCTTTAAAATATCGATATTCCTGTCAGCCGAATACTCGGACAGAAGCATTGCCATAATGGTAAGATGCCATGAATGCTCCGCGTCATTCTCATTTCTTATTGTACCTATAACAATATTCCGGCGGAATACCTTTTTAAGCCTGTCAATCTCAATGATAAACCTTATCTGCTTCATCAATCTGTCGTTTTTCATATTTTTAGCTTGGTGAGAATATACGGCTGTTCATAAAAATCTCACCAGCCTTCACTTCCTTCCTCTTAATTTTACAGCAGCAGCCTTTGCCGCCACTCATCCTTCAAAAGTCCGTATACAACCAAATCACATATGCCGTTATTATTCCTGTATCCTTGCCTGTGTATTCCCTCCATGACTAATCCGCACTTTTCCATAACCCTTCCGGAGCCCGGATTTTCTGAATCATGCCTCGCCTCAATACGGCTGGCCTGTACTTCCTCGAAAAAAAACTTAATTACGGCACTGAAGGCCTCGGATGTTATACCCCTTCTCCAGAATTCCCTGCCTATACAGTAACCGATTTCCACCGAATCGACATCCTCCTTAACATTAACCGCACTAATGCTGCCTATCGCTTCGCCCGAGTCCTTTAACTCAATACACCACTGATAAGTCTTTGGCGACTCATAATCTTTAATCCACAAGCCAATAATCATCTCTGTTTCTTCCGCGTTCATATGCGCAGGCCATGTAAGATATCTTGTAACCTCCTCATCGCTTGCCCAGTTTATGTACATATTGCTTGCATCACTTAAATTAAACCTTCTGAGTATCAATCTTTCTGTCTCTATCGCCTTGGTTCCCAAGTGCTTCATTTTTCCCCTCCTCTGTTCATATGTCTTTTCTATTATATAATCCTTTCTGACTGTTTCTCGTATAAATGCAGCCGTCCGTCTTTTCCGATATATTTGACTGCACCTGTATACTGCAGTACATTTATTGCTGTCTGCGCTTTTTTCAAGCTTAATCCTGATAATTTTTTAAAATCCCTTGATGTAAAGCTCTGTGGCATATTATCCGGTATCAGCCGAATGTAATCCCCTGTATTCTCAATATGCAATTCATCAATTAAATCAACAGGAATACGCTCACAACGTGTGGAGCCTTTTTTTCCGTCCGCACTCCAGCCGTCAAGATTTCGGTACTCTACAATATCAATCAGAACAATACATAATTTAAAGTTTTCATGTGTCAGAAAAGGCTTTATTTTATACAGCTCCGGAAAAGCATCGTAAAATGATCCCTTTTTAGGACTTTTACGTTTATTTGTAACCTCTCCGGTACAGCTGTCAATCCATACAATCCATTTTGTACCAGGAACAGGATAGACAACCGTTACCGCTGACACCTCCAAAAAGCTTTCCAGCTTTTTTCGCAGCTTATTGAAGTTGCCTGTCTGAATTTCAACAATACCGCTTTCACAGACTATATCGGCAACAAAGGCACCCATTTTAACTTCCTGATTATCTGTATACGGCTCAAAATAATCCTTTAAAACAGCATGCAGTGTTTTTTCTCCAAGTGTTCCTATTCCGGATTTTTCTCTTTTTTTATTTATAATCCTTTCACAGGATTCCATAAATCTTTGTTTATCCATTATACGCTCCCAATTAGTCAATTTATTAAGGCTATACCTGTAATTATCTTAATGCCGGTATTGATTCCCGGTGCAAGGTATTAACGTATCATATCATCAGAAAAAGCAAGCTATATTAATGCATAAAGCAATACAAAAAGTACCTTTCGCTAATTTTAATTATTATACCATATTTAACCTGTAATCAAAATTGTTATACCATAATAAGTATAGGTCTTATAAAAGATATAGAGTTTTTGCGCATAATAATAGCCCTGATTTCTCAGAGCTAAAATTTAATGAGTAAGTCTGTAAGCCGGGTTCTGTATTAGACGATCATCTATCTAGGCCTTACATTTCTGTATGGCTCAAGCCGCCTCCACGGGACTGACGGGCAGTCATTGCGTCCCTCCACGGCGTTGCTCCAGGTGGGGTTTACATAGCCGGCAAGTCGCCAAGCCGCTGGTGAGCTCTTACCTCGCCTTTCCATCCTTACCTTACTGGCGATTTAAGCTGAAAGAAAAACCTTTTTTCAGCTTAAATCGCCAGTAAGGCGGTATATCTCTGTTGCACTTTCCTTGAAGTCACCTTCACCGGGAGTTACCCGGCACCCTTGCCCTGCGGAGCCCGGACTTTCCTCATCTACGCCTTTTCAGGCTGTATCCGCGATCATCTGGCTTACTCATATATTTATTAACTTGTAATCTGATAACAACTTAATCAGCCACCTTATTATAGATGTTTAACTTATAATAGTCAAGCAAAAATAAATGGGTCCCCTTCCATAGTACTGCATAATATTTCAATACCTGTGAAATTATTTTCCAAAAGGCTTTTGAGCTTATTTACAATCAAATGCTCAGATGCAAAATGTCCGGCATCAATCACGCACAAACCCAGCTCTCTTGCAGCAAGTGCTGTATGATACTTTACATCTCCGGTAATAAGGACATCAACATCCTGCTGCCGTATACTGTCCAAATCACCGTCAAAGCTGCCGCAGAAGGTTGCAGCCCTTCTCACTGTCTTAGGCTGGGTACCTGTAATTCTCAGATTTTGAATGTTAAGCTTTTTCTTTATACTGCAGATAAACTCGTCAAAGGATAGCTCCCGGGACAGGCGTCCCGCCTTTCCCAATCCCAAGTCTATTTCAAAGCCTTCAGGAATATACGGCTTCAGATTGGTGCATTCCGTCAGACCCACTGCTTCGGCAAGGGTATCATTAACACCGCCTTCTGCAACGTCAAGATTTGTATGGGCACTGATGACATTAATATCGTTTTTAATAAGCCTTGATATCTGCTGCCCTGTCATTGTGTCAAAATCGACCGATTTCAGCTTTGAAAACAAAAACGGGTGATGAGATATTATGAGGTTCGCTTCCTTGTCTATTGACTCCTCAACAACCTTTTCGGTCACATCCATACAAAGCAATATTTTATTTACACTGCATTTACGGCTGCCTACCATTAACCCCACATTATCCCAAGCCTCAGCATATTTAAAAGGTGCAAGCTCATTTATAAAATCAAGTATTTCTCCTGTGTTCATTTGTTTCTTTACTCCTTCTTGTACTTGTAATTATCGTATTCTATTAATTAAGCCCATGTAATCCGTTTTCAGCTGAGAATAATAACCCAAAAGCTCTTTATTATCCTCCATAGCCTCAAGCTGGCTCAAAATTCGATTTGTCTGCCTTAACCTTATTTCACAATAAGCCGGCAGCAGCGGATCTTTTTTTTCAATCAATTTTTCGCCGACATGGAGCTGAAAGGATTGATAATCCCTGTCTTGCCCGTCATACCTTGCAGATATGACACAATATATCTTTTCGCCCTCGGCGGCCAATTCCTCGTCATAAATATCAAACTTATGGTCAAGCAGCCATTCCCGTACCATATCCAAATCGTTCATGGGCTGCAATATCAGAGAAGCAGCTTTGCAGGCCTTTTCAGCATTGTCATTCAGAAGCCCGGACAAAAGTGTTCCTCCCATTCCCGCAATGATTATTGCATCAGCCTCATTTTCTGACAGGGTATCCAGCCCGCTTCCAAGTCTAGCTTCTATTCTGTCGTTCATTTTATATAAATTTATGTTTTTGTTTGCCACCCTGACCGGTCCAATTCTAACATCAGATGCTATTGCCTTTTTGCAAATACCCTGCTGGATTAAATAAATGGGTATGTACGCATGATCAGTGCCTATGTCGGCAGCCACATCACATTTTGGCACCTTATCCGCCAATAATTTTAATCTGCCCTTTAATATTAAGTTCAAAGCTATCCTCCATATTTCAAATCAGCTGTTCAAGAATCCATTTGTAGTACCAATGTAAATTATACACACAATAATATTAAATAAGCAACTTAATCTATAAAATATAAATGGATTTAAGGCTGAATAAAATCAATTCAGAAAGCTTTAGAAATTAATATTTTGGGCATAATAATATCTGGCTGCTAAATTCTCACAGCTGACAAAACATATAAAATAATTGACAGAAAGGTCTTTGCATATGCCGCCATATAACCGGAAGCATAAAGTAAGCGATATAGAGAAGCCCATTTCAACAAATATCTTGGGACGGGATATTTTCGGAGTTAACACAAATATTCCTGCAATAAGGAAAACAAGCATTGATTTGCAGGATGAAGAACAGAATTTGGAATTTATCAACAAAATCAAGTAGAATTATCAATAATATACTTGTCTTTGGATTCCATACTGCTCAGGAGGCCCTTGGAGCCATGGCCTGCAAGAGTTCCTCCTGCTTGACACCATAAAAAAAGAACACGCAATACGTGTTCTTTTTTTATGGTGGGCCTTCAGGGACTCGAACCCCGGACCAACCGGTTATGAGCCGGTTGCTCTAACCAACTGAGCTAAAGGCCCAAGTGGCTCCCCCTGTTGGACTTGAACCAACGACATCGTGATTAACAGTCACGCGCTCTACCGACTGAGCTAAGGAGGAATATCTAAAATATAAATACACATCAGTGTATTTATATCTGTCAGTGCATTTATACACAACTAAATGTACTTAACTCACTGTTTCCAATGCTTTCATGCTCTTTAAAACCTGTTGCTCTCTCAAGCACAAGTAATATTATACTTACCAACTGCCAACTGGTCAACACTAAAATTTCTATAATTTGACCATTTAATGAATTTATTATCAATTCTCTATATGTTTTTTAATAATACTTTCTGTTTCTCTGATTTACATGTTTAAAAACCTCAAAAAACTATACTACCCTATCTTTAAGAAATTGCTGTTTTACCAAGTCAATTACTATCCGCTAAATAAATGATATACCCGTCAACAATTACATCATCCCGATAGTATCAAATGCTGCTAGTCTGGATTTGAGGCCAGCCTCCACAATCAGCTTTAGCGTATTGTAATAATTCTATATTGCGGAGACGGAGACACACATCCTTTTGATTTTTCAGGCTATACAAACCAAAAACTGCGCTAAAAGCGGTATCCGCCTGAAAAACGATGCATACTGTCCCGGTATTTCATCGTGCTCAGGCTTTCAACCGTAATTGACTTCAGTAACATAAGGTACTCAAACCCATTTCGGTTCCGAATAATAATCAATCCAGATAATCCTTCAGCTTCTTGCTTCTGCTGGGATGCCTCAGCTTTCTCAAAGCCTTGGCTTCAATCTGACGAATACGTTCTCTTGTGACATTAAACTCCTTGCCAACCTCTTCAAGAGTTCTTGCTCTTCCGTCATCCAAACCAAATCTAAGTCTCAGAACCTTCTCTTCCCGTGGTGTCAATGTGTCAAGCACATCAATAAGCTGTTCCTTTAACAAGGTAAACGCGGCAGCTTCTGCAGGTGCCGGAGCATCATCATCAGGAATAAAATCGCCCAGATGGCTGTCTTCTTCCTCACCGATAGGAGTCTCAAGAGAAACAGGCTCCTGTGAAATCTTCATTATTTCTCTGACTTTTTCAACCGACATACCTATCTCTTTTGCTATTTCATCAGGCTGAGGCTCTCTGCCCAATTCCTGAAGCAGCTGTCTGGATACTCTAATCAGCTTGTTTATAGTTTCCACCATATGAACCGGAATACGTATAGTTCTTGCCTGATCGGCAATTGCTCTGGTTATTGCCTGTCTAATCCACCATGTTGCATAGGTACTGAATTTGAAACCTCTTCTATAATCAAACTTCTCAACTGCTTTAATAAGTCCCAGATTACCCTCCTGAATCAAATCAAGAAACTGCATACCTCTTCCAACATATCTTTTTGCAATACTTACCACAAGCCTGAGATTTGCCTCCGCAAGCCTTCTTTTAGCTTCGATGTCTCCATTTTCCATTCTATGAGCCAGCTCAATCTCTTCTTCTGCCGTCAAAAGGGGCACTTTACCGATTTCTTTCAGATACATTCTTACAGGGTCATCAATGCTTATTCCCTCAGGAACGCTTATATCAAGCTCCTCTTCTTCATCAGAATTCTGAATCTCCTGCAAGTCGGCTTCCATATCGCCAATAACATCAATACCCAAGTTTTCAAGAGTTTCATATATTTTTTCAATATGCTCCGGCTCTATTTCAATTTCATCGAAGGCTTCGGTAATTTCTTTATAGGTAAGCATACCCTTTGACTTGCCTTTTTCAATGAGATCCTTGAGTATCGCTTTTCTGGTCTCCTGATTATGCTTCATTCGCTCCCCTCCTTTCAAGCATTTTTATAAACCTTTTTTCAGCATAGCTATATTTAATACAATACTGCCTAATTCTTGATTTAATAACTCAACATCTCCTTCTGACAAATCACTTCTTTTTTTAATTTCTAGTATTTCTTCTTTTCTTGCCTCCAGACCATAAAGGTCTATTTTTTTTATAATGTCCAGAGCAGCCTTTTTATTATTTTCATAAACGCTCTGGGATTGTATTATATTTGCAAAACTCTCAGCCATAGGGGAAGAAAGTTTATTCAAAATCTCGCCTACTAAAACACCTGCCCTGCTTTCTATTTGATTGCAAGCAAACACTAATGCTTCTTTTATTTCAACGGCTTTAATCTTTTCAATATCCAGAGCATCTTTTATCTGAAAATATACGTTGTTTTCCATACAAATAGCTGCCAGAAGCATCAAATACATCTTAACAAGCCGTTCTTCGCTAAACTCGGCTGTCTTGCCTTTATTAACAGTATTCTTTTTATTTGCCGCAATATCCTTTAATTGCTTCCTCTCATAACCTTCAATATTTTTTTGCCGCTTTGCCATTTCAGAATAAATGGACTGCTCGCTAATGCCAAAATCCTTGGACAGCTTTTTTACGTAAAGCTCTCTTTCTACATTATTGTCAATTCTATCCAAAATAAGCACTGCTTTATCAATAAATTTAACTTTTCCCTCATTTGTCGATGTATCAATCCTACTGTCCAAAATATCCAATTTGAAATCCAACAGGCTCTTAGAGCTGTCTATAAGATTTCTGAATTCATCAACTCCATAGGTTTTTATAAACTCATCAGGATCCTTGCCTGAAGGAATAGTCAAAACTTTAGCATTGCAGCCAATATCACTGAGCAAGTCCAAACTCCTGAGAGCTGCCTTCTGCCCTGCGGAATCAGAGTCAAAAGAAAGAATTATTTCTTCTGAATATTTTTTTAAAAGCTTTCCCTGACTTTCCGTCAATGCAGTTCCAAGTGGAGCAACTGCATTTATTATACCTCTTTGATGCAAGGATATAACATCCATATAACCTTCGGCCAAAATAATCTTTTTTGCACAATTACTTTTTGCAAAATTCATTGCATATAAGTGTTTTCCCTTTTGATAAACAGCAGTCTCAGGAGAATTCATGTATTTGGGCTGTGAGGAGTCCAGAACCCTTCCTCCGAATGCAATAACATTCCCTCTTATATCAAAAATAGGAAACATTATTCTTCCTCTAAACCTGTCATAGACTTTTTTAGTTTCTTCTTTAATTATCACAAGCCCGCTCGCAAATATTGAAGAATCACTAAAGCCTGCTGTTTTCAAATGCCTGTATAAAGTATCATATTTATCTTCGGCATAACCTAAGCCAAACTTGGTAATAGTTTGCCTTTCAATCTTTCTTTTAGCCAGATATTGAAACGGTATCCTATTCTTTTCATCAATTAAGTTATTATAAAAAAATCTGGCAGCTTCTATATTTATCTGCAAAAGCTCCTTCTTAAGCTTAGCCCTTTCATCGTCATGAACTCCCTTGTTCATTTCCGGAATTTGTATTCTGGCCCTATCAGCAAGAAGCTTCAGTGCTTCTATAAAATCCAGATTTTCAATTGACATGACAAAGTGAATTACATTTCCGCCTTTACCGCAGCCAAAGCAATGAAATATCTGTTTTACCGGTTCTACAGAAAAAGAACCTGTCTTTTCATTATGAAAAGGACATCTGCCAAAATAATTTTTTCCTTTCTTCTCAAGCTTGACATATTCAGATATTACTTCGACTATATCATTATTAACCCTTATTTCTTCTATTAAATCCTCAGGGAAAAAATTTGCCATTATGCCTTACATTCCAATCTTTTTAAATAACAATAATAATTTAATTATTTAAATATTATAAACAAATCTCCTGTTTATTATTTTAGTTTTCACCAAAATCACTTAATACTTGTTCGACATTATTATTTAGAATCCTTCTTTTTTGATAATATTTTTATACATATTTGATTTAAGGCAACAAAAAAGTATGCTGCAAGCATACTTTTTAGATATAAAATAATTAAATATATTAAACAACCTTATGACTGTCCTTATGCAGTAATTTCTCTATACATCATATAAGCTAATTACTATAGGCTGAAGGTAAGAAGAATCGTACAAGCCCAAGCTGAATTGAAAACCAGCTTCAGCCTCAAACCCAAAGTATCGACCGACGGAATCGGTTCTTTGGCCGATAGTAATTGACTTTAGTAAGTTTTAATCTATGAAGTCATAAACAATATCAAGCGCACTTACTGGGGTAACCGAATTGGAATGAAACAGCTTTATGAGATTAATCATCTCTTCTCTTGAGGTAAAGACATCGCGTATAATAGCGGTTTCAGACTCACCGGAATTCCTTGTCATATTTATTTGCATACCATATCTGCAATAATCATCAACCGTACATGCTAATAAATAGTACTCTAAGTTAATCTCCCGGCTTTTGCATTCTAACGTCTCGTCAAGTTCAAGTTTCTTTGAGCAAACAAGTTCCATTTAAAATACCCCCTATTCATTTTTCCAAATTAAATTCTATAAATATTGTTATATATATTATAGTACATATTATATAATATTTTATATCGTTTATTCCACACAAAAGTTTTTCGGTATTTCGACTACTTTACATAAAATTAGTATTATATCAATATTTTGGTGTCGAAGTATGCACTTTTATCATTTTTTTACATTGAACTTCATGGTTACCGGTGTTAATATTTTATGTATACTAATTATTTTAAATATTTACGTTAATTTATTATATTCATTTTATCTGGGAGGGGTTTGCCGTGGGTAGTAGTGAGAATAAGAAAAAATCAAAAATACATTTACTTAATATTGCTTTATGCAACATGGCCGAATTACCGAAGCAAATGATTAAGTATGCAACACCGGCTGCTTTGTTCTTTATTGCACTTGGTACAGCATTATTCGCTGCTAACAAAACCAGCAATAACTTTAGCATTGAATTTGAATTTATGACAACAACACTAATTACAAATGGCTTTTTTGTTTTTGCCGAATTCATGATAGCTTCATTAATTCTTGACATTCTTATCAGAAAAGCCAAATAGGCATTAAATTTTAATTGCCTGCATCAGCTTTTAAAATACCTTCATAAGCTTTGAGCTGTAAAATTTAGCAAGGGAACTTCTCAAACCGGCAATTTATTATTAAATACAAAAAAAGAAAGGGCAACCCTTTCCTTTTTTGTATTATGTTAAAAATAATCTGTTGCTAAATTAAGCCTTAGCCGGTTTTACCTTGCTTTTTTTCTGGCTTTCCTTCCACATTACCCATAAAGGAGTAGTTATAAATATTGTAGAATAAGTACCGCTGATAAGACCTATTATAAGAGGGAAACTGAACTCGGTAATTGATTCTATAGCGTTCATTTTACCAAATACAAATATAGTTATTACAGCCATCAATACAGTTACCGTTGTATTTATCGATCTGTTCATAGTCTGTATAATACTTGTATTTACCAGCTCCGGGAAAGGAATCTTTTTCATTAATCTTGTATTTTCTCTTATACGGTCATAAATTACAATGGTATCATTCATGGAATAACCGAATATTGTCAGCATTGCCGCAATAAATGAATCATTAACCGGAATACCGAAGATCAAGTATACTGTTATCATAACACCTATATCATGCAATAACCCTACAACACCGAATACACCCAGTGAAAGGCCTGATACTATTTTAAATCTCCACCAGATATACAATATAATAAGAATAGCAGCAATTATAACAGCCTTGACACCATTTTGGCTTATTTCCTTACCGATAAACGGCTCAACACTTTCTTCACTTATTACGGGATCCTCAGCAGTAAGCTTCAGCTCATCTATAATTGCCTGCTCAACTTTTTGTATTTCAGTGCTTGAAAGCGTTTCATTACTGCCTATACTAATCTTTATTACGTCAAAATCAGATTTGTTATTAACATCATAAGTAGTTGATTTCTGTACATAGGCTGATTTACCTATACTGCTCTCAACTAACTCTGCAACTTCACTTTGAATCTGCTGAACATTGTTGGCAGTAAAGGTGTCTTTATTTGCGTGCATTTCAATAACTGTTCCGCCTTGAAACTGAATATCAAATACAAATCCTTTTACAAAATAAGTAATTATACCTGTTGCCATAATTATTACAGATAGAACAAAGAAAATATATCTTTTACTGTATAAGTTTATATTAGGCATTTGATTTACCTCCCCTCATGGTTATACCATATAACCATACGTGCTTTGCCACTTCCAGACCGGATATGGACTTAAGCATAATTCTTGTTGCTGTTACAGCTGTAACAAAGCTTAAAATAACGCCTATAATCAAGGTCAATGCAAAACTCTGTATCGCTCCCGTACCAAAGTTCCAAAGAACTGCACCTGCGATAAGCGTAGTAACATTACCATCAAGAACAGCGGTAAATGCTCTCTTAAATCCGACATCAATTGCCGCACCAAGTGTTTTTCCGCTTCTTATTTCTTCTTTAATTCTTTCGAATATTATTACATTCGCATCAACACCCATACCTACCGTAAGAATAACACCCGCAATACCCGGCAGAGTAACTGTAATTCCCAGCCAAGACAGAGCTAAAAGCTCAAGAATAGTGTGAAGGACTAATGCTATGCTTGCAATTAATCCAGGCAATCTATAGTAGAATATCATATACAGGCATATTAAAACTAATGCAAAAACCAGAGCCTCTACAGATACAGTAAGTGCATTTGAACCAAGTGTAGGACTGATATTCTGAACCTGCTTGGCTTCAAGCTTAAAGGGTAATGAACCGGATTTAATAACACCTGCCAGCTCGGTAGCTTCTGCTTTCTGCTCCTTTGAACCGTTTGTCCCTCCGATGCTGATAGTAGCTTCACCGCCTGTAATATGAGACTGTACAACCGGCGCACTTATCAATTTGTCATCCATAAATATCGCTATAGGCTTTCCGATAAGTCTTTCTGTGGCCTCAGAAAACTTTGCAGCGCCTTCTTTTTTAAGCTTCAGCGCAACATAGCATGAACCATCCTGTTGTGAAATTTCAGCTTTCGCCTCTTCAACATCACCACCGACAATAACATTTTTCCCGGTCGGCAAATAGCTTCCGGATTCATCCTTTTTGCTTTCATCAACCTCTTGGAATGTTAACAGTGCGGTAGCGCCTATTTCTTCAATTGACTTCTGGGGATCAAATTCCTGGCCGCTTTTATGAGGTATTTGTACAAGTACATATCCCTTTTTAGTATCAATTGTCAGAACTCTGTCAAAAACATTTTTTGCATCCAATCTCTTACCTATTGTAATCTTTGCTGCTTCTAAGTCCTCTGCTGAAGGTAAACTGCCATCTTCAGTAACCGCATATAGCTTTGCATCTACTCCTCCCGAAATATCAATACCCGGACGGAAATCACTAAAACCAGGTATATCAAAACCTAAGATAGAACCGTTAAATCCTATCCAAGCTAAAATTCCGATGATAGCAATTATTGAGAAAAACCTAACTGCATTTTTGCCTCTCATTTGTTTAATTCCCCCTTGTTTATTAATTCCACTTACGACATTATATAACTATCATAAATTCTAGTCAATAAACATGTCGTAAAATTAGCTAAGATTTTACAATTAAAGCAATGTTTTTTTGTTTAATTAGTTATATAAAATAAGTATTTAACATTATAATACACAATACTCTTTTAAATATTCAGCTTGCAATTTCAAAATTATAACTATTTATATAACTTTAAAAGACTTACATACTCATTAGCATTATTTTCAATATCCAAAATTTCCTGCTCAGTCAATACTCTTTTAACCACTGCAGGACTGCCGGCAACCAGACTTCCGTCAGATATTTTTGTTCTTGAAGTAACAACACTTCCGGCGGCTATTAAACAGTTATTTCCTATCAAAGAATCATCAAGAACTATCGCACCCATTCCAACCAGAGTCTTATCTCCGATATGGCAGCTGTGCAATATCGCTCCATGTCCGATTGTAACATCAGAACCTATTTTCAGGGCAGAACCTTTTTTGCAATGAAGGATACAGCCTTCCTGAATATTGGTATTATCACCGACCACTATACTGTCAATATCACCTCTCAAAACCGCATTGTACCACACAGCAGAATTTGCTCCTATAACCACATCTCCTATAACAGTACTATTTGATGCAATAAATGCGGTTTCATGAATTCTGGGCATAATATTTTTAAAAGCTCTTATCATAATAACCCCCACACCCAGCTTGGGCACAAAAATTTAATAAAGCAGCTGCGGCGGTCACAGTTTTTTACTATTCGCTTGATTGCTCAAATCCACAAAAAGCTGCGAGCAGCTTTTGATATGCCAAGCGAACGATGAATGCACGAAATATAAACTTCGTATTTTTCAAGCCAACCGCCACTATAAGCAATTATTCCTGAGTCTTAATCCAGATTGCACACTCCACTCTCTTCTTTTCAAGCTCACAACCTATCTTATATGGGACATTGATGTCATTATTAAATTGATATGCATTAGCAGCACAGCCTCCGCTGCAATAAAA
The DNA here is from genome assembly GCF_003208175.1 of Ruminiclostridium sufflavum DSM 19573. GTDB lineage: Bacteria > Bacillota > Clostridia > Acetivibrionales > DSM-1351 > Ruminiclostridium > Ruminiclostridium sufflavum. The sequence goes on along the minus strand of NZ_QKMR01000014.1, from coordinate 24,767 downwards.
CTTAGCCCAACATTCAGAACAATCCTTTTTTGAATAAACATTCGATTTTTGAAAATGTTTTTGAAACTCAGTGTTAAATTCCGCTCCATGAACATTGCCCATTTTGAACTTCTCATCTCCGACAAACTGATGGCAGGGATATAAATCCCCTTCAGGGGTAACCGCCAGATATTCATGGCCTGAACCGCATCCACCCAGCCTTTTGATAATACATGGCCCCTGCTTAAGGTCAATCATAAAGTGGAAGAAATTAAAGCCTTCTTCATTCCTCCCTCTCTTAACATATTCCTCGGCTAAAGACTCATATTCCTCAAAAAGCTGCTTCAAATCCTGCTCACGTATATCATATCCAGAATCCTTTGCAGCCACAACAGGCTCAACAGATATCTGCTTAAACCCTAAATCTGCCAAATGCAGAACATCCTTTGAAAAGTCAAGGTTTTCTCTTGTAAAGGTTCCCCTAACATAGTAATTATCCTGATTTCTTGATTCCGCCATAGCTTTCAGCTTTGGAAGAATACTGTCATAGGTGCCCGAGCCATCAACCCTGAATCTCATTCTGTCATTGGTCTCCTTACGACCGTCAATACTGAGTACAACATTGTGCATATGCTTATTTATAAACTCTTTGTTGTCTTCATTGAGTAAAATAGCATTAGTGGTAATTGTAAATCTAAAATTCTTGCCGGTTTCTTTTTCTCTGATTCGCGCATAATCAACAATTTGTTTCACCACATCAAAATTCATCAGTGGCTCACCGCCAAAAAAGTCAACCTCCAGATTCCTTCTGCCTGCTGATTTTTCTATCAGGAAATCAATAGCTCTTTTCCCGGTATCAGCATCCATCATTGTTCTATGACCGCCAAAGCTTCCTGTTGAAGCGAAGCAATATCTGCACCTGAGATTGCAGTCATGACATATATGTAAGCAAAGGGCTTTTACAACGGGTTTCCTTTCCCAATTTTTAACAGCTTCTGAATATACATCCTCACTAAAAAGCAAGCCTTCTGATTCTAATTCCACAATTTCATCATAAGCATCTGAAACAGCTTGTCCCTCATACTTTTGTGACAAGGCTTCAATAATCTGCCCTTTAGTCTGCGTTTTGTATAAATCAACAATATCAAATGCTGCAGCGTCGAATACATGAACTGCTCCGCTGTTTATGTCCATAACTATGTTTGTATTATGCATTGTATACTTGTGAATCATTAAGTAAGAACCTCCTAAAGCCCTTCAAAAAAAATACTTTGATACATTTTTTAAAATCAAAAAACCAATAAAAGAGTATCTTCGCAAGAATATATTCCAGCGAAAAAATACTCAAGGTAAAGCATTTTGTATTTTATTAATGCAATGCCTATTGATGCATTTATGCATCAATAAAAAGCGAAAAGTGCCAAAAACACTTTTCACTTATTTTATACATAACAAGAATATAAATATAACCTATTATTTCTTTTCACAGCTTTGATTTGCAACTGTACAAGATGTCTTGCAGGCTGATTGACATGAAGTCTGACATTCTCCACATCCGCCATTTGCAAGGCTTTTCTTTAAAGTAGCCGCATTAATTGTCTTAACATGCTTCATAAATAATACCTCCTATAAGTTTTCTCAGCCGATTATAGCACATTTGAATAGTTTTGAAAAGCCATTTTTTAGAAACATGCTACTTCATATTAATTCCCAAAATGCCGCCTATACACCCTACAATTGCTCCTATACAAAATGTAAGCAGCCCTGAAATATTCAGCATAAAGTTTTTATCAACAATACTGCTGGCCAAGTATAATACTGTGACATAAACCAAACCCACAAAACAGCCGTTCATCCAGCCTTTATGCTTTACATTTTTAGTTGAGTACGCCGATGCCACCAGCACACTAATTACAGTAGTTATAAATACAGCTATTGAAGTGTATTTTTCAGGAAAATCCGTGTAGGTCAAAAACAATGCAAACATAAAGAAACAAGGTAATGTTATAAGAAAGGATAAAATTATTCCTTTAGCCACCCTTATTAAATTTACATGCTCATCAAGTGACTTTTTTATTCCGGTTGTCTGTCCTGCCATAGTATACCTCCAAAAAATATTATAGAATGTCTTCCATATATTTTATTTTTGAGGTATACCGGTTAGAACAAAGTATATGCAAAATATAACAATTCCGGTTTTATCCTTCAATCGGCTTAATAACTTCTTTTACAGACCAGCGCTTAATAAGAATTTTGGTTTTTTCAACACCGGATTCAACAGTAACCTCATCATCTTTGATATTAATGATTTTACCGCAAATACCGCCAATTGTAATAACGGACCATCCAACCTGCAAGGAGTCCAGCAGTTCTTTGGTTTTCTTCTCTTTTTTCTTCTGCGGACGAATAATCATAAGATACATAAGACCAAAAAGTAGTACTAAAGGTATAACAAATTGAACAAGCGCTGCCATTGATTGTTCTGACATAATTAAAAACCTCCTGAAAATTTATTTAACACAGTGTAACTGTATTATTCATATTTAATTCAGCTTTTTACGGGTTGGCTATAGTCAATACAGGCTAAAGCCTTCCCGCGGTAGCTTACTGTATAATCAACCCTTTTTATAGCCGTATTTATAATAAAATTCATCTCTGAAGCCGCCTAATCTATCATCCATTATAGCCTGTCTGACCTGCTTCATCAAGTTAATTAAAAAATATAAGTTATGCCATGTTGTAAGCCTTAAGCCAAGCAATTCGCCGCATTTTATCAGATGTCTTATATACGCTCTGGAATAATTTCTGCATACATAGCAGTCACACTCCGGATCAAGCCTTGAAAAATCTCTTGCATATTTTGCGTCACGAATAATTATTCTGCCGTTACTTGTCATTACTGTACCATTTCGGCCTATTCTGGTGGGAAGCACACAATCGAACATATCAATGCCCCTCAGAGCTCCCTCAATCAGATAATCGGGTGAACCGACACCCATCAGATACCTCGGCTTGCCGGCAGGCATTAATGGAACCGTATAATCCAATACCTCATACATAATATCCGCAGGCTCACCAACGCTGAGCCCCCCTATGGCATAGCCCGGAAAATCAAGCTCCTTGAGCTGATGAGCGCTCTCCATGCGCAAATCCCTGTACATTCCTCCCTGAATAATTCCAAACAGCGACTGCCTTTCAGTGTCCTGATGAGCCTCCTTACAGCGTTTCGCCCATCTGGTAGTCCTCTCCATGGATTTCTTCACATAATTATATTCAGCCGGATACGGCGCACACTCATCAAAGGCCATAATAATGTCTGCACCCAGATCATTTTCAATCCCTATTACCGATTCCGGAGTAAAAACGTGCTTCGAACCGTCAATATGCGACCTGAAGGTAACACCCTCCTCGGTAATTTTTCTGAGGCCGCTTAGGCTGAACACCTGAAATCCGCCGCTGTCAGTAAGTATAGGCCTGTCCCAATTCATAAAGCCATGAAGGCCTCCTGCTTCCCTGACAATATCCTGCCCCGGTCTCAAATAACAGTGATAAGTATTACTTAATATTATATTGGCATCAATCTCTTTTAATTCCTCCGGGGACATTCCCTTTACAGTTGCCAGCGTACCGACAGGCATAAAAACCGGTGTTTCAAAGGAACCGTGAGGAGTATGGACTCTACCCAGCCTTGCTCCTGTTTGCTTGCATGTTTTTATTAATTCGTAAGTAACCGCAGTCATATAAATACCTTTCAATATATATTATTACTCAACTTTCCCGAATAAAAAGGCTGTCGGTTCAACCTGAAAGTCGAATTATTTATTTTATAAACATTGCATCCCCAAAGCTGAAAAAGCTGTATCTTTCCTTTACCGCCTCAGAATATGCGTTTAAAATACTTTCACGTCCTGCAAGGGCACTGACCAGCATTATCAATGTGGATTCCGGCAGATGAAAATTTGTTATCAGCCTGTCCACAATTTTAAACTTATACCCGGGATATATAAAAATGTCAGTCCAGCCCTCACTTGCATGAAGCTCTCCGTTTGCGCCCACAGTTTCAAGAACTCTTGAGCTTGTCGTTCCCACAGCCACCACTTTATTTCCCGCTTTCCTGACGGAGTTTATAGTGTCACAGGCTGCCTGACTGATAGAATAATATTCCGAATGCATTTTATGCTGTGAGATGTCCTCCGCCTTAACGGGCCTGAATGTACCCAATCCCACATGCAGCATAACATATACTATTTTTATGCCTTTACTTTCAAGAACCTCCAAAAGCTCCTTGGTAAAATGAAGCCCTGCTGTCGGTGCAGCTGCCGAGCCGTTATGCTTTGCATATACCGTCTGATATCTGCCGGGATCTGCAGGCTTTTCGGTTATATAAGGCGGCAGAGGCATTACTCCTACCCGGTCCAGTATCTCCTGAAATACGCCTTCATATTCAAACCTGACTAATCTGTTTCCTTCATTAAGAATCTCAATTATTTCCGCTTTCAATTCTCCATTCCCAAAAACGAACCTCGCACCGGGCTTCGCCTTCCTGCCGGGTCTTAGAATGACCTCCCAGTCATCCTCTTTAACACATTTCAAAAGAACAAACTCAATTTTTCCGCCGCTTCCTTCTTTTTCTCCCAGCAATCTGGCGGGAATAACTCTGGTATTATTAAGAACAATACAATCACCCGCATTAAAATAGTCAACAATATCCTTAAATATCTTATGTTCTGTCTGTCCTGTCTTCTTGTCCAGTACCAGCAGTCTGGACATATCCCTCTTTTCCGCCGGATGCTGAGCAATAAGCTCTTCTGGCAAATAGTAATCAAACTCCTTTAAATCCACGTCTGAAATTCCTCCAAAGCATTTCTGATTCTACTGACAATAATAATGTTTATTCAACTGCTTTTGTGAAATACTATCTATAGCTTCTTTATTTGTATGTAATCATTTTAATTTTTATATAAACTATAATACCATTCAATATAAACTGAATATTAACTCGTTAATGCCATGAACATATACCGGAAAATTGAATATTATAAAATAACCATTAACTATCATACATTATAATTCTTTATATTACAAATAATTATTGCCATGAATAATGTTTTTTTGTATAATTTATCCGATGGCTCAGATTTAGGAGAAACAGAAATCTCTGAATCTGAGCACTATGTTATCACTCTGCAATATACCGGAGGATGTCTCTTCTTAGTGATATTTAGGCTTAGTCATTATTGCTGCACATTGACAAAAGCCAGTTACTGTTCAAGCCTTGCCTAATTTTGAACGCAGCTTGGATTTGAATTTATTTTGACTTTACGGGGCTTTAGCCGATAGTAACTGACTTTTACTTATATATGTAACTAATGTACTATAACAGGACACTTCCGTTCAAGCATAAAATTTTTAAAAAATGAATGGAGGATTTAAAATGAAGGTTGCAAAATTTGGAGGTACGTCGTTAGCCAACGCGGAACAAATAAAAAAAGTATGTGATATCGTTCTCTCAGATAGTGATAGAAAAATTATTGTAGTATCTGCGCCGGGTAAAAGAGAAAAATCAGATACAAAGGTTACTGATTTGCTGATTGCCTGTGCAGAGAAGCAATTGGCTGACGGTAATGCTGTCGAGGAGCTTAATGCCGTAGTAAAGAGGTTTAAAGACATAGCTGACGATTTAAAGCTTGGCGATGAAATTATAAATGAAATAAAAGCTGATCTGGAAGGCAGATTAAAGCTTGATACAAGTCATAAAGGAATGTTTATGGATGCCATGAAGGCTGCCGGAGAGGACAACAGTGCCAAGTTAGTAGCGGCATACCTGAACAGTATCGGCAAGAAGGCTCAGTATGTCAGCCCTAAGCAGGCAGGCTTGTTATTAAGCAGTGAATTTGGAAATGCTCAGGTATTGCCTGAATCCTTTGAGAATCTTAAAATGCTATGCGGCATAGACGGAATAATTATTTTTCCGGGATTTTTCGGCTATACGGCTGAAGGAAATGTTGCCACATTTCCACGCGGAGGTTCTGATATAACAGGTTCTATTTTAGCTGCCGCCTTAAAAGTTGATTTATATGAAAATTTTACTGATGTTGATGCCGTATATGCCGCTCACCCCGGTTTGGTCAACAATCCTGTAGCCATTTCGGAAATAACATACAGGGAAATGAGAGAATTATCCTATGCAGGTTTTTCGGTACTGCATGAGGATACTTTGATACCTGTCTTTAAAGCTGGCGTACCTGTAAATATAAAAAATACAAACAATCCGACAGCCCCGGGGACAAAGATAGTCCTGTCAAGAGACTATTCACCCAACAGTCACGTTGTTGGCATAGCAAGCGATGACAGCTTCTGCTGTATATATGTGAGCAAATTCATGATGAACAGAGAAATAGGCTTTGGAAGAAAGCTTCTTCAGATTCTGGAGGACGAAGGTATATCCTATGAGCATACTCCCTCAGGTATAGATAATATATCTATAATCTTTAAGCAAAGCCAGATTAAAAATACAAGCATTGAGCAAAAAATTCTGGCTAGAATCAAAAACGAGCTGAACTGTGATGATGTTTCCATAGACCATGGCTTAGCCATGATAATAATAGTAGGAGAAGGAATGAAAAACACCGTAGGAACAGCATCAAGAGCAACTACCGCATTGGCTAAGGCTTCAATCAGTCTTGAAATGATAAATCAGGGCTCCTCTGAGGTTACAATGATGTTCGGAGTCAGACAATACGAAGCACATAAAGCTGTAATTTCCTTGTACAATGAGTTTTTTAACAGGAGATAAACAGTTGCAAATAAAAAATACGCCGAACCCTTCAACGGTGTATTTTTTATTTGCCTTCAAGAGGCTTTAGCCGATAGTAATTGACTTCGTTAATTTTACTGCATCTACTTCTTTAATTCAATTTTTGTTCCTGAATAGTAATGCTGTAAAATCCAATCATAAGTACGGCCGGCATCCGCATATCCTTTTGCCCCTTCCTGACTCATTCCGACCGCATGCCCCCATCCTTTCCCCACAAAGGTAAAGCCTGTGGAAGCTGTTGTCGGACTTTCAGATGAACTGGTTTTGATACCGTTGGCACCTACTATTGTTACCTTCCCTGAGGATAAGCCTTTTGTTTCTCCCGATGCAGTTATTACTTTCAGCTGATTTATTTGCTTCGTCATATTTTGATTTTTTATGTAGACGTTCACATCTGCCGTACCGTCACCGTTATTATTTATCGTGTACCACTGACTGTACAAGCCTAAAAAGGTTCTGCACCTGTCCTTTGTTATTACAACTCCTTCTGGCTTTGAAGTTCCCTTTATAACAAGCTCAACCGGTCTGCCTGCTTCAGAGCATTTGGTGATTTCAATGCTTGTAACCCTTCCGACACCATAGCTTTCCAGCTTTTTGCTGATTTCATCAACTGTATAGGTTACACTCCAGTTATATTTATAGGATTGACCTGATTCATATTTGTCCTCAACACTCTGAAGATACGGAAAATCCGTTCCCCATACATTTACTGCAGCCTCTGTCCTGCCTCCGCTTGATGAAAAATACAGTGTTTCCGCCAGACTGCCGTTATATGTTACCACCATATTCTTTGTATCATCCACCGCTTTATTTGTAGCAGTGCTTTCAGATGCATATCCCTTGTATACATGGCAGTCTGTGGTCGTGCAAAGATTAAACCCATACGCGGCATGCTTGTTTATCATTTTGTAGGAATATGTTCTGGCTGCTATTGCCTGTGCCTTCAGTGCCTCAGGATTGGAGGACGCCTGCATTTCATTAGGCACGACACCATATAGATACTCTTCAAAGGGCAAAACATTTATTATTGTCATATCACTGTCTGTTTTTCTGTAAAACTCAACCTGCCCTCTATAGGAATTGAGCTTATCACTCCCGATATTTATAGGATTTGGAGTTTCAGAAGATAATGACTTTCCTCTTAAAAGATTCTTTTCGGAAGCATACATAAATCTTACTTCTCCGGTACCGCTCACACCATAAATTCTTGTATCCGCCTTTTCAATAACAGCATATGAGCTGTCCCCAAGCTTTGCCTTAACAGCCGCTATTGCCTTTTCAGCATCAGCCCTGCTGATATAAAAGCCTGTCCAGACATTCCAGCCGGAATCAGTATATACAGGATATGAAGCTGTACCTTTTTTTGTATATCCCTGAGCGATTGACAATGCATCCTTGTATGTACTGGAGCTGTTACCGATTTTTATATGAAAGGGACCGCTTGTAGCGCCTTCAGTATTAGCTCCATCAACTATGGCTGTATATTTTAAACCACTGTTAGTGAAATACCCGTCTTTTCTTATGGTAATTGCTTCTCCCTCGGCCGAGCTGTATACCGGGTATTCCTTATTGTTTATCGAATCAAAGGCAAAAAATGAAACGCCTTTATTGCTGCTTATATCAATCTGGCTTTGGGCAGTCGTTTTAAAATACAAGCCTATTTTAATGTTTGAATCGGATGCTGCATCGGTATCCCAAAAATTAGCGCCGGGAAGCATCATAAGTATTAATATCGCGCTTAAAAGCAAGCAAATTTTCTTCATTTGTAACAGACTCCTTCTATATTTTGATTCATTTTTCAGTTCAAATATAGTTTTTCGACAGATTTTATATGACCTCCTGCTTAGTCAGAAAAATGTAACATTAATGAAACATCTGAAATATAATAATAATAACCGAATTTTTATAATAATTATTGAATTTAAATAAGCATTGACACAATCAATATCCAATGATATTATTAAGAAAAATGAATAGACTTAGATAGAGGTGCGTTTTTTAAGAGTAAATACAATGAAGTTTATTGGGGTCTTGTGATTTGTTTTGAAAGGAAAAAACGCCGAAGGTATTACTCACCCAATAAGTTTTGTAATACCTGGTTACAAGGTTAACAGCTTTGTGACTGTCATCATTTTGCATGATGGAGCGCTATCTGTTTATTATGATTTATAAATTATGAATCATAAGTATGTAAAACAGACGTTAGCTCGTGCTAGCGTTTTTTATTTCTAATGAAAGGATGTTTTGTATGAAAAAGCCAATTATTTTTACAGGATCAGGCGTTGCTATTGTTACTCCATTTACAAGTGAAGGTACCGATTATCAGAAGCTTTCCGAACTGATTGAGTTTCAGATAAAGGAAGGAACAGATGCGATTGTCATATGCGGCACAACCGGTGAAGCTTCCACCATGTATGACAATGAGCACAAGGCTGCAATTAAATATACTGTTGAAAAGGTTAAAGGAAGAGTACCGGTTATTGCAGGTACAGGCAGCAATCACACTGTTCATGCCATAGAGCTTAGCAAATATGCGGAAGAGGCTGGCGCAGATGCTATTTTGACCGTTACACCATATTATAACAAAACAACTCAAAAAGGATTATATGAACATTTTAAGCTTATAGCCAACAGCATAAAGATTCCTGCAGTGCTTTACAATGTTCCTTCAAGAACCAACCTGAATATTTCACCGGAAACAGTGAAAGCCTTGTCTCAAATAGAAAATATCGTTGCTATTAAAGAATGTAATCTGTCACAGGTAGGCGATATTGTTAACCTGTGCGGTGATGATATTACTATTTATTCCGGAGAAGACGGCACTATTGTTCCTTTTCTTTCAATGGGTGCAAAAGGTGTAATTTCCGTTATGGCTAATATTATTCCCAAGGATACTCATGATATAGTTGCAAAATATTTATCCGGTGACGTTGAAGGCAGCAGAAATTTGCAGTTAAAAGCCATGAATTTGGTAAAAGCACTGTTTTGTGAGGTCAGTCCTATTCCAATAAAAGCAGCAATGAATCTGCTTGGCATGAATGTAGGCAACTGCAGGTTACCTTTGGTAGATATGAGTGACAAAAATTTGGAGTTACTTAAGAGTAGCCTGAAGGAATACGGATTAATTTTATAACTGCATTTAAAATTTGCTTGACAACTCCGCTCTTTAAAAGATGTATCTCCTTGATATATCATGCGGCAAGTCTCAAATCCGGATTGAATTGTTACATATTTAAAAAGCGCGCTTTGCGCAATATAATTTACTTATTATATAGATTAGGATGTGAAATGCAAATGATTAATGTACTGCTAAGCGGATGCAACGGACATATGGGGCAAGTGATAACCCGGCTTTCAGAAAACTTCTGTGAATTAAAGATTGCAGCCGGATTAGATTTAAATAATTCTGTAAATAACCCCTATCCCGTTTTCACTTCGCTGAATGATTGTGATATTAAGGTTGATGTAATTATTGACTTTTCCAATCCAAAGGCTTTTGACGGATTGATGGAATATGCACAGGAAAAACGCATTCCTGTAGTAATGTGTACAACAGGTCTTTCCTCTGATCAGACAGGTATGCTTAAAAATGATATCGCAAAAAGAATACCGGTATTTTTCTCCGCAAATATGTCTCTCGGAGTAAACCTACTTATTGAATTGGTTAAAAAAGCCGCAAAGCTTTTGGAAGGACAGTTTGATATTGAAATTGTTGAAAAGCATCACAATCAGAAAATTGATGCTCCAAGCGGCACTGCTCTTGCAATTGCTGATGCTATAAATGACTCTCTTGATGAGAAATACGAATATACTTATGACAGACATTCCAGAAGGAAAAAGCGCGGCAAGCAGGAAATCGGTATGCATGCCGTCCGCGGCGGTACAATTGTAGGTGATCACTCTGTAATTTTTGCCGGAAAGGATGAAATTATAGAAATAAATCATACCGCAGCATCTAAAGAAATATTTGGTGTCGGTGCATTAAAAGCCGCTATGTTTCTTGCCGATAAGAAACCCGGCCTTTATTCAATGTCTGACCTTATTGCTGAAAACAACTAATTTATAGCTTTAGGCAATATAGTTGCCCTTTGAGGTTTAATGCTAATTTTAAGCTCTGTTTTTTTAATAATTTGCAAGCAATCTGCGGCTGCTCCCTTACTGTAAAACGGAGTTTAGCAGCTGCATATTGCTTTAGCAGGTACTTAAAGTCCATTTTATGGATTTAAGATAATAGCATATAAGGAGGGATTTCTTATGGCAAATAATCCAGTTACAAGCATTAGTACCATATACGGCGTGGCACTAGTTACCGTAGACAATCTTCCAAACGACATGTCGGTTATTTCAAATGTGTTCAGCAAAATTGCCCACGAACAAATTAATATTGATATGATTAGTCAGGCTCCGCCCTATAAAGGCAAAAGCAGTATATCCTTTTCTCTTCCGGCACAGGACATAGCAAAGATAATCGGTATATTAAACTCCTTTAAAAATAAAATTCCAAATCTGCGAATAGAAATTGACTCAGATAATACCAAGATTACAGTTTTCGGAGAGGCTATGAAAAATATACCAGGTGTTGCCGCACAGCTGTTTACCCTGCTGGCCGTTAACGATATCGAGGTAAAGCTGATTTGCACTTCAGAAGTTGAAATATCATATCTTATTTATGAAAAGGATATTGACAAAGCTATTTCAGCAATAAAAAAAGAGTTTAATCTATAATACGATTTTTCTAAACAATTAGAGTGCAGATAAAATTAATGGCTTTGCTTTTAACGGTTCAGCTTATAAATTTATACTTTCAAAACTACTCTCTCATAAGCTGCCAAAGCCTAGCCATTAATTTTATAAAATCTTATCCTGTAAGAAAAGCCGTATTTATTAGCCGCCTAAAGCTTTAAATAAATATAATGCTGCTACTAATAAAGTAAATTTCTCTGTATCCATACCGGCTTAAATGTTTTTGTCTTCATCCTCAATTGCAGGTTTATAAAAGCTTTCACCCTTTTTGTTATCTTCAAATATGCTTTCTTCCTTATTTCCATTACCTTCATCGGGCATTGCAACGTACTTCTTAATCAAAGGATTGACATAGAAGTTGTTCATCAGTCCCATAAAGGCCGGTAATATAAGGATATACAAAACAACCCCTACAAAAGGTATATAAAAAGCCAAAAATGCAATTATCAGGTTTAAAAGTATCATTAAAAAGTTAGGAATAAATTTCATTATGCTGAAAATCAAAGCATTCTTATATAGGTTTTTTATATTTAAATTAACTGTAACAAGCATTGGATATATATATAAATGCATCATAAAGAAAATTATAATTGAAATAAATATGAATGTTGCACCTAAAACCGGTAATATTCCGGACATACTAGAGTAAACGTTCAAGGCAATACTAAATACAATCATAGCAAAGATATCGATAATTGCAATTATCATTCCCTGTTTAAAGTTTCTCAATAAATTTTCTTTAAAATCACCCCATATAAAGGAGTGCTCTTCTCTTGAATAATTTCTCAGCACGTACGTAAAACCAGCCTGTACCGGCCCTGTGGTAACAACCGGAATCAAGGTCAGAATAGCAGCCAAAAATAATCTGATAACAATATCTCCCATTCCGCCGTCAAGGCGAATTCTCTGTAAAAGCACTGCTGATACATAGTAAGCTGCCGCTAATGCAAGAATATTGAATAAAACAAACATCAAATTAACCTTCATCAAATTCCAAAACTTTCTCTTGAACACCTCAAAAAACACAAAAAATCTTGGCTTTGGCGGTGCATCCTTATCAACCCCCGGACCGGGCTTATTATAATTTGGACTTAGTAACCCCACAAATCAACTCTCCTTTTTTGTTTTCATTAATATATTGTATCAAGCCTGTCTGGATACTACAATATACATTTTCAATCAAATTTTCAACATTTTTATGGTCACTTTTATTTTCATACCTTATTATATTATTTCAATTTTATTAACTGAATATGAACTGAAATTTAATATATATTATATATATTAAGCAATAATATGGAGGCAATTGCCTTTAGTCAATTATCCTTCAAGCCTTGCGGCGATAATATCAAGACAATATTTATGTCGTCTTGATAGGCAAATCTTTGACTTCAGCAAGATTCAGCCTCAGGCCAAAACTATCGTCGATATCATCAGTTCTTTAGCCGATAGGAATTGACCTCTTGTATATATCTTCAAATTTTTTTCTTAAAAAATCAATTTTTTTCAAATTTATTGTTGACAATACACAGTAAATGCTAGTATAATCATACTTGCTGATGCGGAATGCATTAGCTGATTAATTAATGCGGTCGTGGCGGAACTGGCAGACGCGTACGTTTGAGGGGCGTATGGGAGACCGTGTGGGTTCAAGTCCCACCGTCCGCACCATTTAAAAAACAATCGATATGAAATATCGGTTGTTTTTTGTGTTTTCTTATTTGGGACTTGAACTTGGGCAATGTCCCGCCGTCCGCACTACACTTTGTCCAAGAACCTGATTTTATCAGGCTTTTGGACATTTTTACGATAAAAAGAACACCAAATTTGAAGTAAAATTTTCAAATCCGGTGTTCTTTTGAACTAAATAATTTAAATATTATTATATTAATTTTTAACATTTCTGATGGTATTTTTGTTGAAACAGCGCTATAATATCTCAATAAAGTCAATTTTTCTGATTAATTCCGACTGCAATCATTATAAATGCAGCTGACGACAACACACAAGGAGTGCTTACATATGTCTTCAATACTAAGGTTTTGGACCTTTTTACTTTTGGTTGTATCAAATATCTTCATGACTTTTGCATGGTACGGCAACCTGAAATTTTTTAAAAACAGCTCCACTCCGCTGCCGATTATTATCATTATCAGCTGGGGCATTGCATTTTTTGAATACTGCTTTATGATTCCTGCAAACAGAATTGCCTCAAAGAGCTTTGATACAGCTCAGCTTAAAATAATTCAGGAAGCCATAACAATTGTTGTTTTTGGAATTTTTTCAGTTCTGTATTTGAAAGAAAGCTTCAGGCTGAATTATGTGTTTTCCTTTATATGTATAATAGGCGCAGTTTTCTTTGCATTTAAAAAGTTTTAACAAGAACACTATTTTTTATTCCCTGTTTTAAAAAAATCACTAGCTCCTGGAGAAAGTGATTTTTTTCTTGAAGTTTTATTTAGGACTTGCTGAAAATCTTTTTTTATTATCAAGATATTCCTGCACATATCTTAGGGATTCGCCAAACCTTTGAAAATGTACAATTTCCCTTTCGCGCAGAAACCTTAAGGGCTCAATTACATCGGGATCATCAGCCAAATTGATAAGGTATTCGTAAGTTGAACGTGCTTTCTGTTCTGCTGCTAAATCCTCATACAAATCAGTTCTCGGGTCACCTTTTGATTGAATATATGCAGCCGTAAAAGGAACACCTGCCGCACTGACAGGATAAACACCGCTGTCGTGGTCAACATAATATGGAGCAAACCCGCCTTCTTCGATTTCCTTCATACTGGCTCCCTGTGTAAGCTGTCTGACCATGGTCCCTACCATTTCTAGGTGTGCCAGTTCTTCTGTTCCTATATCATTTAGTGTTGCTTTTGCCTCAGGGGTTATCATGGAAAACCTCTGGCTTAAATATCTTAAAGATGCACCCAGCTCACCGTCCGGCCCGCCGTATTTCATGTTTTATTGATTAGTCCGGAGGCTTGTTCACTTCAATTATTTATCCTAAAACCATTAAAATATGCTGAATTCCATCCTCCAAAAACTCATCCGATACCTGCCTGAATCCTGCCTTTTCATAAAACCCTTTTGCATAGGATTGAGCTTCTATCTTTATTTTATCCGCATTCATTTTCTCTTTCGCAACCTTTATACCCTCTGAAAGAATTCTGCTTCCCAAACCGCATCCTCTATCGGCAGTCAATACCCTTCCGATTGATACCTCTTCAAAGGATACTCCTTTGTCTACAACCCTCAAATAGGCTTTAATTCCTTGCTCATCTTTCAGAATCACGTGGTAGGAGAATTGGTCTTTATAGTCTAATTCCTGATACGGACAATTCTGCTCAACAACAAATACCTTTACTCTGATTTGCAATATTTCATATAGCTCTTCTATGGATAATTCCTCAAATCGTTTTATTGTCAAGTACATATATTTACCTCCGTCAAATTCTGTTTATTAATCATATAAGTTTTCACATGTCCTATATCTTTTTAAGCTCTGATTATAATTAAATCTGTTATCTCCATCTGCAACTTTTTATTATTTCAAGGTATCTCTGAATTGCTTCTTATATAGGATAATATATTATTGTATATCATTAGTCAATACTGCCTTTCATGTCAGAAACCCAGGTATTTATCACCCACATTGGAATAATTCAATTCACAGTATCGGATTTTTTCACAAATTGCCATATTAATTTTCACAGTATCTCAGTTATTTTCCTTGCCGCCTGTACTTATAAAGAAAATATAATAACTCAGGGGTATTATTTTGCAGCCAATAAAAGCTCCGTTGCCGGAGCTTTTATAAAAAATATAGGGGAAAGAAAAAGTCAATTATCGAAGCTTCAAATATTGAAGCAGAAGTTTAAGCCGTAATTGACTATATGAAAAAAGGCTATGGTTATATAATAGCTGCAATATGTTAATAAATATTGATTGTTAAGTGAAATTTATGTGAACATTTTATTTTATTTACAGAACCTGTATTTCTCTTTGAGAGCTAATTTATCATCCATTCCTCCCTCAAGCTTAACCAGCTGTATATTTTTCTTCATTATTCTTCTATTGGCTGGTATGAGGGTCTGTTCATACTACTTCTTCTCACTCTTCAAAGGTATATTCAAATACAAGTGAATAGTCTTCACTTATTATAACTCTTTTTATTGTTTTTCTGATTATCTCTTCTTTAATATCATAATCCATCAAATTAAGATTTTCTATGTATGCTTTGACTTTTTCTTTTATTTCATAGAATCTGCCTTCCATTGAATCAAGCCTTTCCAGTGACTGATTCAATCTATAAAGCTTCTTTTCAAAATTGGATTTTTGCTCCCGCAGCTCAGCAAGCCTTCCCTTATACTCTTCAATCGTAATTGCCTCAGCCTCATAAGCAAGCTGCTGTTTTTTGATTGCAGTGTTAACCGATGCAATTTTATTTACAATATCCTCTCTAGCTTTTTTCTCCTTTTCAAGCCTTGTATCATAAATGTATTGCTTACTTTTTATCCTTTTGTCCAAGCCGCAATCCGAAGTAAATAGATTTTTTATTGTATCTATAACCGCATTGTCAACAGCATTCATATGATAGTATGCTATTTTGTGCTTGCAAGAAGTTGCCTTTTTATCAACATAATAATAATAGTAATCCTCTGGAGTTAATTCGTCTTTATGCTTCTTTTTAGATGCATCCTTAAGTAACTTATTCCCATACAATTTGGAACCGCAGGATGCGCAATATAAAAATCCTGATAACAGATAAGTTTTTGTACAGCTCCACTCCTTATTATCCTTTTCCCTGCGTTCCTGAATAATCTGCTGGATCCGTTCAAATTCTTCCGGTGTTATCAGTGCCGGATGAGACTTTTCTTTAATCACCCAATCTTCCCGGGGCCGAATCATGCGTTTGGCTTTGCCGCTACTGTCTCTGACAAGAATTGAGACATTATACATATAGACTCCTAAATACACAGGATTAGTTAAAATATTTAAGATTGTATTTGTAGACCAGCCGCCGTTCCCGCGCGGAGATTTAATCCCTTGAGAATTCAGATACTTGGCAATTTTAAGCCTGCCCCATCCAAATAAAAACTTGTCTTTAATCAGTTTATATACATCTGCTGTGTCCGGATTTACAACAAGATATTGCCTGTCTTCAGAAAGCATATAACCCAGAGCCGGTTTGGTCACATTGGTTTTTCCTTCATTTGCCTTAATCATTTGAGTTATTTTCACTCTTGAGCTTGTAGTCTTTCTTTCTTTTTGCGCCAAGCCGGCATGTATAACCAGTAAAAACTCATCATCATCAGTTCTGCTGTCATATCCTTCTTTTATTGATATAAAAAAAGCACCTTGATCTGCGAGACCTCTTTTAAGCTCAATAATATCCAAAATATCCCTGGATGTTCTAGATATTTCTTTAGATACAATTCCCTTTATTTTACCTGATGCGATGTCATTTTTAAGCCTGGTCAAATCGTTCCTCAGGTAGCTGTACGCACCGGATTTTACATCTGTATAGAAGTCAGCAACATTAAATTTGTTTATCCTTGCCCACTCGCGTATATACTTTTTCTGATTGTCAATCGAAGTTTTCTGACTATCCTTTTTTGTGGAAATCCGTATATACCCTCCAATACCAAGCCATTCCTCATCAAGAGTATTTTTGACATCCTTGTACTGGTCAAGCTTGTTTCCGATAACTAGAGGAGGAATATACTCCATTTTCTTTTTCACCCCTTGCAAGCTCATTGGATCTCTTTTTTAGATCATGCTTCTGCCGTTCATCTTCCGCAGCCTTTTTAATCAATAATTCAATAATATCATCAAGTACATCTGTTTTAGTCATAATAAACACCCCCAGAAAATAATATGATGCTTTCATAGTATTTGTGATATATATCAAGAACTGTAAGTACGTTTTATTTCCTAATACAGTTAATATTTAAAATAAATTATTGCTTCCGCTTCACAGCACATCCATGCCCTGAGCTATCGCATGTAAAAAGCTTCAGTATTATTCCTTAAGTATGTATCACTCAATCGTATAATGTTCTGTTTCTCCAGTGAATATAGCATATGGGTGCACCTGCGCTCCCTTATGCAGAAACGATATATTTAATACAAAGAAAACAAGCAGGCTGTATTTCACAGATTATCACAACTATGAAATACAGCCTGCTTGTTTAGATTTTTGTAGGACACATCAGTTAAGCATTGTCTATTATGCTCCTCACAAGAAACTCAGACAATCCATTAATTTTAAATTTATAGGCTTTAGCCTAGACTTATTCGGAACTATCCAACTTAAGCACCGCTTCATCAATGCTCGGCAAAAAATAAATACTGTTTCCTTTGTTACTTTCAAATATAAAGTCCTTAAGAGGTTTGCTTGTGTATTTTGAGTAATCTCCGACTATAGCGACTTTTTTGCGATAGTTGATAAACTTCTGCAATATTTCGCCTGCAATTCCTGTGCTTAACGCAAAAAACTCATCTGCTATGCATGACTTGTATATTATAAGTTTATCGCAATTAGTTTCGTATTGTACAGAAGCAATCACATCTAATGCGGATTGAGCATCCTTGATAATAGCTTTATCAGTAATAACCAGTGCAATGTCATTTTGCTTGCCTAATTTTTTGTACTCCATGGTATTCTCTCCTTATTTTGCAAATTGTCCGTAAATTAAAAGTTCCTTGTCAATCAGAAAATGCAGATAGACGCACACCGCTCACATAAAAATCGGAATAACTCTCCTGTGCCAGAAATGCTTGAACACTCTTCACGTTGCCGGTGAGTAATACGCCATAGATTTTTACGCCATTTTCATTGACATAGCTTAATACCTCCCGGTAATAATCATCACCAATGCCATTGACCGAGGCCATTGTATTAAGGAATTCTCCACGGCCGGACATATATCTCAGCAGGGAGTCAAAATGCTTCGCCCATAAGGTGGCCTGATTGGCTTCTGCATCAGAGGCTTGAAACAGCTGGAAATAGGGATATTCCTTTTCGTCCGGAATATTCTTTTCCAGTATGGTTCCGGCGGAATCCGGAGCGAATCCAATGGTAGATGCCATATATTTGTCATCACTGACGACAGCCGCATAGAGAAAGTCAAGCTTACCGGTCCATTTTTTATACAGATTCGAAAACTGTTCCAGTGTCAAATCCTTAGAAAATGTAACATAGACAGCCGCACGGCATGAATCAGGCAGCTGCGCCAATGCCTGCAAGTCTTCTGACCAATCCTTCTCCGATGGGAATATCCTTTCTCCGGTTTCTCCTTCATAGCTGGCAACAATTCCCTGACGTTCACCAAAAGCATCCATTAAAGGGAAATGCCAATAATCATTTGGCATTTCCCTATCATTTCCAAGTGCTTTTCCGCGGACCACCTGCTCCGAATAGTTTTCCGATTCTCCAAGAAACACATTTTGTTGGCGGATACGCACCTGATAGGATCCGGGGCCGTCCCGCCATGCCTTTGCCCAATAGGTGGAATAGCCAGGGGAGTGAAGCTCGGTAAAGGCTATCATATCCACCAAAAGCTGCCCGTCACCGCCATAGGTAGGCTGGATTCCCTTATTGGGATTATAAAAATACAGGTTGCAGCCGCCAATCAACGCAACTGTCAAAATTGCCATCGACAGAACTGTTAGCAATACCGTCAGAAAAAGTCTGAGGCTTGCCTTTCTGGAAATTCTCTTTGCGGAAAGGGTATCATCTGTTTCTTCCATCGGTGGCAGCTGTTCGTTAAATTCTTCGGCAAGGAAGTCACTTATTGCCTCATGCTTTTCAATTTCCAAGCGCAGGCTTTCAGCTTCTTCAGGGGCGGCGGTTCCATTTTTATAGCATTTCAAACGATCACGAAATTCATTCATTGTTTATTCCTCCTGCATAAGATTTTTGAGCCGGGAACGGGCGCGGCTCAGGGCTGTTTTCACAGCCCCCGGTGAATGCCCTGTAAAATCTGAAATCCAGTGAATACTGCACTCTCCATAATAGAACATGGTAAGCAGTTCCCGATCCCATTGGGAAAGTGCCTGCATAGCCCTGTACAATCGCCGGTGCTTTTCATCCTGTAACAGCTTTTCCAAAGGGTCTTCATCTCTGGAAAGCAATGCATCTTCCAAGGGCAGTATCTTATCACGATTTTTTCGGCAAAAATCAAAAAACAGATTCCGGCATACTCGCAAAAGCCAATATTTGGTGCTCGGCACTTCTTTGTCCAGTGCCAGCATGGCTTTGTAGAACGTATCGTTGGTCAAATCTTCGGCCATGTGATGATTCCTGCAAAGAGAGTATGCATAAAGATAAACCTGTTTGAAATAAAGACAGTATAGTTCTCCAAAGGCATCTTTCTTCATGCACACCCTCCTCTCGTTATCTCCTCACTTTAAAAACGCAAAATTATCAAAAAGGTTACAGACAATTTTGACTATTGATAAATAACTCAATCTTATTATGCGTTTTGCTGCTTGTCAATGAGCGCAGCAATAAAGCCTGACGGAACTGACATCTGCCATGCCGGTTCCATCAGGCTTTTCACTGTCTCTTGCAATTATTTCAGCTATTTAATTACATATTTGCTCCTCTTATTATGCTTACTGCATTTGCTTATTCCTTTCGGCAGTCTCAGCTCTCATCACGGCCAAAATACAGGATACCGCGCACAGATGTCAGCCTGCACCCGAAAGGAAGAAGCAGCATGTACGGACAGTCCTTCTGCAATACCTTGCTTCTGCGTGTTTCCAGTGCTTGTCAATCCGTAGTTGGGTCAATATTCTTCAGTGCCCTTTCTACAATATTTTCATCAACTCTGATTCCTACTATTTGCGCCATCAGAATATTGTCCTGCATGTAAAACGCCATTCCCATTGTGTTCCGTCCTGTATTGAAATCAGTTGTTTCAATTTTCACCTGCATTTCATCCATGTTTTCGCTATCTAAGCCTCCGGCAACTTGAAACAGTCCTTGATAATTTATATTTGGAATCATCAAATCCATATCACTGAATCCGGACTTTTCCTGGAACAAACTGATTTTTTCTGAAAATGGTATTACTTCCGGATCAAAATATTTATCAAGCATGCACTCAATTTTAGTTTTCTTTCTAATATCAAACAACGTAAGATTTGCATCAAGTGTTAATCCCAGCATCCCACTGTTTCTCTGGTTTCTGTTATGCCGCAATATAGTAAACGGTACTATCAAGCTCTCCTCTGTTGTATCGTCGTATAATAAACTCGAGAAAAATTTCATGGCAGTATCAATTGGATTTACCGAAAACTCCTTGCTCCTTGTATCATCTAATTTTACACGAATCGACGCCAAGTAATTTGGAGCTAACCTTGTAATTGACTTATATGTTTTAAAAGCTAATTTAACACATTCCTCAAATGCCAATGTCTCTTCTTCATTAAATACATAGCTTTTCTTAAGCTTTTCAATATCTTTACAATATTGTATATATGATCGGCTGTTCTTGCCCAATTTCTCTCTTCTCAATTCTTCGGTAAACATTGCCCTTAGCAAATCCTTTGATACTCCATCCCATATGGAATGATGCACTGCGTGAAGAATTGCACAGCGATCCTCCCCTGTTTTGAGTATCAATATCCTAGAGAGCAATCTATTGTCTGACAGGAAGTTGAGTTCACGAACAACTTGCTGAAATACATCAATGAAAGAATTCATTTCAACATTATATTTTTCAATATCCAAAATAGGAATTATCCAGTCATCACAGTATTCATATTCTTCGAAGCATTCTGTTACCTCGTTGAACTTGATTCGCATGGCTCCCTGATTTAAAATTATAGTTTGCAATATTGAAGCTGTGCCGTCTGCATCATAATTAATTTCATTTACATCAATCATTATATTTTTTATTTCCTTCAAAAAATAGTGATTGACATATAACGCATTGCAATCACTATGTGAATTGCTTCGGAGGAAGTTATTCCCGTAATTCTCTATGCAATCAATAATATCTGTTTTCATATTTCCAGTCTTATCTTTTTTCGACTCATCGGTTGTTATACTCATGAAATCAATCATATTGATCTTTCTGTCGTTTACCTTTACAGTAGCTATTAACCTCGCCGTCTGCTTCTGCATTATATCTATAACGGCAAACTCATAACCCTTTTCACGTAATTTTGAAACAGTCCGTACTGCCTTCATAGAATCACCTCCCAATTCGAAAAAGCTGTCGTCAATGCCGATGGAGGATAGACCCAGAATTTCTTCAAACACTTGAATTACTGCACATTCCTCATCCGTCCGCGGTGCTGTGTAAGTTCGTCTGATCCCGTCCGGCTTCGGTAACGCACTCTTGTCAAGCTTACCATTTTTGTTTAATGGCAATGCGTTCAATTTTATTATAAATGTCGGTATCATATACTCCGGCAGTTTCTCAATGAGTGCTTCACGAACGGAAGAGATGTCAAGCTCCTGCGGCCCGATTCCCTGTTCAGGTACCAGATAGGCACATATACTCTTGTCACCGTCCATTTCGCGAACAATAACTACAGCATCTGACACACCCGGTTGTTTCCTTATAACGCTTTCGATTTCACCAAGCTCAATGCGGAATCCTCTGATTTTGATTTGGTCATCAACTCTGCCCAAGAATTCGATATTGCCGTCACTTCGCATCCTCCCATAGTCCCCTGTTAAATAAATTTTCCCATATTCATCGTTGTCAACAAACGCACGGTTGGTCTTTACGCTATCATTCACGTACCCCTCTGCGACACCCTTTCCTCCGATACAAATCTGTCCGCTTATACCTAAAGGACACATACGGAGTTTTTTATCAAGTACATACATCTTTTGGTTAGCCAGCGGTTTCCCGTATGGAATGCTGTGCCATACATCTTTTACCTCATGTATCGGAAAATAAATGGACCATATTGAACCCTCGGTTGCCCCGCCCAGACTTGTCACCGAAGCATTAGGAAACTTATTTCTTATTGCTCCCGGCAAATACAGCGGTATCCAATCTCCGCTGAGCAATACATTTCGCAAGCTCATATTTACAAAGCTTTTATCCGCACTCTCGTTGAAAATATCCATGATGGCAGGCACTGAGTTCCAGAGTGTGATTTTTTGTTTTGCAAGAATCCCCTGAATCTCATTGACATCACGTTGTTCTTCCACCATCACCAGTGCCGCGCCAGTGCTCAGCGCTCCGAAGATATCATATACAGATAAATCAAATGCAAAAGATGATAGGCCAATGATTCTGTCTTTGTCATCGATTTGAAACTTTTTATTAATATCAATAATCGTATTGACAGCCGCACTGTGTCTGATAGCCACACCCTTTGGTGTACCAGTACTGCCTGATGTGTAGATAACATACGCTAATGCATCCGCCCCGCCTCGCACATGGTCAATTTTATCGGAATAATCCGCTGCATCTTCCAACGTATCAGATGTGAGCGTCATCTTGCACTCACTATTCGTAATTATATAGTGATTCCTTTCTTCAGGGTAATCAGGACTCAACGGAACATAAGAACAACCCGAGAGCAGTATGCCTAATATGTTGACGATTGTTTCAATTTTGCGTTCTCCCATCACTGCTATTTTTTCGCCCGGCTTAACACCTGACGCCAGAATAAAATTAGACACCCGGCATGCCTCCTGATAAAGAAGGCTGTATGTAATCTGTCGGCCATTATAGATGACGGCTGCATGCATTGGCGTCTTCATAACTTGTTCTATAAAGAGTCCGTGTAATGTTCCATTTTGAAAGCATACCTCTGTATTATTATAGGGAATGAATACATCGTTGAACTCCTGCTCTGTAATTCCAAGCGTGATAGCTTCGCATTCAATTGCCGTACTATCTGCCACCTGCGTGAGAATATTGTGAAAACGCGATAGCAATAACTCCCCATCCATCTCGCAATATTTTTTCGTATGGAACAATACCTCTAATGTGGTACTGCCGCCTATCCTTACCATGAAGGTTAATTCATTGCCTGTTTGCTCTCCGCTTTTTTCCGATTCGAACTCCCTGCCTTGAATCAATTCCCCATCTCTTAAGCAGTCCTTTAACACGAACAGAACTCTCATTATGCTTCCATTTTGAGCTGTCATCTCTTGAATAGAAGCCCTCGTATAATGTCTATAGCGGAAGCTCTCGCCAGACTGTCTTGCTACAGCCCTTAGTAGTTCCACCAGACTCATTTCAGCTTCTGTCCTAAACCTCACTGGAATTGGGTGCAAAGAATTATCAAACCCACTATTAATAAATTCCTCGTTTCTTCCCAGTAATAACTTCCCAAACAATACATCGCTACTGTCGGCATATTTCTGCAAAAGCAAGCCAAAGGCAGCTTCAAATATCGTACATATTGATATATTTAAGTTTTTTGACGTTTCCTCAAGCCGATCCAACAAGCCCTGTTCAATTCTCCGACTTACCACACCGCTATACGCTTCATCAGAATCAACATCTGAAACAGACTTTATATAATAATCCCCTTCATAATCTGACAAAAGAGAACGCCAATAGACAAGAGAATCTGCTGTATCACGGCTTTTCAAATAATTCATGTAGCCGCTGTATGGATATGTTTTCCTAGCCTCCTCTTCAATTACTGATTTTATATTTGAATCGCTGTTATCACCCATATGCCCTATATACTCAAGGTTTCCGCCAATCTGCCATCGCGCCAGCTCACCACTGTGGTATAATATACCTTCTCCATAGGGATTCTTTCCAAACTCATTTTTGCTGATTTCCGTGTTGCTCAGTCGTCCGCACGCAAGTGCAGCCCCTGCTATGCAAAGCTCTCCTGCAACTCCAATCCCACACAGCTTACCAGAGTCAAGGATGTAGATTTGTGTGCTCTCATTGTTTCTTTCGTTGAAAGCACCAAGGATTGTCTCCCGCTCTGCATCGCTGATTATCTCCAATTCTGCTATGCGTGCGTTGGGATTGGCGAGGATGGAGTCCACCAATGCTTCAAAATGCAGAAGCATTGTACGTGCGGAGGCTTCTGTGAATAAATCCCGGCAATACTCAAGGATAACCTCATATCCGCCGTCAAGCTCCGATACTTGCAGCGTCAGATCAAATTTTGCTGTCCTCGGCTCAGTTTCAAGCGGGCAAAACCTCGCATCCCCCATTTGCAGCTCAACCTTTTCATTGTTTTGCAGCACAAACATCACATCAAACAAGGGGTTTCG
>NZ_QKMR01000013.1 GCF_003208175.1 Ruminiclostridium sufflavum DSM 19573 | reverse complement strand
CTTCTATTGGCGGGTAAAGCATAGACATTAATTTTTTTTATCACTAAGGTCAATAGGCCATGATATCCCTGCCTTTTCGGCTCTTGTTAGAATTTCGGATACAGTTGATTTGCCGCAATTACATGCCTTACCAATTTCTCTTAGTGATAGTCCTACTTCATGTTTCAACCTTAAAATTTCTCTTGCTTTCAGCATTTCCAGCCTCCTCATCGTCTGGCCCCCTTTAATCATACTGATTAAAGAGTAGCAGTTAATTTATTAACTCGACAAGGTGTCCGGATAATTCCGAAATGCTGTCCGGATGTTTCCGGAATCAGTGTCCGGATGCAGCCGAAATATGCACCAGAAAAGTTATTGCCTATAAAATTTCACAGAAGCATAGTACACAATTAATTACCTCCACATTTAAGTTGGTGTATGCGGAGCGTAAGCCAGAAAATGGACTGATTTTTCATAGCTACAGAGGCACACAATATACATCCCATGCATTTCAAAAGCTATTAAAGACTTGTAGGATAAAGCAATCCTTTTCACCTTCAGGCAGACCTCACCATAACGCTGTAATGGAATCGTTCTTTTCATCTATGAAAAGAAGAGCTTTATCGTACCAACTATCATTCGGTAGATGAATTCAAAGAACGCATCAACAAATATATAGAGTTTTATAATATAGAACGTCCACATGTTACGCTGGCCTATAAAACGCCAAATACCTATGAACGCTCATTTTATAATAAGTAATGTTAGAAAGCAAATTAGACACTTATGTTCAAAAGTTGACTTTTTTACTTTTTGAACACTCTAATTTAAGTTTTTGAATTGTGAATGCGAAACCAGTCTTCAAAAATCGGAAATCCTCAAACCCGTATAAATAAAGGGATTAGATACAAAAAACGACGGTTGATATTTGGACATTCCAGAAAAAATGTTCAAATCATCAACCGTCGTTCAAGCTCATTTATATGGATAACAGGAAGTTTATGCAGTGGTTAAATGTTGTGTTATAAACATGATGGGCATCTTGTTCTTTTTAGTTGCTTATCCTTATCTATCATAAGTTCAAATATTTACTTTGTTTATTGAAGAAAGCAAATCATCATAACCGTTCTCTTGTGTTAAATCTATATACAATCTTGACTTTAGAAAAGGTGGAAGATAATCATACTTTCAACTTATCACGTCACGCAGTAATATGCAACACTGCATTTAATCATAATTGATTACTGGCAAAATAAACGATCAAACAAAATCTTATTTCGTCTTTGTGAATCATTAATGATTTTGCTGTATGGTAAAACCTCAATGTAAGCGTTATATATATCAAAATATTGATAATAACTGTTTCCGTCTGGAGTTTTACGGAAATTACGTCCTTCCAAAAACTCAGCCATTTTTGCAGGAATATCACAAAGAATATAACAGCTAAAGCGAATAAACTTACCATTCATTTCGGCTAATACATGACCATCCTTATCCTTACAACGACCGTCACGGATTTGTTTGATATAACCTACAACTTGATCAACGCAGTCCTCATCTGAACGGCCAGGCCGCTTAAACTCAATAATTGTAATATTGTTTACAGAAGTATCTTTTAAATCTCCCGTTAGTGCAAAGGCCGGTTCGAAGATTGTTATGTCAGGCTCTTTTGGACAATCGCTTTCAGTATCTTTGTATGTTGAAATTGGTTTATCAGAAGCCAGATAGTAGTGATACGCCAGCTTCTCGTCGATAATCCATAAATTGTGTTTATTGTAATCAATATCATCCGATGTAGTTATCATCGGAAAAATAAGATTGTGTATACTTTTCTCCAACGCATATTTTTTCTTTTCATCGTCCGTGAATTTCAAGTTATTAGCAAGGATGTCAAGCATAACCTTTCTATGGGTGATATAATCAGCTAAATCACCTTTCCCTAAATCTGAAATCTTCTGTAGATAGCTTGAGCATCTGCTCTCATAGTCAGAGTAATCTTGAATACTGTCAATATCGCCATTTAGATATTCTTTCTGCTCTCTTTTCAAATGTAAGCGATATTTCTGTTCCTGTTTGAAAAGCTCAAGTTCTAACTTTTCGTCATCATTTGTTATAGGTATTCTATCGATACACTCGCTGTTGTGTTTTATCAAAGAGCGATAACGTGGATTCTGACAATATACATAATGTTCAATACGATCTTTTTTCTGAATGTTATAGGCAGCAATTTCTTCACTTAAGAATTCTCTGATAATAGGAATTGCCGCATTAACTATATCTTTTTTGGACACAGGTTTTAAGGAGTTTTCATCTTCCAATTCCAACTGTTCGTAGGTTTCAGTCTCCTCCATATCAATTTGTTCGATTTTAGAAAAAGCAAACTCAGTTCTTTCACTGTTTATATTCTCATCCAAAATTTCCCCAGTGATATAGCCACTATAGGTAAACTCACCGTCATCATTAGATAGCTTTCCTGTAAGTTCTTTTATTATATTTGATAAATTATCCCCAAATACTTCACGATTATGGGCACAAAAGTGCAACAAATGTTTGTCGTTTGAGGTCGCATAGTTTTTTGCACTTATAATGCTGAAAGAATTTCCATTTACTAAAAATTCTTTTACACTTAAGTTTCCCTTTATGCTTTCAGCAAATACTGCGTTAATACATCTTGAATCTTGATCATCGCTTATTACTATTTGGGGACAATTATCAAGAGCTAAATAAGCAAAGCAGTGATTCATAATTTCTCGGGCAAGGGTGTCAATTCGTTTGGGACATTTGCTTTTATATTTTTGAATATATCCATCCAAAACTACTTTTGTTCCCGCTTTAGTTTTGGCGCTTAACTGATTTGTTATCAATTTAGTTTCTTCAAAAATAGAAAAGTCAAAGTTTCGGTCATAGTATTTTCCCTCAGATCCCAAATAGGTACTTTCGATAATTACCTTTGAAAAAGCTTTTAACCAAATAACTCTTCCAACGCCTTTACAGCCCATGGCAAGTTTGTAGTCACTACCATATATATCAAACGACGCATAATTTTTGTCGTTGAAGCCTATGCCGTTATCTGTAACTACAAAAGAATCAACATCTGTTTCCCAATTATCTTTAGGTAGCAGCGAAGACTCACGAATCACATTTATAATAATCTGTCCATCATTAATATTTGCCTCTTCAATACTTTGGATTGAATTAATAATAGCCTCAAAGAGAGGTAAAAGAGGTGAACTTGCTGGCAACTTATGAGTATCCACAATTGATTTAAAGTTGATTTTCATTTTCCAATCCTGCCTCTATGAGTATTTTTAAAGAAAATAATTATTAACATATTTTGCGTAACATTGTTTATTCTTTTTCAAACGACGCCATTTTAATTATATATCGCTAATACGATCAATACAATAAATCGCTATCGAAAATAAATATATTTGTGTAAAATATGGCGTTACTTGGTATTATATGTGGCATAAAATTCTTGGATATACAATTCTCTGAGACCACAGCGATACCGGACACCCACCGTTAAATGGTAAATATTCTTCTCCTGGCCGATTTCCACAAGTGTCTTACCATGGCGATGTTTCACAGAAATATCTCCTGATATTTTTGATTGCGCAACAGAATTCGTGATACACAATCTTCTTCAGCCACGCCCAAAACCAGTAGTTGCCGTTATAGGAGGCAATATACTGTATGGATTTTAGCACTTGTGTTCTGGATCACATCCTCCTTATCCTCTTCTTTCAGAAATGACCAGCGGCTGATATAGAAAACATATCTTCTCAGAATCAGATAATTCCACTCAAATAAGTATTTCAATGCTCTTGTATCATCAGACAGATAAGCTTTACACAAAAATGAACGAAACGGTGAAACCTAACTTTATAATTAATTCCTTTCTGCAAGTACATTGAGGTAGCTTGCTCACCATTTTAAAAAGTGCTTGCAATATTATAAAAAATTACTTTTCATCATTAGCTTTCTCCTCTAAAGAGATAACACGGTGCTCTTTTGTTAAAATTCCCATCTGGCTTATTGCAATTGAATTGAGTTTTTCCAGACGTTGTCCTTGCGTCAAACCCTCATTGATAAACAATGCGTTAAGATTTTCTAAGTTTACGAGGCATACCAATTGTGAAACATTAGCATAATCACGAATATTTCCTTTAAGCTTCGGATTGCTATCACGCCACTGCTTCGCTGTCATTCCAAATAGCGCAACATTCAACACATCTGCTTCATTTGCATACACCTGGGTTATTTGATATTTGTTTAATGTAGGAGGAGTAAGATTTTCTTTAATGGCATCCGTATGTATTCTATAATTAATCTTAGTTAAATTGCGTTTAATATCCCATCCCAGCTGCTTTTGTTCCTCATCTTTAAGTCGCTGAAATTCTTTTATCAGATAGATTTTGAACTCTGGACTTATCCACATACCAAATTCAAAAGCTATATCTTTATGAGCATAAGTGCCTCCATATCTTCCCGCAGTTGCCTTTAATCCAATTGCATTTGTTTTTTTCATCCATTCTTTAACGCTGATTTTATAACTATTTAACCCGGCTTGGCTTTTAATTGTGGCGAATTCGCCATAATTAAATTTCGGATTATAAATTTGCTCCCAAATGCCTAAAAATTCAACTGTATTCCTATTACGGAGCCAGTCGGAAATAAAAAAATCACCATCTTTGGCCTTTAACATATCTGTAATGGAAATATAATCATTGTCATTGATGGTAGTAATTGATATTTCTGTACCAATAACATGGATCTTTTTTGCCACAAATTATTCCTCCCACATCCGAACTTATGTTCTATTATACTCTTTTGAGATATTATATTCAATCTTTTTGAATAAAGAAAGCATAAAAGATTTGAGTTTAACTATAAAGTCATTTGATCATACTGTTTAAATCCACCGAATTCGGGGGATTTAACTTTTAACACATAATGTTATAAATGTTTTCTGCGCTGGACTTCCTCAAAAATCTCTTTGCTGATAATAGCATCATGATTATTCTCAATAAAATACATTGATAATTCACCATTATTTTTTACCTGTTTGTGAGTCAGGCAATTTTCAACATAGCTTTTCTGAGATAATACAGTTCCGACATATTTCTCATTGGAAAGAATCCGATCAATAGTAGATGTGCTCCATTCAGCCTTGCCTGTTACAGTTTTAACACCATTTTTCTTAAGATATGATTTAATCTTCCGGCAGCCATAGCCTTTCAGGAATAAATCATAAATGAGCCGGACGATTTCAGCTTCTTCTTCAACGATAACTAATTTACCATTTTCAGCTTTTGTGTAACCAAGGAAGTTGGTATGGTTCAGCTTTATATGTCCTTTTTCAAAGCTTCGTTGAATTCCCCATTTGATATTCGCACTCTTTGATTCACTTTCACTTTGTGCAACAGCTGCAGCTGCAGTAATAATCTTTATCATTCGCCAATCAGACGAATCCAATCTCTCCATTTCAAAATATACTGTGATTCCCAAACCGAGTAGCGCATTGAAACTCTGTAAAAAAGGGAGAGTATTCCGTCCAAAACGACTGATGGACTTGGTAATGATATAATCAATTTTTCCGGCTCGGCAGTCTTTCATCATACGATTGAATGCGGCTCTGTTGTCAAAACGTGTACCCGATACCTGTTCAGAATAAATGTCCGCAAGTACCCATCCCTCATGCTTGTTGATATAATCCGTATAGTACTGAATCTGCGAATCAAGACTGGTTCGTTGTTCTTCATAAACTGTGCTGACCCTGCAGTAAGCAGCAACACGTAAAACTTCTTTTTGAGTAGCCGGTATTTCGATGATAATATTGCTCATGCTTTATTCTCCTTCCTATTTTTACAAAAATAAAAAGACATGACAGTTAAATAACCATCATGTCGAAGTCAAATTTTTATTGCTAATATATAAAATAAACTACATTCTCTCGTGAGTTTTCACAAGAAAATGTAGCTTTTAACATGGCGGAGAGTTAGGGATTTGAACCCTAGGTCGGCTCATCACCGACACGAAATTTCGAGTTTCGCACCTTCGACCTCTCGGACAACTCTCCATATACAATTTTAATAAAAAACTATTTCAAAAGTGCAGCAAAATGTTCCTTTGTCACCTTTGAACATTTTTCAACTGTTCTGATACTTCTCTGTAGCATTTATATTCTACACGTAAACGGACAGTGTTTCAAGCCTTTTTATAAAAACAGGTTATAAAATATATGTAATTCTTTTACTCTGAAGCAAATCGGTAAGCCGATTCTTTTGAAACTGATTATATACAGTACTTATATACCGCTAGATTTCAAGAATGAAATGAATCTGTAATAAAGCTGTAATAACTATACAAAAAATACAAAATAAATATATTAATTATAAATACCTATTTCTTTTTATAAACTTTCATAGTAGAATATATGTATGCTAAATTTCTACATTTTAATGCATTTATTTGCATTATTGTATAATATTTTTATTTGTTCAGATAAGGAGGAGGGCTAATTTGTTACCAAATATACCAATTATCGACATTGTATTATCCCTATCAAGTGCTATTGACTTAATAGACCCCGCAATAACAAATCACCATAAAAGGGTTGCCTATATATCATATAGCATTGCAAAAGAAATGAATTTATCAGAAAATGAGATTAAAAATCTTGTATTAGCAAGCTTGCTGCATGATTGCGGTTCTGTTAATTTATCTGAAAGAAATTCACTTTTTAAATTTGAATTTGGGTGTTCTATTCTTCAAAGACATGCACATGGTCAAAAAGGATGGTTTATTCTCCATGATGCAGATGACTTGCATGATGCGGCAGAAATAATAAAGTTCCATCACGTGTATTGGGAGGAAAGATCCGATGCTCATTTTGAATCATACGAAATACCTGTGACAAGTCATATTCTTCATTTAGCTGATAGAATAGACATTCTTATCAGCCGTGATATTGACATTTTATCACAGCGCAAGGAAATTGAGGACTTAGTAAACTCTAAAAGCGGAACAATGTTTATGCCTTCAGCAGTTACTGCCTTTAACAGTCTTATTCCAAAGCTGTTTTTTTGGTTTGATATAGTAAGTCCTTATTTGGAGCACATAATCAAAAGCGTTATGAAGCCTTACAATGGCTGCGTAAGCAACGCAAGTCTTCACCAGTTCGCCAAAATAGCTCACCGTATTATTGACTTCAGAAGCAGCTATACGGCAACCCATTCTATAGGTGTGGCAACTTGTGCTGCCTTTTTGGCATCTAAATTGGGGTTTATTGCTTCAGACATTGAAACTATACATTCTGCAGGTTTAATACATGATATGGGTATGCTCAGTATTCCCGAACACATTCTGGAGAAGCCGGGCACACTGGATTTAGTTGAATATAATATTATTAAATGTCACACTTACCATACTTACAGGATACTGGACTCTATTCAGGGCTTGGAAAAACTCAGAGATTGGGCTTCTTTTCATCATGAAAAGCTTGACGGAAGCGGTTATCCCTTTGGCCTGAAATCAAGCCAGCTGGATATGGGCTCAAGAATTCTTGCTGTAAGCGATTTGTTTGCATCTCTGACGGAGGACCGTTCATATAGACCTGCTTTATCCTTGGACACAGCTATGAAGCTAATTAACAGTGCAAAAAACTATGATTGTGATGTTAAAGAATGTCTTAAAAATAACCTTGAAGAAATTGTTGAAAAAATTAAGATATCGAAAGAGGATGTTTCAAAAAGCTGTGAAAAAATTTTCAACTTGCCATAAGTGTTTACTGCAGTGATACATAAAAGCCTCCTTTACGAGAAAAAAGAATACCTCTTATAGGTACGTATCATTACAGTGGCATTTTGGTATTTTAAGCTATCAATAGTATAAAGCTATTAATAGCTATTTTATTTTATGTGTATAAGGCTGTTGTCAACCTTTCGCCAAGCAAATCAAACTGTTAAAAAAATGCCTGCGAAACTTTACAGTTGACAAGTTATATAGTCTAATGTAAAATATAAAGGCAGCTTAAAAGCTGAATTAAATATTTGATATTGGAGAGTTCGCCTAGCTGGTCGAGGGCGCATGACTGGAAATCATGTATACCTGCAAGGGTATCCAGGGTTCGAATCCCTGACTCTCCGCCAATTATATACACAATGTTGTCAGGGTCACTTTAAAATGGCCCTGACTTTGTCTTTATACTCAATTATTTCTCGCACATATAGCTTCACCGCAAGTATTCCTGCTTGTGGCTTTATTCCAAAACTGTCTCCTCTTCGGACTTTCTCCCAAAAAGGCGTATTGCCGTCAAAGCTGCTCCGGCCAGACAAATTACAGCTGCAATAATATATACTGTTCTCATTCCGTAAATAAAAGCATCATTTCTTCCCGGTACAAAATCAGTTACATGATGTCCAATTTTATAGCTCATTCGATTGTACAAAACAGTAGTGGACAATGCTATCCCGCAAATCATGCCAAGATTTCGTATAAGTGCATTCACGCTTCCGGCAATGCCCAGCTTGTCCCTTGATACCGTAGACATAACCAGCGAATTATTCGGTGCCTGAAACAATCCGTTTCCCATAGACATAATTGCTATAAATAACGCCATGCTCATAATTGAAGATTGTTCTGTCAAGGTAGACATAAGTATTAGGCCCAAGCTTGTAAATGACAACCCAATCAGGGTTAAAACCTCAGAACCCAGCTTATCGGATAAGTGCCCGCTTACAGGTGCAACCACCGACATAACCAGCGGATAAATCATCATAATTAATCCTGTCGTTGACGGAGAAAAGCTCATTACATCCTGAAGATAAAAGGGCTGAATAATATTTGAACAAAAAATAGCCAGAAAGGATAAAAATGCACAAAATATACTAAGCGAAAACAACTTATTTTCAAAAATTTTCAGCTGTAATAAAGGATTCTCTTGCTTCCTTTCTGCTATAATAAACAATACCAAGGCGGCAATTGCCACCAGAAAGCCGAGCAATACCACAGGCTTTGTAAATCCCACCTCTTGTCCCTTACCAAGTGCGGCAAACAGAGGTACTATAAAAAATAGAAATAATACCGCTCCAAAGCCGTCCAATTTTTCTTTTACCCTTCGGATGGAATCCGGAAGTATTTTAAAGCTAAAAAATAAGGTAGCTATGCCTATGGGAACATTTATCAGAAAAATATATTCCCATCTTCCGCTGTCAACTATGAAGCCTCCTATAGGCGGTCCAAGCAGGGAGCCTAGAGCCACAAAGGTTCCTGTAATTCCCAAGGCCTTTCCTCTCTCATTTGCCGGAAATACCTCGGTAATAATACCTTGATTATTAGCCATAGTACCTGCCGCTCCTATTGCCTGGATTACCCTTGACAAAATTAAAACTGAAAAGGAACCGGTAATTCCGCAAAGCAAGGAGCCCAGTGTAAACAAGGCAATTCCAAACTTAAATATCCTTGTTTTACCGACCATATCACCCAGTCTTCCAAACACCAGAATAGTTGCTGAAATAATAATCAAGTAGCTTGTCACTACCAATTGAATACTTGCCGAGGTTACATTTAATGCCTTAGTCATAACGGGAAGAGCTACATTTACAATACTGCCGTCCAGTGTAGCCATAAAGGTCACCATCAGAACTATAAATAAAATCATCCATTTATTTTTATTGCCGCGTTCAATTGTTGCATCCATTTTTATTCTCCCTATAGCTATTATTTCAATTCTCTTAAATTAATAAGAATCTTTTTTAATGATTCGGTAGTAATAATCTTTTCCTGCTCTGACAGGTCTGCTGTTATCAGCTCAACTAATTTATGGATTTCCGTAAGAATCTTTGGAATCACAGCCTTCGCCTTTTCTGATAAAAACAGCTTATAAGCTCTTGAATCGGTATCATCCTCTAACCTGACAATATAACCAACCTCAATAAGCTTTGTGATGGTTCTTGCCGACATAGCCTTGTCAAAGCCTAATTCCTTACTTATTTTATTCTGGCTGATACCTTCATTTTTATTTAAAATAAATAAATATTGATAAGAGCCGCTGCTTAAATCATATTTCCTCAGCAGCTTATCAAGATAAATTTGCGTCGCTCTGAAAATTTTATTGTTAAGTTTTATAAAATACATTATGTCTTCATACACACTTAGCACCTCTTTCTCAAAATCTGCCGCTCAATAATAAAGTTGACTTATCAACCTTATTTTAATAAAAATACGTTGACTTGTCAACTATAATGTGACACAATAAGACATTTTCTTAATAGTACTTACTTCTCGGCACACCACAAAAGGCTGATAGCGGAGCACAAGTCCGCTATCAGCCTGATTCTATAACCATCCTTTTCTGCCCTTACATCACAAAATCCTCCAAATCATCGAAAAAGCTCAGCTGGTTGCTTTTTGGAAGCCCCCTCAGACAACCGAATTTTTGCAGTGATTCTATAGTGGAATTGCCTATTTTAGCACGAATACGCAAGCTTTCTATTGATGTAAACGGCTCTCCCTCCTTGACAGCTTTGTAAATACTCTCTGCGGCAACTGTTCCCATACCTGATATACTGTTCAAAGGAGGTCTTATACTACCTTCCTCTATCAAAAAATTTGTGGAATGTGATTTGTACAAGTCAATAGGGAGAAACTTAAAGCCTCTCTCATACATTTCCAGAACCAATTCCAGATCTTCATACATATCCTTATCCTTATTTGCAGCCTGATTACCCTGCATCTCGATTTCCTTCATCTTTTGCTTAACAACCTCCTTTCCGTTAATCATGACCTCCGCATCAAATGCCTTTGCCCTGATTGAAAAGTAAGCCGCATAATAAGCCAGAGGTATATGCACCTTAAACCATGCTATTCTGAAGGCCATCATGATATAAGCCGCCGCATGGGCCTTAGGGAACATATATTTTATTTTTTTACAGGAAGCTATATACCACTCCGGAACCTCATGCTCTCTCATCATAGCTTCATATTCCGGCCATTTCGGTTCCTTCAAGGCCTTTCCCTTACGGACCGTCTCCATTATCTTGAAGGCAGAGTTAGGAGGAAGACCTTTTTTCATAAGATAAACCATGATATCGTCTCTCGTACATACTGCCTCACTTAGTGTAACCGTACCGGCATCAATCAAATCCTTGGCATTGCCAAGCCATACATCTGTGCCGTGGGAAAGCCCCGATATACATATCAGGTCTGCGAACTGTTTCGGCATAGTATCCAGAAGCATTCCCCTTACAAACTTTGTACCGAATTCGGGCACTCCGAAGGTTCCCACCCTTGAATTTATTTGCTGAGGAGTTACACCTAAAGCCTCTGTTGAAGAAAACAGAGACATGGTTTCCTTATCATCCATAGGTATTGTTTTGGGGTCCACCCCGGTAATATCCTGAAGCATCCTGATCATTGTCGGGTCATCATGTCCCAGTATATCCAGCTTCAAAAGGTTCTGGTCTATTGAGTGATAGTCAAAATGTGTTGTTATTATATCCGATTCCGGGTCATCCGCAGGATGCTGTACAGGGCAGAATTCAAATATCTCACGCCCCTTGGGCACAACTATTATTCCTCCCGGGTGCTGTCCGGTGGTTCTTTTTATTCCGGTACAGCCCTTTGAAATTCTTTCAATCTCCGCTTTATTGACATGAAGATTTCTTTCTTCAAAATACTTCCTTACATAGCCGAAGGCTGTTTTATCCGCTATAGTGCCTACAGTACCCGCCTTAAAGGTTGTACCCTTTCCGAATATCACCTCTGTATATTTGTGCGCTCTTGCCTGATATTCTCCTGAGAAGTTCAAGTCTATATCAGGCTCCTTGTCTCCGTTGAAGCCCAGAAAGGTTTCAAACGGGATGTCTATTCCATCCTTTGCAAGCTGCTCTCCGCATACAGGGCATGGTTTGTCCGGCAGGTCAAAACCATTATTATAGCCATAATCTGTAAAATCCGAATATTTGCAGACCGGACACCTGTAATGAGGCGGCATGGCATTTACTTCAGTAATACCGGTCATATAAGCAACCACGGAGGAACCGACAGACCCTCTGGAGCCAACCAGATAGCCATCCTCATTTGATTTCCACACAAGCTTCTGGGCAATTATGTACATTACCGAAAACCCGTTTTTAATAATAGAATCCAGCTCTCTGTCAAGCCTCTGCTGTACAATTTCCGGCAGCGGGTCTCCATACAGCTCATGTGCCTTTTCAAACGCAATATCCTTAATAGTCTGTTCGCAGCCCTCAATATGCGGAGGACACTTTTCAGATGAAATAGGACTTATTCTTTCACACATCCCAGCTATTTTATTAGTGTTTGTGACTACCACCTCATAGGCCTTTTCCTCTCCCAAATAAGAAAACTCCTCAAGCATTTCTTCCGTGGTTTTCAGATATAAAGGAGCTTGATTATCAGCATCCGTATAGCCTTGACCGGCTTCAAGTATGCGCCGGTATATCTCGTCCTCCGGGTCCATAAAATGCACATCACCTGTGGCTACTACCGGCTTATCCAATTGTTCTCCGAGTGCTGCAATCTTCCTGTTTATTTTCTTCAGATACTCCCTATCCGGAACCTCCTCTTTCCTAACCAGATAATCGTTGTTCCCCAACGGCTGAATTTCCAGATAATCATAATCCTTTGCTATAGCTTTGATTTCCTCATCGGATTTCCCGTGTAAAATTGCCTGATAAAGCTCGCCTTCACTGCAGGCGCTCCCCAGAATCAAGCCCTCGGAATATTTTCTGTACAAGCTTTTTAATATACGCGGTTTTTTATAAAAATAATCCAAATGGGAATAAGAAACTAATTTATATAGGTTCTTTAATCCAATATAATCTTTAGCTAAAATTATGGCATGATATGTATTAAGCTTTTTATACTCCGCCTTCTTAGCTTGCTCATCCGAGCCCAGCCTGTCTATATCCCCAAGCTTTTCAGCGCCTCTTTCCCTAAGCTTTTCAAGCATTACATTGAACACCTTGACCGTAGTATCCACATCATCCAAAGCCCTGTGGGCAACTTCCACCTTTATTCCCAGATTTTTTGCTATACGCCCCAGCTTATAGGTCTTATATTCAGGAAAAATATCCTTTGCAAGAGATAATGTGTCCACATATGAAAAGTCGAAGTCATAACCCAAGCCTTTTGCATTGTATTTTAGGAAACCCATATCAAATTCGGCATTATGAGCCACCAAAACGCTTCCTTCCAGAAATGCCAGCATTTTCGGAAATACCTTTTCTATGGTTTCCGCATCTTTCACCATTTCATCGGTAATATTTGTGACCTCTACCACCCTTGCGGGTATGGGCTTTTCAGGATTCACAAAGCAGCTGAACTCATCTGTTACCTTTCCGTCCTTAAGCTTCATGATTCCTATCTCTGTAATTTTTTCCGTAACAGGTGAAAACCCTGTTGTTTCAAGGTCTAATACGCAATATTCAGTATCTATGCTCTGTCCTTTTGGATTGGTTACAGAAGGCTTCTTATCCGGAGCCAGATATGCCTCAACCCCGTATATAACCTTCATGTCCGCATTATCTCTTCCAAGAAGCTTATGAGCCTCAGGGAAAGACTGTACCACACCATGATCAGTAATGGCAATGGATTTCATTCCCCAGTCCATAGCTCTTTTAATCAAATCGGCTGCACTTGTCATTGCATCCATCTGACTCATCTGAGTGTGCATATGCAGCTCTACTCTCTTTATTTCTGCATTATCCTGCCTCTTAATTTTCTTTATACCGTCTGTTTCTATTATAGTGTTGGCAATAAACTCAATTTCGCCGGAAAACTTGCTGTTGCTTGCACTCCCTGCAAGCTTGACGCCCTTCGCCTTTTTTAATCTGGAGAGCACATCCCCTTCCTCTCCCTGCTTGATAAAAGCCTTGCAGGCCATGGAGCTTGAGCCGTCATACAAATTAAAGGAAATTAAGGTTTTACCGCTTCTCAATTCCTTTGAATCAATATTGGATATATCACCTGTTATAGAAACTCTTCCCTCATCGGGTATAATGTCAGTTATCTTTATTACAGCTTCCTTTATATTTGTATTCCTTCCTAATATCAAGGGTGAGCTTTCTTTCCTTACACCGTTTTCAGCCTTTGCCTCCTGTCTCGCCAACGGCACTGCTTTTGGCGGCTCAGGGAAACTGTCTCTTACAAGAGGCTTTGTCTGCTCTCTGACAAGCTGTTTTTCCTTTTCCTGCGAATCCTCCTGCAGCTTTTTCAAGTCCTCCCTGCTTACCTTGTCAAAAAAGTTAACTTTATATGCTGTCCCATACAGATTCTGTATGACCCTGCTTATCTTTTTGTCATAACCCATGCCTGTTAAAACATCTGATGCAACAATTTTGAAATTGAAATTTATAATATTGTTCATTACCTCAAATTCAGTATTTGTAAGAACAGCCTTTAAAAGAGGGTGCTTATCTGACATGGAAAAAAGAATAGCCTCAAGCTCCTTTTCTATAGGCTTTTTATCAATTCCCTCGGCATATTCCACTGTAATTCGGGAGTCATTTAATAGGAACCTCTTCCTTAAAAATCTGTTAAGGCCTTCTATCCCTTTGACATCAATATATTTATCAGAGTTAAGCTTAAGCTCAAGAATTTTACTTTTTTTCTTCAATACAGCCGTTTCTACGGTTGCAGCTCCAAGATTTCCCTCTGCATTGTAATCACTGAAAATTTCATTTATTCTTTTCAAATTACTTCCCAAAGCTCTTCCTCCATAAGTTTTAAGTATGTATCTATTATATAAGATTCATATATGTTTG
This sequence comes from Ruminiclostridium sufflavum DSM 19573, assembly GCF_003208175.1. GTDB lineage: Bacteria > Bacillota > Clostridia > Acetivibrionales > DSM-1351 > Ruminiclostridium > Ruminiclostridium sufflavum. The sequence continues at coordinate 128,845 of NZ_QKMR01000013.1, read as the reverse complement.
TCATGTCAATTTCATGCCGGCAAAAAAAAACAAATTACTATCGGCTGAAAGGAGGATACTTGAACCATAATTGACTTTAGTAATCCTTATCTTTATTTATTAATATTAATTTTTGCATTAAAATCTAATATATACTATTATTTTCATATTTATTCCATAATTTTATTAATTTCTTATAATTTATTAGAATATAATATTATTTGTATATTATGTTAAATTCAATTTAAATTAAGGAATTTATCCTTGGCATATATAAATAAATTATCAAGTATTTTCAGGCTTACTTATGCATATAGATATTAAAAAAATGGCTGTTCCGAAAATAATGGCAACTCGTTATTGCACAAAAGCAGGATAAGGAGAACGCAAGCAATGAATTCCACAAAATATATAAGCTCACGTTATAATGTTCTGATACCGTTAAAGGAAGAAAGAGTCCTTGCCTATAATTCCTTGACAGGAAGTCTTGCCTTATGGGAAAAAGAAGATTCCGCATGCTATTACGATACTATCAACGGTACAGGAGAGGATGAATCAAGCGTACTCTTGATACAGCTGTTACATTGTGGCTTTATTATTAAAAAAGATTATGATGAATTATTTGCTCTTGAAAAGGAATATAGAATGCACAGATATGACAGGAGCTCTATGATATTGACTATTGCTCCGACAATGGCCTGTAATTTCGGATGTGATTACTGCTTCCAAGGAAAAGACAAGCCAACTGAAGAAATGAGTATTGAGGTACAGGATGCTATTGTTGAGCTCATACGTAATGCAGCATCAAGCATAAGCCGGCTTCATATAGCATGGTATGGCGGAGAGCCTCTTATAAAGCCTTCCGTAATAAACGCTCTTTCAAAAAGAGTTATAGAAATATGCAGCAGACACAGAATCAGGTACGATTCCATGATTGTAACTAACGGCTATATGTTGGATCTTAATTCAGCCAAGCTGCTATATGAAGCAAAAGTTAATCTGATTCAAATCACCCTTGACGGTCCGGCAGATTATCATGATACCAGACGTACACTGCTGTCAGGAGCTCCGACTTTTAATCGGATAGTAAATAACATAAAGGATTTTATTGATATTGTCCCTATCACAGTGAACATTCGAGTCAACATAGATTATCGCAATAAATCAGGCATTGAAGAATTACTGGACAGTCTTCGTGAAACCGGATTGAGCAATAAAATAAACTTAAAGCTTTACTTCGCTCCTATAGAAGCTATTACATCCGGCTGCCATAATATAGCTGAACAAAGTATGACTAAATCAGAATACGGCTTGCTGGAAGCAGAATTATTCAGCAAAGCATATAAATATGGTTTAGTGAACCTTCCATATCCTCCCCGCTTCAAAGGCACATGTGCTGCTACCAGGCCAAGGGGATTTGTAATTATACCAAACGGAGATGTACATAAATGCTGGGATACCGTTTCCCTTCCGGAAAGGAAAATAGGTACAGTATTTGAGCCTGATTATCTGGATACTGACCAAACACACTGCTGGCATAAATGGTCTCCCTTTGAATACGAAACATGCAGAAGCTGCATACTGCTTCCTGTATGTGCCGGCGCCTGTGCATATAAATTTATATATTCAAATGACACTCTCGGTGAAGCCGCCGCTTCCCCGTGCATAAGCTGGAAGTACAACATAAATGAGCAGCTCATATTCAGAGCTGTCCAGCTTGGTATTATAGGCTGTGAGGATTATGTATGTGATTCAGCCCTTCAAAATATCGGATTGTATTGAATACAATTTAAAAGGCAAAGCATAAATACTCAGCATATTTTGTCCGCGAATATATACTGTAAAATTAAATTTCACTAAAAATTACACAACAAGGAGGAAAAAAATGAAAGTTATTGTGCAATCTAAAAGTCCGGATCCTATTTACAAAGTTACAGTTTATGAGCATGCAAATTACGGAGGCCGTTCTCAGTCTCTGCCTGTTGGCAGATATAACCTGTCTCAGCTGACAATAGGAAACGACATTATAAGCTCCGTTAAAATTCCGGCAGGGCTGATAGTTACTGCATATGAGCATATAGACTTTAAAGGAAAAGCCAAAGTTTTTACGGAAGATTCCTCATATGTCGGCAACGATTTCAATGACAAAATTTCAAGTATTGTTGTTGAGCTTGCCGTAAGAATATATGAGCATGCCAATTATCAAGGAGGGTGTCAGACACTTCCTTTGGGCAGTTATAATATGAAGCAGCTGACTATTGGAAATGATAAGCTGAGTTCGGTAAAAATTCCCTCAGGACTGGTGGTTACACTATTTGAGCATATAGACTTTGGAGGCCGGATGAAAACCTTTATCGAAGATACTCCTTATGTCGGGAATGACTTTAACGATATAACCTCAGGAATTATGGTTTCTGTGGCAGGGGCAGAAATAACTGACAAGGCCTTGAAATTCGGAGACAAAATATCCCTAAAGTCCATTCATAATAAATACATGTCAGCAGAAACAAACGGAAAATTAAAAGCAAACACAGACGCTGCACGTTCTTGGGAAAAGTTTGAGATAGTTCGCTCCGGCAATACAAAAAGCAATATTTATGTTACTTTTGGAGATACAATTTCACTGCGCTCCTGTCATGGCAAATATGTTGTTGCAGAATCTGACGGAAAAGCCAATGCCAACAGAGATAAAATAGGCAGCTGGGAAAGATTTACACTGTATCGTTCAGGAAATACACAAAATGCGAACTTTTTTTGCATAGGAGATGTTATATCTCTTAAATCCTGTCATAACAAATTTGTTGTCGCAGAATCAAACAATGTCGTAAATGCAAATAGAGATAAAATAGGCAGCTGGGAAACATGGACCGTTTCTGCTGCATCTACGGATGTTAAACAGCTTACAGCCAATAACATAGAGTCCGCAGTCTGCGGGGCCGATGCCTGCGGAACAGCGGCTTGCAGTGCAGCTGCCTGCGGAGCGGCTGCTTGTGGTACGGCTGCCTGCGGGGCGGCGGCAAGCGGCGGAACCGCCTGTGCTGCAAATGTAGGAGGTGCTGCAGCCTGTGGTGTTGCTGTATATGGAATTATTGTTTGCGGTGTTGCTGCTTGTGCAGCCGATGCCTGCGGGGCGGCTGCTTGTGCCGGTGACGTATGCGGAGGGCAAGCCTGCGGGGCAGCGGCAAGCGGTGGTGCAGCCTGCGGCGGGGCGGCCTGTGGGGCGGCTGCTTGCGGCGGGGCTGCTTGCGGCGGGAACGCCTGCAGTGTGGCAAGCTGCGGAGGTGATGCCTGCGGCGGATATGCAGGAGGAATTGCCGCTTGTCCTGCCGATGCCTGCGGGGCAAATGTATGCGGAATTAATGCCTGCCCTGCTGATGCCTGTGCCGCTGATGCCTGTGCCATTGATATAATACCTATAATTCCCGGAATTTAAGGAGAAAAATTTGATACATATAGTAAATATGCCCTTTGGCTCACTAACCCACCCTGCACTCGCTCCGGCACTTATTAAAGCACAGCTTTGCAATGCAGGTATGCATTCAAAAGTATTCAATTTCAATTTTGACTTTGCTAAATTGATAGGTATCGGAGAATATGAAACCATAGCCTTTTTTAAGGGTATAGAGACTCAGATAGGAGAGTGGCTCTTTGCCAAGGAAGCATGGCGGGAGCCGTTCGGTCCTTCAGAAGAAGCTTTTATGGAAGCCGGGAAAACAGAATTGGAAAATATTTTAAAGGTACAGAACAAGCAGGAATGGCTCTTGAAAATCCGCAATGAGATAGTACCGTCTTTTCTTGAATCCTGCCTGAATTTTTTGCTTCAGACAGGTGAATTACAGGTAGTAGGATTTTCCTGCAGCTTTTTTCAGACAATATCCTCTCTCGCTCTCGGCAGACTTATTAAGGAACGATATCCGCAGGTTAAGGTTGTCTATGGAGGTGCATGCTTTCATGGTGAAATGGGAGAGGAATTAATAACTAAAATTCCTTGGATAGATGCTGTTTCAACAGGCGAAGCCGATGATATAATGGTAGAATACTTTGGCTCTCTTTCAGCAAACCGGGAGCCAGCAGGCTTACAGGGTATAATATATAGGAACAGGAATGGAAGCCTTGCAGACTATATTCCTAATAAGCCTGTGAGCTCGGAAGTCCTTGAGTCCCTCCCAACTCCTGATTTCAGTGACTTTTTTGAAGGTGCAGAAAGAATTGGCCTTTTAGATATAGAAGGGTATAAACAGAGAGTGGTACTTCCCTTTGAAAGCTCTCGGGGCTGCTGGTGGGGCGAAAAAACACACTGCAAGTTCTGCGGCTTAAATGGTGTGGGAATAGGATACCGCTTAAAATCTGCCGGCAATACATATAACATTCTGTCCGAATATGCGGCAAGGTATCCTGTCAAGTATTATCAGGCTGCTGATAACAACCTGTCCATGAGCTATTTTGACACCTTGCTTCCAAGACTTAAAAACGAACCGCTGTCAAGCGGTGCAAAAATATACTACAGCGTGAAGCCTAATATGAGCCGTATGCAAATAAAACAGCTGGCGGATGCGGGTATTATGTTTGTCCAGCCGGGTATTGAAAGTCTTTCCTCCCATCTTTTAAAGCTGATGGGAAAAGGCGTAACAGCCCTGCAAAATATATTCTATATGAAATGCTGCCGTGAATACGGAATTACTGTCAATTGGAATAATCTTATCCGAATACCGGGAGAAAAAAAAGAAGATTATACCGAGCTGTTAAATTTATTTCCGAAACTGCTTCACTTAAGGCCTCCTTACGGAGGCTCTCCTAAAATTGAATGCCACAGATTCAGCCCCTATTTTGCAGCTACCGGCAAATATATAGAAAACCGTAAGCCTCAGGCTTGGTATAGTGGCTTATACCCATCGGACAAAATTGATATATCAAGAGTGGCATATTACTTTGATGCAGACTGGAAATATACGCTTAATGAAAAAGAATACAAAAATGTAATAGCAGCAGTATTGGAATGGATAAGGATTTGGCGTGAGGAGCCTCAATTGCCGCAATTATCATTTGAACTGCATAAGAATAAGAGCATGACTATCATAGATTCCCGAAGCGGAAAGCCGGTTGCCCATACTCTCAATCCTGATGAAGCAAGGCTCTATATGATAATCAGTGATCCAATACACATAAAAAATATTTGTGCTTCACTGAAAAACAGCTATGATATTCAGATGTCCTCATCATATATAGAAGAAACTCTGGCTAGGTTTACAGAACATGGTCTGGCACTGGAGGAATGCGGTAAATACCTTGGACTGGCATTACCCTCTGAAACTGCTGACCCTTCTGCGGTCTTCAGGAAGGGAAATCTCAGAAAAATTAACAATCAAGAAAAAGTCTGCATAAAATAAGTACATAATCCCACTCCGGTTAAAGAATTGACTAAAGTCAATCACACTATGATAATATTTTTATAATTCAATATATTAAGAAAAGTGTAATATTTATCCAATAAATTGAAATACTAATTAGTATAGTTTAATTTTTAAGGAGGAGATATTCATGGATTTTATTAAGAGCTACAGCTTGGTTAAAAGCCAGAACAGCAATGACCTTGTTCTCTATTTTGATGAAGGAACTATGGATACTGAATTTGCCGACGGACTTGGTGACCTTGGCGGGAAAGGTGACAGTCTCAGCCAAAGCATCCTGCAAAGTATAGCCCAAATTTTCCCGGACAAGAAAATTAACACAGTCAAGATAATGTTCGGTTCTTTCCTTCTTTCATCCTTTACGGTAACGAAATCTCCTTCTATTCAGCTGAATAATATTACGTAGTGTAAACAGCCTGTCAAAAATATAAAGCAGTCTATACAGTAACTCCTGAATAGGTATTGAATTATTAATTCAATACCTATCTTTTAATTCTCCTAAAAAGACAATACTAATATCGTCCTGGTATTCTATCGCCGCGGGGCTTGAACCGTATTAACCTCAGTCAACTCTCCCTATATCAGATACTTATTAATTCCCGGAATCCTTGAAAGAATAAAATACACTCCAAGACTGAGCATAAAGACAGTTGTCACCAGTACCGGAATTGTAATCAGGGTATTTGCGTCAGGAAATGTCAGACTTAAATCCTTGAGTAAATCAATAAAAGCAACATGTACAAGATATATGCAAAAGCTCCCTTTAGAAATATACACTATTATCCTTCTTAATCTGCCAGAAGCTGCCTCTTCCTGTTTCTGCCGGTTAATCCTTTCAAAATGATTTTTTATTAATAAAAACAATGCCGCTGCCATAGCTGCCACATTTGGCGTCATTCCTTCCAGAAATGACGTATATACAGCGTTTCTGGATATTGAAGAAAGCTCAGTACCGCAAATGGTTACAAGCAAGCCTGTTATTCCTAGGAAATAAAATATGTAATTGGTTCTTTTCTTGAGAGGGTATTTATTTAAGTAATGTCCTGCCATAAAATAACCTATTGCCGAATATACCATGCTCATAGGATATTGGCGCACCATACCTCTTATAAGAGAAAACGGGCGAAATTGAACAGCAAACGGCAGTACAATTCCCAATATGACCCAGGCAATCAGCAGGTATTCCATCTGCCTTTTACTTGCATTATCGGTAAACACTCTTAATGCAGGCAAAAGAGAATATATCAGAATTACAATGTATAAGTAATATAAATGTGTCTGAGTATTAAATGTAAAAATATGTTCGATTGCCTTATATATTAATGTATAATCAAAATACCCCATACTTCTGAACGCCCTGTAAATATCAAGCCCCTCATAAAAGGAAGCCCATACAAAAAGCGCACAAAGAATCCTTGATAAATATTTTGTAAATATCCGTTTTGCCGCAATTACCTTATCTGTTTTAAGAAACAAAGCACCGCTGCACATTAAGAAAACAGGTACCGCCCAGCGTACAGCCGCTCCAAACAGCAATGCAAATTCCCAGTTGGATGAAGCTATTTTTAATGTAGTAAGAGGCACTGCGCAAATATGTATGGTAATAACTCCTATAATAGCTAAAAGCTTTAGCATATCTACATAAACAAGTCTATTACTTGATAACGGCTTTGATACATATTCCCTGTTTTCTTGCCGAGCAGTTTCTTTAATGGATTCCGACAATGCCATACTATTTTCCAATATCTTATCCCTCCTTCATAAATATACTATGGTTCTTATATTTTATCATAAAAACCTACGGAATAAAATCCAGCCCCAATCCACTGTCCTGCGGCATATAATTAACTTCTATAACATTCAAGCAACAGTCACATTATCATCACATTACCCTTTTATAATAGCAATATCAGGTAATACTAAACGGTATGTTAAAAATAAACATGCTTACAGCAAAAACAGAAAAGACGATTACTATCAAAGCTAATTACGGTTGAAAGCCTTTGCGGCAATATAATGTAGTTTTTTAGCCGATAGTAATTTACTTTCGTAAAATACAAACATATTTAAGGAGGTCTGTATGTTTAAAAAAATGAGAAGTATAAAAAACAGAGTTTTAGTAATAGTTCTTAGTGCTCTTATCTGTACCTTGGGATTAACCTCCTGTACAAATCAGAACTTAATAGCGGAAGCAAACCAAGGGCAGGTTAGCAGCAGTTCCAGCATCGCAAAAACAAATATATCAGTTGAATATGACAGTGATGATGAAAACTCAAGCTGGAGCAGTTCAGATGCATCCAATATAGTCCTGAATGGAAATTCAATAACTTCCGACGGAACAGGAGCAACTGTTAACGGCAGCAAGGTCACAATAACAGCCTCAGGGACATACTGTATCAGCGGTACTTTATCTGACGGTCAAATTATTATAGACACTGAAGACAAGGAAGCTGTCAGACTTGTCTTTAACGGTGTAAATATCACAAGCTCAAGCAGTGCCCCGGTTTATGTAAAAGATGCCAAGAAGACGGTTATCCTTCTGGCAGACGGCACTGAAAACAATATAACAGACGGAACCTCTTATATTCTTGAAGATTCCGAGTCGGACGAGCCTAATGCCACAATCTTCAGCAAGAGTGATCTTACCATCAACGGCAGCGGCGCTCTGACAGTAAATGCCAACTATAACCATGCCATTTACAGTAAAGACGAGCTTAAAATCATGAGCGGCAATATAACTGTAAATTCTGTTGCCGATGGTATTAAGGGAAAGGATTTCGTCGCAATAAAGAACGGAACAATTAATATATATTCTGATGGTGACGGAATACAATCAAATAATGATGAGGATGCTCAAAAAGGTTTTATAGCTATTTCTGACGGTACAATAAACATTACCTCAGGTAAAGATGCCGTCCAAGCTGAAACAAGTGTATTGGTCAGCGGAGGTACTTTAAATGTGACCTCTGGCGGCGGAAGTGCAAACGGCGTTAAAAAAGCTTCCGGGCAAATGGGCGGCATGGGAGGTGTTTTTGATAAAAATAGCATACAAAAAAATGATATATCTGACACAGATTCAGTCACTAAGGCAGACCCCGGAAGCGCTCCTGCTGGTACTGCCGCAGCCGGTGAAAGCACTGCATCCTCAGCAAGCACTGATTCTGACGGCACCGAAAGTACCAAGGGCATAAAGGCTGCCGTTGATATCACTATAGACGGCGGTACTGTTAATATAGATTCGGCAGATGATTCTATCCATTCAAACGGAAGCCTGTCAATTAATGGAGGCACCTTTAAGATATCCTCGGGTGATGATGGGATACATTCTGATTCAACACTGGAAATAAACGGCGGAGACATAGCTATCGCAAAATCCTACGAAGGTATTGAAAGCTCTGTTATAACGCTAAACGAAGGTAATATTCAAATTACTGCAAGCGATGACGGTATAAATGTAGCAGGCGGGAACGACGGTTCATCAGAAAACGGTCGCTCCGGACAAGATGAATTCAGCGCATCCGGCGATTGCTATCTGAACATAAACGGAGGATATATTTTAGTTGATGCCGGTGGTGACGGCCTCGATTCAAACGGCTCTATCAACATGACAAACGGTACTGTTCTTGTAAACGGACCTGAAAACAGCGGTAATGGTGCTTTGGATTATAACGGTTCCTTCGTTATGACCGGCGGTTATCTGTTAGCCGCAGGAAGCTCCGGTATGGCACAGGCTACAAGTGATTCATCCACCCAATATTCGGTAATAGCCAATTTTGATTCAGAGTTACCGGCAGACACAATAGTTTATATAGAGACTAGTGACGGTAAGGACATACTCACCTTCGCTCCGTCTAAAAAATATCAATCAGTTGTATTATGTTCCCCTGAATTAAAAAAGGATTCAACCTACAATATCTACTACGGAGGCACTTCAACCGGAACAAATAAGGACGGCCTATACACAGGCGGCACCTATTCCGGCGGTACTAAATTCCAAAGCTTCACCGTTTCGGACATTGTTACAAGTGTCGGTACGGCAGCCGGCAATATGGGTATGGGCGGCGGAATGGACAAGGGCGGTTTTCCGGGCGGTACAGATGATGCCGGCCGCAGTCCCCGAGGTATGAGAGACCAGCAAAACAGCAGCAGCTCTCAAAGTACAGAAGCAGCCGAATAACCCCTATAAACAGTTCCAGCCAAAACTCAGGCTTAAAAACCTGTGAAGAGTTCTGGGCTTCAGTATGGACCCCCTCCTGAAGCTTAGAGCTCTATTTTTGCTTTTAGCCTTGATATTATAATATTCTTCCGATATTTTATCCCACAAAGTCTTCCAAAAACCATAAGAAAAGTACCATATAACATTCAGTAATTGTTCAAGTCTTCATCACATTAGAATCTTATAATAAAAGCATCAAAGAGAGCTGCACAGGCCTGGAAACGGCTCAAGCCGGAAAACTTATATTTGCAGGTAGCAATGGAGTATTTAGCCTGAAAGCGGAGAGTATAAGGGAAACAACTGCATACCCCTGCCAAGCAAAGATTCTCCGCAGCTGCTTTACAAAATTTTTTGCCCAAGCTGGGCGTGGAGGTTATTATGTCAATATCTACTTTTAAAAGATATGAATTAAAATTTTTATTAAGCAAGAAGCAATTTGATGCACTTATGCCAAAGCTGCTGGAAAAAATGAATCCTGATAAAAACTGTCAAAATGGTAAAAGCTACAGCATTTATAATATTTATTATGATACACCTGATAATCATTTAATTCGTACCTCACTTTCGAAACCAAGCTATAAAGAAAAGCTGCGTTTAAGAAGCTACACCATACCAACCTCATTGGAGGATAAAGTTTTTTTGGAATTAAAAAAGAAAACCGCAGGTATCGTTCATAAAAGACGTGCAACAATGACTTTAAGAGAAGCTTACGAATTCGTAGAATCAGGCAGGCATCCTGCCGCAGCTAATTATATAAATGAGCAGGTAATAAATGAAATCAGTTATTTCCTCAGCTGTTACAACGTCAGACCTGCCGCATACATCAGCTATTCACGGATAGCCTTGTTCGGGAAAGAGGATAAAGCTTTCAGAATAACCTTTGACCGTAATATCCAGACAAGAAGAAATGACCTGTGTTTAGAAGCAGGATGCTCCGGAGAACAATTGCTGGGTATTGACCAGTATTTAATGGAAGTAAAAATATCCGGTTCTGTTCCTATATGGCTGACAGAAATCTTATCAGATTTGAAGATATATAAAACCAGCTTTTCAAAGTATGGAACAGAGTATAAGAAATACTGCATGAATAAAAATGTAAAGGCACATAGTGTTGCCTGATGCTGAAAACCTTACTAAAAGTATTTATCACAAAAAAATATATTCATAGTAAAAATGAATTTTTAAAATATAAAAACAAGGAGTGAACACATATGTTAGATTCAATATTTACTGCTTCAACAACTGGTGATTACCTTACTCTGACAGGTATGCTTTCCGCATTGGGAGCATCACTTTTACTGGGACTTATAATAAGTCTGGCTTACATTCATACTCATAAAAAGGAAGGCTATTCCCGAAGCTTTGTTGTAACATTGATTATGCTGCCTGCAATTATTTCAGTAATTATAATGTTAATCGGAAACAATGTGGCAAGAGCCTTCAGCTTGGCAGGTGCTTTCAGCCTCATCCGCTTCAGAAGTGCTCCCGGTGATCCCAAGGATATTGCTTATATATTTTTTACCTTGGCTGTAGGCTTAGGCTGTGGAATGGGATACCTCGCATATTCAGCTATATTTGCAATAATGCTGTGCATAGTAATGATTATTCTTAACGAAATTAGTTTTGCCGCACCTCAAACATCCAGTATGCAGCTAAAAATTATTATCCCGGAGGATTTAAACTTCCAAGGCCTCTTCGATGATATTCTAAACAAATATACTAGCTCATGGAACTTAAAAAAAGTAAAAACCGGTGATTTCGGAAGCATATTTGAAGTTGTTTACAGCTTGAACCTTAAAGGTGAGGCAGATCAAAAGAAATTCATCGATGAATTGAGATGCCGCAACGGCAACCTGAATATTACATTGACACAAAATCAATTACTATCAGCTGAAAATTAATATTAAAGTTAAAGTATTTTTACAAAAACAAATATGGGAGAGTTTATTTATGAAATTATACAAAAGTTAATCCTGCAAATTTCATTAAATATCAAATAGAAATCCTATCAAATACTCATATTCTGACCAAACCAAATTTTTATAATTTCATTTCTTATTGACATAATTTTCTTTATATTGTATCATAGTGTATTATATGACATAAATTGCGGACAATGATGTCCACAAAGCGATAAAAGCTTTTATCGCTTTGTGGACATTTTTTATTTAGCATAAGCAATGAGGCTTAGTGTCCTGTATTGTTTATAAGCAATTATATAATAATATTTTACAAAGGGGTAAATTTATGAAAAAAACAGAATTATTAATTCTATCGTTTAACATGGGGGTGTCTGTATGCAAGGATTAAACGGCGCAGATATGGCATTCGTAATTTTTTCGGCAGCACTTGTCATGCTTATGACCCCCGGGTTGGCATTGTTTTACGGAGGTATGGTAAGAAGTAAAAATGTTTTGAGCACCACCTTGCATAGTTATGCAGCTCTGGTAATCATATCTGTCCAATGGATTTTCTTTGGCTATTCCTTAGCCTTTGGACCAGATATTCATGGTCTTATAGGAAGTCTTGATTGGTCATTTCTTCAAAATATATCACTGCTCCCAAATCCTGATTATTCATCTACAATTCCGCAGCCGCTGTTTCTCGTTTTTCAAATGATGTTTTCTGTAATAACAGTTGCCGTTATTTCAGGAGCATTTGCCGAGCGGATGAAATTTCCTGCGTTTATATTGTTCATCCTATTATGGAGCACATTTATATATGATCCGTTGGCCCATTGGGTATGGGGAAACAGCGGAGGACATGCCGGATGGCTGAAACAGCTCGGGGTACTTGACTTTGCAGGTGGCCTTGTTGTTGAATTAGCTTCAGGAATTTCCGGACTTATCGCCGCAATAATGTTAGGAAAAAGAAAGCATACAAGGCCGGAGCCTCATCATGTTCCCATGGCAATTCTCGGCGGAGGAATTCTTTGGTTCGGCTGGTTCGGCTTTAATGCAGGAAGTGCACTTGCCATAAACGGTACTGCCGTTAATGCCTTCCTGACTACAAATACATCTGCAGCCGCAGGAGCCGTTGCTTTTATTGCCTGCGAGTGGCTAATAAATAAGAAACCAACTATTCTCGGAACACTTAGCGGAGCAATCGCAGGTCTTGTAGCCATCACACCCGGATGCGGATATGTTGCTCCAATGTCTGCATTTCTTATAGGTCTTGTAGGAGGAACCTTAAGTTTCTTTGCAATTGTTTTTCTGAAATCAAAGCTTGGATATGACGATGCACTTGATGCCTTCGGATGTCATGGTGTTGCCGGAATATGGGGAGTTATCGCTACGGCAGTTTTTGCAACAAAAACCGTAAATCCTGCCGGTGCTGATGGTCTTATATATGGAAACTTTGCATTAATGAAGGCACATTTGATTGCAGTCGGAGCCTGTACCGCATATGTAGCAGTCGGAACCTTTGTAATTCTTAAGGTTATCGGTCTGTTTGTCAAGCTAAGAACCGAGAATACTGATGAGTCTGCCGGGTTGGATGTCTCCTTGCACGGAGAAAAGGCATATACCATTTTTTAACATATGTCTCAGCTTTTATTTCTAAGAGCCTTAAGCTCTTTTGTCCACCAGATGAATAGTATTGTTCAGACGAAAAGACTCACAGCATTTAATCTGTGAGTCTTAATTTTCTCACTATATGAATAAAACTTTCTTTATTGAATACTATCTAGTTTAAAAAGAAATAAAGTATTACAGGCAGAAGAAAAGAACCAGAGACTATAAATAATATATTTGTTATTTTAATATTAGAACTTTTTGTGAATTTATCAAGATAAAAATTAGCTCTTGTTTCTGTTCCACCAACTATAGTCCTATCAAATATTGCACAAATTAATAATATAAAGGCTCCAATTATTAAATAATAATTAGCTAAGTTTATATCTAAAAAAAGCAATAAATAAAAACTCCCGAATGTTAAAATGTACCATAAAATATATATTAATATCCTTTTTTTCAATATAATTCTCTACCCTTCAAAAAATATAAATAACATCTTCTATAATGATGTTATCTATTAGCCTACTATAACTTGAAATGACTCGTTCCATGTAGTAGATGAACTTCCACCAAGTCTTACATTCATAGTGCATCCTATAACAGTACTTTTTTAGTTTCATTTAAAACCTGAATCAATTATTTTTACGTTTCTATAATAATACATTTTATTAATGAAGGCAATGCTTTCCCCTTATCTTAATAAAATTTTATTTAAAATAAAAAATTAATTCCATTAAATAGTCTCAAGCATATATATTATAAAAAATTGGCATAGTTTATGAGATGTGGTATAATTGTTAAAAAGCAAGGAGGATATATATGGCTGATAAAATAACAAAGGTTGACATTGTTACATCTCAAAGTAAGCTGGAAGAATTAATGGATGCCCTGAATAAAATCGACATTACAGGTATGACTGTTTCTAATGTCATGGGCTGCGGAGTACAAAAAGGTCATAAGGAATATTACAGGGGAACAGCTGTAGATATTAAGCTGCTGCCTAAAGTAAAAATTGAGATTGTAATTTGTAATGTTCCGCTTGAAACAGTTCTTGAAACCACAAAAAAAGTATTGCACACCGGTCAGATAGGTGACGGCAAGATATTTATTTATGACGTTGCCAATGTTATCAGAGTAAGTGATAATTCTGAAGGAAAAGCTGCCCTCTGATAACAGTATTAAATTAAATACTATTTATAACCAAAACTGCAATTGAGCTTATTGTTCATTTGCAGTTTTTTATCATCCGCCGGCTATATTTTTCTTCAGAAATTATTTAAAATTATTATGTGCAAGGTCTATCCGCCCTTCTCTCAACAAATTATATTTATTGTTTAAGCCTTTCTTCTTTAACATAATAACACCTCTGTGAATATCATAATATAGGTAATATGTTTTGGATGTTTAGGATGTGTATTATGCTGACAATAAATTCACTGACCTTTGGATGGATACATCTAAGTATTTTTATTTTTGCCGTGATTTTTTTTGCTGCTGTAGCTGCTGCTGTCATCTTCTCCCCAAAAATATACAGATTTGTTACCAATCACTTTTTATCTGATGAAAAATCTCGTACAACGATACTTCCGGGTGATAGAAAGCCTAAAAAAGCAAGTAAAGCAAAATTTGACGGTAAAATTAATTTTGATGCGCTGGAAGAAATAATTGATACTGCCGGTTACGCTTACAATCCAGAAAAAGATATATTTTTTTCTACAATGGAAGCATGGCAAAGGAAAATGGGGTACTGCCGGTTGTACGATGAAGCAGCGGCACCATTGGGTATGATTGTCGATTGCGAGCCTATATATTTCACATACAATGGCAAAAGGTGGCTGATAGAACTCTGGAAAGGTCAATACGGCATGACTACAGGCTGTGAAATAGGTATATATACCACAGCCTGGCCAGACTTAAATATTCCTGATGTATTTAACGGAACCTTTTACAGATGCGCAAGCGACAGCGAAAGATTGTATATGCAATTCTCTCTGAAAAAAAACGGTGAAAAGCTCCTTTCGAGAAAACATAAGCATTGGTGGCTGACAGGTTTTAAACTGGGGGAGTTTTCTTATCCTTCCGAGCTTGTATTAGATGTGTATATCACCTTTAAAGACAGAAAAATGCGTAATGCCTTTGTAACCTCGTTACGTGAAATAGGTTATACCGATGAAGAATATGAAATCAGCGGAAGAGATATAGCTATACGCTTTGATAAGCCTCATACCAAGCAGCCGTATTCACGTACACCCCAGACAGATGAGATTGTACTGAAAAGAAACAAAATGTTTTGCGATCAATATAACCTTATAACGAGCAGTTACTCAAATATTGCCGATAAAATCATCGCAGTCAAAGAGCAATCCCCAGAATTATATAAAGAAATCTTAAATATTGGAAAAACCTTATCTATTTTTGATACGTATGCCAAAATAAAACACTATCTTGAGAATAACAGTAATTACAATCTTCCCTCTAGTTTTAACAGCGAGGTCTGAGATGGATAAATTAGATGTAGTAACCAGCATTTTTAATTCTGCAAAACAATTGACCTTCAATAATTACTCAAGAATTATCTTGATGAGTGATTGTCATAGAGGAAACGGAAGCTGGACAGATAATTTTTTAAAAAACAGGAATATTTTTATTGGCGCACTGACCTATTATTATAAAAATAACTATACCTATATTGAACTGGGTGATGGAGATGAATTATGGGAAAATACCCAGCTTTCAGACATTATGAGCGTTCATAAGGATACCTTCAGTCTTTTGTCAAAATTTCATGACAAAGGCAGATTTTATATGCTATACGGTAACCATGATATAGAAAAGAAAGACTTTAACTTTGTTAAAAAAAATTTGGGCAGATTTTTTAATCAGCGGGAAGAAGAATTCTCTTCTATTTTTGAAAGCTTGGAGATTCATGAAGGCCTAGTCCTCAGACATGAAGTAACAAACGATAAAATTTTGTTAATTCACGGCCATCAGGTAAATACGCTTAACAGTGACTTATGGTGGCTGGGAAAATTATTGGTTAAGAATTTATGGAAACCGCTGGAGTCTCTGGGGGTGAATGACCCAACAAGTGCGGCAAAGAATTATCAGGTTAAAATATCTGTTGCAAAGCAGCTTACAGATTGGGTAATAAAAGAAAAGCACATACTTATCGCCGGACACAATCACAAGCCATCATTTCCAGAGGTAGGCCAACCTCCATATTTTAATGACGGAAGCTGTATCCATCCCCGTTGCATAACAGGCATTGAAATCTCAGACGGCAGCATCTGTCTTGTCAAGTGGAGTGTTAAAACCAGAGAAGATGGAACGTTGTATATTGACAGGGATATTCTCGGAGGCCCTAGAAAATTAAATGATTATTTTCTATCTTTAAAAAACATAAATAATTAATCATGCATACTCTTTATCTAAAAATGCAACAATATTGTTGAGGTGAAGAGAATGGCTAAGGCAGGAATGAGAAGACCCGATCCCAAGGATTCTCACGGAACCGAAAGTAACCACAAAAATCATTTTTCAAAAAATGATTTTAAACCTGTTCCTGAGATACAGGGCAAAGCTAAAACGGGTAAAGACAAAGCAAAACCTTCATAGTTAATTACTACCGGCTAAAAAACGATATAAATATCGTTTGGATATAAATATCGTTTGGATATAAATATCATTCCGATATTTTATCATTGCGAAGGGTTAACCCCTAATTGACTTCAATCAAGGCAACAAAAGGAGGCAATAAGCATCTTCTTGCCTCCTTTTGAATGCTTATTAATACAACTTAATTATGTCAATCTAAAATCCAGACATAGCCGCTTGAGCCGTCGACACGGATTCTCTGGCCTGTTTTAATTTTACTTGTTGCATCTACCACCCCTGTAACAGCAGGAATTCCATATTCTCGAGCTACAACCGAACCATGTGTGAGCTTACCGCCAACCTCCGTTACTAATCCAGCAGCATTTATAAAAAGCGGTGTCCAGCCGGGATCTGTGAATGGTGCTACCAATATTTCACCAACCTCCACTCTTGATTCCTTCGGATCAAGTACTACCTTGGCAATGCCCTCTACTGCTCCAAAAGAAACACCTGAGCCTATCATTGTGCCAACAAGCAAATTCTTAGCCTTATAACGTCCAATAATACACTCACCCTCGCTGGTCATCACACGGGGCGGTGTCAGCTTCTGCCAATGCCGCAGTTCTTGTCGCCGCTCATCAGCCAAACCTCTCAAATCACTGCCGTCTTCAATTGCTTCGTATAGTTCCTTGTACTGTAAAAGAAATATATCCTCTGCATTTTTCAGCTGCTCCTTTATTACCATTTCCGTACCCTGCTTGAGCAACGCAATACGGGCGGAATCCATTACACGGATTATAATATATTTCATATGCTCCCTAATCGGAAAAACTTCACGATAAATTTTTATATACCTTGCTATTTTTTTCGATTTGCGCTTGCCTGCCTTATGCTCCACCGCACGAATAAATTCCTGCGCCTTTGCTTTAGCTTTTTTTACAGTTGCCTCATATTCCGTACGGTGACTTCCATACTCCTTGCCTTCTGCCATAGCAACCAGCTGCTTTGCTATCAATGCAGGGTTCTCTCTCCAACGAGAGCATGAAATATCTAATTCACCTGCGCACCGGCATCCGTAAATATCCAGAAACTCAGCCCACTTACCGCTGAAATCATCATTCCGGGCATATATACGTTGGTGCAACGTAATATATTTTGTATTTCGAAATTCGTTTATAACTTCTGCATGCTGATTTGCCAAGTCAGCCAAATCACCTAGCATAAGTCCCATTTCAGTAGTAATATTGCCTTCAAGTCCCATCTCTACATAAGGTGTATAACGTGCCTCACCAAAGATTCTTTTTTCCATCCTTTTCATCTTCACCAGCGCAAGAATGCCCGGGCCAATTAATGGAACAAATGTGCGGATAATTGTATTAATTAAATTAATATTTTCATAGATTGCCTGAATACGCGGCTGTCCTGCAGGGGCTGTCAAAATTGCAAGAGAACGTTTATCAGATATTTCACCTGCCAGCTTATACATATATGAAATCGTACTTGATGTATCTCCCTTAAGAAAGCGGTAGAATATCTTTATTGGCAAGAAGCTTACATCCTTTGGAATATAAAGTTTTTTCTTGTGAAATTTTGTATATTGTGCGAAAACCTCCGAAAGTGCTTCCGCAGTCAGCGGCTCTATTTCAGGCAGAACTTTAAGCGCCAGCTTACGAAGGATACCGTAGTTATATAATGAACTGAGATCACTGAAAAGCCGTCCTCCCGGCAAAAAAATGCGCTCATTTTTATATTCAGTCAAAGGTATATCCTTCATTCGAAAAAGCAATGCGAATGTCTCTCCGCCCATCCGCGAAAAAGCAGCTGTATTCATTTGAATATGTCCTATACAAATTAGAATATGAAAGTCGTTATCCTTTATATCAGGCAATGGATAAAGAGATGTAATGGCCCGGGTCTGTAAAATATAAAGCTTATTATCCTGAATTGCCCATTCAACATCCTGTGGCATTCCGTAATGCTGTTCCAGCTTTTCACCAAATGAGGCTAATTCTTTAATCTGCTCGCCGCTCAATACCTGTTTTGCAGAATTAATTTCCTTTGTTATGGTGCCTCCGTTTATTAAAGGCAGTATGGCAATTTTTTTTAATGAAATTCTTCTTTCAGAAACAGCACCTTTCTTTTTATTATAATAATAATGGTCAGGTGTTACCAATCCTGATACCAGTGCCTCTCCCAGGCCAAACCCGGCATCAATAACTTCTATATGCCTGTTACCGCTTACCGGATCAGCTGTGAACAGGACACCTGCCGCTTCGGAAAAAACCATCTGCTGCACGATAACACACATCAAAGCCTTTTCAATGTTATTTTTTTTTCTGTATTCTACTGCGCGGTCTGTGTAAAGAGAAGCAAAACAATTACGTACAGCATTCTCTATTTCACTTACAGGAACATTGAGATAGGTATCCTGCTGTCCGGCAAAGGAAGCATAGGGCAAATCCTCCGCTGTTGCAGAAGAACGAACTGAAAACAAAGCATCAGGTTTAAACTTTTTCATTGCTTCTCTCAGCATTTCGGGCAAATAGTCCGGAAGGGGCAGAGATTGAAGCTTTTCTCTTATCTGTTCTGCATCAGGCTCAGGCTCTCCAAAAAGGTCAGCATCCTTTACAAAGTCACGGTAAACTTCAGTTGTAATACAAAACCCCTTTGGAACAGGAAATCCTGCCTGTGTCATTTCACCAAGATTTGCTCCTTTCCCTCCTGCTAAAGACCTCATATCTTTATTAATATCTTCGAAAAACAGTAATTTTTCGTTCACTTCAGCACTCTCCCTTAACTGAAAGTCTTAACGCCTCCATAGACCTCTTCAAGCACCGGCAAAATACCGGCAAGTAAATAACCCTTATTATATTCTATATTGTACAAGGTTTATTACTCTTATGCCATAGAGTAATGGTACCAATTTACAACATGCTGTAGGTTTCAGAGTTAAAGCTTGATTTCAGCAAACCCTTCCATCCCGATAGGATTCTCGCGAAGGCTTGGAACTGCAATTGACTTTAGCAAAGCGGAAAGTGCTCTTTTTCAAAGTACATAAATCACCCTTTTTCTGACTTTATTATCTCCATAATATTTATACAAATCCTGGTTAAATTTTTATTATTACTCTTTGTTTCAATTTCTCTGACTACCATATTCCTGAACTTTTCATCATAAATAGCGCAATTCTCTTTAAGAATTTTATATAATTCTGCAATTCCATTCCTAATATTATTATCAATACCACACATCATTACTTACCCCCAAAAGGTACTCTCATTGCTTCAAAGCCAAACTTTTTCAGAACATATGTTCTTTAAATTATTATATTATATTAGCACATTTTAAGCAATATAAATTACAAATTTTATAAAATTATAGGAAATTTAATTTTTTTCAGGCTATTATACTTATTTTTTACATAATTACTTAATTCAGCAACATTACCTACATACCAAGATAAAGCGGATAAAAAGCTGGTTCAACAATAAAAATAAGGTATGGGTTTTAAATAATTCTGTTAAGTAGCGTACATAACATTCTAAAACACAGTAATAGACAATGGATAAGGCTCTCTTCTATATGGGCTGAAAACCATTTTCCCGAATAATAATTTGGATTTTTGAGCTTCCTCTCAACCGTCTGTTTTATATAATCAGTATCCCTCTGAGAGTTAAGCAAGCCATCTTTCAGCTTCCCTATATTTATACGGCAGCTTTTCATTTAATCTGGTCAATATCCTAAATTTTCTATCGTTCAGCGTATCATATACCTTTGGAGTTATTCCCATAACTCTCTCCCAGCTTTCTACACCAATTTCGGTAGAATCATTTATAAAATTATCATTTAATTCACCTTCAATATTTTTAAATATTTTTAAAAGCTCAAATTTTTCTGATTCAGAAAGATTTCTAAGCTTTCTGAATTCCTTGAACTCTTTCAAAAAATCAGGTAAATAATAAAAACCATATTTATTAAAAAACATAATCCTTGAGCTTATAGCATTATCTATTCCTTCTGTTATCATACATACCTCCTCCTTTAGCCGGATATTACATTTTATATTCAAATTTTAGAACATATGTTCGAACAATAAAAATTATAATTCGTTTTATTCGAAATGTCAATAAATTTTTTTCGACCATTTCGGATTTTTTATTTACAAAATAAAAATTAACTGATAATATAGCTATTGTATAGGGGGTATTTAAAATGACTGCACTTGGTGACAGAATCCGGGAATTAAGGAGGACTAAGGGCCTTACACAAAAACAATTGGCAGACTTAATAGGTGCAAAGCATAATTCAATAAGTGACTGGGAAAAAAACAAAAATAAGCCTGATTCCAATACAATCACCCTGTTGATGAAAGCTTTAGATGTGGATGCAAACTCATTACTAGGGTGGGATAACATACAAAATATGAAATCGGATGCAAAAGAATTGGCAGCTGCAATTTTAAATAATCCGAAAATCAATAACATGCTTTCTTTGCTAATTGATATGACAGATGAAGACCTTAGCTTAGTTACTTCTTTTATTGAAAGGTTAAATAAAAATAAGTCTTAAACCAAATCAGCTTTTGCCGGAGACTCAATGTGAAGGTTAGCTTGAAAGAAACAAAATACGGTCGAAAAGTAAATAGCGTACCGCTGAGAAGCAGAGGTTTGCCACAGTTGCTTTCATAATATTTCGTGCCAAAACTTGGCGTGGGGGGTAATATGTCTACTTTAAAAAAATTTATTAAATACTATAAGCCATATAAAAATTTATTTTTTATTGATATGTTTTGTGCTCTTATTGTTTCTGCCATTGATCTTGCCTTTCCTCAAATTCTGAATTTTTTGACAAAGGGTGTTTTTACAGGCAGTTCATCTGAAATAATGAAGTCTCTCTGGATAGTTGGTGCGGGACTCCTTGTGATGTACCTGCTGAGATATGCAGGGCAATACTTCATTACCTCCTGGGGGCATATAATGGGCTCTCGTATGGAAAGTGACATGCGTCAGGATTTATTTGATCATTATCAGACACTTGACTTTTCTTACTATGACAGGAATAACACCGGAGAGATGATGTCAAAGCTCATTTCCGATTTATTTGATATATCTGAGCTGGCACATCACGGTCCGGAAAATATATTTATATCATCAATAAAAATTATAGGTTCCTTTATATTGTTAACAATGATTAACTCTCAAATGACCTTAATTCTTCTTGCAGTAACCGTTGCTATGTTTATTTTTTGCCTGAGAAAAAATATAAAAATGAAATCAGTTTTTATGGACAACCGCAAAAAAATTGCACTTGTTAATTCAAGTGTGCAGGACACTCTTTCCGGTATACGGGTAGTTAAATCCTTTGCAAATGAAGAAATTGAACATAATAAATTTAAGCTTTGCAATTTAAAATTTTTAGCTTCAAAAAACAGCAGTTATCTGATTATGGGAAGTTTCCATGCAGGAACCAGCATATTCCAAGGATTGCTTTATGCCGCAGTATTAATAAGCGGAGGCTACTTTATAGCAAAAGGCAGCTTGAAGCCCACCGATTTGGCAATTTACGCACTTTATATAGGAATTTTTCTTAACCCGATAGAAGTGCTCATTAACTTTACGGAAGCTTTTCAAAAGGGAATGTCGGGATTTAAGCGATTTTTAGAGATTATTGAGACAGAACCGGAAATTACAGACAGAGAGAATGGAAAACAGCTAATAAACCCTTGCGGTAAAATAAGCTATAACAATGTTTCCTTCCATTATGATGATACTTCTGAGGTACTTGACAATGTCAGTATTACAATTGATGCAGGAAAAACCGTAGCTTTTGTAGGTCCGTCAGGAGGAGGAAAAACAACCCTTTGCTCGCTTCTTCCCCGCTTCTATGAAGTAACCGACGGAGAAATTACGATTGATGGTATTGACATACGGGATATAACCCTGAAATCCTTGAGAAAATCCATAGGTATCGTTCAGCAGGATGTTTATATGTTTTCCGGCAGCATTCGTGAAAATATCGCTTACGGAAACCCTGATGCCGGCAAGGATGAAATCATAGAAGCCGCCAAAAATGCTAATATCCATGACTTTATAATGAGTCTGGACAATGGATATGATACCTATGTTGGTGAACGAGGCACACGCCTGTCAGGAGGCCAGAAGCAGCGGATAGCCATTGCCCGTGTATTTCTCAAGAATCCTCCTATTTTAATTCTTGATGAAGCCACCTCCGCATTGGACAATGAAAGTGAGCGCCATATTCAAGAATCTCTGGAACGCCTTTCAAAGAACCGTACCACTATAGTCATTGCCCACAGGCTAAGTACCATACGCAATGCCGATGAAATAATCGTTATAAGTGAAAATGGTATTCAGGAGCGCGGAACGCACAAGACACTTCTGACTAAAAACGGCCTGTATGCTAAATATTATAATATGCAGTTTGAAGGGCTGGATTAAAGGTTATAAAAAAATAAATCACCACTATCTCCTGCTTATATATGCAGGAGTATTAGTGGCGTCCCGTATAAAACCTTTTGTATTCAAGTCTTTTATAACAGATGTAGACGTGCATTATACATGCTTGCCTACAAACGGACTTTTTGCTTAGTTTCGCCTTCTATTTTCCCTATGCCGTAGCCATAGCAAAAGGATTGATACATACTTGTTATAATCAATTGATGCAAACAATTTCTCTCCTCTTCACTCAATCCAAAGTCCATGGTACGCATAAAATTCTTGGTTTTGTCCTTTGCAATAAGTTTGATTGCTTCTCTTGTTCCCACCAAATCATTTTCCAGTTTTTCTTTTCCCTGATGAAGATAATTCTTAATAAGATTTTCAAACTTTTGTGATGGTGATGTCTTTTTAAGCTCTTCCATTTAATCCTCCTAGTAATAATCGAAAATCAATTACTATCAGCTGATAGTCTGGGTTTTGAGGCTAACCTCCGCATCCGGCTTAGCATAATAGAATTATTCTTGCGGAGGTAACATATTTTTTCAGCTGTATCTCACCTTCCCGATATTTATCATATGAAAGCTTGAAGCGTAACTGGCTTTAGTTATATTACTAAGTGTTCCCAAAATAGTATCTATTATACACTTAACTGTAAAATTATACTATAATGAAAGTCATCTTAAAATTTCATTTTTCGTCTATCAAATTGGACTTAATAATTTTTTTAACACTCTTTTCAAATTTAGTTCTGGCAAGCATCACCTGATGCCCGCAGCCAACGCATTTTATTCTGAAATCAGCCCCTGTGCGAATTACTTCCCATTGCCTGCTGCCGCAAGGATGCTGCTTTTTCATCTCTACTATATCTCCCAAAGCATATCTATCAGGCATTTTTCCCTCCTCACCATCTGATGACGGCAATTATTATTAGTAATTTATAATACTCATTGCTGCTTTAATACAGCTGCTTTATCATAAAACTCCAATCTGTTTGTCTCAAACTCCTCTTTTATCTTAATTCTAATACGTCGTTCTACTGCCCATTGTTCGTTTGGAAGAGTTTTTGCTGTTATTCTCAAATTAAAATTATTATTGCCTAAATCCGTAATACCTAAAACTGCAGGCTCCTCAGTAAATACCGAGAATTCGCCTTTTATCTCCTCACATACTCCTTGTGCTATTTCACTTACCTTGGCAATATTACTTGAATAAGCCACCGGAATATCAACAATAACCATTTTGTTATCTCTTGTATGGTTTGTTACTTTTTTTATCTCACCATTAGGAATAATATATAAATCCCCTGTATAGTTTTTCAGTCTGGTGACTCTGAGCTCCATACGTTCAACTGTTCCTGTCATATCGTCAATAGTAATCAAGTCACCTACAGCAAATTGATCCTCAAGAAGTATAAAAAAACCGGATATGGTATCCTTTATAAGGCTTTGAGCCCCTAAGCCTATTGCAACACCTCCCACCCCTGCCGCTGCAAGAACTGCCTTTAAGTCCAGAATATCAGATAAGCTTACGATAACTGCACATATATATACAGCATATTTAAATACGCTAATTAACAAGGTGCACATGGTGTCAAGCCTCTTTTCATCCAGCTTGAATTTAAACTCCTTCTGTTTATCAAAGAACTTTTTAATTAGAAATTTACCGACTTTAATAATAATTCCGGCGATAATAAATGTTAACAAGATTTCAAAAATTCTCATTACCGGGCCGGAGAAAGCACCAAGCGAATCACTCAATACATTTTCAAGCTTATTAAGCATTGTTATACCTCCTGTTTTCGACTGTTACATTTTTAAGCTGCATAAAACATTAAAAAATTATATAAATTTAATTTTATTTTAAGCATGTATTTAAATGTATTTTAGCACACAGAAACGAGCCTTTCAAATAACTTTAAATGTATGCAATCTTTTCTCCACAAATTTTCCGGATGCCACTGAACTCCTAAAGCGAACTTTTTACCTTCATGGCTTATCGCTTCAATAATCCCATCATCTGCATATGCATTAATAGTGAATCCGGGTGCTATTTTGCTGACAGCCTGATGATGAAAGGAATTAACTCTCAAGGCATCTTCTCCAAATACATTGTGCAGGATAGTCCCTCCTAAAATATTAATATTATGTATTTGGAACCATCTCGGCGCCTGTTGACTGTGCTTCAAAAGCTGCTTATCAGCTGCATTTTCTGCGTAGATATCCTGAAAAATTCTGCCGCCTGCTGCAATATTTATTATCTGTATTCCCCTGCAAATGCCTAGAACCGGCTTATCTGCTGCTAAAGCCTGCTTAGCAATAAAAATTTCCATACTGTCACGAACCGGAGATATTTCATTTGCATATGGCATGTTGCCTTTACCGAAATAAACAGCATCAACATCCGGGCCTCCCGAAAATATAATTCCATCGCTTATGTGTAAATATTCAGCCCACACGGCTTTCTCTTCCGTAGCAGGAATCAGTACCGGCACTGCGCCGCATTGTGTTATGGCCTCATAATAATCACCCTTTAACGAGCTGGTATCCTTTTCAAAATCATGGGCTGCTGTAATTCCAATAACAGGCTTTTTTTTAATCATCAAAATTTCACCCCTTCAGCTTGCTGAACCAGCAAATAATATAATTTCCAGTGATATAAGCAATAAAAATTTCCCTCCAGTACCACAAAAAACGGCTTTCCTATAATCAGAAAAACCGTTTTCAGTCGTGTATCAAAACTATTCTTTTTCAAATGAAGATTTGTCAACTCCGCATACCGGACATACCCAATTATCAGGAATATCCTCGAATGCAGTACCCGGCGCTATTCCACTATCAGGATCTCCCTCTGCAGGATCATAAATATAACCGCAAACAGTGCAAACGTATTTATCCATTTTTATTTTCTCCTTGTAAGTTAGTTTATTATAGTGCCGAAATACTATCGACACTTATTTAATATATATATTCCCACTTTTTATCTCAGATAACATCTTCTTCTCAAATTCTTATCATTTTTTTTATATGCCGCTTTATGTTTTGATGGCTTAAATTTCTGAAGTCTGTCATCTAATTCCGTTTTTCTTATTGTGGCGTTAAGTTCCTGATTATCCTGCATCAACCGGTGAATTTCGTCATACATATAGCTTTTAATATCTTCCAGCCTTGTTTTTATATCCTCACTTTTATTCATATACATACACCTCTGCCAAGTCAATTACTGGCGATGAATACCATTATAATCCGGTTAAGGCAATAGCCTGTTGCTGAAGCATTTTATGAATAATACGGAAGGCATCAACCGCAATTGATTTATGAATACTATAATAATATATTCTATGCATCAGAGGCGCAAAAAGGTATTATTTTTTTCAGGCTAAATCCTCCGGTTCCTGACAACTATAAGCAGGCCTCCTAATATCAATATTAACGGAATAAAATATGTTTGTAAAAATGATGCCCTGCCTAACTGCATAAAAAAGAATATCAGAGATAACCCGCTCAAAATAAAAACAGGTATTAACAGACCCTTCTCCCTCGCCCCAAAAATGTACAGCTCAAACAATCCTACAGCCACCGCAAAAATAAACCCGGGCCATAAATATCCCCACAAACCGAATAAGGATGAAAGCTGACAGGTAAGACCACTAACCAAAAGTATTCCTCCCGGAACAAGTACTCCGGCATCATTGGTTTTAGCCGAAAAATATGAATACTGAAAGGTCAATCCCATAATAATAAGAATCATAGGCCAAAAATGAGAAAAAATGAATCCAATATCAAAGATATCAAAATAAATTTCAAAAATACCTGTACTGTCCAGGAAATAAAGAATGCCCAATAAAATAAGCACTAAACCTACAATCATAGTTCCTTTACGTTTAGTATACATAATAACCTCCACGCCAAATTTTTGGCAAATTAATATTAAAAGCATCCGTGGAGGTACGCAATTCTTCTCTCACACCCTCCACACTTTTTACAGCTAACCTCCACGCCAAATCTCAGGCAAAATTAATTAACATTGCAAATATCCCAGCACTTAATGCAGCTGCTTTCCGAGAGCTTGTATAATGCTTCAGAACAATTAGTATTATACTATATTATAAGGCTGATATTTTAAAAAGTCTGAATTTAAAATTAAAGTTTGAAACTAAATTGATTCTACCGAAGAAATACTTCTTTTAATATCATCTCGCTGTATTCTCCAGATGGTATATCTTATACCGCTAGAAATGATATCCGCTATTTTCATAACAGTGCCCAATCTCGTATTCTGGAGAGTTAAAAAGTCCATAAACCCGCTAAAATTAACTATTCCCGTTATATGCATATTGCCTATTGGCTGTAAGTCTTTATTAACTGCCGAACCGGGCTTCAGAGCACCTTTACCAACTGTAATATGACCTACATGCTCCATTTTCCCCAAGGATGCATCTATTGCAATAATAAATGGCATTTCAAACCTTTCCAGAATATAATTTGTCGTTTCGCACAAATTTTTTGCATGAACCGGATTTTCCAAATTCCCAAATACATGTACATTGCAATATTTCATTTCTCTAAGCTTATGTCCTATAATAGGTCCCAGACTGTCACCTGTTGAGCGGTCTGAGCCTATGCACACAAAAACTATGTCACTGTATTTTTCTGTTCTGCAGAAAGTAATAGTCTTATACAGAGCTTCAGAGAACAATGCAAAGGCATTTACGCTCATTGCATCAATATACGTTAAGTTAGAAGCCTTTTCTTCAAAACTCATTCCATTTCACCGCCAATACTTTATTTTTGCTATATTGCTTAAGTTTCACTTTTATAGTATTTACAATTTTTGTATATATTATAATTTTCATTGCAAGTCACTTTTAAATAAAAATAACTATGTTACAATATAGTTAGTCCAGTTATTTTAGTTCTCATTATTATGTATGTTGCAATTTAAAATATATTCATACTGGAAGGGTTGATAATTTTGCCATACAAGCTTAGAAAAAAGATTGGTCCGTCTGCTTGTACCTTTATAGAAGAAGTGATTGACGGAATGCCTGATTGGGTTCGTGTGATAGACAAGCATGATAATATAATTTTCGTAAACAAGTCAATGCGTGATTCGATTGGCATGGATATTGTCGGTCAAAAATGTTATGAGGTTTTAGGCAGAACAGCTCCTTGCTACAATTGTATTTCCAGGAGTAATCTTCCGAATCGGTCCAGACGCAAAGAGGAAGTGATAAACGGACATACCTTTTCTGTGACCAGCTCACCCTTTAAGGGCGTTGATAGTATATCAGAAGATGCTGTTATAGAAGTTCTGCATGATATAACCGAACTAAAAAAAATGAGCCAAAAGATAAAAAGTCAAAATGAAAAATTAAAAGAAGATTTATCAATGGCAAAGAGATTGCAGCTCAGCCTTCTTCCACAAAATACGATTGATTTTGATAATGTTCACTTTAATTACATTTACAGGCCCTGTGAAACACTGGGAGGAGACTTTTTGGATATCTTCAGAATAGATGACAAGCACCTTGGGCTGTACATAGCTGATGTTTCCGGACATGGCGTGGCTGCATCTATGTTAACTATGTTTTTAAACACTGCTCTTGACAGGTCACAATTATCACCTTCTAAAGCTTTAGAGCGGCTGTATGCCAGCTATAACAGCAACAAATTTTTTAGTGAGCTATACATAGCAATTTTTTATATAGTTATAAATACGGAAAAGAATACCATTACTTACTCTAATGCCGGATTGAATGTATGTCCTGTAATCTTTAGAAAATCTGACTTCCAGATACTCAGAGCCTCCGGTATTCCAATCAGTAATTGGGTGGAGAATCCGGATTATTGCGAGCATACTGTCAAGCTTGAGCCTAATGACAGTATATTCCTTTATACTGACGGTATAATAGAAATCAGAGATGCCTATAATCACCAATTTGGTGAAGAGCGATTAGTTAATCATATTATGGACTCAGAGCTTCCTCCGGCACAGAAACTTGCAAAATTAATCGACAGCGCAGTTTCTTTTTCAAACAGCAGTAATCCTAATGATATCAAGGATGATATAACAGTTGCTCTTGTAGAAATAAATTAATTATACATATTACCGGAGATATGCAGCGCATGTTGGCAAGCCGGTACTGCATATACATATATCAGCTATAGCTGATATTGCAATTACTAAGCCTGGGAAAAGTCAATTGCTATCAACTGGACAGAGAAGGCTTGAACCATATTGACTTTAGTAAAAATTTTAACAAGGAAGTGTTTATTGTGTCACAAAATGAAACGGAACAAATGTTACAAGAATTTAAATCCAATGGATATATCATTCCGCATCCATCCTTGCTTAAGACTCCCGAACAAATTGAAGGAATACGTGAGAGCGCAAAAATAACCACTCAAATATTGGATTTAGTTGAAAAGGAAATAAAAGAAGGTATGACAACGGCAGAGGTTGATAAAATTGTATATGATTATACGATTTCCCGCAATGCTATTCCTGCTCCGCTTAATTACATGGGCTTCCCAAAAAGTGTATGCCTCTCGATAAACGAGGTAGTGTGCCACGGCATACCTGATAACAAAACAGTATTAAAGTCCGGAGACATTGTCAATGTTGATGTTTCCACCATACTTAACGGATACTTTTCCGATGCCAGCAGAATGTGCATGATAGGCGATGTTACACCAGCCGCGAAAGCTTTAGTTGAAACAACAAAGGAATGTCTTGATATCGGAACTAAGCAAGTGAAGCCCTTTAAATCCATAAACGAAATCGGGCGTGCAATTGAACCGTTTGCAAACCAGAGAGGCTATACGGTAGTAAGGGATTTGGGAGGGCACGGAGTTGGGCTCAAATTCCATGAAGACCCCCATATAGACCACTTTGCCAAACGTAATAAGGGGGTCCTTATGCTTCCCGGTATGGTATTTACTATTGAGCCCATGATTAATGAAGGAGGGTACTCTGTAAAAGTAGCAAAAGACAATTGGACTGTAACTACAAGAGACGGTTCTCTGTCTGCCCAATGGGAATACACAATAGCCGTTACAAAAAGCGGTTATGAGATACTTGCGTGGTGAGCATCCACTGCGCAAGCCTTTCTATGCCTTCTCCTGTTTTACATGATACTTCAATAATTTCAGCCTTCTCATTTAATGCTTTAACACCCTTGTAAAAGCTGTCTCTGTCAAAATCTATATAAGGCATTAAGTCCATTTTGTTAAGAACCACAATGTCTGCTGCCTCAAACATTGAGGTATACTTGTAAGGTTTATCATGCCCCTCAGGAACACTGGCAATAACCATTTTTATTCCCTCACCCAGGTCAAAGGAGGAAGGGCATACAAGATTCCCCACATTCTCAATAAACAGTATAGCTCCGTCTTTCAGAGCAAGACTTTCGACAGCGCTTTTTATCATATTGGCATCCAGATGACAGCCTCCTCCTGTATTAATCTGAATTACAGGATTACCAAGCTTATCTATTTTTTCCGCATCAATGCTTGAAGCAATATCGCCTTCCACAACTGCCACATGAGCCTTATCGCCAAAAGCATCAATCAATTTCAGAATAGTGCTTGTTTTGCCCGAGCCAGGTGAAGCCATTATATTTACTGCTTTAATACCTTTTGAACGAAAATAGGCTCTGTTCTCTTGGGCAAGCTTTTGATTTGCATGCATTATGTTTTTCATAACTTTAATTTCCATTATTCTACCTCCTGCTTAATCTTATATTCAGCTCCCTGCCTTATGCGGCTTTTACCTAAAGCTAAAACACACTCCCTTCCATCTTAAATCTTGCAAAGCGGACCGGAGTGTGTTCAGAGAATTACAAAATAATACTTATTCTGAAAATCGCTCTGTCATTTTGTTATTCTATTCGATTTCTATGCTTTCAATATAAAATTCTTTTCCAACTCCTGTGGGCGTACCCAATCCACCGCATTTAGGGCAATCAAATCCGACAGGAGGTTTAATAAAGACTTCTCCGCAGCTCTTGCACCTAAATTCAGCCTTCACCCTTTTAAATATCAGCTTGGCACCTTGAGCAATAGTTCCCTCACTGATGATATCGAAATACATTTGTACCGAATCATCTATTATAGTCGATAAATCACCGATAACAAGCCGTATTTCTGATATTTTTGCTGCATTGGCTTTGTTAGCTTCATCCACGACCATCTTTACCATAGACTGAGTCACTGCATACTCATGCATTTTGCTCAGCGCCTTCCACAGGCTTCGAAGCCTGCACAAGTTTCAGCTTATCCTTGAAGGATTGTGCTGATTTATGCTCTGCACTGGAGAAAATACATTTCTTCGGACAAACCTCCACACATGCATTACAAATAACGCACTTGAATTGGTCTATCTCCCATGACTTTTCAGGCTTGCTTACAACAATAGCATTCGCGGGACATTTTCTCTGGCACATACCGCAAAATATGCACACATCTATATCACAACCGGAAATATGCCCCCTTGAGTCCTTAAACGGTTCTCTTTTATCAAAAGGATAGTTCCTTGTTGCAGGCTTTGATACCAAATTCTTTAGTACGTTTTCCACCATCTTAAACATACTTATGACCTCCTATCTACTTTCTTTTACCTCTCAGTACAGGATATACATGGGTCAATCGTTAATATAAGCATTCCTACATCAGAAAGCTCACTGCCGGGCAACATTTTTAATAATGAAGGTATATTGGCAAATGTCGGTGTCCTAAGCCTGAGCCTATCCAAAGTCTTAGTCCCGTTTCCTCTCATGAAGTACAATACTTCTCCCCTTGGCTGCTCAACTCTGGAAATAACATCACCCTTCGGAGGAACTCCCTTCACAGGAATAACATGTTCTCCCTCTGGTATCTTGGCTATTGCCTGCTTGACAAGATCCACCGATTGATAAATCTCATGAAGCCTGACATACGTCCTTGCATAGTTGTCACCGTCGCTATGAATAATCGGCTCAAAGTCCAGCTGTCCATAGGCAGAATACCCAGTGGTTCTTAAATCCATACTTATTCCGCTGGCCCTTGCCATCGGCCCCACTGTACAATATTCAACAGCATCCTCCTTAGTAAGGACTCCTCTTCCGACTAATCTGTGCTTAACAGTATAATTATTTAAAAATACTGATTCAAGCTGTTCCAAATCTTCTTTTATCTCATCAACAATCTGATTAATTTTTACCATTTGCTCCTTTGAGAGGTCACGCCTTGTTCCGCCTATGATATTAGCCGATATAACAACTCTGCTGCCACAGGTTTCTTCCATTATGTCCATAACCTTTTCTCTGTTTCTCCATGCCTGCATGAAAAGGCTCTCAAATCCGAAAGCATCGGCCAAAAGTCCCAGCCACAATAAATGACTGTGCATTCTGTGAAGCTCTGCCCAAATTACACGAAGAAACTTTGCCCTGTCAGGAATAGCTATGTTCATCAATTCCTCCATACCCTGACAATATGCCATAGCGTGCATAACGCTGCATATACCGCACACTCTCTCAACAACAAATGTATTCTGAGTAAATTCTTTTGTCTCAGTGAGCTTTTCAAGCCCTCTATGAACATATCCTATGGCAGGTATTGCTTCAACTATTCTTTCATCTTCCATAACAAGCTTAATATGGAGGGGTTCAGGAAGCACAGGATGCTGCGGTCCAAAAGGTATTACAGTTGAGCTCATACTTGTTTACCCCCTCTTTGTTCAATAGTTATCTGCTGTCTCAGCATCGGAGAGCTTAATTCCTCATCTGACAGCAGCATGTGTCCGCCATAGTCAACAGCGATATCGGTTATATTCAGTCCAAAAAGCTCTTTCATTTCATTCTCCACCAGTATGGCACTGAAAAATATCCTTGAAATACTTGGAATCTCTTCACCCTTTTTAACAGTGATTTTAACATTCCTCATTTCATAATCCTTGTCAAAATGATAATAAACATCTATCGTATCATCACCATTATCTATACAGGTAGAAGTAACAAATCTATAACTCTCATACTTGCTCTTTGAAGTCTCTGCAAGCAATTGGTCACTAGTAATCTCAACTAAATTTTCAATCATTTTACGTACCTCCATAATCCATATAAAACGGCTTTCCTACTTGCTTTCATTCTTCATTAACTCTGCCTTTTCATCCAGCTTGCCTATAGCCTGCACTATTCCATCAATAATAGCCTCTGGCTTTGCACAGCAGCCCGGAACATATACGTCAACAGGTATTACATTTTCTATTCCACCCAATACATTATAGCACTCTCTGAAAATCCCGCCTGTGCAGGCGCAAGCCCCAATTGCCACAACACACTTTGGATCAGGCATTTGATTATATATATTTTTTAAAACCTGTGAATTTCTTTTATTCGCAGACCCAGTAACAAGCAAAATATCTGCGTGCTTAGGATTACCAACATTGACAATACCTAATCTCTCAGCATCATACATTGGAGTCAGACATGCTAAAGTCTCAATATCACATCCATTGCAGCTTGTACAGTCATAATGCATAATCCAGGGTGATTTTTTCCTTGACTTGCTTATTATCCCCATACTAACCTCCACGCCCCATTAGGGCACAAAAATTTGGTTTAATATTTCATATAAATTATTCATCCCAATTTTAAGGAATTAGATACATCCAAACTATATTTACCAAGGCAACTCCTATTCCCGCGACCCATGTGGTTTTAACCATCCACTGCCAGGTCATTCTGGCACTTATGTTATCAATCAGTATCTCTATGAAGTAACAGACTAATGCTATTAAGATACCTACCCATATAGGCTGTGCGAAAAACAAAGAAATTAATCCCATAAACAGAACCAAATCAATCCAGTCTGTCAATTCGATTAAAGCAAGCTGAGTCCCTGAAAACTCAATGGTTAAACCTTTTATAAGCTCCTGATGCCCATGGTGTGACGTAGCGAAGTCAAAAGGAGACTTTCTCAGCTTGATTGTCAAAATAAACAAAAATGATAAAAACACCAATGGGAGACTATATAATAAAGGCTTCTCATGCTCAAATATCCCCGAAATCATAAAACTTCCCGTAGCCTTGTAAACACCTACCACCATAAGTAACAACACCGGCTCATATGCCATCATGGACATAATTTCTCTCTGTGCACCGATTTTACTGTATGGAGAACGGATACTGCTTGCTCCCATAATAAGCGAAATACCTGAGAAAGCAAGAATGAACATAATCATTAATAAGTCCTGTTGTAAAACAAGCATAACTAATGCACCAATTGCAAAAAGCAAATGTCCCAGCACATAAACCATCTGAGTCTGATTAACTGCGATATCCTGCTTACCAATCAGCTTAAAGAAATCATAAAAGGGCTGAAGTATCGGAGGGCCTTGCCTATTTTGCATTCTGGCAGTTATTTTTCTGTCAATGCCGGTCAATAAGCCGCCTAGAAGCGGGGAAACTATTACGGCAATAACAGCTATTAAAAAATTGTTTATGCTCATAATCCAATCACCACCCCTAAAATAATTAAAACTATTGCTCCGGCAATAATATTTGCTCCGGTTGTAAGCTTATCCTCTCCAAAAACATTTTGCATATAATAATTCCTTACCACAACATTCTCTATCTTATCCCCTGGGCTGATAAACTCAAGGCCTCTCATATCATCACTTGCATTGTCGCCGCATAAATATGGAGGTTTCAGTCTTGCCGGCTTGAGTCTGTGGGCAAAAAACGGAATAGCCACCATCAGCAGCAGCACAATAATAAAGAACACAATTGAGGCAAAACCGCCATAAACTGTTTTATCCATATTGCGAAGCCATATTCCCATACCTTCTCCAACAAGTGAGCCTTTATCCTGCATTACAAATGAAACCACCTGAGGCTTAACCAAAGTATTATACAAAGGAACGATACCTATACTTGCAGCCATAACAAATACTATCAGTGTAGTTAAAGCAGCTTCCATTGAAAAGGTCAGCTTTTCTATATGGAACTTAGGCTTATATGACATTGTTAAAATAATTCCAATCCACTTGCCCCAGAACACAACTGTCAATGCACTGCCAAGTATTATAAGCAATAATACCAAGGGCTGATCAACGGCTGTTTCTATAGCCATCCATTTTGTAATAAGCACTCCGAAAGGCGGAAGCATCATTGAAATCATACCTATTACTGTTATTACGGTAGTAAACGGCATTATCTTGAACAACCCTTGCATATCCTCAATATCACGGCTTCCGATTCCCTGTTCAATAGTTCCGACACAAAGAAAGAGTAAGCCCTTTGAAACAGCATGGAAAATCATCAGTAATATTGCCGCTGCTATCGAGGTTCTTGTTCCAATGCCCGCGCAGCAAATTACCAGTCCCAGATTGGCAATTGTAGAATATGCCAGAACCTTCTTTCCATTACTCTGGCTGATAGCTATTGCCGAAGCAATTGCAAAAGTAAAGCCTCCGCTGATAGCAACCAGCTGTCCCAAAATAGTTCCGGAGAACGCCGGTGATATTCTTACTACAAGATATACACCTGCCTTAACCATTGTACTTGAATGCAGCAATGCAGAAACCGGTGTCGGTGCGACCATGGCTCCCAATAGCCAGCTTTGGAACGGAAACTGCGCCGATTTTGTAAATCCGGCTATGCAAAGCAGTCCAAGAGCTATAGGCAATAATCCGGTAAATGCGCCTTCCATCCCTGATTCTGATATGGCCTGTATAGAAAGCGTGCCCAAGCTTGAATTCACCAATATAATTGCAAAAATAAATGCAACTCCTCCAACCGAGTTTATCCACAAAGCTCTTAATCCGTTTTTAATTGCTATTTCTGTTCCGTCATGTGAAATCAACAGGAATGAACATAAAGTTGTTATTTCCCAGAAAAAATACATCCATGACAAATTGTCTGTCATCACCAGCGCATTCATAGCGCCTAAAAACACAAACAGTATCATGAAAAATCTTGGCTGTCTGGACACTGTTAATTTTAAATGATGCTCATGCTCCTTCATATAACCCAGAGCAAAAAATGTGATGATCGGTCCGATTATTGATACAAGCATTATCATAATCAACGATAAATGATCAATTACAAATGCATCTTCCGGCTCAAAAACCTTACCGAAAACACCAAAGACCTCAAATAAAGCCCAGGGTATTACCTGCAAAATACATAGAACAACTACAATTGCCTTTTTATGCTTTATACCAACGTATGCGATATAACTAAATAATACCAGATCCAATCCTTTAATTATCCAGCTAACCACCTCAAGCGTACTTTCATTAAATTGATATACAAGCTTTCCTTCCGGAGCTCTTAATAAAAGCACAATAAACCCGTAAGCAACTGCAAATAGTATTAAGGTTGAAATACTCACTATTGCAATACGCACTTTCTGATTTTTAATTATAAAGCACAGCGCCGCACTAAGTGCAGGCAGCAGAATAGCTGCCAGTAATAAATACCAATCCACAGCTAATTCTCCTTTCAAAATATTATTTTAACCCTATATTTTTTCAGAATTATCATGTAATACTGACAAATCTAAAAATACAAAATGATAGATACGGATAATATTATTCAAGACTATATATCTTAAACAAATTTCCCTTGTCAATAATAATGTGAAAAAGCTCTTTAGTCAATCTCCTTTAACTGTAAAAAATACAATAAAATGCGACTATAATCGACTTCTCTCAATATTAATCACCCGCATATAATTTTACAACACTTTTTTAAAAAATACAATTAAAAAGGCATGATTTAAAGCGTTTGGTAAATTATTTCTGAATATTGTATACATTAACCACTATTTGTTTTCTATTTTTTACTATATTTTGATATATAAGTAATTAGGCCTCTTGCATTGAAGCCGATAAGGACATATAATATAATGAGTATTGAATTTTTCTTTCATTTAAAATTCTGTGCCGCAATTTCGGCGTGGAGGTTAGCTTGAAAGGAACAAAAGGCGGTCGCAAAATAAATAGCGTACCGCTGCTAAGCAGAGGTCTTGCCACAGTTGCTTTACCAAGTTTTTGTGCCCAACCCGGGCGTGGAGGTTAGCATGGAGCTATGGAACAAATATCAAGGTGCCGTTAAAAAACTTTTACTGATTATAGTTATATTTGCAATCATATATGTATCAATAACCTATCTATTTCCGTTTTTTGCCCCCTTCATAATTGCAATAATAGTATCCTACATAAATGAACCGGTAATTCGGCTATTGCAGAAATTTAAAATATCCAGAAAGGTTGCCGCAATCATCTCTTTACTGATCACTATGTCCCTTCTTGTGTCTGTGATAACCCTTGGAATCATTAAAATATATGATGAATTAATCATTCTGCGAAATAATTTAGAGATTTATTCAAATGATATCTCCGCACAAATTAACAGCCTTACAAATAAAATAACCAGCTTATATAATGCATTGCCTGCCGAAGCTACAGATGCAATTACAAAGAACCTCGCATCACTTTCCAACAAGCTTACAAGTATTATAACAGCCATAATTCAGTACACGATAAATACAGCATCCTCAATTCCCAAGCTGGCAGTATTTTTTATAGTAACCATATTATCTACATATTTTATCAGCAGTGATAAAAAAAAGATAACATTGTTTTTTTACAGACAGCTTCCTTTATCGTGGAGAAAGGAAATGCCCAATATAAAAAGAGATACTATTAATGCTCTTTTCGGATACTTCAAAGCGATACTTATTCTAATGGGGTTCACTTTTATTGAGGTCAGCGTAGGACTTTTTGTTCTGAATGTAAAATATGCCTTTGTAATAGCACTAATAGTGGGTATTTCCGAGGCTATACCAATCATTGGCACCGGTACGGTAATGATACCGTGGATTCTGTGGAATATAATTGCCGGTAATATGCCTCTGGCCTTTGGATTAGCAATTTTATATATTTTAGGAGTGCTGATCAGACAAATAATGGAGCCCAAGATAGTGGGAAGTCAAATCGGGCTTCATCCATTAGTAACATTGCTCGCCATGTATGTAGGTCTGGAGTTTTTCGGAGTTTTAGGCATGTTTATCGGCCCTATAAGCCTTATTATTGTAAAGAGCCTTCAGGATTCAGGCATTCTAAGCCTTTGGAACGACTAACCCTGCTTATATATTGCTTACGGTTTAATATATCTGCCGGTCAAAATTCTGTCATTTCCGCTTATATCCTTGCATATTTCTATATCATGAAAATTTTGATTCATGATATTTTTAACGCTTTGCCCTTGATTATAGCCTATCTCCAGTACAAGATATCCTCCGTTTTTTAAGTATGCCGGTGCATTAACTACAATTTGCCTGTAAAAATCAAGCCCATCCTGCCCTCCATCTAAAGCCAGATAAGGCTCATAATTTTTTACTTCCTTTTGAAGCTCCGGTATCACACCGGTTTCAATGTAAGGAGGATTGCTCACAATTATATCAAAAAGCTGTCCGTCATCAAGTGCATTAAATAGATTTCCGCAGCGAAGCCCAACCCTGTTTTCAACACAGTTACGCCTGCAATTCTTTTCAGCTATTTTAAGAGCTTCCTGTGAAATATCACAGGCAACAACCACACTCTCAGGACAATAATGAGCTATACTCACCGCAATGCATCCAGAGCCTGTACACATATCCAAAACCCTTATAGCTCTATTTGCATACTCCTTAGATTTATTTGTTTCAGCCTGCTCAGCAAACAGCTTAACAAGTCTAATACCTTCTTCAATGACACTTTCCGTATCCTGACGCGGTATAAGAACCTCCGGACTCACAGAAAAGGGCAGTCCCATAAATTCCGTTTCACCGATTATATACTGAAGAGGTACATTATTAATCCGCTGCCTGAGCATCTCATCAAGCGCTTCCAGCTCAAGACTGACTAGCACTCTATCATAATGCGTATACAAATATGCTCTGCCGCACTTTAATACACAGCAAAGCATAACCCCGGCATCAAACTCCGGGGTCTCAATATCTGCCTTTCTTAAACTTTCTGCTGCAAACCGAAAGTATTCTTTTATGTTCATATGCACACTCTTCCATCTTCAAAAGCCTATAATTTATAATACTCTAGTCTTTTCCCCATTCATCGCTTCCCTCATCAGAAGGCAAGACCTCCATGAATGCAGCTATTGCCACTTCGATCTGACTGTCATCAGGCTCTCTGGTGGTAAATGACTGGAACATCAGACCGGGTGCCGAAAGAACTTTAAATAACCAGTTCTCATGCTTCACAGCAAACTTTATAAGCTCAAGAGAAACACCTGCAACCAAAGGTACTAAAAGTATTCTTATAATTGCATTCAAAAATACATTATGCCAGCCTGTAAAAGCAAATATCAAAATACTAATAATCATTATTGTAAAAAAGAGCGAAGTTCCGCATCTGGGATGCTTTGTCGTATACTTCCTTACATTTTCAACTGTCATCTCTTCTCCATGCTCATAGCAATGAATTGTCTTATGCTCTGCTCCATGATATTCCCATACTCTTTTCATTTCCTTCATTAAAGAAACAAGTGCAAGATATCCTATGAAAATACCTACTCTGATAGCACCTTCTATAAGATTAAGAATAATAACATTATTCAATTGAACAAAATTTGAAAAAAAGTCGGTTATGAAATTCGGAAGAAGAATAAATAAACCTACGCTTAAACATAGCGACAACACTACTGAAAAATATATGGCAACATCCGCTATTTTGTCTCCAAACTTCCTGTCGAGAAATTGCTCAAATTTGGAGGGTTCATATGGCTTGTCCTCATCTTCTAAATCAACAAATTCCGCCGAATACATAAGTGCTTTTACACCGATAACCATCTGCGTAAATAAATTAACGGCACCTCTTATTATCGGAATCTTCGAAAGCTTTCCCTTAGGTTTCATGGGCTGCTTTTCAATTATTATTTCTCCGTCAGGCTTTCTTACAGCTGTAGCCCTAAATTGAGGTCCAATCATCAAAAGTCCCTCAAGCAACGCTTGCCCACCAATTGTAGTTTTTTTCATTTTCCCTCCCACATCCAAAAATACATCATATTATGTTTAATTATAAAAAATATTACTCTATATCAAATCATACGAAAACTAATTAAAATAGTCAATTATATTTACTGTAATTAATATTAATTTAAACAAAAGGCCGGGAAAAACTCCCCGACCTTTATAATGTCTTAATTCTTATATTGCGCTAAATTATTCATTGTCAACAATACCATATTTCTTCTTAAATCTATCAACACGTCCGCCAGTATCAATGAGTTTTTGCCTTCCAGTAAAGAAAGGATGACACTTTGAACAAATTTCAACGTGAAGATTCTTCTTAGTGGAACCAGTTGTAAAAGTCTCGCCGCATGCACACTTAACTACTGCTTCTGAATAATCTGGATGAATACCTTCTTTCACTGCTTTTCACCTTCTTTCAAACATAATGAGTTGCCCTCAAGTCAATTACTATCAGCCGAAAACGATAGTTTGGATTTGAGACTGAGCCCCCTAAAGTACAACTCTTTAAAATTCAAACTATTGAAACCTAAAACACGTGTCTGGTTATAGGGTCAAGGTTTCAACTATAATTGACTTTATAAACAGCATAATTATTATATATTCAACGTACTAAAAGTACCAAGTTGCTTATTAAAGAGGCAAGTGATATTTTAACACAAAAATGTACATACCGCAAGCCCTATTTTTTTATACAGTTCTTAACAATGCCTAACACAATATCTGAATTTATCAATTATTTTTATCAAGGAAGGATAATTTTATACTGTTGACAAAATCATCATTTGTTCGTGTCTGCATAAGCTTATTAATTAATACCTCTGTTACCTCGGCGGTACCCATATTGCTCATTGCTTTGCGAATCGCCCAAACACTTTCCAGCTCCTTCTGGCTCAGCAGAAGCTCTTCTCTTCGGGTTCCTGACTTATTAATATCAATTGCAGGGAAAATTCTCTTCTCGGAAAGCTTTCTGTCCAAGTGAAGCTCCATGTTACCCGTTCCCTTAAATTCTTCAAAAATGACATCATCCATTCTGCTGCCTGTCTCAATAAGTGCAGTTGCCATAATTGTCAGACTTCCGCCATTTTCTATATTCCTTGCCGCTCCAAAGAATTTTTTAGGCTTATGAAGTGCTCCAGGGTCTAAGCCTCCCGATAATGTCCTTCCGGTTGGAGGAATAGTAAGATTATACGCTCTGGCCAATCTGGTAATACTGTCAAGTAATATTACAACATCCTTTTTCTGCTCAACGAGCCTCTGAGCTCTCTCCAATACCATCTCTGCAACCTTAATATGATGCTCCGGCACCTCATCAAAGGTAGAATATATTACTTCTCCTTTAATAGAACGCTGCATATCTGTAACCTCTTCCGGTCTCTCATCAATAAGTAAGACAATAAGCTCTATTTCCGGGTAATTAACAGTAATAGAATTGGCAATTTTCTTCAGAAGTATCGTTTTACCTGCCTTCGGCGGTGAAACTATCATTCCTCTTTGACCTTTTCCTATAGGAGCAATAAGGTCTATCAACCTTGTAGAAAACTCACGGGGAGTTGTCTCCAAGGTAATTCTGTTATCAGGATAAATAGGAGTCAAATATTCAAATGGTACTCTCTTAGAAGCAATATCCGGGGTATCTCCATTTATTGACTGAACATAGAGTAAGGCCTGAAATTTTTCGCCTTCTTTAGGGATTCTGCCCTTGCCACGAAGCTTATCCCCTGTTTTAAGTCCAAATCTTCTGATTTGAGAAGGAGATACATAAACATCCTTTGGTCCGGACAAATAATTTTCGCTTCTCAAAAATCCATACCCATCCGGCAAAACTTCAAGAACACCTTCCACAGGATCATCACTCTCAAATTTTTCATTGGATTGCTGACCATTCTGCTGAAATGACATTTGCGTTTGCTGTCCATTCTGTTGGGATGGCGTTTGTACCGGCTGTCCATTTTGCTGAGAGGGCGCTTGTGCCGGCTGTCCACTTTGCTGTGGTGGAATCTGTACCGGCTGTCCATTCTGCTGAGAAGGCGCTTGTACTGACTGTCCATTTTGTTGTGGCTGTATTTGCGTTTGCTGCCGCATTTGCTGTGTTCTTCTCATTGGAGGATAAGACTGTTGACCATTTTGCTGTATTTCTGTCTTTGACGGTGCAGAACTAATCTGAGGCTTATTTCCAGCTCTCTGAGGTCTTTCCGCAGAACCTGCCGACGACATCTGAGGCCTTGTAGTCCTTTGAGTATGTACTCTGCTTTGTACCTTAGTGTCCTCTTTTTCAGAAAGCTTTTCTTCTGCATTCTTTGCACCTATGTGCTTTAGTCTTTCAGGCAAACTGCCTGCTTTAGAATTTTGCTGTATATCTGATTTTTTATCTGCTTCTGTATCTGACTCCTTAGATGACTTTTCATCTGTTTCAACTGATATCTTTATATCTTTTTCAATGTCTGTTTTTATATCTGCTTTCTCATCCTTTATGCTACCTGTCTGTTCTGACATATCTTCAGAAGATTTTGTATCTTTAACATCAGAATTTTTTGAAATATCCTCTGCCTTCTTATCTAACTTGGAAGCATTACTAGGCCTTCCTCTTCGGGATTTTCTCAAAATCGGCTCTTTATCTGCCTGTGATTGATTTTCTTTATCACTTTTTGCATTATCCGCATTATTTGAAACCGGATCAGCCTCAATATCACTTTTGGATTCTGATTGTGAACTCTCGTCGGAAATAATCTTTTTACTCTCCTGACCGTCTTCTATCTTGATTTCACCAGAACTTTTGACCAATAAATCAAGAAGCTCATTCTTTTTATATTTAGATATATTCTTTATCCCCATCATCTTTGCAATATATCGCAAATCTTCAAGAGTTTTTGACTGTAAATTAATCTGGTCCATAGTTCACCACCTTATAAAAAATCTTCTGACGTCTTTAACTTAAATTTAGGAAAATTTTTCGAAAATTCATTTTTTTAGAAAAACTAATTAATCTTTTTCTAGAGGAGAGTTTCTGAACATTCCACAGACGCTATTATATCAAAAGAGTAAATACATGTCAATCTAAGTGTTATATTTCAATTTCCAATAAAATTGTTTCCTTAATTTTATTTCTTTATTCATGCTTACATCCATAGTTTTAACTTTAAATCAGACTTTTGACTGGCAATTAATTTTTGTCTTCCTATCTGCCAATATTATCCTGACCCTCTGAATTGTTTTCTTTAAATCACTATTTGATGCTGCAGGTATAAATTTATTTCCTGAACATTGATGGCATTTAAGGTAGATTCCCTTTCTCAGCAGAAACACACCAATGTCATTGCAGCCGCATTGGCAGCGAAGACCGTCTTGTTCTGCAATATCATGTATTTTGTTTAAGGTTTCTATCATAACCTGTGTGTTTATAAAATAATTTTCATACCCAAGCCCATCAATAATTATATCCAATTCCTTTTCAAAATTATCAACATGCTCCCTCACTGCTGAATCCCTGCCAATAAAGCATTGTTTGATATTCGTTATGGGACAGGTATATGTCATAATATCTTTGCCGGTAATATCTTCTCTGTTTATTGTAAGCTCATGCTCTTCACCGCAGCCTATACATGGTACAATAATCTTATAGGTATTCCTGCCTGCTTCAAATATCTCCAGCTTTGTACCTTCACATCTGCATTTTGGTATAATACTTTTATGCCGGTGGAACTTAAAAAGATTGATATTAGTAAAATCAAACGTTCCACAACAGAAACATTTATATGCTATTGTAAAGTCCATATCAATTAGCATTCTCTCACCTCATCAATACTGTATTATTCGCTGTTAAAACTAAAATTCCTTCTCGATTAATATTATGTAAATTAAAGATAACCCATATTAATATTATTAACATATATCCTTATAGATATAAAAAACCCTTTGAAAATATATTCAAAGGGTTTGGAGCTGGCGGACGGAATCGAACCCCCGACCTGCTGATTACAAGTCAGCTGCTCTACCTGCTGAGCTACACCAGCATACTTAAATTTTTCTCAGGTCTGCTAATCACTAAAGTCTACACATATTCACTACTAACGTTCCCTGCGTGAAAAAGTATAACAGAATACAATATTTGTGTCAACAGTTTTTTATAAATTATTAGTTTATTTTGCATTTTTTTAATTTTAAGTGCAGCTTATATAACCTTGCCAGTCCATATAAAAAAGCAATCAATTATATTGATTGCTTTTTTATGGTGGGAACTATAGGGCTCGAACCTATGACCCTCTGCTTGTAAGGCAGATGCTCTCCCAGCTGAGCTAAGCTCCCGAATTATTTGTTATTATAAGCTTTACCACTGCAATTGTCAATAGCTCCAATAAATATTTCTTAAGCTAGTAAAACCATCGGAATAACTATATCACCGCTTTACT
The DNA here is from genome assembly GCF_003208175.1 of Ruminiclostridium sufflavum DSM 19573. Classification (GTDB taxonomy): domain Bacteria; phylum Bacillota; class Clostridia; order Acetivibrionales; family DSM-1351; genus Ruminiclostridium; species Ruminiclostridium sufflavum. The sequence goes on along the minus strand of NZ_QKMR01000013.1, from coordinate 84,254 downwards.
AGCTTCATTTTATATACGAAAATTGAATTATTAGTGAAATTCTCTGTTCATTTATTTGAAATAATTGTATAATTTAATGTATAAATCGAATCTTACATGACGGATGTGCCATTTCAGCCATCCCATAACAGATTAAAAATATATCTATTAATATTACTATAAAAATCAGGAGGCAAAAAAATGATTCCAACACCGCATATTAACGTAAGTGAACAGGATATAATCGCAGAAACAGTATTAATGCCCGGAGATCCTCTTCGTGCTAAATTTATAGCAGAAACCTATCTGGAAAGCCCTATTCAATTTAACACAATTCGCAACATGTTCGGTTATAGCGGAACCTATAAAGGTAAAAAGCTATCAGTAATGGGGTCCGGTATGGGAATGCCCTCAATTGGTATTTATTCCTATGAGCTGATTCACTTTTATGGAGTTAAAAACATTATTAGAATTGGTTCTTGCGGTGCACTTCAAAAAAACATAAAAATAAGAGATATAATAATAGGAATGTCCGCTTCTACCACCTCTAATTTTGCTTCACAATATAATCTTCCAGGAACCTATGCTCCCACCGCATCCTGGTCTCTCATGAAAAAAGCTGTTGCCATAGCTGACAGCAAGGGGATCGAAACAAAAGTGGGAAATGTTTTATCGGCAGATGTTTTTTATGATGAAGATACTGATTCATGGAGAAAATGGGCCAATATGGGAGTTCTTGCAATAGAAATGGAAGCAGCGGCATTATATATGAATGCTTCTCGTGCAGGCGTAAATGCCCTTGGAATTTTTACCGTTTCCGACTCATTTACTTCTCATGAGGTGACTACCGCAGAGGAACGCCAGAACTCATTTACAAGCATGATGGAAATAGCATTGGAATGTGCATTGGATGCTTGACAAGGCTACATAAATATAGTCTTGATTGAAGAGCTGCGGAGCTTTAATCTCTTCGCAGCTTTTTTTAGTTAAAGCCAGCTTGAAAAACATAACTTGTTTAAAAAAGCGGTTATCCTCAGAAATATCATCCGCAAAAAGGTTTTTTTACTTTTGTGTTACATTTATCAATTTGTCCCAATATTGCTTTAATATTTTTCCCCACTCTGATATAATCAACATTACTGAATTACTGAAAATATTACAGTTATTTTATAAAGATACAGTAAACAAAGTCAGTTGCTATGGGCTGGAAGCTTACTGCTTCAGGTTTAAGCCGTAAATTTCCGATGATATTTATTCCATCCTTAGTAGAATTAAGCCTTTAAGCTAATTTTAAACGCGGTTTGGGTTTAAATTTGTTTTGAATTTATGGGCTTTAGCCGATAGTAATTGACTTTTGGTAAAATATTATTTAAGGTTCAAATTTTTATTGGAAGCTGGTAAGGAAAATGAAAAATTTTAAAAGCAAAGTAGTCATTATTTTATTATTCATAGCCGTCGGAGTGTTAGACATACTTAAAAATGGAAATGGATTTTTGCAGCTTTTTCTGGCTGCCTTATCTTCAATAGTAGTATTCTATATACCCTTGCTAGAATTTAAGCTTAAAAAAATCCCGTATATAGTTCTTCTTTTTACAAATATAGCCGTATTTGCAGTGACATATGCAAGCTACAGAGTGTTATTGATTAATATGTTATTTTTGTCGTACTTGATTTGGTATAAAATTACTCCAAGGCTTTTACACTATAAATCCTTTTTACCTATAACCTTTTTAATATCCTTCATATCTGTATATACAGCATCATTTTTGAATTTTAGCGTACCGCTCTTTCTTTTCGTTTTTTATCCCATATATGTGTCGGGGTTTATTACTCATCTTCATAATATGGTAAAAACAAAAAAGGTATGGGGGTTTGTCATTTTCAATGCATTGCTATCAGGCTTTGCACTTGTGGTTATAATATATAAGATTTTAGAAAAATCTATACTCGGAAATATATTATTTCTTAATTTTGAAAAGTTAGGCACAGTCACAGCTGTGTATTTGCCATTTATAGCCCTTCTTTTTGCATGGTTTGCCGTATCTGTTAATTTATTGTTATATCTGCCTGTACAAAAATTTGTGAAAAGCAAAGCTTCCTTTGAATTAACAGCTTACACCAAACCGGTTTATAATTTTATTATGTTTCTTTCCGTTGTTTCATTGTCCACCTTTATCTGCGAGCTTTCTATACGGCAAAACCTTTTGTCCACATTACATGACATCTTGGAACCGAATTTGCTATTTAATATTTTATTGTTAGCCAGCATTTATCTGTTTTTGATATCATTAATCGGAAAAGGCATATCTAATATAATCATTGCTCTGCTTACAATTTTTTTGGCCATAGCAAATTATATTAAATTCACATATTTTGAGGAACCCTTTTATCCTTGGGATATTTACTTGATAAAGAATCTCATTGGGATATCAAAAAATTATTTAAATATTCCTATACTTATATCGGTATTAATTTCTCTTGCAGTTATTATCTTTATGGTAATCCGTTTCAGAAAAGCTGTCGGTAGATATTTGAAGCCTCGGATATCACTAATTTTCATACCCTTTGCAGCCATATTATTCCTTCTTAATGTCAACGTTTTAACTCACAGCTCCTTATCAACTCAAATAGGTATTCAAAAATCATGGTATATCGGCAGAAGTGAAATTTTAGCAAATGGTATGCTTGCTCAGAATTATTTCTATCTGGATGATTTGGATAAATATCTGCATCCCAAGCCTAAAGACTACAGTCAGGATAAAATACTCGCTGTTGACAAAAAATATGAAATGCCTGAAAGTCAGGCTGTCTCCACAGGAACATCAAAAACTGTTGAAAAGCCAAATGTTGTTGTTATTATGAGCGAAAGCTATTGGGACTTAACTAAATTAAGCGGTATAAAATTCAGTAAAGATATTGCCGAAAATGTTCACAAATATCAGAAGGGAGAGCTGGCACCTCCTGCAATTGGCGGCGGTACAGCCAACACTGAATTTGAAGCACTTACCGGGATGTCAATGTATTTTATGAGCCCTGGAATAATTACCTACAACGCTTATTTAAGGACAGAAACCCCCAGTATAGCTACTGTTTTTAAAAACAACGGCTACAGCACCACCGCTATTCATCCTAACTCCGGATGGTTTTATAACAGAGATAAGGTCTATCCTTATTTTGGCTTTGACAAATTTATCGATGTTACCGGCTTCAATATGACAACTGAAACAAAGGGTCCTCATATTTCTGATGATGCCTTGGTAAATAAAATTTTAAATGTTCTGGATTCATCTGAGGAACCCTCCTTTATATTTGCCGTATCAATGGAAAATCATGATCCCTTTAATGACAAGTACAGTGATGGCGAATTCGATGTTAGTATTGAATCAGATCAGCTGGATGAATCTCAAAAAGAAATTGTAAAAGGCTATGCTCAAGGTATTTACGATGCGGATCAATCACTCGGAAAGCTTATTGATGCATTAGGAAAAAGTGATAAGCCTACTCTGCTTTATTTCTTTGGAGATCATGCTCCAAGACTGGGTACACTCGATGACTACTATAAGATTTATGATAAGCTGGCTGTGGAAAATAAATCCGAGACCGAACAAAAGCTTGGAGAGCTCAAATACTATACTACCCCTCTTGTGACATGGTCCAATTATACAGAAACTCGCTCTTTTTCTAAAATAATTTCTCCGTCTCACATTAGCTATGAGGTTTTAAAGGATGCAGGCGTAAAATATCCAAACTACTTTAATATTCTTACTCAGTTAGAGGCAGAATACCCTGTTATGCATCTTAAAGGTACTGATCTGGTTAATCCTGATGATGAATTAATACAAGACTATCAGTTGATTCAGTATGATCTTTTGTTCGGGAAAAAATATCTGAAGGATATTAAAGCAACAAATTAGAGGGATTCAAAACATGCACCGAATAATAATATTAAAGGCTGTATTTATGCATGTTTATTACCGTTAAGCAGGCCTTACTTATGGTATGTCTCATTTTTCATAATTTTAAAAGCGCGATATACCTGCTCAAGCAGTATGAGCCTTACCATTTGATGTGGAAAGGTCATTTTTGACAGGCAAATTCTATAGTCTGCCAGGTTAATAAGGCTCTGAGCAAGGCCTAATGACCCTCCTATTATAAATGTTATATGCGAATTCCCTGAAAGCATTATGTTTTCAAGCTTAGCCGAAAATTTCTGAGAATTCACCTGTTCACCGGCCAAATCCAGTAATATAATAAACGAGCCTTCCTTAATTTTTTTCAGCAACCGTTCCGACTCCTTCTGCTTTATCTGAATTTCCTGTGCAGCACTCAGCGATTCCGGTGCAGGCTCATCCTCTACTTCTATTTGTTCAATTTCAGCAAAACGAGAAAGTCTCTTAGCATATTCGGAGATTCCGTCTTTCAAATATCGCTCCTTTAGCTTTCCAACTGCAGCAATAGTTATTTTCATAGTATACCCCTATTCCAAGCTTAATTTACAAACTTTGCCCTTTTAAGATATTAAAATAGGGAATCAATATATAATTTGATTCCCTTATAAACTAAATGTGTTTGAAATAATACCAAACCTATATGTATGTCTATAATATATTTATGCTTCCCACTCTGTCACGCAAAGCAACTTCAACAAATACATCGCTTCCGACAGCAATTTTTTTCTCATTAAGGGCGTTTAGTGTTGTCTGATACGCTAATTCGGGGAAGTTGTTTTCATTGCTTAAATGCCCTAAAATAAACCTTCTCCCGCCTCTCTCAGCCAAACGTGCAATTACCTCCGCACAGCTTTCATTTGATAAATGTCCATTGTCGCCCATTATTCTCTTTTTTAAATGCCAGGGATAGGGCCCCACTTTCAGCATTTCTACGTCATGGTTTGACTCAATCAGCAGCAAATCATTTCCTTCAATATGTGCAAGTATCTCATCGTTCATATGTCCGATATCTGTGGCAGTAGTTATCCTTTTGCCTTGTGCAAAAAAACTGTAGCCTACCGGTTCAGCAGCATCATGAGGAATAGAAAATGGCTTTATGCATATGTCCCCTATTTCAAATTCATTTTCTGTGCAAAATGCAACTCTGTTCTCAAGTCTAACAGGTCCAAGACCTTTCTCCATAGCACACCAAGTAGACTCATTCGCATATATTGGAATATCCTGCTTTCTAGATAATATTCCCGCACCTCTTACATGATCTATATGCTCATGGGAAATTAATATTGCATTCAGTTCTGCCGGATTTTCTCCTATGGAACAAAGAGCTTCAAGTATTCTTTTTCCGCTCAATCCAGCATCTATCAGAAGTTTGGTTTTGTCTGTACCTATAAATAACGCATTACCACTACTCCCGCTAAACAAACTGCAAAATTTAACCATTTAACACAAACCTCATTTTAATAGTTGCCCCTATCAAGCTTTTTATATATTCAGACCTGATTTTCAAATCAAGTTCAAATAAGTTAATCATCCTTCAAAACCCTGCTAATATCTGCTCCAAGCATATTCAACTTGTTAACAAAATTCTCATAACCTCTGTCTATATATTTTATATTACTGACTTCAGTACGTCCTTTTGCAACCAGCCCTGCCATAACCATAGCAGCACCTGCCCTAAGATCCGTAGCCTTAACCGGTGCACCTGACAAAATATTTGCCCCGTCGATAACAGCTATTCTTCCCTCAACCTTTATTTTTGCACCCATCCTTTTCAATTCATCCGCATATTGAAATCTTGAGTCCCATACTCCTTCGGTAATCGTGCTTACACCCTCTGCCATATTAAGCAGCACAGTTATCTGTGGCTGAAGATCCGTTGGAAATCCCGGATAAGGCAAGGTCATTATATTAACATTTTTAACCTCATTTTTGCCGATTACCCTAATAAAATCTTCATCCTCAATCACATTAACACCCATCTCAATCAGCTTTGCAGTCAAGGATTCCATATGCTTAGGAATAATGTTTTTAACTACAACATCTCCTCCGGTTGCCGCAGCAGCTATCATAAATGTTCCTGCTTCAATCATATCAGGAATAATCGAATGTGTACCACCGCCATTTAAATGGTCAACACCCTTTATCTTAATTACATCAGTCCCCGCACCTCTGATATTTGCCCCCATTGCATTCAAAAAATTTGCCACATCAACCACATGGGGCTCTTTAGCTGAATTTTCAATTATAGTCTGCCCTTTTGCTTTTACAGCTGCAAGCATCAGATTAATTGTGGCACCAACACTTACCACATCTAAATATATTTGAGCACCTCTGATTTCTGACGCATTAATTTTAACAATGCCATGCTCTATTTCAACAACTGCCCCCATTGCCTCAAAGCCTTTAATGTGTTGGTCAATAGGTCTAAAGCCAAAATCACACCCGCCCGGCAATGAAACTTCTGCTCTTCCAAACCTTGCGATAAGTGCTCCCAACAAATAATATGAAGCTCTCATGCTTTTAACAAGCTCATATGGGGCTTTCCAGCAATCCACTTCACGTGTGTCACAAATAACGGTGTTATCATCTTCCTTTGTTATTTTGGCACCTAATTTGCCCAGTATATCTAATAATACTCTGACATCCTTAATATCTGGAACATTTTCTATTTTGCTGATACCATTTACAACAAGAGCTGCCGGTAAAACAGCCACCGCAGCATTTTTTGCTCCACTAATGTTAACTTCTCCGTTCAAGGAACATGGACCATTAATAACAAACCTCTCCAACCTCTTCCACACCAACCTTCAGACATCTTTTATGCGAAACATTATGCATTAGTCAACATTATATCATTTAGTTTAAAATTATTCTACTACAAATATAATTATTATAAAATTAAAAAGCTTTTATTTTACTCCATCAATGTACCATTTCTTGCATTAAAATAGTATTCCTCACCTTTATATGTCTTTATTCTCCACGCCAACCCCTCATAAGAGGTCTTAGTTTTCTTATCGTTCTTAGTATAACCTTTAAATCCGATATCAACCTGAGTTATACTTATTCCAGGATATTTAGTCATTTCAGTAATTAAAATCTCGTATGCCGGGATAACAAAAATATCTTTTTTTATCATTACACTGGTAGGTTTCTTATAGTGGTATTTAATACTTCTTATGCTTGAATCACTGATATCAACAATAATATAATTGTCAAATACGGCATAGTCCTTATATTGGCCTTTGTAAACCATACTGACTTCATTTTCATTTTCAACATCAGGGTAATAGCCATCTTGTTTGAACTCATCAAAAGGAAGCCCTATCTTATCAAATGTATCCTTTAAAAATTTATCAACACCACTTTTTATATCCCCGTTAATTTTAATGTTATGTTCAGTATCAAAATATTCAAAACCCTCTTCCTCATATATCGCAAGGCTCTTGGAATCTTTTTTATATAGATTGCCGGCTTCCTTTGCATAATTATCTCCAAGTAATTCATCCGCTATTTTCCCTTCGCTAAGAGCTTGCTCCTCATACTTAAGGGTATAGTCATTTCCTGTATACTTGGGTATCGGGCATTCAATATGTATATCATTTTGTCCTAAAATCTTCTGGGTGTTACTGATTGTCTGCTGGGGAATTTCATCCATTTTCATCTCATTATAAATGGTGACAGCCAAAACTATGTTCAATATTAAAAACCCTGATATTAAAATTGTCTTTGCATTCTTCCAATCCATAGGCTATCACCCGCTAAAAAGTTTATTTGTTAGCTTCCATCAATATATCGTACACTCCATCCTTCGTAAACAGGACAAAGCTCGGAGTAATAATATTTTCCTGCATTTGAGGATACTTAAGCACATAATATATTCCGAAGTCCTTTGCAGAAAATTCATTTTTCAGTTCAGAATATTTGTCATACATTTTACTGTACATATCTACGAAGCTCCATTCATAGTTCTCTATATTATTATCAACATAAAACTTTAAAGCTAGCCATTTAAAGCTGATAACTTTTTTTGAGGAAGCTTCTATGGAAATACCGTTGCTTAATAACTGGTTATCACTATTCGGAATTTTATAATCCTTAAGCAAAATCGGGACTTCTCCGTTTTCTTCTCCCAAGGAAATGCTATAGTCAAAGTTAAAAATATATGAACCCTGTTTTATATCTATGGAACTCAAATATACAGTTATGTTGGACATTATATCATTCTGGCTTCTGCTTTCTAAAAGGTAGGATAACGCCTTTTTATATGCTTCCAAAACATTTAATTCCTCGATATTCGTCTGATTTCCCGTATACTTGTACTCAAGAATTGAGTTCTTGTATAGTCTATATACACCATCCGCTTTCTTAAATACCACTGAGCCATTTACATCCACATCGAAATCATAATCAATTCTTGCATTTCCAAAAAGGTCCAATGCCATATCATAGAAATCATCATATGAGTATTCCTCTTTATCCAACCCGCTGATAGGCTCACATATAAAATCAGGATAGCTGTCTTGCCGCTTGCCGGAAAAAACACTCAATAAATCCTTAGATATTTCAAATTTCCTGTACTTTTCAATGGCCATTTGATAGCTTTTAGAATTAATATCTGATTTCTGCTTTGTATAAATTTCATTAAACACACTATAACTTAAGATGTCATTCTTAGCACTATTTATACTATATATGTATATATTTTTATCATCTCTGACATATAGAGTATCTGCATAGCTGTTATCAGAGTCATCAGGACATATCACAAGCTTATATATGCCAGACAGGCCTTCACCTTCTGAGTCCTCCATATTTAATGTCCATTTAATTATATCGATAGGAATTTGCGTTTTAAACTCAAAAGTATACGGCTTATTTGCCACCAAGGTACCCCAGTCATCTTCATTAAAAGGCTGTATTTTCTGAGGCTTTGTTTCCAGTGCCTGATCAATATACTGCCTGGCACCGTTCCAAAGCGTTGTATATTCTTTTGAACCATTTGGGATAACATAATGCTCACCATCAAATCCTGTAGAAATCGCTATGCGGTACGGCAGCAAATACTCCCCCTTCGTATCATCGATCGATACAGGAGAAGAGTTTTTTGAATTTGAATTAGAAAATAAAGAAATAGGAGAACTGTAGGATTGATTACTCCACAGAATTCCTATTTGTACAATACAAAGAATTATTAAACAAACTAAAAGAATAGCTTTAACTTTTTCATAGTAAAACTTGATATTTTTTGATTTACTATTCATTATTTTTTCTCATCGCCTGTGAACCAATTTAATGCTTTCTCAAGCCAATTTTCCTTCTTTTTCTCTTCAACAAGCGTAATTGTATAGTTCTCGATTTGAGGATCATTTTTCGTTGCAGTTGTATAAGCTTTAATTCTTATTTCGTTCTTACCCTTATATTTAAGCTCAATATCCTTGCCGAAAATTTTACCGACCTTGAAACAATATTTACCCTCTGTTGTCAGTAAAGGCTTATACTGATCGGCCTCTTTGTCCTTGTAATAAAACTCTATGTACGCTTCATCCTCTATAGTAACTCCACATATAGAAAAAACTTCTTTAGTAACAATCTCGTTCCCATCAGGCCTTGAAATATCGACTACATTTGAAGACGCCAGAGTCGGAACCATAAATAACGGTAACATAACTGCAATAATTATAATAAAAGTTATAAATTTAAATTTCATGATACTCACCTCAATCTCAGACATCCTGATTCTTTGTTTCCAAGACTTAACAGCTTTAAATCTTGCCTCTAACTCCCTACCTATAGTATAATATATATTCTATTACAATTCCATTACACCGTATTTAAAATAAATTTACAAGTTTAGCGGGAGCCTTACCGTTACTTCTGTTCCTTTTCCGACCTCACTGGCAATGGTTATAGTGCCTCCTTGCGCCTCAACGATCTCCTTGGCTATTGAAAGGCCCAGACCTGTGCCTCCAAGGTCTCTGGATCTGGCCTTATCTACTCTGTAAAATCTGTCAAATACCAGCTGCAAGGATTCCTTAGGTATGCCGATGCCGGTGTCGGCAACCTTTATATAAATGTCGTTAATGAGTTTCCCCACGTACACTGTAATTATACCATCGTCAGGAGTATATTTAAGAGCATTGCTGATAATATTGACAACTACCTGCTCAAGTCTGTCCTTGTCTGCATTTATACTTGGTATATCCCCAATTACATAGCTTTCCAGCTTTTGCTTCTTCTGAACAGCCTGAAGCTGCATTCTGCCTACGATATCCTTCACCATATCATTAATAGCGACTTTCTCTATTTTCCAGCTCATTTGCTGATTATCTAATCTTGATAACTGCAATAAGTCCTTAACTAATCTTGTCATCCTATCAGCCTCGGCATTTATTACATTTAAAAAGTGCTCTGTTGTTTCATGATCCTCAACAGCTCCGTCCAAAAGCGTCTCCGTATAGCTTTTTATAGATGTTATAGGTGTTCTTAATTCATGAGAAACATTAGCCACAAATTCACGCCTCATACAGTCAAGCTTCTGCTGCTCAGTTACATCATGCAGTACAACAATAACTCCCTCAGGCTTTTTATTAGTATCTGTAAAAACTGCAAAGTATACCTTAACATACATATCGTTTATAATAGTATCCGATTCCCTGACCGTTGATTCTTCAAAATAAACTATATTTTCAAGCTTAATATCCAAGCCTACATCCTCGGCAAATTCTCCAAAAGACTTGCCCTCTATATCTTCTCCCAATAATTTGCTCGCCGCAGGATTTACATGGATAGCAATGCCCTTAAGATTATATGCCAGTACACCGTCAGCCATATAATTTAAAATTGTAGTAACCTTATTCTTCTCACTTGATATCTCAGAAAGAGTATTTTTCAGCTCCTTTGCCATATAGTTAAAGGTTTTTGTAAGATTGCCTATCTCATCCTCCGATTTAACTGTCAGCTGTTGATCAAAATCACCTTCTGCTACTTTTTCAGCCTTATGCATAACACTTATTATCGGAGAAGTAATAGTCTTAGACAGCAAATATCCCAGAATCAGCGACAAAAGGACAGCCACAAGGGCACAATAGAAAATAAGTGTATTAAATTTTGCCAGAATTCCTTCCCATGCATCTTTTTGGTAGGTAAAATAGAACACAACATTTCCCTGCTGTCCTTTCGGAAAAAGTATATATTCAAAATACTGGTTTTCTGCATTTACTTTAATAAGCTCCTTATTCTGACCCAACTGTCCGGATTGATTCAACTCTCCATCAGCCCATATGGTTGATAGAATTACAGATTTTACTAAAAGCTGATTTCCATATTCCTCCGGATAATTAGGATATGTCTTTTCATCGGATGAATACAGTATAGCTTTGGAAAATGCAATATTCCTTTTGGATGTATTAATAATAGTTATATTAAGGTACTTGGGATTTACACCGAAAAATCTGTCATCACTGTTGCCGCTGAAGTAATCTAAAAGAATATCATTTGTTAACCGTTCTTTATTTGAATCTGTGATACCTCTGTATTCCTTCCAGTTTTCATAGCCCTTATCAATGTTCTCGGTAAAATTCTGAAAATATATTGTTTGAAGCCCGGAATTTATGCCTATATATACCACGCAAACCAAAATTATACACATTGAGATAAAAATGTATACTAACTTCCACTGCAAACTCCGCAGCAATTTTAATAAATTCTTCCAAAACTTCATTTTATCTCCTCTTAATTTTCACATACGCAAAAAGCTCTATGCTTAGCAAAATGTAAGCATAGAACTGTCTGACTATGTTAAACATTAAAATAATATCCTACTCCGCGCTTTGTAATAATATATTGAGGATTTGCAGGATCAACCTCCAGCTTCTCTCGAACTCTTCTCACAGTAACATCTACAGTTCTGACATCTCCATAATACTCATAGCCCCATACCTTCTCAAGAAGTGTCTCCCTTGAAAAAATAGTTCCTTTCTGCGAAGCTAAAAACTTAACCAGCTCAAATTCACGAAGTGTCAGCTCAATAACCGTCTCGCCTCTTCTTACCTCATACCGGTCAATGTCTATAGACAAATCTCCGTATTTTGTTACATGCGGTCTATCTTCACCACTAATCTGTTCTCCTGATGCAGTCCTCCTGAGATTTGCTTTAACGCGAGCCATAAGTTCCCTTGGACTGAAAGGCTTTGTTATATAATCATCTGCACCCAGCTCAAGTCCAAGCACCTTGTCTACCTCCTCTTCCTTTGCCGTAAGCATCAGAATCGGAGTCGAAATTGTTTGCCTGAGCTTTCTGCATACAGTAAAACCATCTATTTTGGGTAACATTATATCTAGCAAAATAAGATCCGGGCTTTGTGACAATGCTAAGTTAATGGCTTCTTCTCCATCATAAGCTTCAATGGTATCATATCCCTCTTTTTTTAAATTGAACTTTAAAATGTCGGCAATATTTTTTTCATCATCCACAATTAATATCTTTTTATTCAATATAGCACCCCTAACAATAAAATTTGAAACCAAGGCAATAATACATAATTTTACAATACATTAGCATTATATCATAACCGGCAATAATAAAAAATTAATATTTTGTAACTAAAATGTAATTGATTTTAATAATTAGACGTTATTTTTTATAAAATGTTGCAAATAATATATTTAACTATTTAAAATAATAAAATCATTGTTAGCATATCAATTATTTATCATATTTATGCTAAATCCGATAATTTCCCTATATGGCTTTAAACCTTCTACCGCTTATGTAATGCATATCTAAGAGCTTTGCTTATAATTTGGCACTATAACCTTCATATAATCCATTACTTCATCAGAATTTGTCAGCAAAATATTCTTAAGACAATCAATTTCACGCATTAAAATAGCCATATCACTATGTAAAGGCTGTGCAACATATATTTTATTATTCTTGGTAGCCCGCACTCCTTCTTCGGCAAGCAGCAGCTCTTCATACAGCTTTTCCCCCGGTCTTAGCCCCGAAAATTCAATCTTGATGTCAACATCCGGTTCAAACCCGGACAGCTTTATTAAATTTCTTGCCAAATCGTATATTCTTACAGGCTCACCCATATCCAGCACAAATATTTCTCCGCCTTCAGCCATAGCACCTGCCTGTAAAACTAATTGTACTGCTTCAGGTATTGTCATAAAATATCTGATAATTTCAGGATGGGTCACCGTAACCGGCCCCCCCTGCTCTATCTGCTTTTTAAAAAGCGGTATTACACTTCCGTTGCTGCCTAACACATTTCCAAACCTTACCGCTACAAATTCTGTTTTGCTTTGTTTTGCAAATGCCTGAATAACCATTTCAGCGACTCTCTTTGTAGCCCCCATAATATTTGTCGGGTTTACCGCCTTATCGGTTGATATCATAACAAAGCGTTTCGCACTGTATTTATCTGCACACTCAACAACATTCAGTGTTCCAAAAATATTATTCTTTATTGCCTCAGTAGGATTGGCCTCCATCAGAGGAACATGCTTGTGAGCTGCTGCATGAAATATTATATCCGGTCTGAAGGTCTTAAAAATATTGTCAAGCCTTCCTTTTTCTCTTATACTTGCAATAATTGTATTTAGTTGCAGCTTAGGATAATTGGCTAACAATTCATTTTGAATATCATAAGCGTTATTCTCATAGTTATCCAGTATTATAAGGCGCTTTGGAGAAAATGTGGCTATCTGCCGGCATAATTCAGAGCCTATGGAGCCTCCGCCCCCTGTAACCATAACTACATTGTTCTTAATTAAACTGCCAATCTCGTTATTATCAAGCTTTATTGCATCTCTTCCCAGCAAGTCCTCGATATTTACGTCACGTATCTTCTGCACAGAAACTGTTTCATCTATGAGCTGAGAAAGAGACGGCAATATTTTAACTCTGCACTTGGTATTCGAGCAAATAGTATATATCTCATTAATTGTTTTAGGAAGCGCTGACGGAATAGTAATTACAATCTCATCTATCATCTTGTCCTCTGCTACCTTAACTATATCCGCCCTTGTCCCCACAATAGGAACACCGCTTAATTTCCTGTTCTGCTTTCCCTGATTATCATCTATTATCGCTACAGGTGTGCTTTTAAGCTCAGGATGCATGTGATATTCATTGATCAGTGCAGCACCTGCATCACCCGCACCTATCAGCATTACCTTTTTCGTACTCTTAACAAGCAGCATATCCCCTCTCAGGAAATGCCTAAATAAGCGGTAGCCGAATCTTATTGCACTGATAAAGAAGCAATCTATAAAAAAAGTAATTATAAAAATACTTCTGGGTATCGGAGTTCTTGTGAGAAATACAAATCCCATCATAAAACTGTTGCTGACCAATGAAGCCAGAATAACTCTGGACAGCTCATAAGCACCCGCATATTTCCATAGGCTGTTATAAAGTCTGAAGGCTATAAATGTACCTATCTTTACAATAGATATTATAATAATTAATTTTGGAATTTCGTTTATAAAATTAGTGTAATCAGGATTGCTAAAAATATCATCCAGCCTTAAGAAATAAGCCAGTATAAGAGATGCATTCACAAAAAGGATATCTAAGACTAGTAAAGAAAGAGCTCTTATTTTGTATTTCATTTTGCAATCATTTCCTCCTTTAACTAAGCTTTAATCAACCCTCTTTATTATATCAGCAATCTGAACTTTAGTGAAGTCCAAAAAAGCTTGTATCATTTGACACAAACTCTTTGGCATAAATACTTTTCATAAGCTTTTATATGTTCTGTCCTTTTTTTAGCCAGTACTCTTTAACCAAAACCAGCACAACAGCCAGCATACCACCAATAACTAGCCCAATTACAGCGTTAAGTCCATTGCTCGGACTTGTCTTTGCAATCGGAGCTACCGGGGATGATAATAAATAAATATTTGTTTTAGCAATATTTACTATGCTCCCCTCCTGTTCCTCAGATATTCCTGTTTCATAATACTCTGCAATGGCCTTTTTTTCTATATCAAGCTCTTTCAAATTTTGTTTAAAAACTCTTATACTATCCTCCGTCGAAATTATCAACTGCTCATTTTCAACTATACCTTCTTGAAGCTTTACATATGCAGGATTAATGATATTTTCAATCACAATATTATTACCCTTAGCAACTAATGCACTTTGATTAATTGTCTCCGGCGTTTTTACAAGAACTGCCTTATTCTCCGCTAAAATCTTCTTAGTACTTTCCAGTATAACCTCCTGCCCCTTTAAACCGGCACTGAAACTGTCATAATAATAGCTTACAGCCCTGTCTCTGGTAAGCATATCAACATATTCAAAATAATTGTTATACAATGTTTTTGCAAATTTTAAAGATTCTTCGGCACTTTTTGCCGATACCTTTACGTCAAAAACATTTTGCGAAGAATTCTTTGTATCAATGTCCCCCATAGATATTTTTTCTTTCAACTCTTTTATAGTCATATCTTCTCCGCGCTTATACCCCATGTCATTCATAGTATTCAAAATAACATCGTTGCTCGTAATTAAGTTCATGTACTGTCCGTTAGTTGAAACAGGCAATTTGTATTCACCATACTTTGTAATATATGTTTCGGGTATATTAAGATCTATTTTTAAATCCGTATTATAAACGGGAGTTATCACAAATATACTTAGCAAGCCTGCTAGGATTGCACCTGCAAGCGAAAAGCTTACTATTATAAGCTTCTTCTTCCACAAAACCAGCAAGAGCTCCCTTAAATCTATTTCATAATCATAATTCTGACCTTCATTCATAATAATAATTCCATTCCCTTCTCTCGCTCAAGTACTAAGTATAATGTAAAGGCATACTGAGCATTAATCGGTTTATTATTTTTTATATAAAAATATAAATTCACATAGCATTTAATTAATAATACCTATTTTAAGCTAAAGATTTTTAAATACAACTATGGTATTATAACATTTACGCTATATTAATTCAAGCTGTATAGCATTCTTAATCACGGACCTAAACTTAAGTATAGATAAATTAATAAACATTCCTGAATATTGTAAATATATAGAACTGATTATGCCTAAGTCAATTAATCGTAATTGTCTTTAGTAATTGAATACACATTTAATAAACTAGGTAAAGACCTCTTCTTTTGTATGCCTTCCATGCAACCCCGTATTACTAATAGATGCTTTCTCCCGATTTTGTTTTTTAAATCTTTATTTACTTACTTTTTTTCTCAAACGTCTTATAACGTACAAAATTTCATTGCACTTTAAAAGGTACAAAGCACTAACATACACACTAAAGCTAATAAAAGTTGCAAATACAAACCTAGTTATTGAACCAGCACTCTTTAAAGCAGCTGATGCGATAAAAGCAATAAATATAGTAATAAGTGCTGATATAAATATCTTAGTAAGAGTTTCAAGATATTGGGATAGCCTTACTTGTTCAATTTTCCTCTGTAAGCTTTTGGATAAAATATAGGACGACAATGCAGCTGCTATTGATGACCCCAATGCAATACCACCTATTCCCATGTATCTTGTTAATATGATGCTAAAAATAATATTTAAGCCAACAGATATTACCCCATTTTTCATAGGTGTTTTTGTATCCCCAATAGCATAAAATCCTCGATTTATAACTTCACGTATCGCTATAAAAACAAAACTTATAGAATAATATGATAAAGCAGTACTTGTTAGGTGTACAGCCACTTTATCAAACTTGCCTCGAGAATATACTATTGAAATTATATCATTTGAGTAAATGTATGTTACAATTGAAATCGGAACTAGAACAACCACTAACAGAACTAAATTCTGCATAAGATTTTTTGAAAAATTATCATAATCATTTCTTGATGCATTCTCTGTCAATGCAGGATATAACACCGTTGACAGTGAAACAATAAAAACAGAAGTTACAATTGAACTTAATGAATTTGTATATGATAATGCGGATACCGCACCTACCATTAATCCTGAAGCTAAAATTTTATCAACTATTTGACTAAGTTGAACAATGCTATTTCCTAATAGTATTGGTCCAGATAGCTTTAACATCTTCTTAATATCTAATGTGAACAGGCTCCAGTCATCAATTACAAAGGAAAATGCCTTCTTTGTAAAAAACAATAAAATTATGACTTGAACAAATAAACCTCCTATAGTAGCCCATGTCAGAATTTGAACATCTCCATCTCTACCAAATGCCAAAATAATAATTATAATAAATATATTATTAAGTACTCCAGAAATCTGAGCACTATAAAACAGTTTTTTTGAATTTAAAATTGCAGTAAACATATATTGTGCCATAGTTAAAGTAAAAGCTGCCATTGTAATTTTTGTCAACAAAATTGCTATTCTTTCTGTTTCCGCATTAAAACCAGGTGCAAAAATCGGAACAATATATGGTGTTATTAAAAATGCAAATACACTCAATATAGTTGAAATTGTCAACGTAACAATTAATGCTTTTGTTGCAAATTTATTTCCTTCATGTTCTCCATCTCTAAATACCTTACTGATGAAAACAGACAAAAATGCTGTAGATATACTATTGCAAACTGCCGGAAATAGTAAAGCCGGCATATTGCGAGCTAAAAAATACGCATCCGTCAAATTATTCGCCCCAAAATATGCTGCAATTATTGCTTCTCTTATAAAACCAATTAATTTCCCTATCACTGAAATTCCAGCAACAAATATTGTTATTTTTATTAAACTTTTATTCTTCATTTCCCCAAATTCTTTCCTAATTTTTCTAGATATTCCTTCATGATTATATAGTTGATTTCAAAATATTCTCCCCCTTCTAGCAAATAAAATAAATACTTATTAAAAGTAACTATCTGTCCCCATTTGAAAGGATGTAAATAATAATCCTTTGCTCTAAAGATATACCTAGATATAATTCTTAGAAAAGGAATTCTATTGCGAATAAAAGCAGTAATATTTTTGTATGCTGTTTTATCATTAGTAGACTCAATCTTTTCATTACCAATTGCCTCAAAGTAAAATTTCCTTTGATATCTCATATCAATAGGAAGCCCAGACCAAAAATTTATCAAACGATTATCCCACAATGGCATCCGCCATTCATATCCAAAAAACTCATATACTCTAACAGAGTTACATATAAATTTAGCCTGTCTCTCAATAATGTCAAAAAATTCGTATTCATTTGTTGCCTCTTCTGAGCTATACTTTTCTTTTTTAATCAAATTCTTTAATATATCGTTTTTAATAGTATTTACTGGCAATTTTGTTTTATCAATATATGGATAGTGCTTTTTGATTATTAAATCTGCCAGCTTTGATTGATCTATATAATTAGATTCAATAAAATCTTTTGTAATATGACTGCCAGCTAACATATCACCAGAATGTCCCGGTATAAAGACACAATCTTTTGGAATTATTCCTTCCCTTTTAAGGTAATAAACAGCATAAAAATCTTGTATATGAGGACATGAAGTATAACTTCCGCCATAGTTCAAATAATTATTATATATATCTTGATCTTTAAGCCACTTCCATGTTTTTTTGCCATATTTAATAAAATGCCACTCAAAATTATATTCACTGGCAACTTTCTTTGAAATCATCGTTTCCGATGAGTCAATATCTCCATAAGTAAAACAAATCACATTATGATAATGAAATTTATTTAGCATTGATACTATCATTCTGGAATCAGCACCACCAGAAAGCGGGACTACAGCTGTCCTTCCATTAAGAGATTCTACGAGGTCTCTTCCTGTTTCTTCATAATAAACACTATTAAAATCTATTTTTAATTTATTTTTTATATACTTTTCAGATATATCTAACAAATTATCATGATTATACCTAAAATAAAAACGCTTTGTAATTGAATTTGTTTTTTTGACCAGAGTTATTATTTGACCAGCCTCAACTTGATATATTCCATTTATAAGAGTCTTTTCTCCAGATACAAATAAGGAGGTTATCTTAAATTCATTAATTGATTCATTATTATACCTTATACGATGATTGTCATTAGTTATTTGTATGATTTTATTAATATCACTTGAGATAATAACCATATTATTTATCTTGGAGTAAAATAAAGGAAAAGCCCTTAGCCTATCATTAGCAAAATAAGTAATCTCTCTGTCATTATAAACTATACTAAAAAAGCCATTTAACATAGCAAGGGTTCTATCAAATCCCATTGAATCAATCAATTCAAGAATCTTATTAACTGCATCATTCTTACTATAAAAAACCCCATTAATAAAAAAATATCCTCTAAAAGCAATTTTATCTATACAATACCAAGGATAAGTTTTATTATCCGCTTTAATAAACTTAAACTTTTCTTCATTCATATCCTTATTCACCCATTTCAATATCATCAAAGTAATATTTTTGTACCTATTTGTACCTATGTGGACAAAAAATCCATTAATTTTACCCTATTTTCAAAAATTATGTAATGTTAAATACCAATCTATACTACAAATATTTACTATATATGGCTTTATGCTCTGACCATTTATATAAAAAAAATTGTAATATACTCAACCTATATTGTATATCTTATCTAAATGGTTGATAACCTTATTCCAAGTATACCAAAATTGAATTTTAGATATATTTTTTGTTTGCAAATCTAGTATATCTCTATTTTTAACAATATTATTAATACATTTCAGAATATCCTCAGTATTATTTCCATCAACTGATAGCCCAATATTATGTTCCTTAACAAATTCTTCTATGACAGAACCCTTACTTACAATAACTGGAGTTTTAGTTAAGATAGCTTCATAAAATTTAACTGGAAACGCCAGCCTATTTTGGGCGGTATCCATCGGATATACCACATATAAAATATCTGTATTTCTATAAAGTTCTCCAATTTGAAATACACTATAAGTACCTGTTACTTTAACGTTATTATAGTTAGCTTCAATGCTACGTAAATATTTGTAAGCTACTCCCATTCCATGTATTATAACTTCTACATTTTTTAAATCTTTGCATGCATCCATAAGATTCTTTAGCTCAAAGGATTGCCTCACAGCTCCAATATATGCTATCCTAAGACTATCAGAATAGCTCTTTTTTATGTCTTTAAAATATTCCTCATCTGGATAATTAGGCAAATAAAACGATTTGAGTCTATACTTTTGTTTAGTCACCTTCATTTGCTCTTCATTAACATAAATAATTGCATCAGATTTATTTTGAAAAAATGAAACTATTGATCTTATAATATACCTCAGCTTCTGGTTTTTCCATAATACTTCATAAAACTCATGCATATCAAATATTAACTTTGCTTTTTCTTTGTTTAAAAAAAAGCCTGCAATGATTCCATCTAAATCGTGGCAGTGTAAATAACTATACTCAACTTTACTAAGATATTTTTTAATTTCTATTATAAATTTAATATATGCTATTAGTTGCTTTATTCCCGTTCCATACTTCGCGTATGGAAAAAATCTTCTTATGACAATACCGTCTATTTTTTCATTTGATTTATTAATATACTCCCCTTCTCTATCCCAACATAAAACTTCAACATCAAATCCTTTACTCCTTAAATACTTTGCCTCTTTATGAACCCTTACATCAGGATCATATCTATTAGTTACAATCATTATTGCTTTTTCCATTAAGTATCCTCCTATAAGCTCTACAATTACATAGTTGTCAATTTCAATATTTTTACAATTAGATTGCAGACTCTTTCCACATCATCTTTATTCAAATAAGGATGCATCGGTAAGGATAATACCGAATCACAAAGCTCATTTGTTACTTCAAAATAATCATCATTATATGCCAATTCACTAAATGCCTTTTGCTTATGCATTGGTTTTAAATAATATATCATACAAGGAATGCCCTCTTCCTTCAACTTAGCTTGCAGGAAATTTCTTTGTTCCCTATTTTTTAACTTAATCGTATACTGAGCAAAGCTAGATACATAACCTTCCGGGATTAATGGTATTTCAACAATACCTTTTAATCTTTCTGTATAAAGTCTGTATATGTTATTTACATCTTCGAGTTCATGATTAATAAAGGCTGTTAATTTTACCTTAAGGATCGCTGCTTGAATAGAATCAAGTCTAGAATTAACTCCAATTCTCACATTATCATATTTATTGACACCTTTACCATGAATCTTCAGTGAGTTTATAAGCTCTGCCAATTCATCATTATTTGTAAAAATTGCTCCGCCATCTCCATAACATCCCAATGGTTTCGCTGGAAAAAATGAAGTAGTTGCGGCATCTCCAAAGCTACAGGCTTTCTTACCGTTAATGCTTCCACCAAAGCCTTGTGCACCATCTTCTAATATTAACAAATTATATCGTTTAGCAATTCTTATAATATCAGTATAATTTGCAGGAAGGCCAAATAAATCAACAGGAATGATAACCTTCGGAGTTAATTTACCTTCTAAAACAGTCTGCTGAATTGCTTTTTCAAGCTTTTCAGTATCAATGTTAAAAGTCTCTCTGTCTACATCTATAAATATTGGAGTTGCACCCGCAAAAGAGACTATCTCTCCCGTTGAAAAAAAAGTAAAGTCCGGTACATAAACCGCATCTCCCTCTTTAATTCCCAATGCCATCATCACAATAGTCATTGCCTCGGTACCATTCGCACATGATATACAGTGCTTAACACCAACATATTCAGCTAATAGTGTTTCTAGTTCTAAAACCTCTTTACCTCCGATAAAGTTTGCATTTTCCAAGACCTCCTGCACTGCAAAATCTATTTCATTTTTATATTTTTTATATTGTGCCTTTAAATCTCTGAATTCCAAAATTTCCTCTCCCGCCTTTAACTATTAGTATAAACCAATTGTATATTTACAAGCTTATTATAGTTACTTTTTAATAACTTTATTGCGAATTAAATATTACTTGTTAAAAAATCTACGACTGCATTATAATTTTCAAAAACCTGTACTTTACAATTTGCAAATTGTTTACCCCATAATCCTGTCTCAACAAAAAATCCTGCTATATCAAACATATTAGCACATTCTATTTCAATGGGACTGTCACCTATAATAATATCTCCGGAATTAACCTTATTCTTTAAAAATTCCGCTTTTGCATTCTGTCCCAGTAAAGGCATCAAAACAATATATTCATCGAATGAATCCTCTAAATTAAGCAATTTGACTTGATTAATTAACCTTTCTTTATAGTTTCTCTGGGTAAGAAGGTAAATCTTAAATCCAGCCTCATTTAATTGTTTATAAGCCCTTTGCGGTGATCCGATTACAGTATCTACTTTCAACCATTTATTGCTTTCTAAATTTATTCGTTTATAGTCAACATAATGCTCAATATCAATTTTAAAACCTTCGAAAATTTTATCGACGATAATGTGATCTTTAAAGCCTTGCCGTTTATACAAACAATACTTTTCAAAACTCAGGTTTAAAAAAGCATTAACATGTAAATATTCTGCAAGAATACCATGGTAACGATGCATGACATCAACCACAGTCCCGTCAAAATCAATATATGCAGTCTTACTCATAGTGAATTAATGAAAAATTCTTCGTAGTATTTAATCATGGTATAACCGTTATACATTTTCTCCGGATACCATTTTTCTGTATATTCATTAAGAATAATTTGTATCAATTTATTAGGAATATCAAATCCGGACTCAACAGTTAATGGAAGACCTCCTGATGCAAATCTTGTATTAACATCAAATACGCAACACTCTCCATTTAATAACCTTTTAAATTGAAAATTAATAGGACCCCGAAGTTTTTCTATCCTCTCCATTATTTGAATTACACTTTCTATATTTTGTGAATAATCATTACATGTTACTATTGCACCGCCACCATTCATTTTAACCCTCTCACGAACATTTGCGCCTAAGCACTTTCCTTCTTTGTCAAACAAGCAATCCACCGTATATTCTTTGCCATCAATATATTCAATTAAAATATAGTTTTCCATTCTTAGAGACCAATACTCATAATCTATTTGGTCTTCAATCTTAATCACATTTCTGCTTCCAGAACCTATTATAGGCTTTAAAATACATGGGAACATCACTTCTTCAGGTGTTCTATAAATTCTTGGTGTTCTTATTCCTAAAGATGCTAAGTATTCATAGCAAAATTTTTTATTACTCAAAATATCATTAACCTGAAAATCCACCAACAGCATCTTTATGTTATAAAGCTCTTCCCGTATACTTATTTGACTATAAAAATCCACATCATATGAAGTAACAGGAATAATTATATCTACACCTTCATTTAAAATAATTTCTTTAACAACTGCTAAATAATTTCTGCTTTTTATAGCTGGAACAACATAAAAAGCATCTACCCACATTTTTAATGGTACAGCTTCTGACATATCAATTGCTATAATTCTATATGATGAACTTTTTTTAAAATGCTTGCACAAATATATCCCAGTTAGTCCACCTGCCGAAGTAAGCAAGATTGTATATACCCTACTCACATAAATCCCCCCACCTTATTTAATCAAATCTGCCCTTAAAGTCCATTGTACTGCATTTTTTAATAGGCAGTTTAACACTTATGCCTTCATTAGCTGATTTGTATACCGCAAGAACAAGTTCTAAAGCCCTTCTTCCGTCATATGCTGTAACATATGGTTGCCTGTCGTTTATGATAGCATCAATAACGTCCCCATAAAGAGGATTATGTCCAAACCCATATACATTAGGTGGGTTTTCGTGGAATCTGGCTTTCACTTCATCAGGATTGTCCTTTGCATCAGCAAAGCGCCACTCTTCAATCACATTTACAGATTTCCCTCCTGCTTTAACTGTTCCTCTTTCACCGAAAATATATAATGTTTCTTCAAGATTAGCAGGATATATGTTTGTTGTCCCTTCTATTATGCCATAACTGCCATTGGCAAACCTGATAAGGGCAATTCCTAAATCTTCTGCTTTAATAAAACTATGGTTAAGCCTATCTGTCATACCAACAACTTCTGTAATATCGTTACCCATCATCCAACGCAGAAGATCTATGTTATGTATACACTGATTCATTAATGCACCTCCATCCTGCTCCCATGTACCCCGCCAAGGAGCTTGCCGGTAATAGTCCTCTCCCCGATTCCATCTTATATGAGCAGTCCCATAAAATAGTCTGCCAAATCTATCTGCTTCCAATGCTTCCCTGATTTTTTGAACTGACTTATTAAAGCGGTTCTGATGGCAGGCGCAAACCTTTACGCCTTTTTCCTCTGCCTTTTTTATAATACTATCAGCATCTTCAAGAGATAGCGCAATGGGCTTTTCAATAATAATATTACAGCCTGCCTCTATACAGTCAAGAGCAATCTGTGCATGCCTACCACTTTCTGTAGCAATTGCTACAAGCTGCGGTTTCTCTTTCTGAAGCATTTCTCTGTAATCAGTATATCTACCGGTAGTTTTATTAAGATTAAATTTGCATATTTTCTCTTTCATATTTTCAGGTATAATATCACATAGAGCTGTAATTTCAAGATTATTTTCAGCAGCAGCCACTATATGATTAGGTGAGATACGTCCGCACCCAATTAATGCATATTTGATACTCATGACAGCTACCTCCTATAATAACTCTATATTTTCTCTGTTCTTAACCTTCTTCATTACATTTTTTGTGTCAAAAACTATTTTTGAATTATTTTGTACAAATTCATAGTCTACATTGGAATGCGCAGTAGTTATCATTACTAAATCAGCACTTTTAAGCAATTCAACCGTGAGATTTGTTTCACCTTTTTTCACATTGCCGTGATCTCTATATTCCGATATCCATGGATCAAAGAAAGCAACATCTGCGCCCTCTTTTTCAAGCTCCTCTATTACTCTAATTACAGGGCTTTCTCTATAATCATCAACATCCTGCTTATATGCAACACCCAGCACTAAAATTTTAGACCCATTCATTGCCTTTTTATATCTGTTTAATATTTTGCTTGCCCTCTCTGCGCAGTATTCTGGCATTCTATCATTAACCATCATTGAAGATTCAATCATCGACGTATGGAATCCATATTCCCTGGCCTTCCAAGATAAATAATATGGGTCTAATGGTATACAATGTCCTCCAAGACCCGGCCCAGGATAAAAAGCTTGAAATCCATATGGTTTAGACTTCGCAGCTTCAATTACTTCCCAAATATTAATTCTCATCTTGTTACATAATATAGCTAATTCATTTACTAAACCTATATTTACATTCCTATATGTATTCTCTAATATTTTTTCCATCTCTGCAACTGCAGGAGATGAAACTTTATAAATAGGCGCTTCTAAAATGTTCTCATACATTATAGCAGCAACTTCTGTACAATTTGAAGTTATCCCTCCCACTACTTTGGGCGTATTCTTTGTTTTATAAATTAGGTTTCCCGGATCAACTCTTTCAGGTGAAAAGGCCAGATAAAAATCCTCCCCGCACTTAAAACCAGACTTCTCAAGTATAGGCTTCAAAAGTTCTTCTGTTGTACCTGGATAAGTAGTAGATTCTAGTACAATTAGCATATCCTTGTGCATATATGGGACAATACTTTCTGCTGAAGCTCTGACATAACTAATATCCGGTTGTTGATGCTTATCAAGCGGTGTCGGAACAGCTATACATACACAATCAGCAGAAGCTACCTTAGAAAAATCTGTTGTAGCCGATAACAAACCAGACTCTACAAGTTTTTCCAAATCCTCGTTTACTACATCACCTATATAATTTTTGCCGCTATTCACCATTTTAACTTTAGCTTCTTGTATATCAAATCCTATAGTTTTATAGCCCGCCTTAGCCTTTTCAACAGCCAAGGGCAGTCCTACATATCCCAAGCCAATTACACCTAGTGTAGCTGTTTTATTTAATAGAATTTTTTTCAGATTATTCATAGCTATCAATTCTCCTTTATTAATTAGTCTTCCTAATGTTTAAGTCTATAAAAAATGTAAGCATTAAAATTCCTTAATTCACAGAGTTAAAGTGAATATTTCCCTTTTATATTTTCACTAACACATCTAAATATTATCAAATGTAGACTTTTTTATATCTGTTGTAGTATCAAACATCTTATTATCAATAAAATATATAAGAATAATAGAAATAAGCAGCCCATGCGTTAATAACGATGTTTGCAAAGCTCCATCTACTAATGAATAAATAGGAAAAATAAAGGTCGCTACAACAATGGTTTTATCAACTCTTTTTGATATTTGGTCTATCAAAATAAATATAATTCCAAGCAATATTGAAAAAAACAACATACCTAAAATACCAAAATTCATATATGCATCAGCTAAATAACCAGTATTAACCATCATCTTGGAAGAACCGTAATATAATTCACCTATCATATAAGTGATATTGGTATTATAAATTTCTTTAAGTCCAAATATATTTCCAATTATCGATTGAGTTAAGTATGCTTTTTGATTATCCGAGAAAAAATCATAATAGAAAAAATAGTTCTGAGCAGGTACAAATAGAACTCTGTTTGTTATAAACGACGTTGGGTAATCACTAATCTTGAAAATTCCTAAAACAAATGAGCTTAATACTATTAATACCATACCCCCTGCAAATATTGTGTAAAACTTCTTAATCTTTATCAAATAAACCGAACCAAGTACTAATACAAGTGAAAAAAGAAAACTTTTATAGGCAGTCAATAAAAATAAAACTATTTGAAATAATATTACAAGTATTATGCTTTTATATTTTCCTTTATAATAAAAATATCCAATTAAAAAAGGATTTATAATCTTAGCTTGCCACATCAATAAATAATTAATTATACTTAATGAAGAAACAAATTCGCTTCTTATTTTATATACATTAAATAAATTAAGTGCTCCTAACGTAGGCATACCATTATCCTTTATTATCAAAAAATATGTTGTTATAGTTATAAGAAATAGCATAAGAACGAAAAGTTTTTTTGATACTTTTATTCTTATAAGTTTTATCTTAGGCATATATTTAACAGTTAATATTGTTATTAAAAACCCTATAACAAATGCATATAAAAAAACTCTTGATTCATTTTTCATCGCATATATTGAAAGAGTTGGAATAATCATCATTAAATATAAAAATTGTAAAAATACATTGGAAATTTTAAAGTCTGACTTAGGTACTATAATATAAATAATAATTAACAATATATACGTTTCAATTAATTTAATATAATTAATATCCAAGTTGAAGCCCATGTATCCCCATATCGGATTAATTAGCTTTAAATATGAAAATTCTAAAAATATTTTATAAATAATTACTAAAAACAATCTTTTTATATCTTTTATTCCTACCATATCAGCCACACTCTCTCAAGACTTAATTATTTCCAAATATGTCTTATGCCTATCAAATTTTTGTTCTGCTAATTCTCTGCTGTTTCTTCCCATTCTATTTCTTAATTCACTATCTTTCAATAAGGTCATTAACTTTTCACCTATATCTATTGCATCATTATTATTGCAGTTCAATCCCATTTTATAATCATCTACTAAATTTCTATACTCCATACATTCCTGTGTATTTATTACTGGCAAACCTGCTGCCGCATAGTCTCCATGCTTGTTAATTATACTCGCTGCTGCACCCTTTCTTATAGGATTAACCGCTATATCACACACTCCGAGAATTCCCACCATTTCGTTATATGGCAATCTGCCTGTAAATAAAGTATTAACCTTTTTACTTTCTGCATAGTCCTCGAATTTCTTCTTTAACGGTCCATCTCCCATAACAATAAATTTCAAATTGTTAACACCCTTATTTTTTAAGATTTCCATTGCATCAAAAACACAAGACAAGTCATAGCTGTAACCTAAAGTTCCTGCATAGACAATCCAAACTTCATTTTCCGGTTTATTCCGGTATTTGTTATTAATAAATGCTTCATCAAATTTGCTTAGATCTGTTCCTAAAAATACAACCTTCCCTTCATGAACTTTACTGTTAACTTCTAAAGCTCTCTTTAAATATGTTTTAGAAACTGCAACAATTTCATCTGCCGATTTATAAATATAATCCGCCTTCTTTTTCATTCGATAAAAAAGGATATCACTTATTACGAAAAAA
The DNA here is from genome assembly GCF_003208175.1 of Ruminiclostridium sufflavum DSM 19573. GTDB lineage: Bacteria > Bacillota > Clostridia > Acetivibrionales > DSM-1351 > Ruminiclostridium > Ruminiclostridium sufflavum. The sequence goes on along the minus strand of NZ_QKMR01000013.1, from coordinate 56,227 downwards.
TCGAAAATCATCTTAAAAGCTTCAGGCCACAAATCCTGAATGTCTATTATGAATTTTATATTATTTTTTTTTGCATACTCGGCAGCAGCAGCAGCAACATCCAGGGAAGGTACTGAGCAATATATTATATTAGGTCTCTTCCTATACTTTAAATACCTTTTTAGATTTTTAGCCATTGTACAGTGGCTGTAAAATCGCTTTAATGATACATTGTTTTTATAGATAGGCTCTTCAATTAAAGTTACCTTATAATTCAAATCTAGTAAAATGTCCTTTTCTCTTTTCATTTTTTTATTATGAGAAAAATCGGAGGTTATTAATTCTACACTGAAATCATTATCAGCAAAAAGCTCCGCTAAATAGTTGAACCTGTTATTACCTTTTCCATCAAAATCGCTGCAAAAATGCGCTATTACCAAAACATCCCCATTCATTTACAAAACCTCGCACCCATCTATTTCATCATCTTCCTTGCTGGAACTCCAACATATACTCCAGGTTCAGTAATATTCTTTACCACTACGGCACCCGCGCCTATTTTACAGTCACTGCAAACGTTTAAATTATTGCTTACAATGCTTCCTATTCCTATCCAGCTTCCCTTTCCAATTCCTACTGTGCCAGCCAATTTAGCCCCCGGGGAAATATGGACATAATCTTCAATAACATTGTCATGGTCTATGCTGCAGCTCGTATTTATGACACAGCCCTTCCCTATCTTAGTCAGGCTGTTAATGACAACTCCTGCCATAACAGCAGTACCAATACCTATTTCAACAGCGAATCCTATAACAGCGCTTGGATGAATTAAGCTTACCATCGACAATCCTTCATTAATGAACTTCTCTTGTATTTTTTCTCTCGTCGTATTGTTCCCAATAGCTATAAAAAATTCTGATTCATCTTTATATTTCATAGCATCAACTGTTTTGCCAATGTTCTTTAATCCTAAGGCTTCATCAATTGCGTTATCATCATCAAGAAAAGCAATGCTCTTCCATTTATTCATCTTTATCGCTATATCAGCGGCAACCTTCCCATGCCCGCTGGCACCAATGATAATTAACTTGTCTTTCACGCTTGCTACATTCCTTTCTGAAATAATATTGAAGTTTTTAACATTCAATCTTGCTCCCTCTAAAAGGCTCCATGGTAACTGAATTATCTGATTTAATACCTTCCCTCATAAATACCTTCTTAATAGTGAGAAAAATAATCTTCCAATCTCCAATAAAGCTCACATTATCAACATACTCGACATCTAGCTTAAACCTATCTTCCCAGCTGATGGCATTTCTCCCTTTGACTTGAGCATATCCCGACAAACCGGGTCTTACTTCATGTCTCCTTTTTTGGTTCTCATTGTAAAGTTCTAAATATTGAACTAATAAAGGTCTGGGGCCAACTACAGCCATATCGCCACATAATATATTCAAAAGCTCAGGCAATTCATCTAAGCTTGTAGCCCTAAGTATCCTCCCAAATTTTGTTAACCTTACCGAATCCGGTAATAGCTCTCCATTCTCATCCTTTTCATCAGTCATGGTTCTGAATTTATACATTTTAAATACCTTTTCACTAAGGCCTGGCCTAACTTGAATAAATAATACAGGGCAGCCAAGGTTTACTCCGACTATAATTGCAACGATAAAAAGTAACGGACTCAATAGTATAAGTGCAATACCGGAAAGCACAAAATCCTGCGGCCTTTTTATAAACCTTTCGTAAAACCCCTTCTTTCTTTTCATCTATCTATACAGCCCCTTAATAATTTTACAAATTCTTTCTAAACCATTATCAGTAATTTTCGTATCAGACGGCAAGCAAACACCATTCTTAAAAAGCTTTTCACTTACATCCCCTCCGATATGGTCAAACTCAGCAAAGAATGGCTGAAGATGCATCGGCTTCCACACAGGCCTTGATTCAATATTATTCGCTTCTAATGTTTCCATTACATCTAAAGGTCTAACCTTTCCATTCAGTTGAATTACACTCAGCCAATAATTCGGCATATTCCAGCTATTGATAGGCATAAAGTCAATACCCTCTAACTGCCCTAGTTCCCGCTTATAAAACTCAAATATGTATTTTTTCTTTGCAATCCGTTGCTCTAGCACCTTGAGCTGCCCTCTGCCAATTCCGGCGACTACATTGCTCATCCGATAATTAAATCCTAATTCGCTGTGCTGGTAATGCCTTGCATGGTCACGAGCCTGGGTTGCCCAAAATCTAGTTTTTGTAATTTTTTCTTCATTATCCGAGACAAGCATCCCACCGCCTGAAGTAGTAATGATTTTATTCCCGTTAAAGCTAAATACTCCAAACTCTCCAAAGGTACCCGTGTGCTTTCCTTTGTAATACGTGCCAAGGGCTTCTGCTGCATCCTCTATCAGAACAACATTGTATTTCCTGCAAAGCTCAACAATTTTGTCCATATCAGCTGACAGCCCATAAAGATGAACTACCACAACTGCCTTCACGCGATCACCATATTCAATCAAGGCCTGTTCCAGCATCACTGGATCAATATTCCAAGTGGCATAATCACTATCAATAAAAACCGGAACAGCCTTTTCATAAATAATCGGATTTGCAGTAGCTGAAAAGGTTAATGACTGGCACAAGACAATATCCCCCTCTTTCACACAAGCTGACCTAAGTGCAAGATGAATAGCCGCAGTTCCTGTAGTAGTCGCAAAGGCCGCCTTAGAACCGACTTTTGCCGCCAGTTCATTTTCAAATCCTGTCACATTAGGTCCAAGAGGCGCTATCCAGTTAGTATAAAATGCTTCTTGCACATATTCCATCTCATAGCCTTCATCACTCATATGCGGAGATGCTAACCAAATCTTTTCAGCCATTGTCGTTACTCCTTTAATATGTATAATAGTTTCTTTAATAATATTTTTAATCTAATCACAGTTACTCATTCCGCCGATTATAACAGCTCTAACAAATTTATCAACCTTGTATATTCTTCTTTAAACCTATTATAGTTTTTAATACTTAATGTTACAACTGTTTTCGATTTATCGCAAATATCTTTATCTGTAATAAACTTTATATTTGCGATATCTTTTAATGATATTTTAGCAAGCTCACTTATTTCATCTTCTTCAATTATTAAATAGACTTCTTCATTCTCTTTAGCTAGATTCTCCAGCTCAAAGCGAATTTTAGCCTGAGTCTCAACTATATATTTATAATTACTCTTTATATAACTGCTGGTTTTTTGCAGCTTTTCCGCAATTCCTATAGGGGTAAGCATATAGAGCATTCTGTTCATCGGCATTCTTTTTAATTTAATAAGTCCTTCTTTTACCATCTTGTTTAAAAGAGTATTTATGCTTCCTACAGAACAGCGTATTATTTTTGACAGCTCTCTTTGAGTAATTTCCGGATTTTTACCTATTTCATTCAAAACAATATATTTTTTATCCATGTTATCACTCTCATGTGTTTAATTAATGAACACGTAAAATTATACTCCATTGCTTAAACTAAAGTCAATATAATTCATCTATTTCTATTATTCTCCTATTTTCTTAATCAATTTGCCTATTCTTTATGTTTATTTACATCCTCATCTATGATAAACTAACTAAGTAAATACAGAGAGGCGGTTGATATTCAATTGAAAAATAATAAAAAATCTATTGTTAATGATAATGTCATCAAAATACTCCCATTAGCATTAATATTACTTATTGTCCCGATGATAGTGTTTATGCGTTCAGTTCCTGTTGAAGGCATTGCAGATAATTTTTATTCAGCAAAATCTGCAAACGACTTCTTCAGCTATTATAAAACCTCATGGTTTATAGCGTTTACAGTTGTATCAATTTTTTTTGCTCTACATTATTTATTTGTAAAAAAAATTAAAGTTAAGTCAAGCTTCTTTTTTGTGCCTTTATTAATCTACTTTTTGTTTGTTTTCCTTTCTTCTTCATTCTCAGAGTACCATGATGTCGCATTTAACGGATTTATTGACAGATTTGAAGGCTTTTGGACCATATCCTGCTATATTATTGTCTGTTTAATAGCAGCACACTTTATTACGTATGATAAGGATATTAAGCTATTATTCGGTTCACTTGGCATATGTTCCCTTATTCTTTGCCTGTTAGGTCTTTCACAGTTCTTTGGCTTTGATTTCCTCCAGACAAACTTTATGAAGCACGTAATGCTCCCTCAAAAGTATGAGAACTTAATAAGTTCATTAAACTTTAAATTTCCGGAAAAGTATGTTTATCTTACCTTGTTTAATCCAAATTATGTCGGCAGCTTTTGTGCTCTGGTATTGCCCATATGCATTGTTATTCTCCTATTGTCAAAAAATAAATATATGAAAATAATTTCCGGCAGTTTGTCTGCTCTTTTATTGGCTAACCTTATATTCAGCCGATCTACCACCGGATATATAGGTGTATTCGTTGCATTGCTGTGTCTCGTTGTTTTATTACGAAAAAGGATTTTTAAATACTGGCTGCCTGTACTCGCCCTTATCCTTTGCTGTACAGGCGTATTTACTTATTTAAACTACAGCTATTCCGGAATAATTACAAAAGAGTTAATTAACCTTTTACCTAAGAAGCAAGCTAGTATCGGTTTAGTTCATGGAAAATATAAAAATATCACTGATATGACACTTAACAAAAATAAAATGACTATATACATGAACAGTACACCTATTAATGTAATATTTGATACTCAAGACAGCACACTCAGTTTTTTAGACAATGATGGTAAAGCAGTAAACTATAGAGCTAATCCTTCTAATAAAAATCATCTTCTTTTTGATCAAACTAATTTTATTGGACTACAGCTAAATATTAATAATTCTGTACTTGCAATCTCCTCACCAAGAACAATTTATTATGTTACCATTGATGATACAGGCTCCTTTAAATTTTTAAACAGCGGAGGCAACCCTGTTGATATCGAAACTGCAGAATCTTTCGGGTTTCAAGGCTATGAAACATGGGCTTCAAGCAGAGGATATATATGGTCCAGAACCATACCTTTATTAAAGGATACCGTTTTACTGGGACACGGTCCGGACACCTATGCAATTTATTTCCCTCAGAATGACTTTAAAGGCAAGCTGATTACTTTTTCTTCTCCAAATACATTGGTTGATAAGCCTCACAATATGTACCTTCAGATGGCAATAAATACAGGCTTGGTTTCATTGCTGGCCTTTTTAGTATTTGTACTCTGGTATATTATAAATTCATTCAAGTTATATTTTAATCCGAAAAACAGCGACAGCTTTTATTATATGGCGGGATCGGCATGTCTCCTATCAGTAATAGGCTTTTTGGTTGTTGGTCTTGCAAATGACAGCAATATAAATGTCAGCCCTATATTCTGGATTATTTTAGGAATAGGCTTTGCATCTAACAGGCTATATATGAAGGAAATACACTAATTAACTTTTCTTCTATACATTACTGCTATCCATACTGGTAATCATTTTGAAGCAACAAAAATGACTATAGTCCGAAAAACTGCAAGCCCGTCGGTCGATAGTCATTTTTAGCTCTTAAGGTCTACAAAAACAAATTTTAAAAGTTAACAATTTTCTTTCTGGTATTTTACAGTGTAAAGAACTTGTACTTACTGTCAAATACTATGTCGACTTTTTAAATATTTCTCTATTTAAACTCATTTGTTTTTTCTTACTGCTTTTCCATATACGCATTAAACTTCTGTACTTCCAGATAATAGTCCAGCTTTGCCATCATATAATCAATATTAGCCTGCTCTGCAGCATTAATTACAGTATTTATGGCAGATCCGCTCAAAAGACCAAGCTTTAATTTTTGCTGTGCTATTTCAAGATTTTTATCACATATTTCTTTATTCAATTCTTTAATTTCTATTTCATCCTTCAAATTTAATATAGTGTTATTTTCCTGATAAATATATTTCTCAATGCTTATCATTTCATCCTTCAAGGCATACTCCTGCTCCAGCTGCGTATCCTTTAAGGCATCCAGTTCAACGGGATCCTCCCTGCTTGTATTGTCTTCTACAATTTCAGCTTCGAGCTTAGCCTGTTCAATCTGAAACCTAATATCTTTAATTTTATTATTATTTTTTTGTCTGTCCTCAATGACAGCTTTGATATCTATCTCATCATAATTTACTTCAGGAACTTCTATATCTATGATTTCTATATCATCTGTAATTTGTCTTCCTAATAAGGAATTGAGCGCCATTTTTGATTTTTCTTCTTCCCTGTTGAGTTGAACAAGCTCACTGCCTGCCTTTTTTATGCTTAATTCAATCTCGGTAACAACACTTTGCACACTTCTGCCCAACTTCACATCGCTTTTCTTTACCTCCAGATCTTCCTCCAGCCTTTTTATCAGCTCATTCTGGCAGCTTATTTGTTTCTCCAGAGAAAGCAGCGTAAAGTAATTCTCTGTCACATCCAGCTTTATGTCTATAATCTTGTTTTCCTTTTCATATCTCAGATTTCTTAAATCGTTCTCCTTTTGTGCAGGATAGAGCTCTTCAGTTTTCTTTTTCTCTATGAAATAGAGATCAGTAGTCATCTGCAATTGTTCATTAGTTAAGGGCGACGCATTTGAAGAAACAATTGCTAGTTCATTATAACGAATACAAATATCAGCTGCATTTTTTATCTTATCGTCATATAGCTTCAAACTGCTGCTGTTTGTTAATGCCGTGTCTATTGCTGTCTTCAGATTAAACTCAGCTATGTCTTTTGTTTCCACGGCAAAAACAGATGAATATTGAAATGTTATCGCAATTGCCAATAATATTGCCAATCCTGTTTTTATTTTATTTTTCATTTTTTCATCCTTTCATAAAATTTTTAATATTGTAAGCCTATCCCTAATTTTGATACCTGCCTTAGGTTTCTCACCGCAGAATTATATATTCTGACTGAATCATTATAAGCTGATAACGCTGATAATGAATTAATTTCCTCACTAGTCTTCTCAGTCTCAGTTATTAACTGCTTTTCATACTTTTCTACAGCAATTTTATACTGCTCATTTGCAAAATTTAAATCTTCCTTGCATGTATCCATTTTTTCTTTTTTGTATTTCACATCAATATATGAATAATTGATGCTTTGTAAAACAGCTTCTTTTCCGGCACTAATTGAAAGCTCTGCCTCATTTATTTTTTGCTCAGTCAGACTTTTATTTAATATAGCCTTTACATTCCACGGATTATTGGAAAATGCCTCATTTGCAATATTAAAATCATTCTTAGCCACCCAATAATCTATCTTTGCCATTAATATTTCATTTCTGTTAATCAATGCGCTGTTTAAATATGTATCATAAGGCTCAAATACTTCTATAGTATCCTTACTGTAATCTTTTAAAACCAAGTTACTGCTGATAGGCAAGCCTGTCAACCTTTTTAAATCTATTTCCAGATTATCAATCGTACGGGATAACTTCCTTGCTTCCAGCTTTTTTATCTGTAATTGCTTATATGCCTCCTCGATTGATGCCTTGGATAATTCCCCGAGATTATATCGTATTTTTTGCTGCTTATATGTTTTTTCCTGAAATTCAACGGTTGTATTCAATATATCAAATTTACCCCTTGCAGATAAAATATTATCATACAACTGCCCGGTTTTGTCCTTCAATCCAGTCTCTGTCATTCGATTACCCAGACTCAACTTCATTACATTCGCCCACATAGAATAGTGAGGAAACTTGCCGGGATTCATATATTTAGTTATATCTTCCTTTCCGATAAAATATGATGTATCTCCATACATTGTATATAAAACATAAAGCTTGGCAAATTCCGTACTATCCATTGAGCTTCCGTTTTTCAGTCTGGTGTATAAATCATCAATAGCCTTTATTGCATCCGAATTAAAAAAGTCATCTTTACTAGCATTATACTTATTCCCTTTTATTAAATTTTGAATGCTTCGATTTGTCTGAATAATACTATTTTCATTTTGAACTGCTTTTTCCTGAGCTAACTCAAGAGACAATACAACCGGCTCCGCTTTTTCTTCCTGTACATCCGCAAATACCGGATTAAATAAATTTGCTGCCACTGCAGAGATTAACAGCATTACTGCCAGCTTCCTTCTCAGCATATGCTTTGCATTCCTCCTTACTTGCATATTTTTTTGTTGATGCTATTGTTTAATTTTATATTATTAACGGAAGAGGATACACCTGTATTCGCTGAATCCTCTCCCGCTTGAATTACCTGTCTTACTATAAAAACCACTTATATTCTCTGGTATATTACAAACTTATTTTTATTACTTTATTCCTTTTCTTAAGAGGCTTAACATTCGTTGCACAATTTGAAAATTTTAGCAAAACTAAAGTATCGTTTTAGCTGAAAATAATTATCCTTACACTTTATAAGATTTTTATCAGCATTACTTTCCTATTACTATTTCTGCCTTGTCCTCATCGCTGCCTGTTACCACATTCCCTGCATAGTCCATAACCATACCATAAGCAAAGATATATTCCTTATCAGCCTCCAAACTGTTAAATCTGAAAACTATGCTTCTGTCGTCAAAATATGTAATAGCAATAGGTACCTTTTTGTAAAACTTACCCTGCTCAATATACTCTATACTGTAATTCTGAGGCTTCAGATTTGCCATTTCGGTTGAAATTTCCTTATTAAAGGTTACCTTGACTGTGTCTTTTCCGACTATTTTTGCCTCGTTAATTTTTAATTTTGTTTCATCCACCTTATCAACAAATACTGTTTGACTGATAGTATTTATTACACTGACTCCAGTATAGTCTTTCATACTACCTAGTACCTCAATATCAAAGGGTGTATTATTCACGAAATAATCTTCTCTTTTTAAAAATAATTGTATACTTGTCTGATCCACATTTAAAAATCTTACTCCTCCCGGAATTCTAACTGTCTTATCCCCCATATTGCGAATTTGGTAGTTAATTACATTTAATCCCGAATTGTAATCTATTGCCTTGTTAAATATAACATTTACTGTTCCGGAGTCAATTATTTTAACAGCTTTAATAGCTAGCTTTTCCGCAATTGAGTAGTATCCACTAAAGCTATATGCTTTTTCTTCAATTGAATACTGCTTGGTTGAGTCCTGAATACAATTAATCATAATATTATAAGTCTCATTTACATCAAAAGCTGTTTTCAAGGTTAATACAACGCTTTTACCGTTTGAAACATTATCACTTATCAATTCTGCCTTTTCCACTTCTATAGGATTTTTCTTGCTGTTTGAAACACTATAGCTGTATACCTGCTCAGCCCTCAGAGGATGAATCTGCCTATTGAAATCAAGCTGTATGCTTCTGCCGGTTATCGCAGTTATTTTCTCTAATACAAGGGAAGACGCAGGCATATCCTTTCCAATAAAGGAATAGCTATCCCCTTCTCCGTCACCTAAAGTAGTGCCGTAAGCACCTACAAGCTGCCCGGATATTTTTAGCGTATATTCCTTATTCGCTGAAAAGCTTTTACCCTTTAAAATAACAGATGCTACATTTTCTCCGCCGGCAAAGCTTATAGTGAGTAAGTCTCCATTTGCATACAGCTCGCCATTTTCATATAGCTCATAATAAGGAGCGAATTCAACATTCTCATTTATGGGCTGTGTAAAATATACATAGATTTCATTCTTCCCTATTTGCTCAGCCTTACTGATTTTAAACAAATCTGATTCAATAGAAGTAACAGTGTACCCGTTAAAAGTCGCTGTCAATATTCCTGATATATTTCCTTCAAGATCTTCGGCATCTGTCACCTCAACCTTATATATTCTATCAGGCAGCTGAGTATTGGTCTCTATTTCAAGCTGAGTACCCGAATGAGACACAATGGATACTGCCAAATTATTATTTTCATTATTTTCCTCATAAATTCTTATGTTCTTTGCATCGATTGAATTAATTGTTTCATTAAACTTAATAATTATTTTTCTTCCGTTTAAAGGCACTATTTCCTGAATTTTTGTTTGTATCGTGTCGTTGAGTATGCCTGAAGCTAAAGCAATGTCTCTGTTAATTGCTCCGTTTTCAATTAAGGTTTGAAGTAGTGTTTTATTATCTCCTTTAAGTTTTATACTTAGTGCCCTATACATTACAAGGACTGCCTGTCCCCTGGTATACACCATGCCGTCATCTTTTGTCTTCGTCAGATATGCCTGTTCAGTTACAAGCCCTGCATCGTACGCCGTTTTAAATACATTGTCATTCCACTTAATATCATCTGTTCCTGTGTATTTTAATAGCTTTAGAAGCATTACAAGGAATGCTTGCTCGGTAAGGTTATCTTTCGAACCAAATTTACCGTCATATCCGTCAATAATATCATTAATATAGCAAAAGCCTACATACGGCGCGAACCAGTCTGTTTCCTTTACATCACTGAATACCGTTTTTACAAGGCTATCTTTATTTTCCTTAACATACGCATCCTTACCCATGAGCTTTGTTATAAAGGTTGATGCTTCGGTTCTTTTTAAGCTCCCGTCAAGATTATAATTTCCATTTCCGTCTCCTGCAATTACACCTATCTTATTCAGCCTGTCAGCTGTCAGCTGTAAATCAGAAGTATCCTGAGCAAATATTGCAGCTGTGCTTGACAACATAATACTTACCGAAACTAATATTGCCGTTATTTTTCTTATGTACATGATGAACCCTCCTTAAATTATATACGTAAGATTTTATCATTTGTTTTAATAATATCATATTTTTTATAAATTTTATATAAAAAAGCTGAGACAAAAGTCTCAGCTTTTTTTGATAAATAAGACTGCCTTGTTATTATTTTACTTATCAGCTATATCTCTTATTGTCCATGTTGAACCTGAAGCAAGTACATTACCTTCCGAATCAGAAACATTATAAACTTGAGTTACAGATGTTCTAGCTGGAGTATTGTCTTCTTTAGCTTTTATTGACAAAACAAACTTGTTACCAGCAGCTTTTGTAATTTCTTTTATAGTGTATCCATCAACTGTAAATGAAAGCTTTGACATTGAAGCATAATCCATATCTTCAGTGAAAGTAATTGATACTAAAGCAGTGGAATCCTTATCTAACTTATCATAATTGTCTGTTGGGTCAATATCGTTATTATTTTTATCTTTATAACTGTAGATAACAACCTCAGGAGTTTCATCATCGTCGCCCTTGAATTTAATCTTTGATATCTCTGGTGCAGTTTTGTCTTCAACAGCTATTGTTAAGTCCTTACCTAATAGAGTACCAGAAGTTGATTTAGATGCTGTTTTATCCTTGTTTGACTTTAATGCTACTGGTACTTTCACCTTAAGGTCATCAGTAAAGGTAGCATCAGTATTAACATCCTTATCAAGAACAAATACTATCTCTGTATTCCCATCATCATTAACAGTTTGTGATTCTACTGAAGCTATTCTGACAGCACCAGAAGTAGTAGTAACAGCACCATCTAAACCTATCTCAATATCAGGATTACTAAATGTGTCTAACTTTGTGTTAAATACAAGTTTAATTTTATTTGCTTCAATCAATTCTGCAGACTTAAAGTTTACTGCTTCTACACCGATTTTTTCCAATAGAACAGAATCAACTTTTCCAAACAATCTCTTGTTTGCTAAATCCATAATTGGAGCAATTTTAACATCAGGATCTATAACTTCTTCATCTGCTTTAGTTTTTCCATATAAGTCTAAAAGAACTATTTTATCTGATATCTTGCTTATCTTATCATCATCACTCAAATCACGCCATGCAGCACCATTTTTTTGTTTAACCATATAGTTTGCCTTGTCTAGCATCTGAGCTTCATTCATTGGCTCGCTGAATTTTAGATAAATCTTTCCATCAGCTTGAACAACATAACAATCTTCTGCTTTTATTTCAGGTGCTGTATTATCACCAGTAGTAAATGTTGTTACATAATCATTTTCCATTTTATTTCCTACAGCATCTTCTATTGCCTTTTTAACAACTACTTCATATTCAGTATTATCATCTAATTTCCCTGGTACATTCAGCTTAACAACTTTCTTATTGTTATCTACAGGATATTCAATTGTAAAGTAAACTGTTTTACCATCCTTTACTGATTTGAATGTATAGTTTGCTGATTTCTTAACAGTTTCTTCTTTCAACTCTTCATTGAAAGTTAATTTAACTGATAAATTCTTATCAACATTTTTTGATGAAACTGTAGGACCAGTTACGTCTACAACTACAGTAGCTGTAAGTGTTTGATCTGGAACCTTAATTCCATACCCGTCAATAAGCTTATTAGAATCAGTATCACTATTCACTAGGTATAGGTTAATATTTCCAGCTGGTACAGGATTTTTAGTATCAAATTTAAATTCAATTTCATCAACATATTTACTTTCAGTGCTTACTACATTAGATTGGTAGTTTGCAGCATTCTTTGTTGAATGGAACAAACGAAGATCTGCAGCTTTAACTGGCTTTGAGAATCCTAGTTTAACTGAGTATGGCTTAGCTTCTTTTACAGTAACAACAGATACGGAAGTATCTTTCACGTAGTTAAATGTATGTTCGCCCTTAAATACTTTATACCCAGCATAATCCTGTATTGAGTTAGTCTCGTTAAGACCACGATCATTTACTGTAACAGTAACCGGTCCCTCTATTAACTTAGTTCCAACTTCCAAGTTGATAACATCCAAACTTAATTCAGCCTTCTGAACATAATATGTATATGTTCCGCTCTTAACTGCAAAATTCCCATTTGTTAATGTTTTGCTATCCAAGAGACCTTCATAAACTGGCTCTGAAAAAGTAATTTTTATATTCTTCTCACCAGTTGCTTTAACCTCTTTAACTGTAGGTAATAATCCATCCTGTACTTCTATTTCAACTTCTTTATCTGCACCTAATGTTTTTTCATTAACTGCTTTAATGTCTTTGTCAATTATAACCTTTGCTTTACTTGCATTTGTCAAGCAATCTAATACAGCGTTATCCAAAGTTATAGTAACCGTCTTCTTGTCATCACCTAATACACAGCTGTCTTCAGTAAGAGTTTTTTCAGTTTCGCCCTTATCTTTGATTGTATAGGAATCCTTATCCTCAGCTGAATCTTCATCCATTTCCTGGTTGAATACAACTTCTAGCTGCTTATTATTTAAAGCTTTTACTGATACAACTTCCAAGTCTTCAGTAACAGGTGCTGCTATCAAACCTAACTTTTCAGCTTTAGCCTTCAACTCAGCATTGTCACCAACGATGTCAGTGATAACTGTTGTTCCGCTTGCCTTTTCAGCAGTAAGAACACCATACATCATACCAACTGCATCATCTCTTGTTAAATCTCCGGTTATAGTAGCTGAAACCTTGCTTCCTTCTGTTTCTGCGAGCTCAGCAACTGATACCTTGTAATCTGCAACCTTGTATCCCATTTGCTTAAGCATAAATGTAGCGAATCTTGCAGCTGTAACAGTATCCTTAGCGCCTACAAAGAATTTTCCATCCTTTGTTGAACCGCTTAAAATACCATTTACTGCTGAGTATGCAACTACATTCTTTGCATAATCTGAAATACTTGCAGCATCATCAAATTTAGCTAATCCTTCAGATACTTCGTCATCTGATAAAGCACTTGCAGTATCATAGTATCCGAATAATTTTGCTAAAAATATTAATGAATCCTGTGTAGTCAATGCATTTTCCAAACCTACTGCAGGATCTTTTTCATCTTGACCTGCATAAAGACCAAGATCTTTTAATGTTGCAGCCTTATCAGCATTTGCTACTGTAGCTGTGGCATCAGCTGCGAATACAGCAGTCATAGAAGTAAGCACTAAAGCTACTGCTAAGATAGCCGCGGTTAACTTTCTGAGATTTCTCATGTTCTCAAATCCTCCTTGTGTATTTTGTATCGGGTGGGCTATGTAAATCCAGAGCAGGCTACGCCTCATCCCACGTATAGCCCAACTCGTAAAACCAACTTTTCAAGAATCAGTATCTTCAGCAGAAAGGCTTTGGCTAAATTTACCTATCTTGATTCATTAGTTATTATATCACCCGTATTTTTCGCAGTCAACAAGCCCTTTTTAAGTGTAAAGAATTTGTAATAGAACTGCAACAAAGCAGGCTGTGCTAAACACGCCTGCTTTGCTGCATTCATACTATATTGTTTTATTGTTTTAATTATTTTTTACCGGTATTATTTATCTTACTGTCCATGTTGAACCTGATGCAAATACATTTCCTGCGTCATCTGTAATATTGAATACCTGAGTTACAGAGGTTCTCTTCGCCGTATTGTTTGCATCTGCCTTCACGCTTAATACTACCACGCTTGCATCGTCTGCATTCGATATTCCTGTCACAGTGTAGCCTTTAACATTGAATGTCAGTGTTGACAGAGTAGCTGTCTTGATTGCTTCACTGAACTTGATTGATATTGTTCCTTCTGTTCCTTTATCAACCTTGTTGTTCGCTTCATATAAAGGCGTTCCTGCATCCAGCTTGACTGATGCAACCTTGTCGGTATTGCTGTTTGCGTCATGGTCAAAGGTTACTATTTCAGGAGCTGTTTTATCCTCAATTGCGATATTCTGCTGATTTGCACCCAATACTGTACCCGAAATGGATTCTGATTCTGTATCTGCTGCAGTTTTCGCTGTTACAGCCGCTCCTTCATACTTAACGTTTGTCTCTAAGTCCTTGTCAAGGATTAAGATTATTTCTGTATTTCCGTCATCATTGGTTACCATTGACTCTACGGACTGTGTTCTGATTGCTCCTTCTGTAACACCTGTAAATACGATATCTGTGTTGCTGAATGCGCTTAACTGAGTATTGAAGGTTACCTTAACCTTGTTCTTGCTGATTAATTCGGCGCTTGTAACCTTTACTGCCTCAACGCCTATATTTGCAACTATACTTGAATCAACTGAACCGTTTATTCTCTTTCCTGCCAAGTCCATGATTGGTGCGACCTTTACATCAGGAGTAACGCCTTCTGCAATTTTAGCATCCAAATCAATAAGAATCTTTCTGTCAGATATCTTTGTTATCTTATCAACATCACTGTCAAGTGCAACAAAGCCTTTGCCGTTTTTGATGTCAACCATATAGTTGTCCAGGTCAAGCATCTGAGCTTCATTCATTGCTTCACTGAAGGTGATATAAATCTTGCCGTCTGCATTTACCGCATAGCAGCTTGTATCATTTCCTGCATCGTCACCTGTACCGTCCTTTACATAGGGAGTTGTATTATCACCGGTTGTAAAAGTGTAGACAATATTTTTATCTGTTTCATTTCCTGATTCGTCTTCAGCTTTCAATACAGTTACCTCATACTCTGTGTTGTCTTCCAAATAAGAGGTTGGTGTTAATCTTACTGTATATTCATCATCAGCAGCATTTTCATATTCTGCGTTGAAATATACTGTGTCTCCGTCTGATACCTTCTTGAACGTATAGTTCTCTTCATCCTCTGCTTCACTTTTATCAAGCTCTTCATCAAATGTTAGGGTAACATACTTGTTTGTATCAAAGCTGGAGCTTGAAAGTGAAGGTGCGGTTACATCAACTACAACCTCTGCTGTAAGAGTCTGATCCGGAACCTTGACTCCGTATCCGTCTACCAGCTTGTAGCTGTCCTCGTCATCACTGTTTACCAAGAAGAACTTAACATTTCCCGCAGGCACTCTTGAAGCGTCTGCATATGTGAAGGTTATTGAATCAACGTACTTGCCGTTTGTACTAGCTGTTGAAAGATATGCCGCCGCACCTTTTACAGAGTGATACAGCTTGATATCTGTTCCCTTAACCGGCTTTGAGAAGGACAGCTTAACAGATGTCGGCTTAGCTTCACTTACTGTAACAACTGCTACTGAAGTGTCCTTTACATAATCAAAGGTTGTGTTGCTCTTGAATACCTTGTAGTCTGCATAGTCTCTTATTGCTCCCTCTGCGGTAACTCCGGCTTCATTTACTGTAACAACAACAGGACCTTCAATCAGCTTGGTTCCCAGAGTTAAGTTTATAACATTGTTGTTTAATTCCGCCTTCTGAACATAATATTGATATGTTCCGCTCATTACCTTGAAGTTTGAGTTGCTAAGAGCTGCGGCTGATCCGCCGTATACAGGCTCTGAGAAGGTCAGCTTAATATTGTATTCCCCTGTAGCCTCTGCTTTTACAACACTTGGAATGATTCCGTCCTCTACTGCTATATCACTGATTGTTATTTCCTTGGCAAGCTTTTTGCCGTTTGCCGCTTTTATATCCTTATTTACTACTACCTTTGCTTTGCTTGAGTTTGTCAGCTTGTCTGTAACAGCATTGTCAAGCGTAATAGTAACTGTTTTCCCGTCAGCACCCAATACTGCACTGTCAGCACCGAGAGTCATTGCTGAGGTGGAACCGTTGTTGTATATCTTATAGAAGTTCTCATTTTCAGCTGAATCTTCATTCATGGCCTGGTTAAATACAACCTCTATCTGCTTTGTGTTCAAGGCCTTTATTGATTCAACAGCTACCTCTGCTGTAACAGGAGCAGCTATCAAGCCTGCCTTTTCCGCAGCTTCTTTGATTTCAGGCTTTGATTCCACTATCTTTTCGATAATAGTTGCCAATCCGTTTTCATACTCTGCTTTTAGAGCCCCATACATGATTCCTACCGCATGGTCTCTGAGAAGTCCTTGCTTTTCATATGCAAGATATGCCGCAATCCCTTCCGCGCCTTCAACCTCTGACAGCTGGTCTATTGCATCATACCAGTGTTCAACGTCAAAGCCCATCTGCTTGAGTATTAATGTTGCAAACTGTCCGCCCTTAAGATTTTCTCCGTCATTAAGGTACAAGCCGTTTGCTTCAACTGAGCCTGACATTATTCCCTGTTCTACCAGATATGCCAGTCTCTTTTTTGCTGATGTTGATACTGTTGCCGCATCCTTGAAATTCTTCAGCACTGCGTTCGCCTGAGCGTCAGTCATTGCCATTGCAGCATCGTCCATGTTAAACAGCTTTGTTAACAGTATTGCTCCCTGTCCTCTTGTCAATCCTGCTTCAAGAGCCGGATCAAAGGTATCAGTGCTTATTCCTGCATACAAGTCCAATGTGTTAAGAACAATTGCCTTGTCGCCGTTTGCCGGAGTTATTGTGTCTGCGAATGCCGGAACCATACTGGTTACTGTCATTGCAAGAGCAACCGCAACAGCAGAAATCTTCTTAAAATTTCTCATTTAATATCCCCCTTAGGTTTTTTACTGACCGTTAATTTTTACTGAGGAGAAAGGTCATGATTTTTCCTCAGTGTTAGGAATTAGAGATCAAGATGTTTCTTTGTAACACCTTGATTACATGAGTAATTATATCACCGGGCTTTTTAAGTAGTCAACATAATATAGAAGTTGTAAACTACTTGTAACCCTTGTGTAATGGACTTTTTTGCACATGCAGGTTCATTATGGTAAACTTAATTTCTTAAATATTACAGCCTTTCGCATATAAAAAAACCACTCGAAATAATATGCACTTCAAGTGGTTTCCCTTGTATTAAATTGATTAATAAAAATATTTCGGAAGCTTTCAGAACGAATCGCTTCTCGTACCGGTTGATTTGTCTATTCCCTTATTATCCTTATGCTTGCAGGAATACTATAAATCAGCAAATCTTGAGCCTTGCAAATTAACAAATAATTCTGACTTGTTATCGATTATACTATCTCAAAACCTAATAATTTTTATGCAATGAATAGCATACGTACAAAATCAACTATTGCAGGTCAAATTTAATTTATTTATGCTTTTATAGAATTTTATTCTATACCATTACATTTTTCCCTATTATAATGGGCCAGGTTTCCTCGCCTTTCAAGCATCTGCCCTTTGTAAGAATAACATTCTTGTCTAATATGGCATGGCTTAATGCAGAATTTTCTTCCACGATACTTTCCTGCATAACTATACTATCCTTAACAACCGCGCCCTTTTTTACAGTAACACCTCTGAACAAAACACTGTTTTCAACCGTTCCCTCAATAATACATCCATCTGCAACTATTGAATTTCTAACCTCTGCCTCTTCATTGAACTTAGCCGGAGCTTCATCCTTTACCTTTGTATATACCTTGGAGGAGCCCAGCAGCTCATTACTCACATCAGGTCTCAAAAGCTCCATATTACATCTGTAATACATTTGAACCGAAGATATGCTTCTCCAATAGCCATTAAATTTATACCCGCATATTTTCAGCTTGTGCAGCATTTTGACTATTATATCCAAAACAAAGTCATAATAACCGTGTGCAACACACTCTTCCAATAAGGATATAAGCAATTCTCTTTTAATAATATAAGTCCCCAAAGATCCAAACAAGGAATTAGGATGTATGGGCTTTTCCTGAAAGTCTATAACCCTCTGCTCTGAATCCACCTGCAAAATACCCATATTGGATACTTCATCTATTGGAATATCATTCATCTCCCTGTATGCAATAGTTATATCAGCCTCTGTCTCCTTGTGCTGCCTCAGCATATCGTCAAAGGTTGTGGTATATATACAGTTCCCCTGTGAAATAAGCACATACTCTTCATTACTTCTTTTCAAAAAAGTTAAATTATTGTACATTGAGTCAGCTGTTCCCCTATACCAGCCGGAATTGTCATCTGAAAGAAATGGAGGAAAAATAAATAATCCGTCAGTTTTTCTATCCAAATCCCATTCTTTACCCGAACCCAAGTGATCCATCATGGATCTGAAGCTGTATTGAGTTATTACTCCTACATTTGTAATACCTGAATTCACCATGTTTGATAATACAAAATCTATAGCTCTGTATTTACCTCCAACAGGAACTGCAGGACTGGATCTCATTGTTGAAAGCTCTTTAAGCTTTGTGCTTCTTCCACCTGATAATATTATTCCCATTACATTTTTCATTCAGTAACACCACCTTTGAATACGCTTTTTCCTGATACAATATTTAGTGAATCAAAGTCTTCTGAACTCACACCTGCATCTATCATTACATTTTTGCCTATAATTACTCCGTCAGGTATATTGGCTTCTTCCCCGACAACCGTTATACCCGAATTATATATCCCGGGCTTATACTCATTTTGTATATCCTCACCTTCACCAAGCTTTGAATCTGCTCCAACTGCAACAAATTCACTTATAATACATTTCTTAATCGAAGTATTCCTGCTTATTTTTGAGTTGGACATTATTATGGAATCTTCAATAACAACATCCTCTTCAACAACAACTCCGGGAAACAGTATTGAGTTTATCACTGTACCATATATCGTACAGCCTTCAGCAATCATAGACTTCTTGACACAAGCTGTAGAACCTATGTAATGCGCCGGTTTTACCGGATTGGGTGTGTATATCTTCCATTCTGCATCAAATAAATTGAATGGAGGAATTCGACCTACCAGATCCATATTAGATTCCCAAAACGCCTGAATTGTACCGACATCCCTCCAATAGCCTTCAAATTGGTATGCCCACATGCTTTTACCGTCATTAAGCATTGCAGGAATAATATTCTTGCCAAAGTCACTTTCAGAGTCTGGGCATTCATCATCCTTTATTAAGTACTCTCTGAGTGTTTTCCAATTAAATATGTACACCCCCATTGAGGCAAGAGTACTCTTGGGATTTTTAGGCTTTTCCTCAAACTCATAAATATTTCCGTTCTCATGGCAATTCATGATACCGTATCGGCTGGCTTCTTCATAGGGTACATTTATAACCGATATAGTAGCATCGGCATTATTCTCCTTATGAAAATCCAGCATCTTTGAATAGTCCATTTTGTAGATATGATCCCCGGATAAAATAATGACATACTCAGGAGAATACCTGTCTATATAATGAATATTCTGAAAAACAGCATTGGCAGTTCCCTTGAACCATTCACCGCTTTCAGCTTTCAAGTAGGGAGACAGTATTGTTACTCCCCCGTCTATTCTATCCATATCCCAAGGCTTGCCTATTCCAATGTGCGAATTAAGCTTTAGCGGCTGGTACTGTGTCAATACTCCAACAGTATCAATTCCAGAATTTATACAGTTACTTAACGAAAAATCAATTATTCTATATTTACCACCGTAAAGGACAGCCGGCTTTGCCACACTTTTTGTGAGAACACCTAATCTGCTGCCCTGCCCTCCAGCAAGTAATAATGCTATCATTTCTTTTTTAATCATTGCATCAACTCCCGGTATAGTCATTTAATAAAGAAAAGTAAAGCTGCTCACATTCATTTTATACAAATAATTCTACATAAATCATACTTTTCCCTTTTTTATGAATAAATTATACTAATAAAAGTTAATAATAGCAAACGACAAAAGTTAACAAACCGACATTTTATTATGCCAAAAAAAGCTAAAGCCTTCTATTATTCGAGGCTCTAGCTTTTTCCAATTTATTATAATATTTATAATTTGCACCTGTTCTGGTTGATGAAAAGAATCCTTACAGGCGTATTGCTAAATCGCACTGTGAGTAAAGCATGCGATACTGCACACAGGAATATCAGTGACAGACCCTACTGTTCCTATAGGATTTCCGTTATTCATATTTGAATTTCCTCCCATGCAGCCCATCCCGCTTGCATATGGCGTTCCGCTACATGCATTTCCAATAGCACAGCCGGGTGCAGGACCTATCTGAGTAATTAATTTTACAAAACATTCATTTACCCCCAGAAGCACCCCTGTAAATCCGCATCCTGACATACCTCCGCTGGTTGTAAATATAGTAACTGTCTGGCCAATATATTTTTTCATCGCACAAACAAGGTCACCGTTTAGTGAAAGGCCCTCGCCATAACAGCAATGTTCATCTGACATAATCCCCCGCTCCTTCCGAATCATAAACTAGTATTTTGATACAATACATTTTATGTCAACGGGTTATTACATGTTACAGAATTCTAAAAATTTAATTTTTCCAAATATATATTAAGCTTTAACCTTCCTATCAGAGCTCTGTTATAATTCTGTTAAATATATTTAACCTTTGTGGGTTGTCTACAGGCTTTCCTGAATCAAAATACTTTATTTTGCCACTGTCCTTCTGAGTATTCAGAATATTTTTCTCCTCAAGCAAATGATTTAAATATTTAACTGTTCCTGAACTCCCGTCTATAATATCAATATATTCAGGAAGTACCTCCTTAAATACCTTCTTGTATAATGGAAAGTGCGTGCATCCTAAGACGAATGTTTTATAACTGCTGATATCATAAGCTGATAATTTATTTTTTATTACAGGAATAACCTTATCATGGTCAAAAACCATCTGCTCAGCCAGCTCAACCAATTCAGGAAATGCAAGATAGTCAACAACATGCTCCGTATCCACTCTTTGAACCAAGTTATGAAATTTCTCCTCACGTAAAGTCAAGGGCGTTGCCAAAACAAGTACTCTTTTACCGTTGCCGTTCTGAACTGCCGGCTTTACTGCCGGCTCCATACCTACTATAGGAAAAGGATACATACTGCGAAGGTCCCTGACCGCAATACTTGTGGCAGTATTACATGCCACAACAAGTGCCTTTATTCCCTGCCTTACCAAAAACTCCACCGCTTCAAATATATAGGACCGAACTTCTCCCTTGGTCTTAGTACCATATGGAACATGCTCAATATCCGCATAATACAGATAATTTTCATTGGGAAGCTGCTTAAGGGCTTCAGAAAGAACTGTAATCCCACCGAATCCAGAATCCAAAAAACCTATGCTGTTGCCGCTGGTATTCATAGAACCTCTTCTCCTTTGTTAATTATAAACTTTTATCGGCTAAAAACGATTTTCATCGTCTTGCCGCCATAGGTCTATTGCTTGAATTTTCCAACCAAAATTCGCCTATCTTCGAACGCCTCTTGATATTCTTGCCATTATGGCAAATATTACCCAACAAACTCCGCAATAAACAACTGATGGCAAAAAGTATATAAAGTACATTAAGCCTTGAAACATATTGGAAAAGCTGCTGCTGCCATAATAGCTGTATAGGGAAACACCAAGAGAATAAATCGCTGAAAGAATCAGGCTCACCGGTACAACAATCAAAGTTTCCCGATCGCAAAATCTTCTGTAAAGCAAAAGCAATATCAGAGGAAATAAAACGGCGGTAATACCAAAAACAATATAAATTCCCGTCATAGGAAGCTTCAATCTCACTATGGCTGCCAATATGACAATTGTAATTATAGCTTCAAGGACACTCAATCCTAACGCTTTTAAAAAATTTCTCATTTATTTACTCCATCAAAGAGCTTTATTCAACTGTCATATATTATATAATATTAGGTAAGATGTATCAAATTTTTTTATCGTAGCCCATATCCTATCAGACAGAATACTTGCCTTCTATAATTACCGGAAGCAGAAATAATTCTCCTTATTTTCGTACAAAATTCAAAAGAACACCGGATTTGAAAATTTCACTTCAAATCCAGTGTTCTTTTTCTCGTTTAAATACCAAAAAGCCTGATAAAATCAGGCTTTTTGGACAAATCTGGTCGGAGTGAGAGGACTTGAACCTCCAGCATCTTGGTCCCAAACCAAGCGCGCTGCCAATTGCGCTACACCCCGTTAAGATATTACTTGCTATTCTTCAATAATTGTACTCCTTTGAGCCTAGAAACCGCAAGTGCAAATGTATTGTACTATAGCCTTAATATATTAGCAATCTTTATTTTGTATTTAATTTTAAATTTATCTTTAAATTTCTTTATAATTCTTTGATTTTCATCCATTTATTACTAGACTCAACTATCAGCTAAAGCATCCTCTCAACAATTTCAGCAGCACTGCCGAAACGTAGAGAAACCAACTCCCATTTTCTTACATTTCATTTTTGCCATGTATATGTAACACAATTGAAATCTTATATGACTTGATACATTATTGCAGTTTTTCTATAATAAAAAAAAGCTATATTTTAATTATAATATTTTGTTTTAATATATTCGGATATCCGGATTGTACAATTTATACAGCAGGCATCAATTTTCTGGCTCGGCTTTTGAAAGGAGTGATGAATATACAGCGTATTATAGGGCAGGTAAGAAGAGCCATTCAAGACTATAACATGATAGAAGAAGGTGACAAAATTGCAGTAGGTGTCAGCGGCGGAAAAGACAGCATGACTTTGCTTATTGCCTTGCAGCAGCTGCAGAGATTTTTCCCGAAAAAGTTTGAGCTTGAAGCAATCAGCCTTACCATGGGTATCGGAAATGAGGACTTTACTCCAATTGCGGAATACTTCCGCCAGATAGGCATTAATTACACTATTGAAGAAACAATAATCGGCAAAATTGTTTTTGAAATACGGCAGGAGCATAACCCTTGCTCGATGTGTGCAAATCTTAGGAGAGGCGCTTTACATAATTCTGCAAAGAGGCTGGGCTGCAATAAGGTAGCCCTTGGGCATCATAGAGATGATGCAATTGAAACTTTATTGCTTAGCACCTTTTATGAAGGCAGGATACATACATTTTCTCCTGTAACCTATCTTAGCAAAAAAGATTTATACCTAATCAGACCTCTTATTTACACTGAAGAAAGTGAAATTAAGGATATTGTGAAATCCGGACAGCTTCCCATTGTAAAAAGTCCATGTAAATTTGATGGAAACACAAAACGCCAGTACATCAAGGATTTGATTCATGAACTTCAAAAGGAAAAGAGCGATATAAAGAGCAATCTTTTTGGCGCAATCAAACGCTCTGAGATTGATGGATGGCATGAATAAATATGAGTTTATTATTTATGGCTAATAATTTTATTTTTTTGCATTACAGATACTTACAATTGTAGACCAGCTGCTTATGATCTACTAAAATCATATTGTTGGGGGTAATTTTTAAATGAAAAAATACATAAGAAAAAGTCTGGCACTTATATTGTTGTCGGCTGTGTTAATGACATCCTTGAATACTGCTGCTATTGCCGCACCGCAGGTTATAAACCAAACAGTAGAAAAGCAGAATATAACCTCCGGAGTGGTTTTGGAGAAGTATAACCGCTTTACTACCAGCGGATGGATAAAATCCAATGTGCTCAGAGTAGATTTGTCAAATGAAAATGTTAAGGTGGATAGTCTTATCAATAAGACTAATATTACCAAGATATCCACTGTTAAAAATCTGGCTAACGCCAGCGGAGCGCTAGCAGCCGTCAACGGAAGCTTCTTCGATATGAGTTCGGGAGATGCATACGGTCCTGTTATGTCTTCAGGTGAATTCGATGTGGCAATGACAAAAAACAATACAGATTTAGCAACCTTTTCTCTGGATGATATGAACAATGCCTTATTTACATATTGGAATACAAAAGTCGAACTAATAACGCCGAGCGGAGAGCGGAAAGCAATTGCTGCATATAACAGATACACCGGTTATTATAATATGAACATGTACATAGTAGATTCCAAGTGGGGTCAAAAAACCCCAGGTGTCACATCTACATACCCCGAATGGATGGAAATGGTTGTCGAAAACGGAGTTGTTAAAGAATTCCGCGAAAACATGCCGGGAACAGACATACCTAAAGACGGGTACGTTGTCATGGCTACCTTCGGTCAGCAGAAGATTCTTACCGACAACTTCAAAATTGGCGATCCCGTTGATTTTGATGTGACATTGAATATAGATTCCGATAATATGAAGATGGCTCTTACAGGAGGCACCCTTCTGGTTAAAGACGGTAATGTTGTCACAAATTTCACTCATTTATCTACATCTGCCGGAACAAGAGCGCCAAGAACTGCCGCAGGCACTACTGCCGATGGCAAAACTCTCTTAGTCGTTGCTGTTGATGGCCGTACAAATACAAGTATAGGAATGACTCAAGCAGAATTAGCCTCTTATATGAAAGAGCTTGGTTGCGCTTACGCAATAAACTTTGATGGAGGCGGTTCTACAACCATGGTTGCAAGAACAGCCGGAACAACCAGCCTAAGCACAATCAATGACCCTTCGGACGGGTTTGAAAGAGGAGTTTCAGCTTCTCTGGGTATTTTCTCTATAGCACCCAAGGGGCCTGTAGATTCTCTTCTTGTCACCGCATATGAAAATAATGTTTTTGTCAATACCTCCCGGGCCTTCACTGTAAAAGGTGTTGATAAATATTTGAATCCTGTGGATATCAATTCCGATGATATTAAGTGGTCAGTATCAGGGGTCACCGGCACCTTTAAGGGGAACACCCTATTCCCTACTTCTACCGGAGAAGCTGTTGTAACAGCCACTTTGGGTGAGACAGTTGTCGGAACCTGCAAAATTAATGTACTAAGCAATCCTGTTAAATTAGACCTGAATGTCTCTAAATTAAATACCCAAGCGGGCAAAACAACCACCTTTGCCGTTAAGGGAACTGATAAATACGGATTTAGCTCCAGTATTCATCCTTCTCATATTAAGTGGGGTGTAACCGGAAAAGTAGGAACCGTTGATTCCAATGTTTTTACTGCGGCTGAAAAGGGAACAGGTTATGTTTCTGCCGCACTTGCCGGGGTTTCGGCGTATTGTCCTGTATCAATAGCCCAGCCCGGTGAGAAAAAGGTTATTGAGGATTTTAAATCCGACAGCATGAAGCTTGACCTTTCCTCACGATCTGTAACAGCGACATACTCAAAAGCATCAAATTCTTATAAATCAGCACCCTATTCAGCAAAGCTTACTTACGACTTTACCAAGGATGTCCAGAATAGCAGAGCTGCTTATATAAACCTCCCTAATGGAGGCTATGCTCTGGATTCCACTACTTCAAAGCTGGGGCTGTGGGTTTACAGTTCCGCTAAAAAACCGGTCTGGATTGGTGCAATGGTATATGATAAAAAGGGAAATGTCTATTATAAATATTTCTCAAAAGGCATAACCTGGACAGGGTGGAAATATCTCGAGGTCTCTCTTGAGGATATTGGCACTCCAAGTAAGATTACAAAAGTTTATGCTGTTGAAGCAACAAAAACAAAAGCATCCGGCACACTCTATTTTGATGACCTGACAATGTATTATTCCGGATATCCCGCTGTTGCTGCAACAAAAGCAACAACCAGCACTGTTCCTGCTGACCCTGAATATAAAAATCGTACCGTAGCAGGCTCAGATTCTTTCACTTTTTCGGTATTTGGACAGTCACAAATCTACAATGCAGAGAAAAACAAAACACAAGTAACCCTGCTTACTTCTCTCGCAAATAAAATAAAAAATAATTTCGGCGCCTCAGCAGTTGTGGGCAAGGCTGATACTCTTTCTGTAAACACTAAAGTACCATTTGTATCAACTACATCAGGCTATAAAGCAATAGATAAAAACGGCAACAGACTTGTACAGCTCAAAACCTTTAAGGGAAACAGCATGAGACTCACCGATTCAAATCAATGGTTCTGGTTCAAAAACCAGATAAGCTCCTTTACGGGCAATAACTTGTTTATATTCCTTGCCATAAGCCCTGACAGCTTCAGCGATGCCAGCGAAGGGGCTCTTTTGAAGGAAACACTTGCAAGCTATAAAAAGCAGAATCCTGACAAGAATGTTTGGGTATTCTACTATGGTACAACAAATGCCAGCCATATGCAGAACGGAATAAAGTATATCTCTACTGCCGGCTTTGATAGTCCAGGTTTCAGTGATAAAAATACAAGTGCCGCGAAATTTGTTACAGTTAAAACAAAAGGAAATACCGTTACATATCAATTTAACTCTTTTAATTAGATGATATAAAAAACAGTGAGACTCTGCTTCACAGAGTCTCACCAAGGTTTCCTTTTTATAAATATGGAAAAGCAAGTTCTCAACCTCAGTTGTTTATATAAACTACATTGAATTCATTTTTATTCCGCGCCGGCATTGCCGGCGTATTTTTTTATAGGAATATCCGGAGCTTCAAGAAATAAAATAATTCCTCCAAAGTAGTCTCGTGTATCTACACTGTCTGCTTTAGAGGAACCATATAAAACTTCCTAACCGGCTTTGCTTTTGCAATAATCATACATTAAGGCAATTGTTCTATTTTATTTTTAAGGAATGCTGCAAATTCACTTTTCAAGTCCTCTCTCTTCAGGGAAAATTCTACTGTTGCCTTCAAAAAGCCTATCCTGTCGCCTACATCATATCTGTCGCCTTCGAAGTCAAAAGCATACATAGCTTCTTTTGCCATTAATTTTTCGAGTGCATCTGTCAGCCATATTTCACCATTTTTGCCCGGCACTGCCGACTCGAGAAATTCAAATATCCGAGGTGAAATAATGTATCTTCCTAATATCGCAATATTAGAAGGTGCCTGCTCTACCTCCGGCTTTTCAACAAGCCCCTTTACCTTGTACACCCTCTCGTCAATCTGATTTCCTGCTATAATACCATACTTTGTAACATCCTGAAGAGGTACCTTTTGAACCCCCAAGATAGTTGTTTTATATTCGTTGTAAACATCCATAAGCTGCTTAATACATGGCTTTTGTGAGTCAACGATATCATCTCCGAGCATTACTGCAAAAGGCTCATCTCCAATAAAGGACTTGGCGCAATATATGGCATGTCCTAGCCCCTTCGCTTCCTTCTGCCTGATATAATGGATATTTGCAATATTTGATATTCCCTGAACCTCACTTAAAAGATCCTGTTTTCCTTTTCTATGTAGTTCTTCTTCAAGTTCATACGATTTATCGAAATGATCCTCGATAGCTCTTTTATTTCTTCCTGAAATTATAAGTATGTCCTCAATGCCTGCATTAGCGGCCTCTTCAACAATGTACTGTATTGTAGGCTTATCCACAATTGGAATCATTTCCTTGGGCTGAGCCTTTGTAGCAGGCAGAAATCTGGTCCCAAGCCCTGCGGCTGGTATTATTGCCTTTCTTACCTTCATATTAACTATCCTTCCTTTCGCTGTGCTCAAGGCACAAAAAATTATGAAAGCAACTGTGGAGAGCCCTGCAAAACAGGGTTATGCAAGTTCTCTCATAGCTGCTTCACTGCTCAAAAACACACTATATTTGTACAAATTCTGCTTTCGAGCTTTTCAAGTTAACCTCCATTTCGCCGATACCACCGGCGACACAAATAGTAAGGAAAAAGTGTATGGTCATTGCTTGATTGCCAAAAATACTGTTATTACATACCCAATTTTAACACACATATCTTTGCTCTAACAGTACAAATTAAAATTATAATCACTATTTTCCAACCAAGCGCTGAATCTCAATAGGTATTTCCAAAATAATCAATCTATTTTTGTACTTGCTTAAAATATCTTCACTTAGTGAAGCCAATTACAGCTCGGACAAAATATCGGAATCAGCCTCCGCCGATATTAATTGACTTTCAGCTGCTTTTATGTTATTATTTCGCTATTATATAGTGCTTAAAATTACGTATCTTCGGGGCAGGGTGCAATTCCCTACCGGCGGTAATGTGCATATTATATGCATTAGCCCGCGAGCGAAAGCAGACATGGTGAGATTCCGTGGCCGACAGTACAGTCTGGATGAAAGAAGATTGACGATTAAACTGAGTTATCGTTGCCCTGTGGATTTATTTTACCACAGGGCTTTTTATTGTGTAACTTTGCTCAATAACAGTTGAAACCAGACTATCAGCCGACGATATTAAAGAACTTCTTTCATTTATATAAGCACATTTATTTTACAACCTTAAGGAGGTTTTTGTATGAATAAAAACAGTACCAAAAAGCTTACAACAATGGGAATTTTAATTGCAATCTCAATTATTCTCATTGTTTCACCTCTGAGATTTCCCTTTCCCGCGGCGCCCTTTCTGGAATACGATGCCGGGGACATTCCGATACTGATAGGCAGCTTTATTTTTGGTCCCCTTTCAGGGATTCTTTTGACTGCAGTAACCTCAGTCATTCAGGCTATGACAGTTAGCAGCGCCAGCGGATGGGTAGGATGCTTCATGCACATTTTCGCCACATCAGCTCTGGTCGGCATAGCATCAGGCATATATTTCAAAAAGAAAACATTAAAATGGGCTGTTACAGGTTTAGTTCTGGGAAGCCTCTCAATGACAGCGATAATGATAGTACTTAATTTAATTATTGACCCAATATTTTATGATATGCCCATAGAAACTGTTAAGCAGCTTATCGTTCCTGCAATATTACCTTTTAACATTATGAAGGCAGGAATAAATTCCTTTATTACGCTTATAATTTATAAGTCTGCAGGTGGCCTTTTGGAGCGCACAATAAAAAAATAAAATGAATAAGTCCGGGATATATTAAATATATTGTATTATTTGTATTTAATTGATTTATTCCTTATTAAAAGCCAGCCTTAAAACGATATCAGCCTAAAACGTTAATATCGCCGCGAAGGCTTGAAACCATACTTGACTTTAGTCAGCTATTACGGCTTATATACAATAATAATCTGTTTAATATCATAAGAAGATGTTACTGTGACTAAGGACTGAGGGAAAACCCATAAATCTGATAATGGCAAAAGCTGTGAACCTATACTTAACTATAGTAAAATATAAAAAAATAGAAATTATATATTTACAATGAAATCATTAGCACGTATTATTATATATAATATCTGTTTATTATTTGCTGATAGGTTTCAGCCGCCAAAAACCTACTTAAATAATAATTTAACTAATGCGATAATTGCGGGGTGATATTGTTTATGGAATTTTGTAAATGTGGTTCTTTAAAAATTAATGGAAGCTGTACTAACAAAAAATGTGAACATCACATTAAATCAATGATTGAGGTAGCTACTCCTCAGCAAATTGAATATATTAAGGAACTTGCAGATCAGTTGGCTGAAGATATCAGCGAAATTAATTTTGAAGCTCTCAGTAAATCCGAAGCTGTGGATATTATTGATGAGTATATGGAAAAAATTGAAGATGCTGAGAAAAAACTATCGCCGGATACAGCATTACTCGAGGATGAAGAAAATGATGATGAACTATAAAAAATAATTCAACAGAAGGCGGGGATCTTAATAATCCTTGCCTTCTTTCTGTTGATAACTTATAAATTTCTGTTTTATTCCCTGTGTGGATATGTGAAGAAAATCATGTACTGATTTCTGAACAAGCTGTAAATCAAGTGTTTACGCATTATGTCAATGTTAGTATTGTGTGCAAATCGGTCTGTGCATAATGTGCATAAGTCTGTTAATAAAGTAATATTGCACTTTAAACTGCTGTGGATAACTAAAGCCAATCCCGTAATTGACTTTTCCTACTTTTTAATGCTTAAACCATATCCGTAAGGAAACAATGCCTCATAACCATCAGACTGATTATTTATCGTCATTGGAAGCTGCTTGTAATTTCTTGGCCAGGTTACAGGAAGTCTGGCTTCAAATTCATAATCGTCATACAGCACCTTTGCGATCTCTCCTCCCTCTGTGCCCGGAAGCCATGCTTCCACAAAGCCATCCCACTTATCTATCTCATCAGTTATTATTCTTGGTCTTCCTGATACGAGAATAACAACAAGCGGTTTTTTTGCTTCATATGCAATTTTCAGTGCAGCGGCATTTTCCTCCAATACAGTTCCCCTTTCCAGACTAAGGCTCTCATCGTCTCCCTTTCCCTCGGCATATGGATACTCTCCTATTACAGACACGATAACATCCGCATCCTTTAATTTATCCGGCTCGGTAATAATAGTGCCCCCACTTTGACTAGCAATTTCTTTAAAGCCATCTAAAATTGTCGTACCACTCATCCAACGGCCTTTATTAATATCATCCTGACCACCCTGCCATGTTTTAGTCCATCCTCCGCACTGTACGCCAATATTATCTGCCGCAGGCCCTATTACTGCTATCTTTTTACTTTTATCCAAGGGCAATACCTTATTTTCATTTTTGAGCAGGACTAGAGATTTCCTGACCGCTTCCTCCGCAATTTGCTTGCTTTTATAATTTCTGAGTATAAAAGCCTGTTCTGTAGTATTCTTACCTTCAAATTTGCCCATTTCCATCTTAACCCTTAGAACTCGTGCAACAGCATCATTTATACGCTCCATTGCTATCTCTCTGTTCTCTATAGCTTTAATCAAGGCCTCGTAGCATTCCTTCCATGACAAATCTTCCATAAGAACATCCACACCCGCGTTTACCGCCTCAACAACCCTGCTGTATATAGTATCTCCGTCCAGCTGATGTATTCCGTTATAGTCACTTATAACTATTCCCTTAAAGCCTATATCGTCTTTTAAAACATTTTGCAAAAGATTTCTGTTACTGTGATTTTTTTCACCGTTTATACTGCTGTAGGATACCATAATGCTTTTTACTCCGGCATTAACAGCTTCCCTGTATACCGATATATAGTAATCATTTAATTCCTTCTGGCTTATTCTGGCATCCCCCTGATCCATTAAATAACTGCTGTCACCTGTTCCGAACTCAACAGCCCCATCAGCCACATAATGCTTTGCACATGCTATTATGCCATTTTCCTGCAATGCAGTTATATAAGGAATTGACATTATACTTACCAAATCAGAATTCTCGCTGAAGCATTCGTATGTCCTGCCCCATCTTATATCATTACTGACAGCAACAGTAGGCGAAAAGGTCCAATCAACACCTGCGGCAGCTAACTCCTTGGCATTATCAACTGCTATTTTCTTTATAAGCTCGGCATCCCGGCTTGCTCCCAGCCCTATGTTATGGGGGTAAATAACAGTATCCTCCATGTTATTATTTCCATGTACGGCATCAACAGCATAAATAAGCGGAATACCCAGTTTAGTTTCCTTAGCTGCCTCTTTATATCTTTCAATCATCTTACGCCACTCGCCCATGGTATTTTCATCGGGGGTAGACCCTCCTGCCGCAAATATTGAGCCAATATAATACTTTTTTATATCTTCAATAGAAATTGTTCTTCTCTCTACCTGAAGCATTTGTCCCACTTTTTCTCCCGGAGTCATTTGCTCCAAATAATTCTTAATATTTTCATCAACTGTAGCTGAGCTGTCATAAATTGCCCCTAGTCCCAGAGTCTGCTGACTTAATGTACTCATGGCAGATTGTTTTGCCGGAAAAGCTTCCTTTTGAAGATTATTGCAACCGCAAAGCAATCCGGTTATTAACAGGATTGCTGATATTTTTTTAATAAACCTTTTTATCAATTTTAGTGCCTCCTCTATATTGTAATATAATCTTATTAAATTTTTAGTTAAATTACAATAATAAAAACTCCTTTAGTCAAGTCTGCTCCCACCCGTTTTAAAATAGTAAAATCTTGTTTTATATAATCTGCAGGGGTTATAATATAATTACTTTTATCAACACTGCTTAAACATACAAAAAAATGGCAAGCTGATATTAAGTATATTAAACCTAAGGAGGATTTTTCAAATGCTTCAGCCCTATGATTTGCCTCTTGAACAACTGAAAAAGTATAAGCCGGAGCTTACAAGAGAGCATGATTTCAATGAATTTTGGAGTATGTCCTTAAAAGAATTATCCGCTGTACCTCTTCATTATACCTTAACACCGATAAATTTTCCTGTTAAGGGCGTAAAGGTCTTTTCGGTCAATTTTACCGGATTTAACAATTCCAATATACAAGGCTACTTTGCGATTCCTGATAAGCCGGGAAAATACCCCGGGCTAATGTTATTTCACGGCTATAACTGGTGCTTTGACGGCAATATCGGCGACACTGTAAACTGGGCTTTACACGGATATGCTGCCTTTCAGATGCTTACACGCGGACAGCAGGGTTACAGCTCTGACAATGTTATTTCCTCGGCAGGTTCCCCTGCAGGCTGGATGACTAAGGGCATCCTCAATCCAAAGGAATACTATTACAGGGCAGTTTATCTGGATGCGGTCAGAGCACTGGAAATACTTGCGTCATTTGATAATGTGGATGCCGAAAAAATCGGTGTGCACGGAGGAAGTCAAGGCGGAGGCCTTACTCTTGCATCAGCCGCACTCAGTGATATTCCGGCAGTAGCTGTTGCTGATTATCCGTTTCTCTCAAACTTTGAAAGGGCAATAGATGTAGCACTGAGTAATCCTTTTAACGAAATCAATGAATTTTTCAGACGCAATACCGCACCTGAAATTGAAATACAGGCCAAGAAAACTCTTTCTTATTTTGATATAATGAATCTTGCACCTGATATTAAATGCCATACTTGGGTAAGCGCAGGCTTGGTTGATGATATAGTTCCGCCTTCAACAGTGTTTGCAGCTTATAATCATATGGTATGCTCAAAGGAAATATCTGTGCACCGGTATTTTGGACATGAGTATATTCCTGCGACAGTCGTTCCCAAGCTCAGCACATTAATGGAATACTTACAGGACTAAAAGACCTTTAAAATCCCCAAATACAGGGATACCTGCATAATAGCCGATATCCCTTCGTCCTGTTTGTATTTAGCTATTTTGCATACTCCTTCATTGCCTCTGCTGTTTTAATAATTTCATTTAATTTTATCATTAGTTTTTCCAAGTTATGTATATTTGTGTTCGCCATGGCATTTGCCTGCTGTGAGCCTGCCGCAGTTTCCTCACTGACAGCTGCAATCCTATTAATGCTTTCAATAATTGACTCGTTTGAGTCTACAATAGTTTCTATTTTATAATTTATCTCTTCAACATTATGAGATAGTTTATTTGTGTTATTACTTATATGGCTGTAAATATCCTTTGTATTTACAATAAACTCATTTTGCTCCTGATTTGCATCCTTCATACACCTTATTTGATCCACGCAATTATTAACTGTTTCATTTAATTCATTGATAATTGTGTATATTTTTGTTGATGATTGTTTGCTCTGGTCGGCAAGCTGGCGAATTTCATCAGCAACCACCGCAAAGCCCTTACCTGCTTCACCGGCTCTTGCAGCTTCAATAGAAGCATTCAGAGACAATAAATTTGTTTGTGCACTAATATCTGATATTATCGTCGTTATTCCTAATATTTCAGAAGTCTTATTTTCCAGCTGAGCCATCTGGTCTTCAACCTTCAGACTTTGCTCATTTACTATAAGCGCCTTTTCATTAAGCTGGTTAACAATACCCAGTCCTTTCTTTACATCTTCTGTGGAATTCTTAGACAGATCACCCATTTGAGCGGATAACTCAGAGGCTTTTTGAATTAATTCTCTTATTTTCCCTGTTGCATCAGACTGCTGTGTCATATTCTCGGAGGTATTCTGAGCACCCTTTGAAATTTCATCAATAGCACTGCTGACCTGACCTGTTGAAATATTAAATTCTTCCATAAAGCTTTGAACCTCTCTTGCATTTCTGTCCAGAACACCAGCGGCTTCTAATATTTTTGAAAGAATTTCCTCCTGTTTTTCCTGCTGCTTTTTTATACTGTCAATTTTATCGAAACATAGTTTGTTTGATAGCTTAGTAGAAAGAGTAATCGCTGTTCCGAATAAAAATATCGCAGCAAACTGAATGGTTAAATCTGTAGCACTTCTTGCATCCACAGCATCAAACAATATTTCCTGCGCCATTACCGCAATATTCAGGACAAATACATATGAATAGCTGTAAACAGTAAGCTTCAGGTCAAAATATAATAAATACATTACTATAATCGGGAAAATATATACAAAAGCAAGCCTCGTAGAAGCTGTGACCAAAGCAATCGTATATATTATTAAATACCCACCCATTGTTATATACTTTATTTTTCTATTTCCTGAATTTTTAACATATAAGATGATTGCAACAGTAATTGGAATAATTACAGCCAGAACAAATGCAATTATATACTCCTTTGTTTTTGTTCCCTTGAAATACTCTAATGTATAACCGCAAACAAGAAATAAGCTTAAAATAGAGTTTATTATTAACACTGCCTTGTTAACTAAATGCTCCTCATTATTATTTATCATTATTTTCTCCTCCAACTAAAATATATATATCAATATATTACCACTTTTTAAATATTATACAATTGGTTGTAAGAATTTGTGGTTAAAAAATGTCAGTTATTATCAATCAAACAATATGCTGTACATATTTACAATGCATTCCGACTATTTGTTTAAATTTGAGCCTGAGTCCTCTTTGCAGGGCAAGCCGGCTTAAAAAGCTATTTTACATCTCCGGCGGAAATATAGCTTACTTTTAGTAAAATATATGGTATTATTGCTTAGTATATTAAAATAATGTATATATTAGAAATAAGAGTTGTTTTGGAGGTGCTTTATAAATGAATTACGGTTATTTTGATGAATTTTCCAAGGAATATGTTATTAATCGCCCTGATACACCAGCCCCATGGTGTAATTATCTGGGTTCTGTTGATTACGGTGCAATTATATCTAATAATGCCACTGGCTACAGCTTTGTTAAATCCGGTGCTTCAGGCAGAATTATCAGATTTAGATTTAATTCATCATCCAATGATCAGCCCGGCAGATATATATATATTCGTGATAATTCAGACGGTGATTTCTGGTCCGGTTCATGGCAGCCTGTTTGTAAGCCGCTGGACAAATACAAAAGTGAATGCCGCCATGGTACGGCTTATACTCAATTATCCTCAAAGTACAGAAACCTTGAAACAAAAACCCTGTATTTTGTGCCTCTGAATGAAAGCCACGAGATATGGCAGTTTAAAATCAAGAATACAGGCAATGCACAAAAGAGCTTATCCGTTTACGGAATGGTTGAGTTTACAAATCATGACCATTATGAAAACGACACAGTAAATCTTCAATACTCACAATTTATAAGTAAAACATATTTTAAAGGTGACCATATTCTTCAAGTAATTAACGAAAACGGCAGTGAAGCATCAAGTGATGTTGACGGTCACTGCGATGTAATGGGCGACCCGTCCTGCAGGTTTTTCGGTGTCGCAGGACAGACTGTTTCTGCATTTGACGGAGAAAGAGATGCTTTCATCGGCAATTACAGAAATTATGGCAATCCTATTGCCGTTGAAACCGGCAAATGCTCAAATACACCTGCTTATAACTGCAATTCTTTCGGAGCTCTTCAAATAGACATTACCTTAAAGCCCGGCGAAGAAAAAGAAATGTTATTTGTTCTCGGTTCAGGAAATGAAGCTGTCGCAAAAAATGTTTTAGAAAAATATAGGGACAAGGTCTCAAATAAAGTCAATGCTACTGCCGGTAAGCAGTTCGAAGCGCTGAAGAAGTTATGGCATGCGCGTCTGAATAACCTGCAGGTCAACACTCCTGATGATAACCTTGATAATATGGTTAATGTATGGAATGCATATCAGTGTTTTATTACCTTCCTTTGGTCAAGAGCAGCCTCTTTTCAGTATTGCGGCCTGAGAAACGGCCTTGGATACCGTGACACTGTTCAGGATATTCAGGGTATCATTCATCTCGATGACAGGCTTGCAAGAGAAAGACTATTATTAATGCTGAGCGCACAGGTTTCCAACGGAGGAGGGCTTCCTCTTGTAAAGTTTGATCATAAAGCAGGAGAAGTTTCAACACCTGATGAGTCTGAGTATGCCAAAGCAACAGGGCAGTCCTACTATAGAGCCGATGATGCTCTATGGCTTTTCCCTACGATTATTACCTACATAAAGGAGAGCGGTGATTGGAGCTTCATTGATGAGGTTATTCCATATGCGGATAAAGGTGAAGCAACGGTTTATAATCATTTAAGACAGGCTATCCGGTTTAATCTTGACAGACAGGGCAATCATGGCTTCCCTGCCGGCTTATTTGCAGACTGGAATGACTGTTTGAGACTTGGACCAAAAGGTGAATCAATGTTTGTCGCTTTCCAGCTTTATTATGCTTTAGCTATTTTCAAGGAGTTTGCCGTAAAAAAATCATTAAATGAGGATGCAGCTTGGGCAGATAGTCACTTGAACAGGCTAAGTGCACAGTTTGAGCAGTTTGCATGGCAGCAGGACCAATATGTACGCGGCTTTACTGAGGATGGTTATACTATGGGAGCAAAAGAAAATGCGGAAGCAAATATATGGCTGAATCCTCAGACCTGGTCAGTTATAAGCGGAGCCGCAGAAGGAGATAAAGCAAAAGCTGTGCTGAACAGCGTTTACAGCAAGCTTAATACAAAATATGGAGCAAGGCTGTTCTATCCTCCCTTCAAAAAGTACGGTATGCCTGTGGCAAGAATGGTTCTCTTCAATGAAGGCACAAAGGAAAATGCCGGCATTTTCTCACAGCCTCAGGGATGGCTCATCCTTGCAGAAACTATTGTGGGAAACGGGAACAGAGCGTATGAATATTTCACAGAAATAAATCCTGCGTCTATGAATGACAATGCTGAAATAAGAAAGCTGGAGCCTTACGTACACGGTCAGGCAACAGAAAGCATAGATACCTTGAATCATGGCCGTTCCCATGTACACTGGCTTACAGGAACAGCCTCGACTGTTATGGTTTCATTGGTCAACGGTATTTTAGGGTTACAGCCTCAATATGAAGGAATCAGTATAAATCCTTGTATTCCTTCAAAGTGGGAAGCTTTTTCCATGAATAAAATATTCAGAGGCAAAATGCTCAATATCAAAGTTGAAAATGTCGAAGGAGTAGAAAAGGGAGTAAAGTATATCGTCGTGAACGGTAAAAAATCTGACGGCTGTTACATCAGCTGTGAAGAATTATCCGAAGTCAATGATATTTTGGTTGTAATGGGAAAGCAGAAACCTTGAGATAAGCACTAACTTCATAAAAACTACCGACGCCGGCATCAGCCGGCGTCTTTTATATTTAAACAAATCTCTTCCTTAGTGCTAATGTGATAAAATAAATAACTGCCGAAACAATTACAATCGTAGCACCGGTTGCCATATCAAAATAATATGACAGAATCAATCCTGATATCCCTGATACCACAGAAACAATCAAAGCAATTCCGTTATATTGCCTTGCATTTGTAGATACATTTCTGGCTGCAGCGGCCGGCAAAACAAGCAGAGAATTTATTATCAGAAGCCCCACCCACTGAATGCATACAGTTACAACTACAGCAATTAATGATGTCAGAATCAGCTCAACGGCAAGGGTATTCACTCCGCGGCTTCTGGCCAGGGATTGATTAAGGCTGACCATAAGTACTCTGTTATAGAATAGTATCCATAATACAATCACAGCCAAAGCCAGTACAAGAAGAACTCCAATCTCCTGTGAGCTGATGCTTAACAAATCACCCACAAATAAAGAACTGTACTTCGAAGCATTTATTATTACTAATCCCAGAGCAATAGCAGCTGACGAAAATACTCCTATTACAGTGTCGGTTGACGTCTTTGTCTTATTCTTGGCAATAGTTATAAGCACTGAAAATGCTATCGAAAATAATATAGCCGACCACATGGGCTGTATTATGCCTATTGCAGTACCTATTGCAATCCCTGTAAAAGCACCGTGTCCCAATGCATCTGAAAAGAATGCCATTCGATTGTTAACAATAATTGTGCCCAATATTGCAAAAACCGGAGTTATCAATAATACCGCTAAAAAAGCATTTTTCATAAAGTCATAGCTTAACCAATCAAAAGGCAGAATAATATCTAATATGTTATAAATCTGGCTCATCAGCTTTCCCCCTGTTCTCTGCTTTCTCACTATCAAAGAAACCTGTTAATCCAAAGGTCTCATGCAGTCTTTTATCACTGAATACCGTCTCAGGGGTACCGTTTAAAATAACTGTCCCATCTATTAAAACCACCCTGTCCGCATGCTTTTTGACTAAATCCAGATCATGTGAAACAAGAATAATTGAGAGATCATATAGCTCTCTTACCTTTGAAACAATTTCGTAAAAAACCTCCAAGCCCTTTCTATCAACACCTGAAACAGGCTCGTCCAAAAGCAGCAGCTGCGGCATAGGCTCAAGAGCCAGTGCCAGCAAAACCCGCTGGAGCTCTCCGCCGGATAATGAACCCAATCTTTTATTAATAAGACCTTCTGCCTGAACACGACCCAGACATTTCAGAATTTTTTCATCCAGCTGCTTTGATGACTTGTACCATGCAGGCTTTCTGCTCATACAAGCTACAAATAAATTTTTTACACTGACAGGTGCTGCAGTATCAAACTCCAGCTGCTGAGGCACATAGCCTATCATAGGCATGCCGGTAATATTTCCGGTTGCCCCTGCAAAGGCTATGGTTCCTTCATGTCGTATTTCTCCCAATATTGCTTTAAGCAGTGTACTTTTACCGGCACCATTAGGGCCTATTACAGCCGTCAGTTCACCGCAGTGTAAATGCAGATTTACCTCCCTGAGGATTTCTGTTTTACCGATCTTTACAGAAAATCCCTGAATCTTAGTACAGCAATACCCGCTGCATTCTTTCCTTAACTTGCATTTCCCATTATGTTTTCCGATATTCTCATCCATCAGATATTCCCTTTCATCTTTATACTAAAGTATTATACCAAAAATAAATATAAATTTATCGCTTCATATTCAATTTTTTCATAATGAATAAAAGTCTATCACTATCGCCTAAAACTATCGCAAAAATTTTTAATAAAAAATCCAAAAATTTTTGTTTAAACAATAAGCTGTGAGGTATATATATATTACAACCTAAAAAAGTTGATTAAATACAAGCTTACCGAAAGGAGATGACTCCACCAGAATATTAGGTTCTGAAGCAAGTGTAAGTTAGTGGAAAGTAAGAGGTAACAGTTTGTCAAATCAATCTTTCATCCTGAAAGAAAAGTAACGGCCGGATTAATAGAATTATACATCCGGTCGTTATTTTTATAATTTTTAATTATAAGCTAATAAGCTTTTTGTTTTTATAAGTAGTCCTTTTCAGCAAATTGAAAAGGATTTTTTTCGCCTGATTTCTACAAAAAAACATTGTTTTTCAGATAATTTTTATTTTTATTTAATATTTTTTTATTGACAAACAATAATTTTGGTAGTATATTTCAAGTATTGAATACATACTTATTATATTAAAAATGAGGTAACTGCTATGAATGTTCAAGTTCTTGGTTTAAAGAATTTAAGCCGCATAATGGAGGTTTCATGTACTGTTTTTCAAATACTGGGTACTGTTTTTGTCCTTTCTTTGCCTTGGACTTTAAATTTTTATTTGCTTTATAAAAACAGCTATGTTGAAGGACGTATTTATTATTCCATGATAATCCTGTTATTTATTTCGGGTATATGCGGTTTTATCATATTGCATCATGCAAAGAAAGTACTTCATAACATCAACATTAAGAACCCCTTTTCCCTGGATACTGCAAACAGAATTAAATATATTTCATACTGGTGTCTGCCTATTGCCTTCATTTACCTTATAGCAATTATTTTCATTCCGTCTGCTTTCATTATACTTGTGGGATTAACGTTCTTATTTCTTGCAGCCTGTATCTTCATAATTGCCGAGCTGTTTTATCAGGCCGTTAATTACAAACAGGAAAACGATCTGACCATTTAGAAAAGGAGATACCTTATGCCTATCGTAGTAAATGTAGATGTAATGCTGGCAAAAAGAAAAATGAGTTCGACCGAATTAGCTGAAAAAATAGGGATTACAACCGCCAACCTCTCAATACTAAAAACAAATAAGGCAAAGGCTGTCAGATTTTCTACACTTGAAGAAATCTGCAAGGCACTGGACTGCCAGCCGGGAGACATTCTGGAATATGTGCCCGCAAGCGAGAATGCTTAATATAATTGATTTTATAAATTTATATATAAATAATACAGCTGCTTAAAGCAGTAATCCAATTAGTCATAAAATTAAACTTGTATGCATACTCAATATTTCATGCATACCAAAAGGAGAGTCTACTCTATGGAAAAGCAAAATCAGAATCAAAAAGAACCCTTAGTCCGGCAATCAAATCAATCATATCAAATAAACAATGCAGCGAAAGCAGAAAATTTACAGCAGCTGATTTATAACCAACCGGCAAACCAAGCTGCACCGGTAAAACCTAACTCTCAGGGAAGCTCCCAACTCAATGCAAACCCCTACTTCAATCAAGGGTCTGCCAGACCGTCATATTACAGTCCTTATGTTCCTAAGAAAAAAACACCTGAGTATATTGCCTTCAAAAACAGGGTTATATCTGTAAAGGGCTTGGCAATTACCATCTTAAGTATTATATTTTGTATTTTATTTACAGAAACCATTTTTTTCGGGGCGGCAGGCATATCTGTTCCAATTATGACTATAGCTTTTGAAGGTATATTATTCTACTCCTTCAAGGAAAAAGAAAAAGCATTAAGCAAGACCGGTGTCTATACAGCCGTTCCTATTATCCTTCTGGCAATGAGCTTCTTTATACACTATAACCCCTCTACACAGTTCATTACTTGGTTAACAATAATAGGTCTTTTCTGCATTCAGATTATTTCTCTTTCAGATATACGTGTTAATGGCATATTTACCCTTGATATGTTCATAAAAGCTATAGAGAATTTATTTGCCAGACCTTTTTCAAACTTTATAGTGCCCTTTAATTCCTTTAAGCTATTAAAGAATACCAAGTCCAAGAATTACAAGAACACTATCTATATTTTAATCGGTCTGATGCTATCAATTCCTATAGCTGCCATCTTAATGGTTCTTTTTATGAGTGCGGATGCGGTGTTTGCTGTTGCAATGGAAAATATAACAGACTTTTTAGGTCTGGATTTTAAAATAATTTTCTGGGATATCGTACTGGGAACTATATTTGGAATATTACTCGCGGCTATGCTTACAGGCTTAAAGTACAATGAGGAAAAGCAAGCCTCTCCTGCAAAAATAGGTGATAACATCGAAGCAATTATTGTCGGCACCTTTCTGACAATTATAAATATATTTATTATAACCTTCGTTGCCTTCCAGTTTGTATACCTGTTTGGCGGAACTGTAAACATAACGGCTTCCGATATGACCTATGCCGAATATGCCAGAAGAGGATTTTTTGAGCTTTCGACTGCCTCGGGTATTATTTTTGCGATTGCATTATTTGTATTAATCATGACAAAGAAAAAAGACGGCAGGCTTTCCCTGTGGATTAAGCTGGCAACAGTCTGTTTATGCCTTTGCGACGGTGTTTTGCTCATATCAGCCGTAAAAAGAATGCTGTTGTACGTAAATGTCTATGGCCTGAGTACTAAACGAACCCTAACATTATGGTTCATGGCAATAATCGGTTTATGCCTGCTGTGGATAATAGTAAAGTGCTACGCAATCAAAATTGATGTTATGAAATGGATTGGCATCACTGTAATAATCGGTGTTTGTATTCTGAGCCTGACTAATACTGAGCGTATTATCGCCAATTACAATGTCAATCGCTATTTAGAAGGGACCTCAGAAACTTATATCGACATAAATTATCTGGGAAACTTATCTTACACCGTTGTACCTGAAGTAGCAAGATTGATGGATTTAGATAAAAAACATGCAGGCTTAAAATCAATTATGGAGAGCCAGCAATACAAGCTAAGCCACAGACATCGTATCTACGGATTTACCTTGGATCAAATTAAAGTTTCAGCTATACTGGACAAAAAACTCAACTAAGCATTGATAATATGTCTTCCTCGCTTAGAACAGCCGACTTGAGAAATAAAAGCCTTCACGACAATATCTGCATCATCGTGAAGGCTTTTCAACCGTAATTTACTTAGTAAGGAGTTTTATACCTTTTTTTATTCCAAGCTATCGGATAAAATCAAGCCTATAATTTTTTCCTGAAAGCTTTCACTTATATCATCAGTAAATGCCTCCATACCTTCTTCGTCATCAAGCGTAGTAACCTTGTCAAAGGACATATCCGGCTTGTCTATGCCGGCAGTATTAGATTGCTTTACCTGCGTAAAAATTGAAATACCCATTCTCTTTCCGTCTATTTGAGAAGTAAATGCTGCTTTGCCTTGCAGTATATCGTTGTCCGTTCTCTTATTGCTGAAATTGAAATAAATATCACTTAGAGGACTGTCGTCAGCAGAACTGTATTCCATATCCTCTAAAGCCTCCATGCTGATTTTACCTTCGATATCCCCAACAAAAGCATCCAAGCCTCCCACTTTTGCATCCTTTTCATATGTATAAGCCGCCTTAAATAGGTTTCTTCCTGACAGGTCAAGATTGCACTGTCCATTATAAATACCGCTTTGTAAT
Source organism: Ruminiclostridium sufflavum DSM 19573 (assembly GCF_003208175.1). Taxonomy (GTDB): domain Bacteria; phylum Bacillota; class Clostridia; order Acetivibrionales; family DSM-1351; genus Ruminiclostridium; species Ruminiclostridium sufflavum. The sequence goes on along the minus strand of NZ_QKMR01000013.1, from coordinate 13,149 downwards.
CTCATAGTGTTTTTTATCTCAAAAACACTGTCCTGATTATCCTTTACATTGAAACTAAATATATCATTTCCTAATAAATCTTTATACCTTGAAAGAATAACACTTGTACCGTTTTCTTTTTCGTTTAGCTGTCTGGAAATAATATCACCGCTATTTTTAAAATATGCCGTGTACGCAAGCTGTATATCCTCTATATTTTCAGCTTTCTCCTTTAAGTTCTCACACATATTCTTAATTTCTTCATCAATCTCTTCAATAGAAGGCTCTTCATAATCAATTTCCTGCTCTTCAAGCTTTACAAATTCCATAAATGACCTTGAGACAGAATAGCAAAGGGTTCTGATATCCTTGTCATTTTCAAGCTCCTTTGCTAATGCCTTATATATGTTCGCTATAACCTCTTTATCAATATTAAAAGTAATAGAATTACACTTTATATTTTCATAATTGCTGTCATCGCTGAACACTACCTTGTTCTCCGGAATTTGGTCAAAAACAGCGTTCTTTAAGTATCTCTCTACCATGCAGTCATAGTCTGCACGACTTAACCCAAATATCTTTTCAAAAGCCTTGTCATCATCAAGAAACGCATTGATAAAATCAGCAGTCATGGCGGTTGTCTCAGGATAATCCATTCCGACAGTTTTTTCAGTCAGGCTTGGTAATGCAATAATTAACTTATCATCAGCCGATTTAATGTCTATATCTACAAACTCCTTGTTATTATAATCAGCACCAAGATAAAGGGTATAATACCTATTTTTTAAATCCTTGTTATTTGAGTTATACTTAATATTAAAATTAAGCTTGCAAAGATAGTCCGCTGCAGTTTTCATTTCTTCGTCATATTTCATTAAATCTCCGTCTAATTTCGCTTTTGCCGAACATTCATAGCTGTTTTCAGATAAATTTTTTTCTTTATAGTATTCCTTATATGTATTTTTAAGCTCTTTAAGATTATCCCTTTCGAGGTATAAATAATAATACTTTGAACCAAATACATATGCCTTAACATTTACCCCTGAAAAAAACAATACAGTCACCATAGATGTAATTAAAAAAACTGCTGTCAATGTGAAAAACTTTTTACTGTACTTAGCCATGCTTACCTCCCACCTTTTATACTATTGCGTTGTACTTTAATTTTAAAATATAGTTAAATTCGACCATTATGTCAACAATAATTAATATACCACAAATTTTTATAATTTTATATATAATACTGCAAATTAATTAGACTTACAAATGTTGAAAATACAGCCTATGCTTGCTGCCTTAAAGCTTTTCAAGCTTATTTTTTCCCATTTAATTGGTATTTATAAACAAATATATGGTAATACTATCAGTAAAGTCGGCTTGAAAAATGCAAAGGGTTCACTTTATCAAGTGTAAAAGGAGATAAAAAATGGGAGATAAGGGTACTGCCAAAAAAGCGCCAAAAATGAGTAAGAAAGAGGCAAGAGCAGCAAAAATAGCTGCCAGAAACAGTAAAAGCACAGATGGAGAATAAACTAAAAAAATGAGGCGTTGCCATATTGGTTACGCCTCATTTTTTATACAAATCAGGCTTTTAAGCTGGCTTTAAACTCAGTCCGGGGTTTAAAGCCGGTTTTAGTCTTACAATAATAAGGACTTCTCTCCGAGATAGTAAATATAAAGCCTGTGCAATGGCCTTGTCATTGCCACATACAGCAGCTTAATATCCAATTCATTGTCAGTATAATTCTCACTATTGGCATTCGATATAAGAACCACATCAAATTCCAGTCCTTTTGATAAATAGGAAGGTACAATTACAATCCCGCTTTTATATTCCTTTTCCTTCCCCGTAATTATACTTATGTTCTTATCAGCTTTCCTCAGCAATGGAAGAAACAGCTCACACTCCTCAAAGGTCTTGCAAATCACTGCGATTGTCTTATGTCCTTTTGCTTTTAACGCTATTATTTTTTTGGATATGTCCCCGGCAATATCCTCAAGCTCCGATTTCAAAATAATTTCAACAGGCTCTCCATGTCTTATAACAGGCTTGCCCTTTAATAAACTGTTATTGTCTAATTTATCAAGTACCCTATTTGCAGCTTCCATTATTTCTACTGTAGTTCTGTAGCTTTGCTCAAGAGTCAGGAACTCGCACTTTTTTCCCTCAAAAACATTATCCACTATTTCTTCCCAGCTTCGAACCCCTCTATAAGAATGTATTCCCTGACACAAATCTCCCAGCACCGTAAAAGAACTATCCTTAACAATCTTCTTGAGAACATAGAATTGAAATGCACTGAAATCCTGCGCCTCATCAATTACAATATGCCTGACAGGAATTTTTTCATCCATCCCGTAAATCTTATACTTTAAATATATTATAGGTGCTAAATCTTCAAGCTCAAGCATTTTGCTATTCAGTATATTCAAGGTATACTGCCTTGTGAACTCACATATTTTCTGATTGACAAACCTTCCTGCTATATTGTCAAACATGCTCTTGTTTTCCATTAAATCCTTATAATATTGATATGGACTTAACTTAGGGAGGCTATCAACATATTCCTTAACCAGTGTTTTAGATATATTCTCAATTTTCCCCAGTACCCTGTCACGCTTTTCAAATGCTTTAATTACAAAGCCCTGCTTTTCCTTTTCATCTCCTGATGCTGCTCTGATTTTAGCAATTTTCCTATCACATTCAAATTCTATTTGTGCTATAAATTCTTGTTTACTTGTCTTCAATCTGGTTGTAATGCTTTTTTTTATTTCGTTCATTCTTTGAGCAATCGGCCACATTCCGTACTGTGTCAAAAACAGTTGATTCAACTCCTCGTATGAAAATATCACCTTTGTGCCCAGCATTATATCCTGTTTCGGGATAAAGGAATGCTCTATTCTATTAATGTAGTCATCTATAATATCCTTGAAATACATTGAGGTCTTCATAACTGATGCCTGTCTCACAAGCTTATTATTTGAAACCTGCTCACCGGTAGTATTATAGTTAACAAACATATTGAGCTTATCATTAGCGTCCGTAAGCTTAAATTTCTTGCCAATCAATTCTGCCGCAAAATCTTCAAACGTAGTTTGCTTAACCCTTTCAACTCCCAGCTCAGGCAATACCTCAGATATATAATTAAGGAAAAGCCTATTTGGAGCAATTATCATAAAATTTTCAGGCTCAAAGCTCTTTTCAAAGGTATAAATAAGGTATGCTATTCTATGAAGTGCAATTGTGGTTTTACCGCTGCCTGCAACTCCTTGAACTATAAGAGGCTTCCACATGGGAGCTCTTACAATTTTATTCTGTTCCTCCTGAATGGTAGATACTATTTCCTTGAGTCTGTTTTCAGCATTAGCGCCAAGGTATGTTTGCAGAAATTCATCATTTGTTGTTATATCTATATCAAATATTTCTTCTAAATTCCCGTTATTAATTGAAAACTGCCTCTTTAAAATAAGCTGTCCCTCAATATTCCCATCCGGGCATATATAATCAGCTGGGCCTAACCTTCCTTCATAATACAGATTTGCAATAGGCGCTCTCCAGTCAACAATTATTATTTCCTGATCCTCATCTCTGGCAAGTGACATCTTCCCAATATACAGCTTTTCGGCTTTATCAGTGCCATTTTCAAGGAAATCAATTCTGGCGAAGTATGGCTTGTTTCTCGCTGTATGCAGGTTTCTAATTTTTAGCGCCAGAGTATCATGTATCAGAGTATTTACCATGATACTTGTGTAATCTGCACTATTATCCCCGGACATATGTCTTTGAACATTTTCCAGCTCTGTTCCAACTTTCTTTCTTTTCTCAACCGAACGGTCAAGACTTTTCTCTACATAGTCCAAAGTATATCTGCACCTTTCTAGCTCTTCCCTATAGGCCGGATGGTTTGCAGCTGGCATAATCATATTCCTCCCCGCTTTAATATTTCTTACCGATTTGATACTTTAAATCCTTTTCCCTTTAATTATCAATTGAGTTTAAAGTTATTGGCGGCCTTTATATTATATCTTTAAAAGCCAATTAATACTATCTTTGGTTTTAATTTTTATCAAAACACCAAAAACAGCCTCCCATTTTAAAGTTACCTCAAATGTCGGACAAATTATTTCTGACATTTTGAGGTGCACATCAATGGAGGCTGCTTCTGATTTATAAAGTTTATCTCATATAGCTGAAAGTTCCTTCATATCTTCTTTTAAGTCCATATAAAGCCTACGATACATTCTATAATATTCATTATATTTAGTATGAGCCTCTGGATTTGGTATAATTCTCTCGTCTAGCACCTGCCATTTCTTAATGTCCTCTAAGGTCAGAAGTCCGGTGCCCAGCCCCGCTAACATAACATCTCCCAAATTAGCCTCTACATCATGAATAGGACAAACTACGGCATATCCTGTGACATCCGCAAAAATCTGCTTCCATAGCCTGGACTTAGTAATACCTCCTGCCAAGAGAATGTACTCGCCTAAGTCTTCGCCGGTAGCTTCCATGGAATGACGAAGAGAATAGGCAACTGCTTCTAAAAAAGCCCGATAGACATGAGCCTTAGTGTGTGACAAAGATAGGCCAAAAATAGTACCACGTGCATTAGTGTCCCAAACAGGGCTGCGTTCTCCCATAAAATAAGGGAGCACTACCAGACTGTCACTGCCTGCAGAAATTTTTTCTGCCTGTATGTCCAATGCATAATAAGCATTATCTCCACTATTTTCTTCTGCCTGCTTTTCCAGCTGGGCAAAGTTATCACGGAACCATTTCACTACAGCACCTGCGGTAGCACCTCCGCCGAAGGAGTAGGTCAGCTTTTCAGAGTTGATTACATAGGGCCATGAAATCAAGTCCTGTGCCTTAATTGGTTTTTCATGAATTAAAGCCGCGCACATGGAAGTGCCGATGGCAGCTGCATAATCCCCAGGTTCAAACACACCCAGACCAAAGGTTGCAACACCACAGTCCACACCACCTGCACAAACAGGTGTACCTTCTGCCAGCCCAAGCTCCTCTGAAATATCTGAAGTCAGACCGCCAACAATAGAATCACTGGTAACAATTCTCTCAGGCATCATGCTGCGCGGTATGCCCATTTCGTCCATCAATTCATACGACCAGTTACGAGTATTCATATCAAAAATTCCGCCGATATTACCTGCTGAAGAATAATCAATTGCTATTTCATGAGTAAGCTTATATATCACATATGCATTCGGCGGTAAAAACAGCTTGGTTTTTGCCCAGTTTTCAGGTTCATTGTCCCTCACCCACAGAATTTTTGTGTAGCCGTAATAAGGGTCAGTACCGTTATGGGTTATATGAGCCAATTTTTCCTGATTAATATGTTTCCTTACCCATTGCTCCTGCTTGTCAGCCCTGCGGTCCATCCAAATCAGACAAGGGCGTACAGGTTCCATATTTTCATCCAGTGGAATACCGGAGCCGCCATATAATCCGCTGATGCAGATGCCCTTAATATCCTCTCTGGCTGCCTTTGCTTTCCCCACAGCATTTTTTATAGAACTCTTAGCAGCCTCCAGCCACACTCCGGGCCACTGTTCTGCCCACAAGGGCTTTGAAGTCAATACATCATACTCCTGTAAATCCTGTGCAATCAGGTTGCCGTCTATATCCATGATTATAGACTTAGTACCTGAAGTTCCAATATCTGTGCCAATTAAATATTTCATATAGCCTCCAATTCAGCCTGATACATGAAGCTTTCATTACTTTATGCAGGGTCTTTTCACTTGAACTTAAATGCCACCTTAAAATCACCATGCTTGCCTGCAGCGTATTCAAAAGCAGTCTCCCAATCCTTAAGTTCAAATAACCTGCTGACTATACCATTGGTCTTTAAATTACCATTCACAATATTTTCAATAACAAAGGGGAAACTATGCGGAGACAGGTGCGCCCCTAACACATCCAATTCCTTGCGGTCACCAATTATAGACCAGTCTAAGGTTGTCGGAGCACTGAACACAGAGAATTCTACAAATCTCCCCAGCTTACGGATCATTTGCATACCCTGTATAACTGATGAGGGATGCCCGGTTGCTTCAATATAAATATCACAGCCATATCCCTCGGTCAGCTTCATAATTTCCTCCACCACATCAACCTTTGATGGATTCCAAACTATATCCGCACCAAATTCCTTTGCCTTTTCCAGACGTTCCTCAATCATGTCAAGAACAATCAGCTTCTTGGGGTTAAGCATTTTTGCATAGGTAGCCATACCCAAGCCCAAAGTCCCCGCACCGGACAGAACAACTATATCCTCATTACTAATCCCTGCACGGTCTACGCAGTGCTTAGAGCAGCCATAAGGCTCGATCAGCAAAGCATCTTCAAAAGGCATGGAAGCAGGAACCTTATGTATAACGGAATGTTTAGCAGGAATACGGACATATTCTGCCATCCCTCCACAGTAGTCCTTAAAGAAGCCAAAAATCTTGTGAGGCTGGCACATCCAATAATGTCCCTCCCTGCAGAACCTGCATTCTCCGCAAGGAGCTATCTGTTCAACCGTTATTCGTTCACCGGTTTCATACCCTCTAACATTTTCTCCCACATATGCGATTACACCAAAAAACTCATGCCCGGGAATAAAAGGAGGCTCTACCCAAGAGGACTGGGTGTCATCTCCCCAAAACATAGCCGCACCATGCTCACACTTAATATCTCCTGCGCAAACCCCGCAGCCTTCTGTTTTAATCAATATATCATCTGCACCGCATTCCGGTACAGGGAAGCTTTCTTCATATCTGTAATCATTAGTACTATATGCAACCAGCGCTTTCATTGTATCAGGAATTAACATATCATTTCCCTCCTTTACGCTATCCATCTAATCAAGTGCAATAAGTGCATTGTCCTTTTTCAATTCTGCACGAAGTTCACTTACATCAATATCTGACGGCAAAACACCATGCTTATGTGCAATTGCCATAGCAATTCCTGCTGCCTGACCCACTGCCAAGCATGTGCTCATTACACGTGTCATAGCAAAAGCGCTCTGATCGACGGAAATTGTTCTTCCACTCATCAGAAGCCCCTCAACATATTCCGGTACGAGGCATCCGTATGGAATACCCACACCATGCTTAACAGTCAGCATTGTCATATCAGCGCTGTCAGGACTATGTATATCTACGTTATAGCCTGCTATTGCAACTGTATCCTCAGGCAGTTCAAGATTTTTTATATTATCCAGTGTAAGCTGCTTTTTACCAACTATACGTCTGCTCTCTCTTACTCCTATAAATGGTATCATTGAAACAAGCTGTGCATTTTCAAAGCCGGGAATATACTTCTGCATAAACGGCACAAGCTCTTTTACTTGTTTATGGCAAACAAACTCTGCCTTTATAATACTTTCAAAATCAGTGACATCCGTGTCTATAGATCGCGTAACATTAACAAACGTATTTCCATTAACCTGCCGGCATATGTCAATCATGTTACGCGGGATAGTAAGCTCTCCGGTTTTCCTTGCCTCATTTACAATGTCGCTAAAGCCCATCATTGTAAAGCAAATATTGCTTCTAAAATAATCTAACGTCTGTTCAATTCCCGGGAAAGTTTCAGGCAGCTTATAACCTTCAGGATGCTCACTGAGATAATCAAATAATTTCTCGTAATCAACGTTACCAAGCTCAAATGTGATTGTCGGCGGCTGAAGCCCCTTGCCGTCAGCATCCCCTTTCTCATATTTTGCCCCGGCTTTATATGCCACACACGCATCTCCGGTAGCGTCAATGACTAAATTGGCTTCAAAGACCATTTCTTCTCCGCGGCAAAATACACTGATACCTCTCATCTTGCCATTGTCTACCTTAACTTCCTTAAGCTCTGCATAGAGAAGCACATCAAGGTTCTCTTCCTGCTCGCACATTTCAAACAGAATAATACTCATCCATGGAGCGCTTACATGTGTCACTGAATTCAGCAACGGAGAGGGAATATGTCCCTTGGTTCCATTCAACGCCTGAAGCCTGTCAATAATTTCCTGACCTATGCCCTTAACAACGGGATTCCCTGAGCGGTCAAGAAAGGCTAAAATAGGAAGCCCTGACACAAGCAAGCCGCCAATTTGTGCATTTCTTTCAACAAGCAAAACCTCAAGGCCTCTCCTTGCCGCTGCAATAGCTGCCGGGAAACCACCGGCACCACTTCCGACAACAATTAAATCATATTTTTTATTATACATTTTTATCCCCTTAGAATTATTATATATTTTTATATCTTTAAAATCGTTATCCTTTAACCGCACCTGCAGTCAAACCAGAAATAAGCATTTTACCAAGGAAAGAAAATACAATAAGAACAGGAATAACTGCAAGTGTTGCGGCCGCTGTCAGCGGTCCCCATTCCCTGCCAAAATACCCAATATAATTATAAATTGATACCTGTATCGGATATAATTCTTGCGAATTTACAAGTACAGACGATACGGTATATTCGTTCCATGCTCCTATAAAAATCATAAGAGCTGCACACGCCAGCGTAGGCTTGCATATGCTTGGTACCAGGGAGAAAATAATATACCATTTTGAAGCGCCATCAATCTGAGCCGCTTCCTCGATTTCATAAGGCACACCCTGCATTCCGCCTACCATTATCCAAACAGCCATTGGAATATTGTATGCGATATAAATAAGCGGAAGTGTGAGGAAGTTATTGTTCATTCCTAAAAAGGAAAATAACATGTAGTTCGGAACTACCATTGCAGCGCTGCCCATGGAAAGGGGTATTCCACAAATTATTATATAAAACAAAAGCTTTTTGGCCTTAAATCTAAAGCGTGTCAGTGCATAGCCTGACAGCATCGCAGAAATAACACCGGCAACTACTGCAATTAAACTATAAATAATACTGTTAAAAGCAGCTACTGAGAATGAACCATTAAGTACCGTAATATAATGCTCAATGCTTGCGGTAAATCCAATAAATTTAGGCGGAAATATCATTAATTCACGTGCAGTCTTTAGAGAAGTTACCGCACCCCAGAAAAAAGGCACAAGATTTACTAAAAGAACTATGATAAGAATAAGCACTCCTAAAAATATTAAAGCATACCTTGAAATAATTTTAGATTTCATACTTCACCGCCTTAATATAAATTACTGCCAGCAGGAAATTAATTAAGCAAAGCACTATTGAAAGTGCACTTGATTCTCCAAAGTGATAGCTTGTAAAACTCATCCGGTATATATCTATAGCAACCATCATTGTCGATGTTCCCGGACCACCTGCTAATAAAGTAAGCGGAACATTAAGGTTGTTTATATTTGATAATCCGACAATAATCGCTGAAATAGTAATAGGTGTTTTAAGAAGGGGAAACCTGACAAACCAGAAGGTTTTCCACTTATTTGCCCCATCAATTTTTGACGCTTCCTCATATTCCTGCGGAATGGATTTTAGACCGGCTAGCACCTGCACCATAACATATCCGATAACACGCCATGTCAGAACAAATATAAGAGTGTAAATGGCTATATCTTTATCCGTTAAAAATCCAATTTTACTTAGACCAATTTTTGAAATAGCATAGTTCAATAGTCCTGTTTCATCCTGAAAAATCCATTTCCAAAGCATTGCTGCAACAATCATAGAGGTAACCCATGGTATCAGAACTATAATCTGCACAACATATGCCAATTTTTTACTTAAGGCATTTATGCAAAGTGCTAATGCAACACCTGCAATTAATGAAACAACAAGACTTATACCGGAAACATAAAATGTCCTTCCAATAGATTTTAAAATCTCTGTATCAGCCAATACATCAATATAATTTCCCAGCCCCAAAAATTTCGAAAACTGCATATAATCTGCGCGGTAAAGACTGCAATAAAATGCAAAGCCAAGAGGTACGATCAAAAAAAATACTACAAATATAAGCGTAGGAGACATCAGTAAATACGGGAGTAACCTTTTACCTTTCCTCTCAAGCAGACAATTTACCGAGCTGCCTTTATTCTTCATTGCCTTTACCATTATCCAAGCTCCTCCCTCATCTCAATAAAACTCTGAGATAGCACTTATTAGATTTATTTGCACAGGAAGTCTGTAAAAAGACTTCCTGTGCAGTTTAAAAATTTTATCTGTCGACATTTCTATCGGTAAAATCTTTCTCTGCCTTTTTCAAAGCATCTTCCACACTCATACCATCAGAATATGCATAAATCATTGCATTCTGCAAATCAAGCGCAAAACCGGTTATACCGTATGCTCCTGAGAATACGAGCGCTGAATTAGAGTAGATATCCTTAGTTTTCGTCATCCAGTTGTTAGCTGGTGTATTAATAAAATCTGCTTCAGAATTAAAGGTAGATGATAATACCGGAATCTGGTTAGCTTCTTTTACCCACATCTTATCAGCCTCAGGAGATACCAGATATTCAAGAAATTTACCTGCGGCTTCTTTATTTTTACTTCCAGACCATACCGCTGTGTTCCATGCGTATGCATTTGCAATAGAGCTTCCCTGACCCTTATTCCACTCTGGATAAGCCATGAAACCAACGTAATTAGGATCAAAAGAAGTAAGACTCTTAACTGTAGGCATACGTATGGAACCTCCGGAAATCATTGCAAACTGACCTGCCTCAAACATGTTGTATACTTCCTCAGATGTAAGAGCAACGCTACTTGAAGGCATTACCTTGTATTTATCAATAAGGTCAATCTGGAACTGAAGCGCTGCTTTTCCTGCTTCACCTGCCCAGTTATTTGGTTTCCCATCTTTTGTGAATATACTTCCTTCCTGACTAAACAGGGCTGTCGGCAGAACACCATGAGGATCAGTTACATCCGTGCTGTAACCTACGCCGTAGCCATAAACCTGAAGCTTATCTTCATTAACATAAGTAAGCTTCTTAGCTGCTTCTGCAAGATTCTCCCATGTTTTAATGTCTTCAACCTTTATACCGAACTTTTCAAAAAGGTCTGTCCTGTACATAATGCCAAAGGTACCCGAAAATAGCGGAATTTCATAATGATACTTCCCGTCATAGCCTGCTTTGAATAATTCACTATCGATATCTGCAAGCTGCTCCTCTGTCCAGTTATTGAGAAACAAGTTTTCAAGAGGCTCCATACATCCTGCAGCAATGGCCTCACCAAGATTAGCCATATTAATCATAAAAATATCAGGGCTGTTGCCTGCCGCATGACCTGCTATAATTTTAGCTGACATTGTTGACCATTCCTGTGTTTCAACCTTAATTTTAATACCAGGATTTGCTGCTTCAAAGTTTTTAATAAGATTACCGAGTACAATCGCACGTGCATTTTTTGATGTCAGATCGAGGAAGGTCCACATAGTAAGTTCAGCTGGTTTAAGGGCTCCACCTGCATTACCTGCGGAAGATTCAGAAGCAGTAGACTCCGTGGAGACTGACGGTGCTGTGTCTGAGGAACATCCTGTAATAACACTTAACAACATTATCAGTCCTAATACAATAGAAATCACTTTTTTACCCATTTTTCTCCTCCTAAAATTAATATTTTATTTTGATTTCACCACTTGCAATATCGTTGAAGCTATAATCTTAACGTTACGATTTTAGTCAAAAAAATACCTCTTTATTTTTTTGACTATTTAGTTTAGATTTTTGACTGATTTTCTCTCAACGATATTACACGGCAAAACAATGCCGTCATACTTTTTATTTGGATTTTTGAGGCGTCTGAGAATTAAACTGCACGCTTCTTTTGACATCAAATTCTTATTCCAGTCAATGCTTGTCAACGGTGGGTTTATATACGATGATATAGAAAGATTTTCATATCCTAAAATAGATATATCCTCTGGTATGTATATTTTATTTTCGTAAAAATACCGGCATGCTCCTGCTGCAAGAATATCAGCACCGAAAATTACTGCTGTCGGAAATTTTTCTTTTGGCAGCTCACAAATTTTTTTTGCAACATCATATCCGTGCGAGGACATAAATTTAGATTCAAACAAAAGTTCATTATCAAATTTAATCCCGGCTTCCTTCAGGCCTTCCTTATATCCTAAAAGCTTAAGCGGACAAGCATATGTTTTAGAGTCACCGCTGACATATGCAATTTTTCTATGTCCGTTCTTAACAAAATATCTAACTGCCATTAATATAGACTCAGTATAATCATTTATTACATAGTCGGTAAATTCACTGAACGTGCCCACAGTAACAAGCACATTTATTTCTTTTTTAAGTAATTCAATAAATTCCTTTTTATAAAGTGAGCCGACAATCATTGCTCCGTCCACACGTTTTTGCTCTATAATCTTTGGAATTTCTTTACTTCCCTCTTCATATACAAAGTTTTCAATAAGTAGGCCATAGCCTGTAGTTTTTATCGCTTCCGCAATTCCATTTATGTATTCTATGTAAAAAATATCCTTATCGTTGTTGCAACCATTCTTTTGAAAATTGTCATAACCCGTTGTTATAAGACCTATGTTCTGTTTTTTATTTGTAACAAGCTCTCTCGCCGAAATATTCGGAATATATCCAAGCTCATTAATTACTTTTAGTATTTTTTCCCGTGTGGATAGCTTAACACAGTCATGATTATTAACCACAGCAGAAACTGTAGTAGGGGAAACTCCCGCCATTTTAGCTACATCTTTGATTGAAACCATTTAATCACCCGCTTAAATCTTAACGTTAAGATTAATATACTCCCTATTGTGACATTTGTCAATACTATTCTTTTAAATTCGACAGCAAATTCTATGGTAGGAATTTTTAAGACTCTTTCCTGAAAGTCAATTACTATCAGCTAAATAAACGATATAATCGTCCGAAAGTATATTTTATTACAAGTTTTTTAACAAAATAAAACAGAGTTTCAAGCTTTAGGCTCAAAACTCTGATATAATTCCGGCAGAGACTTACTTTCCCGGGCCGTCACCAGCCAAGTATTATCAGCACTGAGATGCTTAACTTCCGTGTTCGGTATGGGAACGGGTGTGTCCATCTCGTCATTTCCACCGGAAATTTGTATCTCTTCAACAAGCTTCTTCTCTCCTTGAAGAGTTTTTAACATTTCCTTTTCTTTCTTCTGTACCGCTTGCATATACTATTACATTCCTGCTCGCTTTGTCAAGTACAATCTTCTTTGTACCTTCAGAACTAAATAATGTTATCGAT
>NZ_QKMR01000012.1 GCF_003208175.1 Ruminiclostridium sufflavum DSM 19573 | reverse complement strand
GACTTGTCACTGTTTACTTTTCAAAGTCCAATCCCTTAAAGCGTTCTTACGTCTGCTTCTCAAGGTTTCTGCCATGCATTTCCGCAAGCAGCTTATTTATAATATCACTTTGCCATTTCTTTGTCAACACCTTTTTATCATTTTTTAAGCTTTTAAACTCAATTTTGATTTAATTTAGCGTTTTGTTCAACGGCTCAGTTAGTATACCTCCGCTTGGGTATTTCTTTCAAGTTAAGGCAAGGCTATTTTAGACTATTATTGTAATTTATCAGGTATATATTCTATTTTTCGAATTAAAGCCCTATTTTATGTAGCATATTCCCTGTCTTGATTTCAGATTTTATATACCCTTGTTCAAAATCAGCTTAATAAATATCGCCGTAAAGGCTTGAAAAAGCTCCTTTCCAGTTATTTAAGAAATATAACCGGAAAGGAGCTTTTTCTAATTATCCTTATTGATCGGGGAAAATACCTATATATATTATTAGCATATATGCACAGCTCTTGATTATTTCAAATTATCAGGGGAATGCCAATAAGTCCCGGCATATAGCTAATATGACATAGCTTAAAGCTTATACAAATATTTCTTGAGCAAGGTTTCTATATATAACGCTTTACTCATTTGTAATATATTCATCCTCTTTTTGATACAGTTCTTTCAATTTTTTTATGTATGACATATCTCCATGGAACAAGATATGAAAAAACATTTCAATAAGCTTGTCCTTGTTATCTGTTTCAGAATATATTCTTTCAAGATAATATGCCCAGATAGTCGGCTTGTTTAAATACTTGCGCCTGCTTTTTTGCAGCGCCTCGATACAAAGCTTTTCCGCAGCTTCATATTCTTTTTCTTCAATAAGACTTTCAACGGCAATTGTTCTCATTTCATCTATATGGATATTTTCTATCAGATATTTATCTGCCGCCTTCTTCCCTTCTATCCTTTCAATAATTCCGTGAATAATCACATGCTTATCGGCATAATCCTTTCCATCAAACATCTTTCCGAAAATATAAAAAATATCGTAAATTCTATTAGCCTGCTTTTGGTTGCAGACTAAGCAGACAGCCGTTCTTAGAAGCTTATATCCGTAATCAGGCCAATCATGGAATGCTCGTATTTGTACGCTCCTTATAATACTGTCAAAATAATAATCCTTATTATATTCATTAGCTGTTTTACACAAGCCGCCTATTCCATTAATACATGCCTGTATAACCTCTGTAAGAGCTCCTGATGATGCATCTGCATGAAAGAACAGCTTAACCGCCTCCTGCAAAACTATTATGTAAATATCAAAAGTCCTTCTTGGGTTTATGTTGATTTTTGCAATCTGTATGATGGACATCATTTCAGTGCACACTATAATACATCTTCTTTCATTTACAAAGCCTTCATAGGAATTCAGAAGTATAGCTATTCTTATTTTATTTTTGATATCCGATATAAGTTGGTCGTCCATTACGGTATATTCCTCCTGTTATCTGGCAATTTTTACTGCTTAATTTAAGCATATACACATCTGCATTTTAAGGAAACGCCGACACTCTGTTCTTTAAATAAGAAGCTTCTCACAGATATACCCTTTTAATAATCTGTTGATATGCCGTTAATTTTTAGATTTTCTTTGTTTTACATAATGTGAATTTAAAACGAGCTGCACTTCCAGAGTATAATTATTATATTCCAGTATTTTAGCGGCATCCAATACAATATTTTTATACTATTTCAAAGTGCTTTATTTTACGTTTTGTAAAATATGACTATATTATACTTTTACTTTAAGCAAATGTCAATATATTTATTGGCATTTTGTGAAAAAATATACTTGATATTTTTTGATGATGATATAATTAATTCACATAATGTGAAAGGAATTCTATGGATACTAATATTATTGGAAAGAGAATTAAAAAGCTTAGAGAAAAGAATAATTTGAATCAATTGGAGTTTTCAAAAATTTTAAATATAAGCAATACTACTTTATCTCAGTATGAAGCTGGTAATCGAACACCTAGCGATGAAATCAAGGAAAAGGTTGCTGATTATTTTAACGTATCCGTTGATTATCTTCTTGGCAGAACTGAAAGATGTAATCAGGCAACTGCAAATTTACCAATTACTGATGACATTAATGTTTCAGATTTACCGGATGAGGCTATCAGCCAGATTAAGGACTATATTGAATTCGTCAGGCAGAAATATAGCCCTGATAAGAATAAATAAGCAAAAAAATTATTGCTTTGGCAAGGTGAATGTATATTATAATTTATGAAAAAAATGCTGAAAAATTATGCGGAGAACCTCCACTTCAATTTTAGTTTTAACAACCCAAATTTCAGCGGAGGCACGCATTTGTTCTTTCAGACTGTTCTCCTCATTTTCAGTACAGCTGCAAACTGGTTTCATTGGTTAATTGCATTGCATGCATATTTTGTATGATTTTACATTTTAAAGCCAATTTCATTATACTTTTACCTGCCGTAAAAGTCAATATGTTTTTTGTCATTTTGTGAAAGATTATTCTTGTTATTTTATGATGATGGTATAATTGATTCACATAATGTGAAAGGAATTCTATGGACACGAACATTTTAGGGAAAAGAATTAAAAAGCTCAGAGAGAAAAAGCATTTAAACCAGCTGGAGTTTTCTAAAATTCTAAATATCAGTAATACCACCTTATCTCAGTATGAAGCTGGCAACCGTACCCCCAGCGATGAAATTAAGGAAAAGGTTGCCGACTATTTTAATGTATCCGTTGATTATCTGCTGGGAAGAACAGAAAAGTTCAATACAGAAGGGAATCCTCCGGAAAGCGAGCATAATAGCCTTGACGTTTCAGATTTGCCGGAGGAAGCTGTAAGACAAATAGAAGACTATGTTGAATATCTGAAGCTTAAATATGGTTCCGATAAGTAGAATCCGGAAGAGCTGCCAGCTTTCAGTGTTTTCGCTTGTTTTATTATATTTGCTTTCTTACGGTTTTATATTCATCATAAAACCGGAAATACGGGCAATCGTCAAAGGAATTCTTCATAAATTTGACCATCTCATCCTCGTCTAAATTTACCTCACATTCATAGCAGCAATATTCCTCATCATAAACATAATATACACAGCAGTCGCAATTTGTTTTCCCTGTCATTCTCCGCACCTCTCAATCCGGTAATTTTATTTCGTATTATATTTTAAACAGCTTATAAAACTTTAAAAACCTTTCTGCATTTTCACTGTTTTTGAGCCCTTCATATGCCTTACTTATTATAAGGTATAATTCCGGATTATTCAATTCTGTTGAGAGAGCCATTTTAGCCAGCTCCAAAGCTTTTTCAAACTCACCCTTCTCAAGTGACAGCTTTGCAAGCGCATATACTTCTTCAAGGCTTGCTTTTTCTCTTTCCGCATAGAAAGAATTATTGTATACCTCTTTTAATACTGTCCTTATTTTATCGGCTGAAAAGGGCTTCTGTATATATGCAACAGCTCCCAGATTTGTGCAGTCAACCGCATTTTTTACTGTCGCGTATGCAGTGATTATTATTACAGGTGTTTTTATCCCCATTCCCCTGATTCTTTTTAAAACCTCTGTTCCCCGTATTTCGGGAAGCTTTATGTCCAAAAATACCAAGTCAAAGCTATTGGTCATAAGCATTTCCAAGGCCTGCTTGCCGTCGCCGGCAGTCATCACCTCATAGCCTTCAAGCTCAAGACATTTGGTTAAAATCATCCTTATATTTTTTGTGTCATCCACAACCAGTACTTTCATTCTAAATCCTGCTCCTTTTCTGCCGTATATAGGGTAAAGGTAAAGCTGCTCCCGATATCGGGCTCGCTTTCGCACCATATTCTTCCATTGTGTGCTTCAATTATTTCCCTTACAACCGCCAGTCCCAAGCCTGTACCCCGGAATTCCATGTCACCGTCCCTTACCTGTACAAATTTTTCAAATATTTTTTCGTGGTATTCCTGAGGAATTCCCATTCCTGTATCCTTAACAGTAACATAGACTATATTCTTTTCTTCTTTGGCAGTTATGGTTATTTCATCACCTGAATCTGTATATTTTATTGCATTTGATATCAAGTTGTTTAACGCCCATGTTATTTTCTCGAAATCAGCCAGCACATAGGAGTTTTCTTCCTTATTATCATAATACAGGGTCTTTCCCTGCTGTATCACGAGCTGAATAAACGGCTTTACCGAGCACTGTATTATATCCTTTATGGGATATTTTTTGAATTTAAAAACAGCCTTTGCAGACTCAATTTTCATCAGCTCCAATAAATCATTGACAAGCTTTGTAAGCCTGTTGCTGTCCTCACGGATAGCTTCTATGAACTGTCTCTGATCCTCGTTTAACCGCCCCATTCTTTCTTCCATCAAAACATCCGTTCCCATCATTATTGAAGTCAGAGGCGTTTTAAATTCATGGGATATGGTAGCGACAAAATCCGTACGTATTTTTTCAAGCTCTTTCAGCTGCGTAACATTCTGGAAAATTACTATTATTCCTGAGAGGTTGGCATTGTTGCCTTTAACTGTTGTTACAATTATGTTGAAATAATAATCCTCGTTGCCTGACCGTATAAAAAATATCTTTTGCTGTGTTTCGTCCTCTGATTTATATGCATTTGAAATAAAGTCAAAAATTTCACCGTTTTTTATACCCTCAAGAAAATGTCTGTTTGTCAACGCTTCTTCACTGACATTAAAAAATTTTTCAAATTCATTATTTAATAGAATTATTCTGTATTCTGTATCAAGTACCACAAGCGGATTTGAAATACTTTTTACTATTGCCATTGATCTGTTCTTCTCCAGAAGCAGCTTTCCAGAGGTACTCTGCTCATATTGCAGCAGACGTTTTGTCATATTATTAAACTCTACCGACAGCTCCCCGATCTCGTCCTTCGTATTTATGACTGCCTGCTGGTTTAGTTCTCCGGCCTTGATTGACCTCATATTCTGAGTCAGCAGGGTAATAGGCATCAGAAACCGGTTGGTGAAAAACCTGGATACCGCAAAACCGCCTATAATAGCAAAAATAGAAATACCAAGCACCAAATACATTGAATTTTCCGCATTCTCGGTAGCCAAGGTCTTGCTGCTGAACATAAACCTTTCATTCAGCACACTCAGCTGCTTGAGTTCATTTTTTATTTTTATAAAATCATGCATCATCTTTTTGTCATAAAATTCATTAGCCTTATTCACACCCTGTTGACTACGTATTTCCTGCAAATCAAGAAACAGGCTTACATAGCTTGTATATAAATCCTTTATGGCATCGATAATCTCATTTTCTCCGCTTTCACTGACATTGTTGGCATTGATATTATACCATCTCAGAAATTCCTCATTATTTATTGCAAATAGGTTTTTCCCTTTTTGCGTGTCTACGTTTATATAAATAAGGACTGCGCTGTCCTGACGCTCAATGGACTCCATCATTTTTGTAGCCGAGTTTATACTTTTGTAGTTTGCTATCATCAGGCTGTCAATTGATTTGCTCAAATTAAAAAGATTTATTGAAGCAGTTGTCCCCACAATTGCAATAAGTACAACAAGCCCCACATACAGTAATGATATCTTGCTCTTTAATGTTTTTATCATTTATAATCCCCTGATCCCAATATATTCATATACAGCCATAGCCAATTATACCGGCTGAAAACCCGATAATATCAGCAAAATTTGGGTTTTGAGGCTAACCTCTGCAGCAGCTGTGCAAAATTAACCGCACAACAAGCTGATTTATATACAGTATATGTTCTGAGGTATTTATTTTCAATAACTAAAACTACCTTATTAGCCTTAAAAAATGATATGCGAATATGAGTTCAAGTGATAACTTCATTTTTTGGCTTAAAACGATATAGTTAAAATTCCAAATTAAAATTTCTCCGCCTTTAATAATAGGGATAAATGGAATTATAATCTAATAAATGTATATAAGACAAATATGACTATACTTTATTTATTTTGAGTATTATAATGATATGTCTGTAACATATTTTTGATAAATTTGTTGAAGTTTTTGAAAAATTAATTCAATAATAATCATGACTAACAAGGGGAAAAAAAATGATTCAGTGGATTAAGGAATTTTTAATAGGGAAGCCTCTAAAAAACGAGGCCATCCAAGGGGAGAAATACAAGGTGATGTGGGGGCTTCCTGTCTTGGCAAGCGACTCAATATCTTCAGTAGGCTATGCAGGTGAAGAAATATTAATAACCTTAGTGCCGGTTATAGGAGCTTTGTCTTTTATGTATCTGACCTATATTTCGCTGGCTATAATAGCATTGCTGATAATACTTACAGTTTCTTACAGCCAGACTATTTCAGAATATACAAACGGCGGAGGGGCTTATATCGTCGCTTCTGATAATCTGGGACATACTGCGGGAGTTACGGCAGGTACAGCCTTATCAATTGATTATATACTTACTGTAGCTGTAAGTATTTCTTCCGGAATAAGCCAGTTGACTTCTGCTTTTCCGTCACTGACAAAATATCATATCATAATATGCATAGCAGCTCTTCTTTTTCTCATGCTGGGTAATCTAAGGGGTATCAGGGAATCCTCCAGAATTTTCAGCATACCGGTTTATGTCTTTATTTTCGGTTCCCTGATTATGATAATTTGGGGAATAATAAAATTTAAAGCCGGTATGGTACATCCGGCAGAGCCAATGCAGCAGCTGAAAGAAACCGGAGCTGTTTCAGTCTTTCTTATTTTGAAGGCATTTTCAAGCGGATGTACGGCATTGACCGGCGTTGAGGCTGTCAGCAATGCCGTACCTAATTTTAAGGAACCTGCTGCCAAGCATGCAAATAAAACCCTGTGGATTCTCTCACTTTTGGTTCTTCTTATTTTCGGAGGAATATCCGTACTTGCTAATATATATCACATCATTCCCGTTGAAGGAAAAACAGTCCTGAACCAAATTGCATTTTATGTATTTGGTAATAATTTTATGTTCTATTTCTATACCGCCACATCCATTCTTATTCTGGTAATGGCTGCCAATACCGCCTATTCAGGTTTTCCGCTGCTAATGTCCATTATGGGCAGGGACGGCTATGTTCCAAGACAGTTCAGTATGAGAGGCGACAGATTAAGCTATTCAACCGGTATAATTATTCTGTCTGCTATCGCCGGGATTTTGATTATAGTATTTAATGGAGATGTAACCTTACTGCTGCCCCTGTATGCAATAGGAGCATTTTTGTCCTTCACCCTGTCACAGTTTGGTATGTTTATAAGATGGAAAACTATTAAAGGAAAGTGGTGGAGGCTAAAGGCATTTATTAATGGCTTTGGTGCCTTAACCACGGCAGTGGCTGTTTTGATTATTGCTTTTGAAAAATTTGCAGCCGGTGCATGGATAATTATAATAGTCACTCCTATTCTGGTTTTAATGTTTCTAAGAATTAAAAAACATTATGTGGCACTTGCAAAGCAGCTGGAAATCAAAGCAGCTGACCTGAAGGACTACAATATACTGGATAACCGTTACAGGAACCATGTTATTGTTCCTATTGAAAGTATAAATCAGTCGAGCCTAAGAGCTTTAAGATTTGCAAAAACCATTTCCGATAATGTTGTTGCTTTTAACATTTCAATAGACAAGGAGCATGCAAATAAGCTAACGGAAAAATATGCGATGCTGGATACGGATATACCTCTGATAGTAAAATACTCACCCTTCAGAAAAGTGGTTTCTCCTCTTCTGAAATTTATAGAATCTGCCGAGTATGATTATAAAAAGGGAGATATGATTACTGTTGTTCTGCCTCAGTTTATTGTAAAATCCTGGTGGCAGAATATAATGCATAACAACACCTCTTATTTTATTAAAAGAGACCTTCTAAAGCACAAGCATATAGTTGTTGCTATGATGCCGCTGCAGCTAAAGGATGATAACTATGTATTAAGAAGCTCCGGCCCCCACAGCTAAAAGGTACAAATATAGCTAACGTCAGCTGAAAATTATAAGCCGTATAAAGCTGCAAAGCCAGTTACTATAGACTGAAAACTGGCTTTGCAGCTTTATGAGTATTCGGCGATATGCTTACGGGCAAGCCTCTTTACTATATTACCTTCACGAAAAATTTTCTTTTTCTCGGTCCGTCAAATTCACAGAAGTAAATTCCCTGCCATGTGCCCAGAAGAAGTCTCCCGTCCTTAACAATGACAGAAGCCGAGCTGCCTATGCAGGAGGCCTTTAAGTGCGCCGCTGAATTACCCTCGCAATGCAGAAATTCCTTTCTGTCCGGGAAAGCCGCCTTCAGCCCGAATAACAGATCATGTACAACATCAGGGTCTGCATTTTCATTAACTGTTATGCCTGCTGTAGTGTGAGGGCAATAAACCATGCAGATTCCATCGGTTATACCGCTTTTGGAAACCGCTTCAGCCGCTTGTCCGGTTATATCGTACATGCCTTCCTTATTTGTTGAACAGCTGTATTCGAAAAGCTTCATGTCCAGTCTCCTTAATTTTGATTTTAAAAATATTATTATACAGCTTATTTAAAATAATGCCAACAGAAAAGCACAATTGATTTTAGTATATCTATATTGAATTTTGCCACTCATGGGGCAAGTACAGGCTTGTTCCTTTAAGCATATCATTAACCAAGCTCTTAATCTCTTTATTGTTGAGCCTTCCGTTTATTAATGTATCATTCTTAAAGGCTTCATACACCAGATTTATATTCCGTTCTAAAGCAGCTTTCAGAATACGTTCATGGTTATCAGCCTGCGGTCTGATGAAATTGAGAATTCCTTCAGGAATTTTGCCGGCAGCAATAGGATGAATCCTGTCTCCTTCAAAAATGGCATTTGTTTCAACAATTGCTGATTTAGGCAGGTTTCTGATTTGAAGATATGAATTGGGCACATTTACATTACCTATCATACGATTGAGCCCGCATAAAGCCTTAATCATCAAAACCCCTTCTTCTCCTGTGGGAGTCAGATCCAAGGCTTCTTCGCCACAAGCAAGGCGTTTGCTTTTTTCCAATCTTTCTTGCAGCTCCTTCTTGCGCCATGAAACGGGTGTAAGAGCAAACCTCCAATAATCTACGGTTTCCGGATTCAAAAGATATGTATCTCCCGGCATAAACTCGGCCAAGTGTCTATCACCTGCTGCTGCAATCAGACCGTATTTATTAAACAAATCAAACTTCACTCTATGGGAGCAGGCGAAAAAATCCTTTTTCCAGTCAGCCTCTTCTTCAAAGCCCTCTTCGAAATGTTTCGCAACATATTCTTTGTATACCGGTATCAGGTCTATGCCTTTATAGGAGGCATAATCAAACCATGTAAAATGATTAATTCCAAGTACATTTACCAATATTTCATTCCGGTTCCAGACTTCATTCCCGGTTTCCTTTTCAAATATGCCCTTCAGCAGTTGCTGGGTGCCAAATACCTCATGACAGCAGCCGAAGGCCTTTATCTTGGGGAAAACATGATATAGCGTTTTCACACAAAGAGACATGGGATTTGTATAGTTTATAACCCATGCCTTTGGACAAAAAGCTTTTATCGCATTGGCAATTTCCACAAACATCGGCAAAGTACGAAGTGCACGTATTATGCCCCCCGGTCCTGTGGTATCCCCTACGGATTGATAAATTCCGTACCTTTCAGGCATATGCACGTCAACTTCCATTTCCTCAAAGGTACCCGGAAGCACAGAAATAACAACAAAATCTGCGCCGGTAAGTGCTTCTCTCATAGTGAAGGCTGTTTCATACCTCCATTTGCTTATAGCCTCTTTTTTTCTTGACACGTTATTTCCTATAGCCTCATTGCTTTTAGCTGCTTCCATATCCGTATCATAAAGCCTTACCGTACCGGAGAGCCCGGGTTCAAGAGCCAGCTCAGTCATGAACACCCAAGCCCAGCCTCTTGAACCCCCTCCAATATATGCGATATTAATGTCTGTAACAATATCCCCCTGATAATTCATAAATAATATACTCCTTTTGTCATATTTCTGCTTTATATTAGATATTATATCAAAAAAAGTATATATTTTTTGTATTATCTTTATTTTTCCAATATTTTTTTATACTGCTTCCGTAAAATATAGTTACTGTAATTCCGCTCTTTTTGCGATGAACAAACTGTTTCCTTCAAAAGCGGAGCCGGTAAAGTCTATATCTGCCAAATTATTGCCAAAATTATTGAATACATTATTTTTAAACTTACAGTTTAAGAATTTCACACCATAGGACAAATCCGAGTTTAAGAATGCTGAATAATCATAACATACGGTATTCTCAGAGAATTCACATTTATCAAATACCATATCTGTTGAAGAAATTATGTCTATCATATTGAAACCCTGACATTTTCTGAATATGCTGTCAGTGAACATAAAGTTCTTACATGAATCAAGCTGCATTATTCCATAACTACATTCCTCAATAACAGAGTTAACGAATTTCAGGTTTTCAGAATTAACCGCATTTATTCCTAATGTTCCGCATCCATAAAAAATGCTGTCCGATATGTTTATATCTGTCGAAGAATCAATTTTCAGCACTCCGCCGTCACAGTCTCCCTTATCAATAGTGTGCCCTGCCTTGATATTATTTATGGATATATTGCTGCAGCCGATGAAATTAAGAACATCTGCATATCTGGGTTCTACAACAATTTCAGCAGGCTTGTCCCCCAAGCCCTCAAGCGTTAAATTTTCAATATCGCTAAACACCAGCTCCTTGCCGTCATATACATCTTCCCAATAAACATTTTTTTTGACACCGATGCTTTGCTTTACTTTAGACAGATTATAGACTCCCGGCTTTAATTTAATCTTTTTATTTGAACCAAGCTGATTATAAAGCTCGTCAGCATTTGATACTGTTACCTCCTGTATTTTAACCACAGGCCTTTTGCCAAAATAAATGCTGTTATTTGCGGCATCCCAGCTGAATTCCTCACCCAAAAGCCTGCAAACCGTTTCAATCGGCAAATACACATATCCATCCGCTGTAAACGGTTCTGCAATTTTTCCTTTCGAATCCCTTGGCTGCGTTAATTCTCCGTCAACATATGTTTTTATACCGTCATATGATGCCGGTATATCCTTTTGCTCCGCAAAAACATTAAATCCCGAAATTAAAATACAAAATGTCACTGCAAATGCAGCCCCCGAAAAAAGACCTCTTAGCTTATTCCTGTTAATCATGCTCCAACCTCCCATAAAATTTTATAAGACTGATTTATAACATATATACTAATGTTTTTACTTTAATAGTTACAGTTACATTATTGTAACCTTAAAGGCTAAAGGTCTTTTTCTACAGCTATTTTGGCCGGTATCGTGAAACCTGTGCCTATTGAATTATTTTAAGATTATCAGTCAATCTCCGATATAAGCTTTGAGGTGAATTCAGCTGCATCCAATCGTGTCACATCAGCCTTAGGTGAAAATGTATAAACAGCATTCTCATCAAGTATTCCGTTATTTATTGCCCACCTGACAGGCGTCCGTGCCCACGCGGAAATTTCCTCGACTTCTGTCAATTCATTAATGGCATTCCCTTCTATATCAGATACATCTGCTCCTTCATTCCTTGCATAGTTATAAAGCATTACAAGCATTTCCTGATAGGTAATATATGTATCAGGCCTGAATTCCCCCCCTGCCCCAGCTATAATGCCTTTGCTGTAAGCCCACTGAACCGGACCGCTGTATTCATCAAGGTCCTTTACATCAGTGAATTTTGAAGCAGTATCGCTCTTTAAGTCAGCACCTGCAAGATATGCAAGCAGCGAAATAAATTCTGCCCTTGTTATTTTTGGGTTCTGAGAGGATTTTTCTATTTTATCATCTTGTGCGGGTGCAGGAGCATCAGCTTTCTTTATAAGGCTCATGTTATCAAGCGTTACAATTATATTGCTGAAGTCGCTGCCGCCAAGGCTGAATACGAGAGCACAGTTTGAATCACTTTCCGGGGCGGTTACAGCAGCTTCGTAATGCCTCAGCTCATTATCTGCCTCTACAATGTCGGAATAATAGGCTGACCAAGGCTCATAATTTTGCTGGATATTGAACACAAGCGCAGTTTTCCGGCTGCACTTGTAATCAAATGAAAGAATATATTCGGCACCCTTTTCCAGCATAAAGGAGGAGGCATCAAACTGTGTGCTCCAGACCTCCTTCCCTGCATTTTTTATATTCATTGTCATTCCTATGTTATTTGATAATTCATATGTTAAGTCCACCTCCTGCTCATTTTGAAGCACCAAAACCGGGCATATTTCCAGTAAATTGGATTCAGCACTCAAAACCCTGCCCTCTTGGTTAACAAATATCCCATTCATAAAAGCTTCGCAGTTATAATAATCTGTAAGCCACTCTATACGCTTATCCAGCCAATTGCTGAGATACGTATAATGCTCCTTGTATTCGGAGAGCCCGGAAATTTGCGAGGGCTCAATATATACCTGCTTTCCCAGTACATTATCCCATTTTTCATAATTCCTGCAATAAGCGTTATAATTAGATTGAGCTTCTTCTATTACTATATCAGGCAATTTATCAATTTCCTTTTGCAATTCGTTCCAGCGCGCCTTTACAAGCTCACGGAACCATTTATAAGATAAAGCGTGACTGAACCATGGATTGGAATTTGCATTCAGGTTCAAAATATGATACGGGTTAAATCCTTTCCATTCATCAATTCCTTTTGTGCAGTTTGCATTTCCCATGCTAAGGTCATAGTCCCACATAGGTCCAAAGTATAATTTCCCGTTGTCATCCTTGTGCATATAAAAGCTGTCCCAGCCTGCATCAACATTTTTAATTATTTCATTGCCGATATATATATCAACTAAGGAATCTATATTTATATATTTTTCAATATCCTTTTGGTTTCCTTTAAGCAATAGATTATAAGCCTTTGTGATGTAGTTTGATATGTAATCAAGCTGCTTTTTTTTAATTGATTTATTTTCTGAAAGATCATTGTCAACAACATAGGTTGCCGTATCCACCCTGAACATATTTTCATCGCTGTATCTGGTCATTTCAACAAGATAGCCGTTATCCTGAACTTCATCCGGCTTGTCTGTTATATCCACACGGCTTTTGCTGATATTTACCTCCTCACAGAGCAAATATACACCTTGATATTCACCGTTAACATATAATTCTGCAGAGCAGCATTTTGGCGAATACGTCATAGCACTCAAAAAATCTGCCATATGATAGGCTGTAAAATTTCTCAGAAGAGAGCCGTCATAATAATTGGCTATCAAACACCATGTCTTTCCTTCTCCGTTCCCGATATTCAGCAGGTTCTGTTTTTCTTCAAATTTAATTTTGTAGCTTGGCTTATCTGCATACATTGAACTGTTTCCTCTAAGTCTTATCGACATATCGGCTCTAATCATTTCATAATTGCCCTTGGCATCAAGTATACTGATTTGTGCTTCAGAATATGTTTTGTCGGATTTGATTTCACTTTCTCCATTAGTATTGACAGAAATTATCGGCATCTCAAGCTGACTGCTTTTGATATCAGGTTCGGCTAATTTTCCAATAATGCTCTTTTCTGAAGCTAGCGCAGTATTATATCCAAGGATACATGCTGCCAAAACAATAATAATTACCCCTACTGATACAAATATTAATTTTTTCATGGTACTTCCCTCCATTATTTATTCACATAGTCAATTACTATCGGCTAAAAAAACAATTTCATAAGCCTATGGCTTGGGCTTTAGGCTTATTTAATTGACTATAGTAATTATATACTATATTTTTACTTATTTATCAAGTTTTTCTATGCATTTCACACAAATTTCTAGTGTTTAGTTTTTTGAGCTTTTCTAAAAAAAAAAGTCAAGTAAGTTCCAGAAGCCCTGAAACATACTCGACTGTGTCAATTATATCATATTTATTATTTTAGCTGGTTTTGAAAGCAGCCTGGGTTCTTATTTTTTTAGCTATAAAATATAGAAGAAACCCAAACTATCAGCCGATAGTAATTGACTAATAAAATAAAAATATTAGCAGTATTTATGAAAAAGCTTTAAACATACAGACTGTTATCAGCCTATTAAAGTTTTACATAAGCCTCTTCCACACTGGATACCATTTCAAATAAGTCTACCTCGCTTTTACCTACCCTGTTTACTTGTGACATAGCTATCGCGGATTCCAACATAACTGAAAATCTTCTTTTAAACGGCGTTTCAGTGTAGAATTTCATAATTTTTTCTACAAATGGCATAGCATCCTGTGCCATTGCCTTCTGCTCGCGTGCATCAATGATAAGCGCATATTCTCTCGGATTTACCTTTGAGCACACAGAGTTCATTTCTGCCAAATAATTCTTAACTTCATCCATATTTAGCATTCCTGAAATAGTTGCTTTTACTGCCTTTTTTGCTGAATCGACCTCAACCTTGTACATGTTATCGTCCTCCACCATAAAAATTTATAAAGCCAAATATATAATTAAAACTATATATTTATATCAAAATTATAGGTTATATGTCTAACTTTGTCAATCATGTGATTTATTTGAACTCAAATTTAGTTGAGTCCTATCAATATATGCGACATTTTTACTATTGATTATTTTCCCATTTAGAGGTAATATTTATTACAATATATGTTATATATTACATATTGTACATTATTGTAATATATTTACATTAGCACCATAAAAATACATTAGATAGGAGGAAAATGCTATGAGTACTGCCGTTAAAAATGTATTGAATAATGTTGTGTTCTGCCCGGTAAGTTTTGAGGATTTATCCTTTGAATTGCTGGATTCTACGGATACTGAGGCTGTCAAAGGCGCAGCGGAATGTCTGGCGGAATCTTTTGCCGGTGTGGAAATAGATGGTGTCCATATTAGCGAGCCTATGACTATTGCCTGCAAACTTTCTAAAGAAGATATGTTTGATTATGTCCATGGCTACTTGTCTGATTCAAGCAGGCAAAATTTAACCTACATTGCAAAGGATATATTTTCCGGAAATATTGTAGGTGTACTTGCATCCGAAAACTTTGACCCTGAAGAAGAAATTCCTGTTTTTGAAGGAAATATTGCGCCAATGAATATTATTTTAGCTTTTCTGGCTGATCTGGATGACAGGCTCGTTAAAACAATCGAACGCAAAACAGGCAATAAGGTGCATAAAAATGAATATGTACATGCCTTTATGGGAGGCTCCGTACTTAAAGACAAAAAAAGATTTGTTGTTATTAAGCTCTTTGAATGCCTGATTATTGATGCCACATTAAAAGGATACAAGGGGATTATAGGTGAAGCTACAAATCCCAAGTGTGTTAAAATGATCTCCGAATATTGTGGTTTCCATCAGGTTTATGATGTAAATGGCTATCCCATAATGGGTGATTATTCCAAGCATCCTGTTTTCAAATCCGTCCCGAAAGAAATTTCTGAAACATGCCGAATTATGTATAAACCACTGGATTTACAATTTGATATATAATTGACTAAAGTCAATTACGGTTCAAGCCTTTGCAACGATATATCGTCTTTTCAGGCAAATTGAGTTTTTAAGCTATTTTGAACGAAGTTTACCGCAAAACGCATTTTTATAAATTTTTACAGGTAAAAGCCATGTATATAAGGAAATGCTCTTCCAAATTATACATGGCTTTTACCTGTATACCCAGAGCTATGCCTTACGCAGCAGCCCCGTTTTTATTTGATTTTTAGCCTATGCTTTATTTGCCGCCGTAAAATTTCAAATAATTTTCAATATTAGCTCCCCAGTATGTACCATCATGATTTCCCTTATTCAAATGATACTGCGAATCCACGCCCTTAGACCTTAGTATGGTGTTCAGCTTCTCACAGCCTTCGTAAAATTGGTAGCTGTCCTCATCTCCGCAATCCAAATAAACCTTTAAGCCTGTAAGATCCTTATCCTGAGCTACCCGGAGAGGATCTCTCCCGTTTCTTAATTCCTCGGTGGGGTACACAAAAGACATTGCACTGCCGGAGTAACCATCCAGGAAAATAGCCGGACTGTGTCCGCCCACCTTGCTGAACATATCTGTATAAGTAAATGCCAAGTGCAGAGCTACCCAGCCTCCCATTGATAACCCGCCTACATAACGGCCTTCCTTCGCAGAGATTGTGCTATAATTTTTGTCAATATATGGAATTAATTCCTTGCAGAGATAATCCTCGTATAAGCCGGTATTAAAATAGGTGGAAGGAATTCCCCTCTCAACCGGTACTTTTGTTGAATTTATACCATAGCTGTTGTCAATTTGCGGAGCAACTATAATCAATGGTTCAATCTCTTTCTTTTCTATCAATTCATCCGCCTTTTTTTCCGTTTCAAGACCCGGTATCCATGTATCTTCATTTCCGGTATATCCATGAATCAAATAAAGCACAGGATATTCAAGCTTTTCACTGTAGCCTTCCGGCAGATAGACATTGACTTTCATTTCCTTGTTCAAGGCCTTGCTTGAAAAAGAAATTTTAGTATATCTGTCCTGAGAAGCCTTGCCCTCATCCTGTTCCATTGAAGTATCAGCGGCAGTTTTAGTATTATCAACCTTTTCAGTAGTATTTACATCTTTTTGACATCCGCTTATTATACAGCAAAACATAATAATAAAAATAAGTATACTGTTTGTTCGATATTTCATACATATTTCTCCTTAATATTAATTTTGCCATTCTGCCTGCAATTGATAGAACGGCATATCAGCCAGCTTCAAAATGGATTCAATCCTTAGGCACATCTGTATCAATATCCAATACTCTTAAACCCTTTGAAGCATCAAGCTCACTTCTTGTAACAACTATTTCACCCTTCTTGACAAATTCTACTTTTAAATTCAGATATGCCGCAAGAGCCTTACCCAAATTTTCAGAGCCATGCTCCGGAATCACAATCTTAGGGTTTAATTTGTCAATAATATGTTTTGTTTCTTCCAAATTCATTTTTGAGTTGGCATATTCAGGCTTTATACTTGCTTGCACCAGCAAAACATCTGCATTTTTTATTTTTTCCAGGGTTTCATCACTAGGCAGCTCACCCTGCGAAGCAAAATGGGCAATTTTTATGCCGTTGATTACATATGTAAAGATAATGTTTGTTTCGGCAGTATCTCCTTTATTGTGTTTTCCCGAATACCCATTTATTTTTATTCCCTTTTCGTCATATTCTCCTGTCTCTTTTATTAATTTATATGTACCCTGCAGTTTTGAAACATCTGTATGATCCGAATGCTGATGACTTTCTGTTACAATGTCAGGCTCAACGATTTCATCCATCATATAGGGATCAGCTACGATTTTTATTCCTTCGGGCGTCTCGAATTTGAAGCAGGCATAATTTTCAGGATATTTTTTAATCCAAATGCCATCAGTAAAGTCCTTTAAGCCTTTCTCTTCCGGTTCTTCCTTTACATCTGATTCCTGCTCCCCCAGGGAAGCCTCTCCGTTCGCAGCTATATTCTGTGCGGCTTTACCCGAACCTTTGTTTGAATCAGTTGGTTCTCCATTACTGAAAAAATTGGCATGGTTTAATAAAAAAGCCCCTCCAAAAAGTAAGACAAATACAATTAAAACCGTGGTTAAAATTTTTGTTTTACTCACTATATCCCCCCCTGAAATTTATTTCATTTCAATATATTTTGGTAAATTAATACCCTCCGGTTAATAATACAAGTTTTAAACCTTCAAAACCGGCTTGTTAAAAAAAACAAAAAATGACAGACCGAATTAACTTTCTAATCAGGCTGCCTTGAAGTAATTTTTAAGAAGAAAGTCAATTGCTATCGGCTAAAGAACTGATTCCATCGCCAAATAGCTTGAGTAATTGCCTTTAGTCATTATGTCCGGTTTTATTCAAAAAAAATGGTATACCTGCTCAATTAAAGCAATAATGCCTTATAGGAGTAAGTATACCATTATATGGTGAAAAATGATACATATTATTTCAATATTTTATAAGCAATGTAAGTTTGATTTACTGCATTTCATTTTACTTTCAGAGTCTTGAGATAAAGCTTTGCTTCATCACTGATCCTGTAGCTCTCAATCGCTTTTTGTATGGTTTTGTTGTGCGTCCACTTCTCCAATCGCTGCTCCAGAATATACGGTATAGCTGTCTCATACTGCTTTGCCAGTGCCGTTGCAAAATACCAGGCAATCATCATGTTTATATAATACTCATCCGAATGTATGTCAGCCACAAGCTCGAGCATATCCGGCCTGAAATTCTCATCAAGATAAAAACCCATGAGCATTCCTATTCCGAAGCGAACTGTATAAGTCCGGTCAGATTTCAGCCATTCATTAATTTTTTTGTAAAGCTCAGATAAATTCTTCTTGAATATTTTCGGTGAAAGCAAGTCACAGGTTGCCCAATTATCCACATAAGGAAGAAACTCATCAACAGCTGCAGCAGCAGTGCCATAATCCCTGATTGTTTCAATCAGAAAGCCGTGCAGGTTATTCTCTTCATAATAAGCATGAGGCAGAATTTTAATAAACTCCCGCCATTCCGGTGTTTTTGAATATTCCCTTGCTAACCTTCGCAGGTCAGGTGTCCTTACTCCTATAACAGTTTCCGGGTTTACAGTTGGCATAAGCTTTGACGCAAACTCTTTGTATTTAATATCTTGGAGTTCGAACAGCCGGTGCTGTATATTTTTTTCTATTTCATTCATATTGTTGTTTTGCCTTTCATCTAAAGTAACTCTCCCCTTACTCCACTGTAACCGACTTAGCCAAATTTCTGGGCTTATCAACATCACAGCCCTTTTCCAGAGCCATATAGTATGCAAAAAGCTGCAATGGTGTTACCGCTAAGACCGGAGATACCAGTGAGTCAACATCAGGTATTGTCAAAACCAGATCTGTTGTTTTTTCAAGCTCCTCCTTGTGTCTGTTCTGGGTTATTGCAAGCACCACAGCACCTCTTGCCTTGACCTCTCTTATATTGCTGACCATTTTATCAAACAGGGCATCCTGAGTCATCGGACACACTACCAATGTGCCTTTTTCTATCAGTGCTATTGTTCCATGCTTGAGCTCTCCGCCTGCATATGCCTCCGAGTGAATATACGAAATTTCCTTCAGCTTCAGCGAGCCTTCCATAGACAACGCATAGTCAAGGCTTCTTCCTATAAAGAAAATACTTTTGGCATTATAGTGCCTGTGGGCAAACTTCTGTATACTCTCCTTATCTTCAAGTATTGCCTCAATTCCGGACGGAATTTCTCTGAGGGATGACAATATTTCATCTGCTTCCTGCTTGCTTATTGTCCCCTTTTTCAGTCCAAAATCAAGTGCAATCAAATATAATGCCGTCAGCTGTGTATTGTATGCTTTTGTTGACGCAACAGCAATTTCAGGACCTGCCCATGTATACAGGACATCATCAGAGCTGCGTGCAATTGAGCTCCCAACGACATTTACTATTGAAACAATTCTGGAGCCTTTCTTTTTCGCCTCTCTTAATGCAAACAAGGTGTCAAGGGTTTCTCCCGACTGGCTTATAATAATTGTCAGCTCCTTATCTGTAATCAATGGATCGCGATATCTGAATTCAGATGCGACATCAACCTCAACAGATATCCTGCAAAGCTTCTCAATTATGTATTTGCCTACAACTCCCGCATGATAGGCGGTTCCGCAGGCTACAATGTGTATTTTCTGCAGCTTCTCAATATCTTCCTTAGTTATATTAATATTATCAAGCACAAGTTCCCCGTTTTTTACTCTTGGATTAAAGGTATCTCTGATAACCTTTGGTTCCTCATACATTTCCTTCATCATAAAATGCTCAAAACCGCCTTTTTCAGCTGCCTCAACATCCCAATCCACCTTGAAGATTTCTTTCTTCACAGGAGCGCCAAGGCTGTTGAAAACCTTCACGCTGTCCTTGGTCAGAACAGCTACCTCTTTATCCTCCAAAATATAGATATCCCTTGTATATTCAAGGATTGCAGGTATATCCGATGCAATAAAATTTTCTCCGTTTCCCAGACCAATTACCAGCGGACTATCCTTTCTTGCACACACAAACATATCCGAATCATCCTTGCATAAAACACCAAGCGCATAGGAGCCCTCTATCTCGTCAATAACCTTCATTACAGCCTCCAGAAGGTCACCCTTATAATAATATTCAACCAAATGGGCAACTACCTCCGTATCAGTATCCGATTTGAACACATATCCATTTTCAGCAAGAAACTCCTTTAATTGAATGTAATTTTCTATTATACCGTTATGAACAACAGCAATCTCACCTGACTGGCTTATATGAGGATGTGAATTAATATCGTTCGGCTCACCATGGGTGGCCCATCTGGTATGTCCTATTCCCATTACTCCGTCTAATTTTTCGGTTTTCAGCCTTTCCTCCAGTGATGACAATCTGCCCTTGCATTTCTCAACTCTCAGCCTTCCGTCTTCATTAATTGCTATTCCTGCGGAGTCATACCCTCTGTATTCAAGCTTTGAAAGACCGTTCAAAAGTACAGGTATTGCTTTTTTCATTCCTATATATCCAACTATTCCACACATAACTATTTATTCTCCTTTATAATTTACTTTTTAAATTTAATACCAGACACAAAACTTATAAATGTCCCTGCATGAATCCGGTACTCAAGGCAGCTTTCCATACGCGCAGACATACTTAAACGCTGATTCTCCGCATTGCTTTTTTAATAAAAACAGCCTTCTTTTTACGATTCATGGCCTGAACTGCATGAAACAAACAGCCTAAAAGCATAATTCGCCTAAAAAGCAATAGATATATTCGCTGATATTATTATAAGCATTTTTAATAAAAAACGGCATAACTCGCCCTTGAAATAATAATATATGATTTATAAGCTTTGTAAAAATATTTAAAACCGGTAGATTAACTTTCCCGAGCAATCTGCTAAAAACCTTATGATATCAGCAGATAGTCTGGTTTTGAGACCAAAATTCTGTACTGCTAAAGTATATTTTTTCTTTGGAATTGTTAATCTTGATAGATGAAAAAGATATGCTACAGGATCAGTTACATGAGACTGTTTTGTTTTGCAGTTGCCTGCAGTTTTTGCTTCGTCTCTTACGATTGTAACAACCGGAAGGTATCCGCCGAATACTTCGATACGGCACATCTTTTTGAGTGCCGCTTCCTTCTCCTCGTCAACAGATAAAATATCTGTCCTGGCGCTTTTTATTTATACTATAACCCTGTTTTTCCCACCTCCCTGCAATTCTTTTTTCCCTGCCACTCTTTCTGTTTACTTTATAATACGTTAATTGCACCGGATTTGTCAACAAAACGAATAATATTTTAAAATTATATAGCTCAACTTCCCCTCAAAAAAATCTATTGGTTCTCAGCCCCACCAACCGGTGGTTTCCAGCGAATCCCTTCAATATCCCCGAGCTTTCCGCCGGTAAGCTTGGACAGCCTGTGACTTTCAACCGGGAAAGCTGAATTATATAGTTTAAATAGGAATTTACAAATCACACTAACATTTATATTATTCATCCGGCTCCCTTATGCCAGTCTGCCTTCAATAACCCTTACAAGCTCTTTTGCACGTCTTGTTATGACCTCCTTATCCTTACCCTCAATCATTACTCTGACCAAGGGCTCAGTTCCCGAAGGCCTTATCAGCACTCTTCCTTCACCGTTAAATTCATCCTCAAGCTCCTTGCACATTTTCTTTATAACCTCATCCTCCAGATAATTGTTTTTCTTATCATTGGATACCTTTGCATTTATCAGAATCTGAGGCAAGACCTGAACGACAGCTGCAAGCTCAGAAAGCTTCCTTCCAGAATCCTTTAACACCTTTAAAAGCTGGATGCCGGTTACAAGTCCGTCACCGGTAGTATTATGCTCAAGGAAAATCACATGGCCCGACTGCTCTCCACCCAGCATATAGCCCTTATTCAGCATTTCCTCAAGCACATACCTGTCTCCTACTTTTGTCTTTTCAATTATCAAGCCGCTGCTTTTAGCCATTATGTCAAGCCCCATATTGCTCATTACCGTAGCCACTATTGTATTATGAGGCAGCATCCCTTTTGATTTAAGGTGCAAGCCTATTATCGCCAGTATCTGATCGCCGTCAATTATATTTCCGTTCTCGTCAACAGCCAATACCCTGTCTGCATCTCCGTCGAAAGCAAGACCCGCATCAGTTCCCGTTTCCTTAACATATGCCTGAAGCTGCTGCATATGTGTTGAACCGCACTTGCTGTTTATATTTGTCCCGTCAGGTTCATTGCTGATTACGTGTACCTTCGCATTCAAATCAAGCAGCGCCATTGGCGCAGTTTGAAAGGAGGCACCGTTTGCGCAGTCTATCGCAACCTTTAGCCCTTCTAAGTCACCTGAAATAGTACTTTTTGCAAAATTGACATAATCCTCAACGGCAGATTCCTTATACTCCTTAAACCCTACATTATGTCCGGTTGGCCTTGGCAATTCCTCGCCGCCGTTTAAAATGATTTCCTCAATTTTATCTTCAATTGCATCAGACAGCTTATACCCGTTTGCATTAAAAAACTTTATTCCGTTGAACTCAAAAGAATTGTGAGAAGCTGATATAACCACACCTGCATCAGCATCATAAAGCCTTGTCAGATATGCAATAGCAGGAGTAGGAATAACCCCTAGACTGACAGCCTTTGCACCCACAGAGCATATCCCGGATATCAATGCGGCTTCGAGCATATCTCCGGATATTCTCGTATCCATTCCTACCAATATCTTTGGTGTATGCTTGGTTTCTCCGGTAAGCACATACGCACCTGCCTGCCCAAGCTTATAAGCAAGCTCCGGAGTCAGCTCCAGATTCGCAACTCCTCTGACACCATCAGTTCCAAATAATTTCCCCATATAAATTAACCTCCGCCGTTCTCCGGCAATAAAATATAAATTTATCTACCCGATGCTTTCCATCAACTGCCGCAGCTGTAATATATTCCGGCAAAGCAGTTGATTACCTTGGCACAGCATATGTTTTAATAATCTGCTGTGCTATTTTTATACCGTCCACTGCCGCACTCACTATTCCTCCGGCATATCCGGCACCCTCTCCGGCAGGATAAAGGCCTGCCATTCCTATGCACTCAAAGGTATCGTTTCTTGGAATTCTCACCGGTGATGAGGTTCTGGTTTCTACCCCCGTCAGCAGCGCATCCTTCATTCCAAAGCCTTTAATCCTTTTATCAAAATATGCCATAGCCTCCTTCATACTGTCCGTTACATATTTAGGCAGGCATTCATTGATATCTGCACACCGGGTCTTCCCTGTGTAGCCGGGTTTCACGCTGCCAAGCCCTCCGGCCCTGTTATCCATAAAGTCCTCAAGCCTTTGCACAGGAGCATGGTTACTGCTTCCGCCCGCCTTATAGGCCAATCTTTCCCATATCCTCTGGAATTCAATACCTGCCAGAGGATGTGAAGTGCCAAAATCAGACGGGCCTACAGAAACTACAAGAGCACTGTTTGCATTTTCCCTGTCTCTTTTGTATTCACTCATACCATTAGTAACTATTGAATTTTGCTCAGAGGCAGACGCTACAACCAAGCCGCCGGGACACATACAAAACGAGTATGCGGTACGATTGCTCTGCTTGTGAAACAGCTGATAATCCGCGGCTCCAAGTGCAGGATGCCCGCTGGCTTCCCCATACTGTGCAGTATTAATAAGGCTTTGAGGATGCTCAATCCTTACACCGATGGAAAAGGGCTTTTGCTGAAAGGGTACTCCTCTGTTGTACAGCATTTCAAAGGTATCTCTGGCACTATGTCCAATAGCTGCCACAACTACGTTTGTGTCAATATTTGAATGCGTGTCGGTCAAAACCCCGCAAAGCTTTCCGTCACTTATATTAATATCAATCGCCTTTGTATCAAACAGAACAGTTCCGCCAAGCCTCTCAATCTCCATTCTCATATTTGCAACAACTCTTTTGAGAATATCTGTTCCGATATGAGGCTTTGACCTGTACAAAATTTCATCTGGCGCACCGAACCTGTGATATTCCTGTAAAACCTTGTCACACCTTGAGTCATTTATTCTGGTGGTAAGCTTGCCGTCGGAAAAGGTTCCCGCTCCGCCCTCACCGAACTGAACATTTGTATTGATATCCAGCTCTCCGCATTTCCAGTAATGCTCAACCTTCCTCGTTCTCTCTTCTACCTTGCTGCCTCTATCTATTATAACAGGCTTATAGCCATTCTGTGCCAGAATCAGCCCGCAAAAAATGCCCGACGGACCTGTGCCGATTATAAGAGGTCTGCCTGTTATCTGCCTGTCACCGGGGTTTAAGGGTTCTTCCTCCACATGCTTTAAAATTCTTATGTCTGGATTATCGGATATATGGATACCATCATTTATTTCACAGGAAATAGAATAAACAAAACGAATGCCAGGCTTTTTTCTGGCATCCACTGATTGCTTTACTATTTTTAAATTTTTTATATTGTTGAGTTTTATTTTAAGCTTTTGTACAGCCAGCTTTTCTAACTCTTTTTGTCCGTCATCCAGACCTGTTATTATATTTGATAATAGAAGCTTCATTTATTCCGCCTTTGATATTTTAACCGAAACTGACACCTTTTCCACCTGAGTGACGCCGTTTGGCAATATTACCGCAAGTGCAACATCATGCGTGCCTTCTTCCAAACCTTCAACATCAATACTTGGAATCAAGTCAGTAACCTTGACCTTACTTAAATCCTCAGTCTTGCCTTTTAGTTTAACGGTGACAGACTCTGCAAGCTCATAATTCAAAGAGCTGTCATCTGCCTTTCCTATTATAGTAATATTTTTTGAAGGAATCAACAAAGACTGCTCTACCAGTGGTATTATTTCTACCGTAACGCTTACCTCACGGGAGGACCCTACAAGCTTTACTCCGTCAGGCACTTGCAAGAGAGCCTGTTTTGTAAAGGTCTGAGTTGCATTTTCCAAGCTTATGGGAACAGTAGATACCTCATTTACTTGTGATAAGGTGTCTGCTTTTCCATCTATTTCGGTTAATAATATGCTTTCAGGATTTACTGTGCTTGTTCCTTCCACAAAGTCCTTATTTGGTTCGCCTTCCGTAATAGGTACAACCGGCACTCTTTTTCCGATTTCAATGCTTACAGTAACACTAAGGTCTTTGCTTAACTCGGGCATTTCCTCACCATTTTTATTATATACCCTGCACT
Source organism: Ruminiclostridium sufflavum DSM 19573 (assembly GCF_003208175.1). GTDB lineage: Bacteria > Bacillota > Clostridia > Acetivibrionales > DSM-1351 > Ruminiclostridium > Ruminiclostridium sufflavum. Next base: position 120,915 of record NZ_QKMR01000012.1, on the reverse strand, counting down.
TTTTCTGAATTTGCAAATCCCGGTCTAATCCTGAAATATCTATATACGTCTTTACTGAACCCACATTTGCAATGACAGAATCCAAGGCTTCGATTTTTACCGTATCAGGATCTGCCTTTTTGGATATAATTTCATATCCGCTCGCCAATTCACCGCTTGTCTCGACCTGAACAACAAACGGGTTCTCTTCTATCTTTCCTAAATCCAGCTCCACCGTTTTAACCTTTATATCAATGCTGTTTTCACTGAGATTTTCTCTTCCCATATAAACAGGAGCATTTAAGGCGACGACTCTGTCCTCAACAGTTTTTACCTTTGATAAATCAAGAGTCACCTCAAAGTCTTCATCCTTAATGGCATCCAGTATATCTGCTCTTTCACGCACCATAACTGTTGCATATTTTGAAAAAGTATTGGTATTTAAGACCAGTCCATATGTTTTAAGACTTTCCTCGTTTATTACATTTATAGGGACTGTATAATAACCCGTCTTAACAGGATTTACAGCAAACCAAAGCAATACTGCAAAGACTATTGAAAGTATTTTGTATGTCAAATCCTTTTTCAAGTATTCCTTCACTTTGATTTCCCCTTCCAAAGAGATAACTTCTTATTTACAGATTTCTTCTCCAATAAATTTTTGTTCAAGGCTTTTCTCAAGGTATCCGGTGTAAGATTTCTTGATAAGCCTCCGTTAAGAGCATAGGATATTTTCCCTGTTTCCTCGGATACTACAACAGAAATGCAATCTGATACCTCTGTAATTCCCAAAGCAGCTCTGTGCCTTGTACCAAGCTCTTTGCTCAGATTAGGATTGTCGGTGAGAGGCAAAAAACAGGCAGCTGATTTAAGCTTATTATCCCTTACTATTAAGGCTCCGTCGTGAAGAGGCGTATTCGGTGTGAAAATATTAATTATCAATTCGGCACTTATACTTGAATCCAGAGTTGTACCGGTATTTATAATCTCTCCCAGCTTTGTTTCCCGCTCAACAACTATAAGCGCGCCTGTTTTTGTCTTAGACAGCTCTGTGGCGGCTCTGACAATCTCTTCGATGGTATATGTTGTATTTATGACATCATCGTTTTCATCAAAATTAAAAAGGTCTCTTATATTGCTGCTTCTTCCCAACTGCTCCAGCCCTCTTCTTAACTCAGGCTGAAACAAAACAACAACCGCGAAACCTGCCAGTTCAATGGTTTTATTCAGTATAAAAGCCAGCGTCCTGAGCTGCAGCCATTCACTGAGCATTGCAATAACAAATATAACAACTATGCCTTTAACCAATTGCCATGCCCTTGTTTCTTTTCCAAGCTGTATTAACTTAAAAATAATATAAGAAACAATGCTTATATCAATGAATGATTTCAACATTTCAAGAGGATCATTAATAGGAATATATATAGATATAAAATTTATTATATTTTGAAAATTCTGTATCAGCGTGTCAAACAAATAATTCACACCCTTGCTCTGAGTCAAATTACCACCGGCTTAAACCGACAGTATTGCTTAATTTATTAGTTTGGGTTGGAGGCAAAGCCTACAAAATACTTTCACAAAATCAATCGTTGGGATAACCGCAATTGACTTGATGAAGGTAACATAATTATACACATTTATTTTAATATAAAAATGCTATACGTTAAATGGGTAAAAATAACTAATTTTACTGCAATCAAAAACTTATTTTTAGAACAAAACTTATAAAAGTCAATTACATCTTCTCAATCAATCGTACTATAGTTTGGGTTTAGGCTAAAGCCTCTCAAAAAACAAGCTCCGGTCAGTTCCAAAACAGCGAGAGTCCAACCGACCCCAGTGTTGTTCCTATAAGTACCACAGCCAATATAATTGCCACATATTTAACCCATTTTTTATGCATTATTAACCTCCAAGCCCGGTTTGGGCATATAATTTATAGTAAAGCAATCTGGCAGTACGCCAGCTATTACTGCAACTGCATCTTATTTCCTACAGGCTAAACTCCACACCCAGTTTCAGTACAAATTTTCAGATATTGAGCCATGCGCTTACATCTCCGTCACTTGGCATTCTCCAGTCTCCTCTGGGCGAAAGGCTTATAGAGCCGACCTTTGGCCCGTCAGGCAAGCACGAACGCTTAAACTGCTGGCTGAAGAATCTCCTTAGAAATGCTTTCAGCCAGCTTTCGACAGCTTCGCCGGAGTATTTCCCTTCAAAAGCCTGCTTTGCCATTGCTGATATTTTTGAAGGCTGCGCACCATACCTGACAAAATGATACAGAAAGAAATCATGCAGCTCATATGGTCCCACAATATCCTCTGTTTTCTGCCTTATTTGTCCTGCATCATCAGTAGGCAGCAATTCCGGACTTATGGGAGTATCAAGGATACTTAAAAGCACCTTGCTGGTTTCATCCTGAAATACGTAGTCAGCAGCCCACTGAACCAAATACTTCACAAGTGTTTTCGGCACTCCCGAATTAACCGCATACATGGACATATGGTCTCCATTATAGGTGCACCAGCCAAGGGCAAGCTCAGAAAGGTCTCCTGTTCCGATAACAAGTCCGCCTATTTTATTTGCAATGTCCATAAGTATCTGTGTTCTTTCCCGAGCCTGAACATTCTCATAGGTCACATCATATACGGAGGGGTCATGGCCTATATCCTCAAAATGCTTCATACATGCTTCTTTTATATCTATCTGATATGTTGTAACCTCCATAAGCCTCATCAGCTCAAGTGAATTATTCAGCGTATTATCAGAAGTACCAAAGCCCGGCATTGTTATGGCATGAATATTTTTTCTGTCAAGTCCAAGCCTGTCATATGTCTTTGCAATAACCAGCAGAGCCAGAGTGGAATCAAGTCCCCCTGAAATCCCGATTACACATTTTTCTATTCCTGTATGCTTCAGTCTTTTCCCAAGTCCTGAGGTCTGTATGCTGAATATCTCATTACATCGCTTATTCCTTACGCTCAGGTCTGAGGGTACAAACGGATGGGCATCAATATGCCTCTGGATTCTGTCCGTCTTAGGCTCCTCCAGAATAAAAGCAACCTTCCTGAACTTACAGTCTGTTGTCCTCTGTGTAAAAGAAGAATTCTTCAATCTTTCGCTTACCATTCTCTCTATATCAACATCACAAGCAATCAATTGCTCACCGAAGGAAAATCTCTCTGATTCAACCAAAAGCGAGCCATATTCACATATCAGGGCATGTCCTCCGAACACAAGGTCAGTGGTTGACTCATTGGCTCCCGACGAGGTGTATACATATGCCGCGGCACATTTGGCGGACTGCATTCTTATCATGCTTTCCCTGTATTCATGCTTTCCTACGATTTCATTACTGGCAGACAGGTTAAACAGCAGCGTTGCACCATTTAATGCCTGATAGCTGCTCGGCGGTATTGCTGTCCAGAGATCCTCGCATATTTCTATTCCAAAGCATAAGCCGCTTATATTTTCTGCTTCAAATAACAAATCTGTTCCGAAGGGAACAGTCTGACCCAATATTTTTATTGTTTCATTCTGCTTGTCAATTCCCGAGCAAAACCATCTTGCCTCATAAAACTCGCTGTAATTTGGTATAAAGCTCTTTGGAACCACGCCAAGAATAATGCCGGCTTTTATAACGGCTGCGCAATTATACAGCCTGCTGTTTATAAGAAGCGGCATACCCGCTATGATAATGCACTCCAATGTACGGGTTTGCTCCAGAATTGTTTTTAATCCGATAAGTGCTTCATTTTGTAAAGCCCTCTGTAAAAAAAGATCACCGCAGGTATACGACGTTATGGCCAATTCCGGAAAAGCAACTATCTGCGCTCCTTGCAAATGAGCTTGCTTGGCAGTTTCAATTATTTCAGCAGTATTATATTGACAGTTTGCAACCTTTAGCCTTGGTATGGCAGCTGCAACTCTAATAAATCCAAAATTCATTTAATCACCTGATTATATTTTTTATCCTTAGCAAATAAGCTATTCTTTCTGAAATTATATATTAATAATCATATATTTATAGTTTTTAATTTACTTAATTTAGTGTAACATATTTATGTTTTTGTTGTATATAGTAAAAATATCTTTTAAACTTCATTTTTAATGTTATACCGTCCTCTGGAACCGTTATACTTATCTATATAATATTTTTTATTTACCGCTATCCTGTTTAATATATATACCAGCCTGTCAATTTCCCCATAATCATTATACAATCCGAAGCTTATTCTTACAATTCCGGGAAATAATGAATCAGGATCGTTCATAAGCTCCTCCATTTCCTTCGGAGAATAGCCCAGAAGCTTCTCACAATAGGGATGGGAGCAGAAATAGCCGTTTCTTACTGCAATACCTGCTTCATAGGATAAAATAGCAGACATAAGAGAATGATGCACACCCTCCATATTAAAGGGTATGACACCAATCATTTCCTGCTTTCCGGGATGACCGTAAAACTTAATATCCGGTATGCTTTTCATTTTGTTGTAAGCATATTCAAGAAGGCTTTTCTCTTGGCTGAAAGCATTGTCCATACCTAGCTTTGACAAAGTTTTTATTGCCGATACCATTGCTACTGTTCCTATAAGATTAGGTGAGCCTGCTTCATTTTTTTGCGGAGGCTCCTCCCACCATATCCGTTCATGTGTTACAAGCTTTATTATACTTCCGCCCTGACTGTAAGGAAGGCAGTTTTCAAACACAGCTCCGGGGCCGATAAGCACACCGCTTCCATATGGGGCATACATTTTGTGCGCGGAGAAGGACAGATAATCAATATGAGCAGCGCTCTCAAAATCCTGCATATCCACAGCCATATGAGGAACCAGCTGCGCTCCGTCAACATGAATTTGCGCTCCGCTTCCATGTGCCATTACAGCCATTTTGTGTATATCATTGATATACCCTGTCACATTTGACGCCCCTGTTACAGAAACCAGCCTAATCCTGTCTTTATATTTTTTGAGTTTTGCTTCAAAATCCTCCAATGAAAGTCTTCCGAATTTATCAACCCCCACATAATCAACAAAAAACTTATCTCTCCACGGTAAATCATTCGAAGCATGCTCCATCCATGTAGACAGCACCACATCCCTGCCATCCTTATTCTGGCTCAATACAGACGCAAGCATATTTATTGAATCCGTGGTATTCTTTGTATAGATTACAACATCCCGTTTGCTGTCGGCGTTCACAAAGCGTTTGATTATATCTCTTCCCGCCTCAAAGGCTTCTGTGGACAGCATTGATTTATAGCCGCGGCCTCTATGTATCGAGGAATACCACGGCAAAAAATCTCTTACTTCCTTTTCCACTGAATAGAAGGGCGGAGTGGTAGCGGCATTATCGAAATTAACCCCCGTTATATATGTCCCGTCATCAAGAGGAACCTTTGCGTTTACTCCCACTACCATATCCCTGTACTTATTCTTGACCCCGCATTGGTAACAGCTGGCCGCCGGCTGATTAAAATTCCTTCCCGACCGATTGGAATTAAAAATAAACTGATTATTAAAAAAGCTGTTGAACATATAACCCCCCCTCACACCGAAATTCCGGCACAAAAACCTGCTAAAGAGTTCGTGGAGTCAATTACTAACAGCTAAAGCCGATAATTTGGGCCTGAGGCTGAAGCCCATATAGTCAATCTTCCATAGGCTACGGCTTTTAAATATAATTGACTCCACTAATATTATATTTTGCAGAAGTTAATATGCTACTGTATCAGGGAGTTTATTTACAAATGTTATCAGTTTAAGCCTTACCCTTCAGACCTTCCAATCTTTCAACAACCTTGCCGTACATATCCTGATATTTTTCCCTTTTTGCCTTTTCCTCTTCAATAACCTTTACCGGAGCCTTTGATACAAAGCCTTCGTTGTTCAGCTTACCGTTCACTCTTTTCAGCTCTCCTTCAAGGTTTGCCTTCTCTTTTGCCAGTCTTTCAATTTCCTTTTCAAAATCAATCAGCTCATCAAGAGGAATAAATATTTCAACTCCGGCAATAACAGTACCTACGGCATCTGCCGGAATGCCCTCCTTGCCGGATTGCACAACTGTTCCGGAAGCCCCTGCAAGCCTCTGGAAGAAAGCCTCTCCGGCTGCCAAGGTTGCTTTGTCTTCCTCTCCTGCCGCCACAAATATAACCTTTGCACGTTTTGCAGGCGGAACATTCATTTCGGCACGAATGTTTCTGATACTCCTGATTGCATCCATTATCGTTTTCATCTTTGCTTCATCTGCAGCAAAGTTCAGTTCCTCACTATATTCAGGCCATTCCGAAATCATTATGCTTTTTCCGTCATTTATAAGGTGGGTGTATATTTCCTCCGTAACAAACGGCATATAAGGATGCAGCAGCTTCATTGCATTTCCCAGAACAAAATTCAGAACATACTGAGCCTCGAGTCTTCCTTCACTTTCCCTGTCATAAAGCCTTGGCTTAACCATTTCAATATACCAGTCGCAGAATTCCTCCCAAATAAAGTCGTATATCTTCTGAAGCCCAAGACCCAGCTCGAATTTATCAATATTTTCAGTAACCTCTTTTGTCACTGTGTTTATTCTTGACATTACCCATTTGTCGGCAGCTGTAAGCTTATTCTTATCAACCTTGCCGAAATCAAGCCTCTCATCAAAATTCATCAGAACAAATCTGGAAGCATTCCAAACCTTGTTTGCAAAATTTCTGGCAGCTTCAACCTTCTCGTCTGAGAATCTTAAATCATTGCCTGGCGAATTGCCTATAACTAATGCAAATCTAAGCGCATCAGTACCGTACCTGGCAATTACCTCCAGAGGATCAATTCCGTTTCCGAGGGATTTGCTCATTTTCCTTCCCTGCGGGTCCCTGACAATACCATGAATAAATACATACTTAAACGGAGTCTCCTTCATATGCTCAACACCGGAGAATATCATTCTGGCAACCCAGAAAAATATTATATCGTAGCCTGTTACAAGAACATCCGTAGGATAGTAATATTGCAGATCCTCTGTTTTCTCAGGCCAGCCCAGAGTTGAAAAAGGCCAAAGTGCCGAGCTGAACCATGTATCAAGCGTATCCGGGTCCTGCTCTGTTTTTGTGCTTCCGCACTTTGAGCACTTATCCGGAGCCTCTCCCTGTACCATCATATTACCGCACTGCTGGCAGTAATATGCCGGGATTCTGTGTCCCCACCAAAGCTGTCTTGAAATACACCAATCCTGAATATTTTCCATCCAGTTATAATATATTTTTGAGAATCTTTCCGGCACAAATTTAGTATTTCCGCTTCTTACGGCTTCTATTGCAGGCTCTGCCAACGGCTTCATGCGGACATACCACTGCTTTGAGATAAACGGCTCGATAACTGTTCTGCATCTCTGGCAGGTACCAACATTGTGACTGTGATTTTCTATTTTTACCAGCAGACCAAGCTTATCAAGCTCCTCTACCATTTTTCTCCGGGCTTCATATCTGTCAAGACCTTTATATTGGCCTGCGTTATCATTCATTATTGCGTTGTCATCCATAATTCTTACCACAGGCAAATCATGCCTAAGTCCAACCTCAAAGTCGTTGGGGTCATGTGCGGGTGTAATTTTAACGCAGCCGGTGCCAAATTCCTTATCAACGTAAGAATCGGCTATAACAGGTATTTCCTTGTTTACAAGCGGAAGCACCAGAGTTTTCCCAACCAGATGAGCGTATCTTTCATCCTCGGGATTAACCGCAACAGCCGTATCTCCCAATAGTGTTTCCGGACGTGTTGTGGCTATTATTACAAACTCGTCACTGTCCTTAACGGGATATTTTATATGCCAGAAATGCCCTGCCTGCTCCTCGTATTCAACCTCTATATCGGAAATGGAGGTATTGCACTTAGGACACCAGTTTGTTATTCTCTCTCCTTTATAAATAAGCCCTTTATCATACAGCTTCAGGAACACCTCCTGAACTGCCTTTGACAAGCCTTCATCCATTGTAAAGCGTTCTCTTTCCCAGTCACAGGAGCTACCCAGCTTTTTGAGCTGCTCCGCTATTCTGCCGCCGTAAACCTTTCTCCATTCCCACGCTCTTTCCAAAAATTTCTCACGGCCTATCATGCCCTTTGTAATACCTTCTTTTGCCATAGCATCAACTATTTTGGCTTCTGTGGCAATACTGGCATGGTCTGTTCCCGGAAGCCACAATGCGCTGTAGCCCTGCATCCTCTTTGTTCTGGTTAGAATATCCTGCAGTGTATTGTCCAGTGCATGCCCCATATGAAGCTGTCCGGTTATATTAGGCGGCGGCATTACAATCGTATAGGGTTTTTTACTGCTGTCAGGAACCGCATGAAAATATCCCTCTTCCATCCATTTTTTGTAAAGTTTATCCTCAACCTGACCGGGATCATATTGTTTTGCAATGTTTTGCTGTTCGTCCATATTCGTGCCCTCCAATTTTATATTAATTCCTTATTCTGCTTTCAGCATTATTCTTCATGCCCTGCCGCTTCTACTCAGAATCTGCTTGAAACAAGCAGCAATATCAAACCTGGCACTGTAATAATAATCCCGGTTATCTTAATATTAAACATAGCCTTATTCAGCTTATACTCGTTCAGCTCTTCCTCGGACAATTCCTCCGCATACTTGCAATGCTGCCTCTGCACCAAATCAAATTTTTTCACTACAGCTCTTGATAGCAATACTGCCGCAAATCCCACAGCTATTATTGCCAGAGCAATTATATCTATTGTTTTCATTCCGATCCTCCCTCCGTCCCTTCCGTATGATATAAACCCCAAATACATGCTTTAATTACAAATTCAAAGCTTCAATAAAATATTTTTAGTATCAAAAAAAGCTCTCATCCAATATTTGGACGAAAGCTATATTCGCGGTACCACCAAAATTTCATTGATAACCTTTAAAAATCCTGCTTTCAATCAGCTGCAAAAAATCACCAATAAATCTCAAAACGATTAACGTTCGCAATCCGCCGCCTCCTACTTATAGTATTTCGCATTTGCTCACCCGCCAATATATACCTCAGGGCTTTAACACTCCGGCATTACTTAAAGCAGAAAAAACAAAGCTATACAATTTTCAGTGCGGAGCTCCCAAGCTACCTTCAACAGCGTCAATTTCAGAGCCTTTCACCATTCGGCTCCTCTCTTTTGAAAATCAGCTGTCTACTCCTCTTGTTCATCGCCATTATAAAATATAATAAAATTAAATACTTAAAAATAATGATATAAAATATGTGCTTTTCTGTCAAGCGGAACTTTTTTTTAAAATTCTCTTCTAATCTGAGCTTTCATCCTGTTTTTCCCGGGCCGCTGTATCAGCAGCTGTCTCCTCCAAGCTTAACGCCTCAACAGTATTGCTTCCGGCAGCAACGGTTTTTTCCTCAGCACCGGCTTTTGTACCAGCCTCTTCTAAGCTTCCCGCCTCAATATTCTTATTTCCGGCAGAATTATCCTCCGAGCCGTTGCCCTCCGCATTATTCATTTTTGGCTTTCTGCCGCTGAACAGCAGTGCAATCGCAGCTATTGTCAATATCCATGTCACATTGTTCTCTGTTTCAGTGCTTACATTAAAATGGAATCTCATATTTAAAAGTCCATAAATTATAAAGATTGCTGCTATTGAAAGTACTATAATATTCCTGTGCTTTTGTTTAAGTTTCACTGTTTTTCCCTCCGTTTACAAACAATGCAAGGGGCATGCCGCCAACCTTATAAATGCATATACAATAATTTATTTGCTTACAACAATATGATAAAGGTTTACATATTTTTAATCAATATATTTTTACACAACCATGTCAATCATTTTTTTTATTATAACCTTAAGCATCGCTGTAACCGGCACTCCAATCAGCATACCGATTATTCCGAAAAACTCTCCTCCTATCAGCACCGCGACAATTGTAGTTATGGGATGCAGGCCAAGCTTGCCCTCAATTATCTTGGGGGAAATAAAGGCATTGTCAATCTGCTGAACTATTATAAACACCAAAATTGTAAAAAATGCTTTGCCGGGTGAGTCCAGCAAAGCTATCGCCACAGCCGGAACAGCTCCCAGAAACGGCCCGAAATAGGGTATAATATTGGCAATACCGCCTATTACCCCTAAAATGAAAGGATACTTAACATGTACAAAATACAGGCCTACGGTTTCTAAAATCCCAACAATACATGCGGTAAGCAATTGCCCCTGTATGAAATGTGTAACTATTCCGTTCAGTTCCCTGCCTATATTCACGAGATCATTACGCATTCTCTTGGGCGCAATCATGAGAGCGGACCTTTTTATCCCTTCAATATCCTTTAAAAAATAATATGCGATTATCATTGACAGCACTGTGTTCACCAGTATGGCAATTGATGAGGCAACCACCCCGAGGGATTTTTTCATGGTCTGTGAAAAAAAATGCTGCAGTATTACAGTTGCATTATCTATTTCACCAAAAATAAGCTTCTTTATTTCCGGCGGCCATTTGCTTGTCTTTATTTTTGATATGAAAGAATTGAAAAGCTCCTGATATTTGCTTGTTATACTGGGTAATGTATTAAAAAGCTCCTTCGCATTATTCAGCACATAAGGCATAATATATATTGAGAAAAATACCAGCACCAATGCAATGAAGGTGTATATTAATATTATTGAAACGCTTCTTTTTAAACCCTTTCTTTCAAATTTAACAACAAGGGGATAAATTATATAGGCAATCACAATTGCTATTAATACGGGGGATAATACCTTGAGTATTTTGTCATTGAAGAAGTATATGAATACAGCGGCTCCTGTAACCAGAAATGAAAGAGCTATGTAAAATATGGTCTTTTTTGCATTACTCATATTACCCTCCCGCCTAGAAATCTAGTAAAGCAAACTGTGTTAAGAAGGCCTAAGGTATTGCAAAACAAGGATTAAAAACCAATCCTGTTTTGCAAAAACCTGTTTTTAGCCGTAAGCAGATTCATATCCTAACTTATCTGAACATGTGAACCATGTCATCAAATACATTACCTGACCTGCGAACTATTTTTTTACCTGACCTGATAAGTCTCTTTCTCATGCGTGGATCAACTATTTCAGGATTTGTCAGTACACTTATGGATGCCCCGATTAATCCCCCGATAAGCATTCCTTTTGCAAATTTCATTCTAATCACCTCCCAAACCGGTCAATTTTTTAATTAATCCTTCTGTTACCATATAAATATTATCTCCATACGGCGAATAAATTTACATAGTCAATTACTATCGGCTAAAAACCGATTCTATCGGGCGATAGTTTGGGTTTGAGGCTAAAGCCTCCTTAAGTACAAACCCCTAAAACCCAAACCGTTGAAACCTTCAAATAAATACTTGAAAGATATGTCCACCTAAAAAGACGATATATCGTCGCGAAGGGTTCAACCGTAATTGACTTTATAAATCCCATATGCAAATTATTCTTATAAGTTAATCAGCTTTCCAGTACCATCTACCGGCCCCTGAATCACCAACGGCTTGCTAATTCAACCGGCTTCTCAGTCCTCCGCCTGTATTCATCATCTCTTCAACAGCCTCATTTTCTACAAGAATATTGTCGCTGCCTATTTCAATCCTTCCTATAAACGGAAGTATATTTCTTCCCATCATCAAATCCTGGACTAAACCGTCGGATACCTGTACTCCTTCTACCTTTCCTGTTCTGTAGTCAAAAAGTATATCCTGAACTATCCCAATATCATTACCTGAATGAGTATATATTTTAAAGCCTTGCAGCTGCATTCTTTCCTTCATTTCAGGAAACTTTCTGAATTTTCTGTATTTTAAAAGCCTGTCAGCATCATCAACTATAAGAGCATCATTCCCAAGGCTTAAAACATCCTCCAACAGCACAACATTTCCTTTCAGATTATGACTGTCCTTTTCTAAAATAAATCCTGCTACACCCATATTATCTCTGCAAAAGGCCACATCCTTCAAGGTGCCTATCTTCACCCCGTCCTTTGCGGAAATAACAGGCAGGCCCAAGACATTGCTGTATTTTTTTATCACCATATCTCACCACATTTCACTTATCACTTTCATAATATGCTTATTATTTGTTTTAGTTATTTAAATAATTCAAACAATTTAAAATTAAATATTGGCACTTTTTAAATAATAAATTTTTTAATCCGGCGATTGACTTTTTTATTCTTTGTGAGACAATTATTTACATGAAAATCAACTAAAAAAACAAATTATGAGGAGTGTTTATGAGTAATTCAAATAAAGCTTTATCTGATTTAGGTGTACATATTCCAAAAATTATGATACCTGGCAGCGGCAGCGATTTCGGAAGCTGGTCGGTTGTGGCCTGTGATCAGTATACTTCGGAACGGAGCTACTGGAAAAAGGTCGAAGAAATTACAAGCGGCAAGCCTTCAACTCTCAATATAATTTTCCCGGAGGTATATCTGGAGGACAGTGACAGCGAAAGCAGGATATCCAAAATCAATAAAAACATGAAGAAATATATGGAGGATAGGGTTATCACCGAGCTTGAGAATTCCTTTATTCTCGTTGACAGAAAAACCTCCCGCTCAAAGTCCAGAAAAGGATTGATGCTGGCCCTTGACTTAGAATGCTATGACTATACAAAGGGATCAAATACATTAATTCGTGCTACCGAGGGTACTGTTATAGAGCGTCTGCCTCCGCGAATTAAAATCCGCCAAAAGGCATCTATTGAGCTGCCTCACATCATGGTTCTGATTGATGATCCTGACAAAACAGTTATTGAGCCACTTTTTTCAAAAGCCTCGGACTTTGAAAAATTATATGATTTTGAGTTAATGATGGACGGCGGACATATAAAGGGTTATAAAATCTCGGATGAAGCTGATATCTCCTCAATTGCAAATGCACTTTCAAGGCTTGCGCAGAAAGACGTATTCCGCGAAAAATACAGCCTCGGCAGCGATGAAAATATTCTTTTATTTGCTGTCGGAGACGGAAATCACTCTCTGGCTTCTGCAAAAGGCCACTGGGAAAATGTAAAGGCATCTCTTTCATATGAGGAACAGCAAAATCATCCCGCCAGATTTGCGCTGGTGGAATTGGTAAATGTGCATGATGACGGGCTTGTTTTTGAACCGATACACAGAGTTCTATTTAATGTAAATGCTGATGAGCTGATTAACGCTTTCGGCAAATTCTACAGCAGCCGCTCCTGTTCCGGGGTGCCTTCCTGCAAGAGTTCAAAAACGGCTGCCGGCCATACCTTTAGATATATAACCGCTGCAGGTGAGGGCAGTATAACAATAAATAATCCTGCGAATAATTTAGAGGTGGGAACACTGCAGGTCTTTCTGGACTGCTACATGAAATCCCACCCGGAAGTGAAAATTGATTATATTCATGGTGATGACGTTGTTGAAAAGCTGGGCTCACAGCCCGGCAACATGGGCTTCTATCTCCCCCCCATGAATAAAACCGATTTGTTTAAAACAGTTATTTTAGACGGAGCTCTCCCAAGAAAAACCTTTTCAATGGGTGAAGCAGAAGAAAAGCGCTTCTACCTTGAGTGCAGGAAAATACGATAATACCTGAATTTTTAATGTCTTGGGGATAAAAAGCTTTATTTGAACCTTTTTATCCCCAAGACAAGAATTTTAAGCATTACTTCTATATCCTTTTTTCTTCATTATTCATCACTTATAATATATTTTCCCCAATACCGCAGCATTTAGCATCAGTTTATTTTACAAATTATGCGTTGCATTACTACTTTATACACTTTTTTGATATTTATTGTAATTTTCTCAAAAAAGTGCTAAAGAAAATATAGTAATGTGTCGATATTTATAAAAGCAGAGCAATTAAATTCAAAAATAAATTTTGTGGTAACCCCTATACACAAACTTCTCAAAAAGTCATTGCCTGAATACAGGTAATGACTTTTTTGAAGAATTAATTTATTTACTTCTCCGAAACCGCACCCGCTCCCATATTAACAAAATTACAGCTGCAGCCAGATAGCAGAAAATGTCCTTTATATCGAAGGAGGTGCCTATAACAGCCGAAATAATCCTGTTATTCCGTACATGCAGTACATCTGCAAGATGATAATATTGCGTCAATTCAACAGCTGAGGCAAAGAAAAACAGATATATAGGTAAAAACCTGATATTTTTCTGTACAATTCCTCTTATAAAAGCATACATTAATATAACAACAAGAGCATCGCCTATGTATGGCCGAATAATCGCATCTCTTACAAAAAGCCCTATAAATATTTCCGTTGCAAGCAAAATCAGGAAAGCACAAATATATTTAAAATTTATCTTCATGGACAAGCTCTTTACATCTCTTGGTATAAGTGAACATCAATATTATAAATATCCAAGAAACTATATATCCATATCTTGGCTGCTGCTCAGTTATTAAATAAAATAACCCATATCCGCAAAAAATTATATAAAACAGGTTTATCACCTTATTTTCCATGTATTGCCTGCGGTTAAACAAGCCTCTGAGTGCAAATAAAATTATTATTATAAATAATATCTGAGCATAGAAAAACACAAGCGTACTGAAGCTGGCAGCTGTACCTAATATTTCAATTCTGCCGGTGGACCAATATACCGCAGAAAAGTCCCCTGAGGACCACTGCGCTGCAAACTTCATTGCATAGAAGGCTAAAAGCTTGTAAAACGGCGTATCAGTTAATCTTGCTTTAATGATCTCTTTTGCTGCTGTCTCTACTGCTCCGTAGTTATAATCATACCTTTCGGCTACCTTGCTGTCTTCCTCGTTCCACATGCCCAAGGTATCAATATTAGTTCCTTTCAAAACCGAGGTTATAGAAGGCTCTCTGCCCTTCCACAGCGGATACTCTGTAATGCCTGAGCTCATCAGGAGCAGGTTTGTAATATATAGAGGAATAAAGAAGGCCATTAATATTATAGCACATGACTTTATAAGCTTTTTCTTTTGCCAATATATTGCCAGATACATAATATATGCTATAGCAACAACATAAGCAACCATTCTGAACAGATTGCCCAAGGATAAAAGGATTCCTGAGAAAAAAAGCCATGTCAGATTCCTTTTTCCGTTAACAACTAATATAAAAATGTATATACTCCCCAGAAAGAAGGGCATGGCTATATTTTCAGAGCAAACCACTGAATTATATAAAATAAAAGGCGGAAAAAGGCTTGCCGCAAAAGCGCACCAAATTCCTTCAGACTTGTTATTATACAATTCCCCGCCAATTAAGTAAATAATGTAAACACTTATCACCGATAATACAGTATTCACCAGTTTAATACCCAATAGCGCATTTGTGAATACCTTTTGAAATATCCCTGAATATATTGTTAACATTGTCAGGTGGGGAAACCTTGCTATATAGCTTGTCCCTTTAAAAACCCAGTATTCTCCGTCGGCGAACCTCGCTCCCGAATCATATATCAGGCTGAAATCCGAAAAGGGCTTAACATCTGAAAATAAAATCCAGCAAACCCTTAATATTAAAGAAACACCTATTATTACTGCAATTGCAGCCGTATAATTTCTCTCATATTTCAAATACCTGTAAACAAAGTATGCCGCCCCCATGCTCACTGCCAGCAAAAGTAACGCACAAAGAAATAAAACGGTTACCTCTGTTTTTGATAGCCTTACCAAGACTCCAATTGCTATAATAATACTGCCCAGCAATATAAGAAAAAATAAAATTCTCAAGAAGTAGTTTACAAAGGCTGTAAAATTTCGCTCCAAAGGCTTCATAGGTACTCTCCAAAAGTCTTAAAATTATTTAATATCATTAATTCCCTTGCTTTTTTACATATATTAATTATATCCATCTATTTAATTGTTAAGCAAAACCATAGGGTGGCTTCCTGCCGCAAAAAAGCCTACCCCCATAAATAAATTCATAAGGTGCAGGCCCTTTGTATAATGATTAATGCTATATAATGTTTAATTGTAATATTTCATTTAATCTGACAATATTACGAAGCCTCATTATTTTCAAACTGACTGTTATACAGTGAAGCGTAAAAGCCGTCCTCTGCCAGCAATTGCTCATGTGTCCCCTGCTCTTCTATGTCTCCGTCCTTCATGACCAATATAAGGTCAGCATCCCTGATTGTTGATAATCTGTGAGCTATTATAAAGCTTGTTCTATCTTTCATAAGGTTTTCCATAGCCTTTTGAATAAGTACCTCGGTACGGGTATCAACAGAGCTGGTCGCTTCATCCAGAATAAGAATCTTAGGGTCGGATAAAATAGCACGGGCTATTGTAAGAAGCTGCTTCTGCCCCTGAGATACATTGCTTGCCTCCTCATTGAGCACCATATTATAGCCGTCAGGCAGCGTCTTTATGAAATGATGGGCATGAGCTGCTTTTGCAGCCTTAATAACCTCTTCATCAGTTGCATCCGTTTTCCCGTAACGTATATTCTCCATGATTGTTCCGTTAAAAAGCCATGTATCCTGAAGCACCATGCCAAATAAGCCACGCAGATCGTTTCTCCTGAAATCTGATATTTTGCTTCCGTCAACATATATATCTCCGTCATTCAAGTCATAGAAGCGCATCAGCAATTTTACCATTGTTGTCTTTCCCGCACCTGTGGGGCCTACTATCGCCACTCTCTGACCGGGCTTTATATCTGCCGAAAAATTGTTTATTATTATATTTTCAGCATTATATCCAAAATGAACCTTTTCAAATGTAACGCCGCCTTTTATTTTATCTGTGCCCACAGGCTTTTCTATATCCTCGGTTTCCTCTTCTTCACCCAAAAATTCAAATACCCTCTCCGCCGCTGCAGCAGTTGACTGCAAAACATTTGCAACCTGTGCAACCTGACCCAGAGGCTGGGAGAATTGACGTACATATTGAACAAACGCAAGAATATCTCCAACTGCTATTGTATTCCTAATTGCAAGCCATCCTCCGAGAATTGAAACCATAACATAGCCCAGATTACCCACAAAGAAAATTATAGGCATCATCATTCCCGATAAAAACTGTGATTTCCACGCAGAGGTGTAAAGAGTATCATTGAGCTTGTCAAATGTGTCAAGGGCCTTCTTTTCTCCGTTAAAAGCCTTCATTATATTGTGCCCGCCGAATATTTCCTCCACATGCCCGTTTACATGTCCCAGATATTCCTGCTGGGATTTAAAATATTTCTGTGACTTTTTTACTATTAAGGATATAAATATAACAGACAACGGAAGAATTAATACAGATGCCAGCGTCATCAGCCAGCTTATAGTAAGCATCATTATCAATATACCTATAAGCATAGTTACAGATGTTATAATCTGGGACAAGCTTTGATTCAATGTTTGGCTGACTGTATCCACATCATTTGTAACCCTTGATAAAACCTCTCCGTGTGTATTTTTGTCAAAATATTTTAGCGGCATCCGATTTATTTTCTCAGAGATTTCCTTTCTCAGGTTGTAGGAGACCTTTTGCGACACGCCTGCCATCATATACCCCTGAACAAATGAAAACAGTGAGCTTGCTGCATATAGTCCTGCAAGGATTAACAGTCTGCTTCCTATATACCCAAAGTCTATGCCGGTGCCTGTTCCGCCAACCTTTGCCACAAGGCCCTCAAATATTTTTGTAACTGCATTGCCAAGAACCTTAGGACCTGCAATCGAAAAGGCAGCACTGCCGATTGCAAGCATCAAAGCAATAATAATCATCGGCATATACGGCTTCATATAGGCAAGAAGTCTTTTCATTGTTTCCTTGAAATTTTTTGCCTTTTCATTATTCTTCATGCCTATCGGACCGCCGCCCATTCCGGGCATATGCCTTCTCCTGTTTTTAGACTGCGTATTATCTGAATGTTTGCTCATGCTAACCTCCACGCCAACTTTCGGCATAATAAATTGGTGTAGCTATCGTGGCGGTACACTTCTGTTTTACAGCCCACATAATTTTTTTTCATGCTAATTCCTCCTTTGATAGCTGTGATAATGCAATTTGCTGGTACACCTCGCAGCTTTCCATCAATTCCTTATGTGTACCCCTTCCTGCAACCTTGCCTTCATCCAGTACCAGAATCTGATTTGCATTCATTACCGTGCTTATTCTTTGAGCAACCACCAGCACTGTGGCATTGCCTGTTTTTTCCTTCAAGGCTTTTCTAAGTGCCGCATCTGTTTTAAAGTCCAATGCTGAAAAGCTATCGTCAAAAATAAATATTTCCGGCTTCTTTACAAGAGCACGTGCTATTGACAGTCTCTGCTTCTGCCCTCCCGAAACATTTGTTCCTCCTTGGGATATTTCGGTATTGAAGCCCTCTTCCTTCTCATTTATAAATTCCATTGCCTGAGCAATTTCAGCGGCATTTCTGAGTTCATCCTCCGAAGCGCCTTCATATCCGTATTTTAAATTGCTTTCAATTGTACCTGAAAACAATATGCCTTTTTGCGGTACATAACCAATCCTGTCTCTCAAATCATGCAGAGAAGCCTCTCTTATATCCACTCCATCCACTAAAAGCTCTCCTCCCGTAATATCATAAAAACGAGGAATCAAGTTTATAAGGGTAGATTTTCCGCTTCCCGTACTTCCTATAAATGCCGTTGTCTCACCGGCTTTTGCAGTAAAGCTTATGTCTGTAAGCACATCATCGTCCGCGCCGGGATATTTAAAGGATACATTTCTGAATTCAACACAGCCTTTAAGGTCCCTGTTAAATTCCTTTGCCCTTTCAGGAGCTCCAATTACACTCTTTGTATTCAAAACCTCCGCTATACGTGCAATAGAAACTGATGCACGCGGTAAAATTATAGAAACAACAGAAATCATCAGAAATGATACTATTATCTGCATAGCATACTGCATGAATGCCATCATATTGCCGACCTGCATATTGCCCAAATCTATCTGGTGTGCGCCAACCCATACAATAAGAAGCGTAATGCCATTCATTACAAGCATCATTACCGGCATCATGGCAGCCATCGCTCTTGTTACAAACAGGTTTGTGCGGGTAAAATCCGTATTTGCCCCGTCAAACTTCTTTTCTTCATATCTCTGTGTACTGAAGGCACGAACAACAAGCATTCCTGTAAGAGACTCACGGGTTACAAGGTTCAGCCTGTCAACCAGCCTCTGCATACTCCTGAATTTTGGCATTGCAACCACAAACAGCACCACAACCAGTGACATCATTGCCAATACTCCTACTCCGATAATCCATGACATCTGAGTATCCGTATGCATTACCTTTATAACACCGCCAATCCCCAAAATAGGAGCATAGAAAACTATTCTGAGAAGCATGACGATAAAAGTCTGAACCTGTTGAATATCGTTTGTGCTTCGTGTTATAAGGGAAGATGTGGAAAACTTATCAAACTCTGTATTAGAAAAGCTTACAACATTTTCAAATACAGCTTTTCTCAGGCTCTTGCTCAGTCCGGCTGCAACTCTTGCAGCCAGCAGGCTTCCAATTACTGTAGCGCTTAAACTGATAAAGGATATAAGCAGCATAATTAAGCCCGCATAAAGTATATAATTTGTCTGCAGCTTGCCTGTGTCTCTTCCCAAGGCTTCGTACCCAGCCTTAACATAAGGAACCGAGCCCTGCGTAATAATGCTCTCGGGCATTTGCTCAAACTTTTCATCAGCCAGCTTTTTTATAGCTTCCAGCTGTTCTTTAGGCATCTTAGCCAATATAGCGAACGGGTCGGCATCCTTTGGTATCTGTGATAACATGGCAAGGGGGTTTGCACTGCTTCCCTGAGAACCGACATTCATATCTGTCATGCCTCTTTGCTCAATAGTCTGAATAATTAATATTGACTTTCCCATTATAGTATTGAGCTCTTTAATAATTTCTTCATCGTCCGTATTAAGAATATAAACGTCATTGTTTTTTATTTCAGGATAGCTCTTTAAATATTTACCGGTATCATCATTTGAAGGATTGCTTTTATCTATCAATGTATATTTGTCAAGTACCCTTGACTTGTCATCTTCACTCATAAAAAAGGTAATCTTGTCCATTTCACTTTTTCTTATTGCTTCAGGAACCGCATTCTCAACTCCTCCCTGCTGAATACCGACATTTACAATGTCTGACATGTAATCAGGCAGTGAAAGCTCACATATAGCCTGAATCAACAAAAATCCAATTATACAGATAATTGTTATTATATGAGGCTTCAAGTGCTTTAATAATTTAACCATCCGTAACTCCTCTCTTTACCGCATAATTCAATTATTCCCAACCCAGCCTCCATTGATAGGTATGAGCACCTGCAATTTTTAAAAGGGCAGCTGAGTTATTTATTCACATCAATATTTCATTCCCAATTTATAATATATATAAATATATAATATATATAAACTTCTTAATTATACTCAATTAATTTATATATGTCTTACATATAAATGAACAAATTAAGCAATTTATAGGGAAAAAGTTTTGTATATGTTTACATGAAAATTTCATTAGACTTTGCATTTCAGATTTTAATTGAAACAGATAAGAATACAGGCATGTCCTGTTCAGATTTATTCAGACAAAATATGCAAAGTCAATTACTATCGGCTGAAAGCCGATAGTAATTGACTTTATGAAGCTGAGAAGGTATCAACTCCATTTGCATATTTTTATTGTTTATGTATCTTTAAATTTCCTCTGCAAGGTCAGGATTCTCGACTGCGCTGTTTATTACGTCTTCAGGCACAACAATGTCAACAGCAGCATCATAATCGGTATAAGCACATTTTATGCTCATTTCCGCCTGCGTTTCATCACTTAAATTGCTGAAACTTACATCCATGATAATATTGTTCATTCTGTAGGTATTTTTGTTAAGTGATATTTTAACGTTGAATTTATTAAATACAATATCCGAAAGATCCGTTCCCTGCGTCATACTCGCCATTTTCAACAGCTCTCCCAGAAATACATCTCCCTCTAAAAGAATTTCATCAGGATTTTCGCTCTCGACCTTCTTTAGTCCGGCGTATAAAGCATCAGACCCATCCAATATATTTACATTGCTGCTGCTGTCAAAAATATCAGCATATTTGCTGTCTGACATAGTGGTCTTTTCCCATTCCTCTGTCAATGGACTCTTCACGTACATTGTATTGTCAGCAAAATAAAAATCCATATCCATGCTTATAATGGACATATCCATTTTCATGTTCATATATATCTTTTTCAGCAGCATATCAATGGTCATGTCCATATTCATATTAATGCTCATGCCCTGCCCTGCATCCATGTTAATATCTGCATGGGCCTTGCAGCTCTTTATCGCATCCATTGCGGCATTTGACTTCTCAATAATTGCCTTAACATTGTCAAATTCAGCCTGTTCCCTTATAAGTACAGATTTGGAGCTGGCATCCCAGACCACCTTCATACCAAGGCTTTTTGCAATAAAGTTAACAGGAATATATGTTCTGCCGTTATATATTACAGGACTGGCATCCAGAACTATTTCCTTACCGTTTACCGAAGCCTTTTCACTGCCTATCTTAAGATATATTTTTGTTGAATCCTTTAGAACTGTGACACTTTTTTCCTTACCGTTCCATGCAATATGCTCGTTATCATCGCTTACACCCAGCTTTACCAGTATCCCCTTTAACGGTAAAAGCGTTCTGTTATTCATATTGATAGGTGTGTTTTCATATGTACCTGTCTGCCCGTCAATTACTATTTTCACATCCGGCATCTCAGTGATATTGTTTGCTGCTGAAACAGGCAACACGAAACAAAACATTACAAAAACGAAAGCAAAACCTGCTGAAATGTATTTTTTCATATAACTCCTCCAATGTTATTATTTAGCAGTCTAAATGCTAAGAATATATATATTGTATTACAAATTTAATTACTTTTCTACGAAAAATTTCAAATTGACTGATTATACGTATCGCAGCTATCCATTATTTTATTAATTTTTAGAATTTCAGTAATGTAGCCTTTAAAACGCCCTTTATTTCCTTCAGCAGATTAATTACCTTGGTGTCAACTTCGCAGTCGACACTTATAAAGGCAACCGCCTTTTCACCGCCCTGCTTCCTGCTCCATTGCATTGCAGCAATATTTATGTTGTTTGCTCCCAGTATTGTGCCTATCTGCCCGATTATACCCGGCTGGTCAACATTTTGTATCGCCAGAACATACGGAGTGGGGTCAAAATCCAATTTGTAGCCAAAGAAATCAACAATTCTTATCTCCTGCTTTGCGAATATAGTCCCGGCTACTGCAATTGTCTTTGCTTTTGTTGTAAACTTGACTGTAATAAGATTTGTATATTTTTCAAGGGTTGAGCTTTTGCTTTCAACCAGTGAGATTCCCATATTTTTTGCAATAAGCTCCGCATTGACATAGTTTACCTTTTCTTTTACCACAACATCAAGAAAGCCCTTTAATACGGACAGAGATAATAATTTTGTCTCTTTTTCGGCTGATTCGCCGCTATATAGTATCTCAATCTTGTTAACGGTATCCTTTTCAGCCTGATAGTATATTTTACCCAGCATTTCCGCCAAGTCAACATAAGGCTTCATTTCACCAACCTCTCTGTTTTTCATAGGAGGCATGTTTACGGCCGCGACCATATCTCCTCTCAGCGCATCAGCCACCAGCTCGGCAACGCAGGTACCGACATTGTAATTTGCTTCATCTGTAGATGCACCTAAATGAGGAGTGATTATCACATTATCAAGCTCAAACAGCTTATTTTCGTAATCCTGATCTTCAGGCTTCTTGTCATAATTCGGTTCAGGACTGAGTACATCCAATGCTGCCGCTGCCACCTTGCCGGATTTAATTCCGTTATAAAGCGCAGCTTCATTAACAAGGCCTCCCCGTGCCGCATTAACTATCCTGACACCTTCTTTGCACAGCTTTATCTGCTCTTCATTAATTATGTTTATTGTTTCGGCTGTCTTGGGAGTGTGAATGGTAATCAAATCTGCCTGTCCGAGTAAATCGTTCAGAGTCTCGCATCTCTCAACCCCAAGCTTGTCAAACTTTTCATCGGTTATATACGGATCATATGCTATAGCCCTCATATTTGATCCTTTCAATTTTGAGGCAACAATTGAACCTATTCTGCCTAAACCGATTACACCTACTGTCTTCTGGTCCAGCTCATTTCCCAAAAATTTATTTCTTCTGAAATCCTTTTTGTCCTTTCCCGCCCAATGAGCCTGAGGTATGTTTCTGAATATTGCATATGCCAAGCCCACAGCCAGTTCGGCAGCTGCCATGCTATTGCTTTCGGGAGTGTTAACAACAATAATTCCTCTCTTTGTGCAGGCAGGAAGATCTATGTTATCAACACCATTACCCGCACGTCCTACAACCTTCAGATTTGTTCCCTTTGTTATGAGCTCCTCATTTATTTTTGTAACACTTCTTACTATAATAGAATCATAATTTTGAATTATTTGAAGCAATTCCTCATGTGATATCCCATATTTAACGTCAACCTCATGACCGTCTTTTTTGAGGTGTTCTATACCATCATCTGCTATTCTTTCAGTAACAATAATCTTCATAACCTTACTTCCTCCTAAATAAAACTTAATAAATGTTAATTAACACAGCTGACTTTTGAATACTTCAGTGCCATATGGCACTACAGCTTACCGAAGAGCTTTTTGAACAGCTCCTACAGCAGCTCCCATTTCTACCCTGCTGCCCGCCTCGCTCAAGGCGTATTCCAGCGCGGCAAAGGTCTTAATCAGGTCAAGGCCGTCTGTATATCCGCAGTGTCCTATTCTGAATATCTTTCCTTTTAAATCCTTCTGACCGCCGGTTATCATAATATCATATTTTAAATTCAAGGTCTTAATTACTTTTGCTATATCTATTCCTTCCGGCGCTTTTACAGCAGTAATTATGTATGAAGAAACCTCCTGTTCCGGAAGCAATTCTAAGCCAAGAGCCCTTATACCTGCCTGAGTTGCCAATGCAAGCTTTTTATGCCTTGCATAAACATTTTCAAGGCCTTCCTCCTTAATCATCTTCAATGCCTCTGCCTGTGCCGTCATAATTGTTATAGCCGGTGTATAAGGAGGATTTTCTCCTGCCTTCATCAAGCCTTTTTTATATTTTTTGTAATCCCAATAGAACTTCGGCAGCTTTGAATTTTCTACCGCCTTCCAGCCCTTGTCACTTATACCCACATATGCCAGTCCCGGAGGTGCCATCAGCGCCTTCTGAGAACCTGTTACGACAACATCAAGCCCCCATTCGTCCATTTTAAGCTCCAAGCCTCCCAATGAACTGATTGCATCAACCACCAGCAATCTTTCAGTATCCTTTGTAAGCTTTCCTATTGCCTCTATATCATTGGTAACACCTGTTGAAGTCTCATTATGAGTAACCAGAACAGCCTTTATCTCATTATTTGCATCCTCGTCAAGTATTTTTCTGACATCAGCAATATTAACGGCTTCTCCCCATTTTACCGCCAGCTTCTGAACCCTTAATCCGTAAGCGGCAGCTATCTCTGCAAATCTGTCGCCGAAATTTCCGATGCTTACAGCAAGCACCTTATCACCCGGTGAAAAAAGATTTACTACGGCGGATTCCATAGCTCCGGTCCCTGATGATGCCAATACTAATACAGGATTTTTAGTTTGAAATACAAACCTTAAATCCTCCTCCAATCCATCAAATATAGCTTCAAATTCCTTCGTTCTGTGGTGAATGATTTGTCTTCTCATAACCTCCAGCACTCTTGGCGGAATCATTGTCGGTCCCGGTGTCATAAGCAGCTTTTCTTTTTCCATTACTTTCTCCTCCAATTTATAATAATTATCTTATAATATTGATATCTTAATTTATACTTAAAAACAGGTATAACAAAAGGTCAAATAATAATATTTGACCTCTAAAATACACCAAAAACACAAGCTGACAAGCAACACTGCTTCTGCTGCACACAAAAACAGTGCTATTGCACTTTTCATACTCTGTCCTTTTGCCTGAGAGATTAAGCTCTTAAAAGCTCTTGCCCCTTCGGCGCCGTCACTGGTCTCTCCAGAGGTCCGTCCTGCTGTAGTCTCTATTACCTGAGAGTGCTACTCCTTCGGTGAGTTTTACATAAAAAAAATAAAACGTCTCTCCCACAACAATCATCCGACTATATTCATTTATAGAATAAATTTATTATAGTTAAATTAACAAATCATGTCAAGGAAATAACTAAGTTTTTATTATTTTTTTAATACAATATTTATATCTAAAAAAACACAGCCTCTTGTCCCTGTAATAATTCCTTGTAAAAAAAAGAAATTGAGCGAAACTGCTTAAAAAAAGCTCCACTCAAATCTCATTAATAATAAGTTGTTTTAATTGTTATTCTGTTTTCATTGCATCCAATTGAGGAAACAGTTTATTCCACATAGGCTTTGGAGCCTTTTCCTTAAAGGCTTGAAGAACTAATTCTTCAGTTACTTCACTTACGTTGTTTTTACTAATCCATGCTTCCACTTCATGCTTAACCGTAGATTTAAACATCGGAGGAACAGCCTCCAGAATAATTTTGAACATCTTCTGGCTATTGCCTTTCCAGTTCACATTATCTAATTCTGAACTTCCCATCATTGCCTCCTGCCTATGACCTTTTATAAAGTCATAATTATTTAAGAGTCCGGCTTTCAGCCTATTTATACAAAGCATTAAAATTCTTTTCAGCCTAATATCGCATAGCCGCGTTTATGCTTGAGACAATACGACATTAATAAGGCTGCTGTTCTAAAGACTCTATTATATTAATATGACAATGACAGAAGAATTGTTCCTATTATTTTATTCAGCTCAAAGATATTAATTATACATTAAAAGGGGCAATCAAATCCTCAAAGGTATCTCTTCGTCTGATAAGTACGGCTTCGCCGTTTTCCCTTATCATAACCTCGGCAGGTCTTAACCTCATATTGTAATTTGAGCTCATGGCAAAGCCGTAAGCACCTGCATCCATTATTCCCAGTATATCCCCCTCCTGTATTGCCGGCAAGGCTCTGTCCTTTGCAATAATGTCTCCGCTTTCACAAATATTCCCGACTACGGTTACTTCCTCTGCGGCTTCGGCATTTAACGGCTTGCCGTCCCTATAAGCCTCAATATCATGATGCGAATCATACATTACCGGTCTTGCCAAAACATTAAAGCCAATGTCTGTGCCCACATACCGATGTGCATAATTGTTCTTTACAGCGTAAACTGTTCCCAGCAATATTCCGCATTCTGCCACAATGTATCTTCCGGGCTCAGATTTGAATAATATCTTTTTGCCGTATTTATCGGTCCATTGCTCCAGAACCTTTGTAAGCTTTTCCCTGAAGCTTGCCAGATCAAGCGAAGCCTGTCCCTCCTGCTTTTTATAAGGAATGCCGAAGCCTCCTCCCATATCAACAAAATCAATATCCTCAAACTGCCCGGCTACCGACAGTAATGACTTGACTCCCTCTATATATGAATCACCTTCCATGAACAAAGAGCCGATATGCTGGTTTACTCCGCAAATCCTCAGATTATACTTTTTTGCAATCTCTTTAACCTGTGCAACACAATCAATATTAACTCCAAACTTTGTTTTCTTTCCCGCAGTTACAACCTTTTCATGATGACCTGCTCCCACACCCGGATTAAATCTGACAGCGGCATTTCCGCCCGGATTTATTTTGCCTAAAAGCTCCAGCTGTGACAGTGAATCCACACTTACCAGAACTCCGTTTTCTACGGCATACCTTAATTCTGCCTCCGAAACATTGTTCGGTACAAAAAACAACTCCTCGGGCTTATATCCTGCATGAAGCAAAAGCCGTATTTCCCCCGCAGACATTGCATCAGCCCTCAAGCCCTCTTCATGAACAGTTTTAATTATTTGAAGATTAGAATTCGCCTTGATTGAATAATTGGGGATGAAGTTGGGATAATCAACCAGATTCTTCATATCCCTGCAATGCTGTCTTAAAATTTTCTCATTATAAACATATAATGGACTCCCATATTCCTTAATCAGCTTTTCAGGACTGGAATCCCCGTAAAAATTAGTTTGTGTTGAATAGTATTCAGTCATTTTGGTACCTCCGCGTTATTAATATTTATTATGATTTTACATTTTTAAAAGGTTATTTATTTTCTATTTGAATCAGTTTAATTTCGTTTGTCAGAGAATCCTTTATAACATCAACTAAATTTTGATTCATTGAAAACAAGCCCGTGGAATTTGCTCCGTTAAGCTGTCCTGTCAGGACATTTGAGGAATCAGTAATCAGCCTGAAGCTTCCGAAGCTTATCTGTGCCTTATAGCAAATCATATCCTCGAGCCCGATACCTTCCGATGCTATTACTACAACCTTCAAGCCTCTTATTTTTGCAGCCTTCAGTTCACCGAGCACAAAATCAAGCTGTTTTCCGTGGATTGAAATATATATCCTGTATTGAGCCTGATTAATAAGGTTCTTCATTTTATTCAGAATTTGCTCCTCACCGCTGATTGTTATAAAGGTATCCTTTGATTTATTAACCTGAGGAACCTCCTCCTCAATAATCCTAAAAATCTGATAAAACTTTCTTTTCAGATTTTCTGCCAGCTCGTAAGAATCTACAGGAGCATACCTTAAGGTCTCTCCGTTTATTTTATATGCACCGCCCTTATCTGAAAGCCCCGCTAAGCCAAGATATGCATTTGACCTTGAAATACCGGTTAATTTCGAAGCTTCATATCCGGTTAATTCACCTTCCCTGCATAAAGCAACATACAGTATTGATTCATGCTTTGTAAAGCCTGTATTCATCAAAGCATCTATAACATCCATTCCAGCCTACCTTTCACAAGCCTGTCAATCCGACCTTATAATTTTAACATTCTAAGAATTCAAAAACAACTCAAAACTCAGCCTGTAGTTTACAGAAAAATAGTGGTTCTGTATAAAACCACTATATATTAATATATAATAATTGTCAACCTGCTGTTAAAAATCCGGCTGTAAAAAAGCTGCTTGCCTCTGCAAGCAGCTATCTTAACAAGTCTTCTTCAAGCCTGCTTAATTCTTGAGCTGCAGGCGCCGTCTCCCCATAACGCGCAGCCGAATAGCACTTGGCCATCAAGGTATTGAATTCCTTTGTTTCCGGTGCTATATCAGACACACTCCTGCAAATTTCTTCAGCGGTTGCCGCTTTTGTCATATGAACACCTGCCAGTGCCGCTTTATCTCTATAATGCCGGAAAAGCCTTCTTGTCTTTTCTATACCGTTTGGTAATCTATTATATGGTATCTCCCTTGAAAATAAGCCCGCTGCTCTCTTACTGACCTTTCTTGCCATGTTAATCAGATTTCTTCTGTACAAGCTCTGCTTTTCATCGATATGACCGTCCTCATAAGACCTGTCTGTTATTCTCTCTCCATTTCTGAGCCAATTTGTAATTCTGATAATAAGCTTTATTACTGACCTGATAAAAAAGTAAACCGTTAATATGGCTAATGACAATAATGCGGCTATAATCAGTACTTTTACAACCGCCTCTATTATTCTCTGGAGCATGGAAGGCTCCGCCGACTCCACATTCGCCTGTAAATCAGGCTGAATACTCTTTTGAGTCTCCTTAAACCCAATAATGCCCAACAAGTATCCCAAACCATTTATAAGCCCTGCAATAATACTTATTGCAAACCGGTATATGTTTTGAACCTGTCCAACGGCACTCACTCCAAAAAGAAGCAGCAGTGAAGCAATTGCAAAGGTTCTGTTATTTCTGCGCTGGGTACTGCCGATTCTCATATTATTCTTGCCAAACCTGCGTGAATCGTCAGTTTGCTTCAATATCAGCAAGATTACAGCTGAAACAGTAGAAATAAGAACAGCAGCATTGCTATACAGCTCTGAAATCCCGGCTATGCCTTTTGAAGCAATAAAGGCCAGAAGTATATTAAAAAGCAAAGCCGCCGCCGCTGTTTGCACAGCCAAGCTTTTATCAGGATTCATCTCTCTTCTCGCATTTAAAAAGATATAAAGGCATATAACAAAAACTATCTTCAAAAGAATACTCTCGCTGCCGGCCGCAAGATATGCAATTGCAGCCGAGGCCAAAACCGATATAATTCTGTATATATATGTCTTCAGCCTGAAACGGCACAAACAGTATGCAGCGGCAGATACACCGCATAATGCCAGTGACAGTATAAATGCACTGCCACCGGGCAAAAAAAACTGAAAAACAACAAAGCCTATTGGTACAAGTGCAAAGCACTCCATCATACATGTCACTAAAAACAAGCCTGCCAAGCCCTACACCTCTCCTTCCGGAATCACCCACTTTTCCACCTGATGTCCGCTTCGTCTGAGTTCAAAAATTTCCTCCTCAATTCTTTCATCAGTATAAAGGGATATGATTAAAACGTCTGTTTCCTTCGGTATTGTATTTCTTACTGTCTTTATCAATGTGTGAAAGGATATCGCCCTATTAAGCCGCAGCTTAGCCAAGGCCTCAAAAACAGTATAAAGCTGTGGTCTGCTGCAGCGTGAAGGGATGCTTACGAAGTCCTCTTCCTCTCTGAAATGACCATTTGAGCAAAATCCCGTTGCAATACCTAAGCTTATCATCCTTTCAACAACAGCCGCACAAAAATGAATACCATATTCAATTCTTTTTCCCTCCTCTTCGTTAGGAAGCAAATCCTGTCTGCTGTCGGCATCAATATTAAAAAGAATAATAATATTTGAGTTTGCAGTATAATCATACTTATATACCTGCAAGGAATTGGTACGGGCAGTTGCCTTCCAATTCACAGAATACATGGGATCTCCCGTCTGGTATTCTCTTACACCTGCAACAAAAAAAGGATCAGGGTTTATAAAGCGCCTCACCACCGCATCTCCCTGCAAGGAGTGAAAGCATTTTACCATTTCCTCCATATTCAAGGGCTTGGGATACACCAGCAGCCTTGTTTCATTATCATATGTAACGATTTTGGACATCAATCCGAATATGTCTCCCGCGGTAATGGTTACATTCCCTACGCTATAGTCACCTCTCAGCATACAGGTCATTTCATAGGTTCTCCTCAGACGGTAAAAGGGCATTATTGAAAAAACGCTTCTATGGTATCCTCCCTGAGATGTCTGTATGTTTTTAGCAGCGCCGAGTCTCAAATTGGGATTAATCAAAGATTCCGCCTTCATCCATGCTATTGGAAGGAAATTATTATTCTCTATATCTTCAACCATAAAAATCTTCTCGCCCTCAAAAACAGCACTTTCGGATAATGTCCTTTTGTAGGTCATTCCTCTCAGGTTGAAATACCTGTATAACATAATTTCGGCTAAAACCATCAACGGCAAGGTAAGTGCAATTTGCAAAAAAAACATATCTCCTCCTTGTGGCGGTTAGTTCTCATTCAAGCGGCACCTCAGTGTGGGCAAGGATATCCTTTATAATTTTTTCACCTGCATTTATATTTTGTCCCGAAAGGCCCGACGGAATTATTCTGTGGGCCAGAACCGGAACTGCCATGGCCTTGACATCATCAGGCGTTGCAAAGCTTCTTCCGTCAAGCAAGGCCTTTACCTGTACAGTTTTCAAAAGAGCCTGCGAACCTCTCGGACTGATTCCCAAATGTACTCCGGAATGCTTTCTGGACGCCTCCGCAATTTTTGCTATGTAAACAAACACATCCTCTGACACTCTGACCCGGGAGTATATTTTATATGCTTCCGCAATATCCTGTGAAGAAACAACCGCACTCAGACCTGCGAGAGGATTATGCTCTTTAAATCTCTTTAGAATATCAATTTCTGCCTTGCTGTCAGGATACCCCATCGATGTTTTAATCAGAAATCTGTCCAATTGCGCCTCCGGCAACGGGAAGGTTCCTTGAATTTCCACAGGGTTCTGTGTTGCGATAACAAGAAAGGGCACGGAAAGCAGCCTTGTCTCTCCGTCAATTGTCACCTGCCTCTCCTCCATGCATTCAAGCATTGCGGACTGGGTACGCGGAGTCGCACGATTTATTTCGTCTGCCAGTAAAATATTTGAGAAAACCGGACCGGCTCTGAAGGTAAATTCGTTTTCCTTCTGATTATAGAAATTTATACCTGTTACATCCGAAGGAAGAAGATCAGGAGTAAATTGTATCCTGCGGAAGCTGCAATCAACAGAGGCCGCCAGCGCCCTTGCAAAAACAGTCTTGCCTGTACCGGGCACATCCTCAAGCAGCATATGCCCGCCGGTAATAATACAAATCAGTGATAAATCTATAATATCTTCCTTGCCTACAATAACTCTGGATACATTTCCCCTTATTTTTTCTGCCAGCAGCTTTATGTCACGTAACTCCATAAATCTTTGCACACCCTTTGCTTTTTTCCTAATTATAACATACAGAAAAATTTTTTCAGGTTAAAATATTGCCTGAATTTGTCTTAATTTTGTCCAAAAGTCAATTACGGTTCGCTTTTTTTCCGGCTTTGCTGAAAATTTCGTATATCCCCATTGCAAGCAAAAACACTCCGAAAATTTTCCGAAGTATGTGTCCATCCATCGACAAAGAGACTAACGATCCGATAATTGCTCCAACAAGTCCAAAAAGCAATATGGGGATGCCCGTTTTAAAATCCACGTTTTTATTCTTTATATGAATAATCAAGGCTACTGCCGCCGTCGGTATGAAAAACAAAAGATTTACACTCTGTGCCACATGCTGCTCCGGTTTTACAAAAAACACAAGAGCCGGTATGAGAATTGCACCTCCTCCTATCCCCATTCCGCTTACAATCCCTGCTGCCAAGCCAATCAGCACAACTATCATCTTAATTATCCCCTCTTTCCCGTACGGCTTTTACTTCTTCCTGCCGTCTTTGAATTATCGTACTATTAAAAAATCATTTTAAAAGCCGCAATTATCATAAATATTCCAAATATTTTTCTAAGCAAGACCGACGGACACTTATTCAGCAGAAAGGCTCCTATCCCTCCTCCTATTACACCGCCTGCCATAGCCTTCCATGTTATACTCCAGTCAACATAGCTTTTTGACAAATAAAAGCAGGTGCTTACAGCCGTCAAGGGCAATATTATAAGCAAGGCCGTAGCATGCGCCTTGTGCTCCTCCTCTCCCAGCAGGAACACCATCGCGGGAACTGCAATTGTACCTCCGCCCGAGCCAAAAAGTCCGTTTGCCACTCCTGCCGCCAAGCCTATGCCAATATATTTAAGTATTTTTACAGCTTTTCCGGACACCGCCATTTGCTTTTCCCTTTCCCTATTATTAAATGCATTTTTCCAAATAGATTCATAATATATTAAATAAGGCTGTTAATCATATTCCGCAATTAGTATTCCCCATAATTTTTATAAAATAAGATGCATGTGACTGGCATTTGTCAGTACTATACGGCAATAAGCCCTTGTATATTCTGCCATTACAAATTATAATCTAGTATAACAGGTCAATTACTAACCCATGAACGCATATAGTAAAGTAATTAACCCTGATAAAATTTTTAAATTAATTTTAATTTGAATGAGGTGTATATGGAAAATAACAGCAATAACAATATGGGT
Source organism: Ruminiclostridium sufflavum DSM 19573 (assembly GCF_003208175.1). Classification (GTDB taxonomy): domain Bacteria; phylum Bacillota; class Clostridia; order Acetivibrionales; family DSM-1351; genus Ruminiclostridium; species Ruminiclostridium sufflavum. The sequence goes on along the minus strand of NZ_QKMR01000012.1, from coordinate 88,376 downwards.
ACCAATGCAAGCAAAAAAGATGCAGGCTCTTACAGTTTATTCAAAAGCAAGTTTTTCAGATATGGCTGTTATCTTTTACTGGGTTTGCTGATAATATTTATGTTCGGAAAGATAGAATTCTTTATTGATCCTTTCAGAAGCTTTGTTTACTCTATAATTTTCCCTCTGCTGTTCGGAGGCATACTCTACTATGTCTTAAGGCCTCTTGTAAGGCTGCTGGAAAGATGCAGGCTTCCCCGCGTATTCTCCGCACTGCTGTCTTTTGTGATTGTTCTTTTTGCTTTAACGGTATTTATTACCTATACCGGCTCTGTTATAGGAACTCAGTTTACAGAATTCAGGCAAAGCCTGCCATATATATATTCAAAAGCTCAAAGTACGATTAACAGCCTTTTAGACAGTAATTTCCTGAGCTATTTCAGTATCCCCGAAATACAGAGCCTGAATTTGACCGATAAAATATCCGAATTGGCAGGCAACATCACCAAAAGCCTCGGAACCGGAACTATCAATTTTATTAGCGCAATTACAAACATTGGATCTATTATTATTATTATACCCATTGTTTTATTTTACTTCCTCATTGACAGCGACAAATTTCTGCCGTCTGCTGTAAGATTTGTCCCTTTGGCACATAAAAAAAATGCCGGCAAAATACTGTCCGATATTGATTTAGTGTTGTCTAACTATATTGCAGGCCAGCTTCTGGTTGCTTTTCTTATTGGTATATTTATGTTTTTAGGCTATTTAATCATTGGACTTAAATATTCTCTGATTTTAGCTATATTTGCAATGCTTACTTGTATAATCCCGTTTTTCGGTCCTTGGCTCGGTATAATTCCTGCTGTACTCTTATCCTTTGCAAGCGGAGACCCTTTTATGGCTCTCAAGGTATTTATAGTAATGCTCGCCGTACAGCAAATAGACAATAACTTTATTTCTCCTCAGGTTATGAAAAAGAGCATGGATATACATCCTTTAACGGTTATCTTATTGTTAATGGGCATAATTCCCATATTGGGCTTTATTGGATTACTTGTAGTTATACCTCTTTATTCCGCCATAAAGGTAACAATTAAAAATGTGGTTGATATGTACTATCCTGAATATGCAAAAACCTTGGCTTTTGATAAGCCGCCTCAGGAGCCCCCAAAAAAGAAGTCCTTAAAAGTTTACTTTATAAATCTTAGAAAGAAAAAATAACCGCTGTATATTAATCCATAAAATAATATTTTAAGCACCCTAGCAGCCATATTAGCGTATATCCTAATACGGCTGTTTTTATACATACAGGCTTACCTTTCACTTGCTTCGGCATTAATCAGCTCAATATTTTATGCTATTTTGAGATAATATCAATTTCTTATGAATATATATCTAACAGAAGAAAATACAGCAACTTATTATGCCAGCCTCCCGCAAGGATTTAACGAACAAAGCTGTGGGAATACTCCGAATTTTTCACTATATCATAATCTTCCAAAGGAGGGATTCAGTCCATACCGATGCTTGATACAGCTTTATGCTGAAGCAGGTCTGGGCATAATTAATTATGCAGAATAATACAAAAAAGCTTATTATCATCTTTCTGCTGTTGATAACCTTTTCCATATGTGCCATATGCATACGGGTAGGCAGCGAGCAGCAAGCCTCTAAAACCTGTTTATCCGGCGGATATCTCAAGCAAGCAGCCGAAATCACCGGCACGGAAATATTTGATGAAAGCCTGTCAAGACAGACAATTTCAATTATAAATAAAAAAAGGTCCAACCGGAATGAAATTTTTTTCAGACCTTCAAGACTTTCTGCCATAAACAGCAATTTTCTTGATTTTGAAAGCTTCTCCCAGACATTTGCAGACGGCAATATACCTGCTTCACTGATGGATACTCCCGTAAATACAATAATTAATTATTTCAGTGTTTTGCAGCAAGCCTCCAACCTTACGGAAAAAAAGAGCGGAGGAAGCGGTGATGTAGGCTATTCCAAGGTTCCATACCCCATAGCATACAGCTTTTTATCAGAAAGCAACAAGAAGTCCATGCCCTATAACGAGTATTTAACCTCCTTTGAAGGGATAGGGCATATTAATTTACTTAATATACTACCCATTATCACCAAAACCGAAAATGAGTATAAGTACTTCATAGAGCTGGAAATACTGGAAGGCAGCAGTGTCGGAGTTACTACCTTCAATTATTACACAGGTGAGCTTATTCTCACCAAGACAAATGAATTATTCTATATTGATTCTTTATACTTGATTCCCGAGGATTTCTTTTTTGCAGCTTACCACGGCTGGATACACAATGCTGAAATGTATGTGGAAATCGTGTACGGAAACTGGTGCGGTTTAGTTATGAAGCAGTACGCTCCCGAGCAGAATGATTATAAGAAAAAAATAATTGTTGACGGCGTTGACAAGAGAAAATATATGTTTGAATTTGCAAAGCTTGTAAATGGCACTGATCTTCTTATCAATTCACTGGTCAAGGAGGACGGCAATTGGATACCCGTTGAAATAGAGGTAAACCGTCAAAATTCTTAAAAGCAAGCGGAGTTCTGATGCTGCAAAGCCTCAGAACTCCTGTAAAATACTTCCGAGCTGCCTTGCTTATCCCTTATGCCTTGAGGCTGTCATATACTTTCCTTGCAAATACCTTTGCCGCTTTTAAATCTTCACTGTCCGGCTTGTTTCTGTTAATGAACAGGAAGTATTTCCCTTTGCATGAAAAGGTCTCATCAATAACATTAATTCCCTTTTCCCTCAATAAAGACTTAACCGTTTCTATTGCAGTATCCTGACCGCCGTTTGTACCGAATACAGCCGCATTTTTAACCCTGTCTGTATTTAAGGTTCTTATAAACTCAACCATTTTAGAGTCCGGCTTTCCGGCATATATACCTGTTCCCAGGAAAAGCAGCTGTACATTTTCCGGGGGATATGCGGGCGGTACCTGTTCAGCCTTTGGCACTTCCAGCTCCTCTGCCATTGCCTCGGCGATTTTTTTCGTATTTCCGCCCCTGCTGTAGTATAAAACCCATGTTTTCATGCTTACCTCCAATTACAATATCATATTTGAAATCATAAAAATCGATTCCATCGTTCATACAACTAATATTATACATTTTTATCATGAAAAAATTAACTGTTTTTTATATCAGCTGAATACGAATATACATTACACGATGGAATCCTCAAATATAAAAAGTGCTTGCCTTATGCATATAAGCTTTAAAACTATCCTTTATTTATTATACGTTGCTTTCAACATTACAGCTTCTATATAAATGTAAAAATTCAGATATAATGCTTTTATAAGGTTGGTAAACAATAAGCCTGTCGCTTATCCAAGTATCTCCAAAGCCACAGAACCATACATTTTTAAATATATAAGGTAACATACAAAAATATTTGCAGCTTTCTATCTCCTCTAATTTCCATCCTTTTATCGGTATTGTTAAGAACATATCATTTCGTATACATTGGGTTAACAAAAATGATAAAAATGTATTATTTAATATACATGAAGGCATCAGCTTTTCATCCAAAACAGAGTTATCACCCAATAATTCATAAGTTATAGGAGGAATAATAGGAGATATAATGTCCAACGAATTTTTTTCTCTAAAACAACTTATTATAGATTTATCTATTGAACAAGTATTCCATAACCTAGAAAAAACCTCTTCACATTCATTTAAAAGTCCTTTTAAATAAAATTGCAATATTCTCTCACCATCTGTTAATACTGTAACCTCTTTAAACGTACTTGTTAAAGCTTGCACTGTAGGTAGAGTTAAAACTTCTATATTAACTAAATTGGCAGGCGGTGTATATTGAATTCGGAGTGAACTTTCATTGTAACAATATAATATAGAAGCCAAAAATTGTATTTCACTATTTGAACATATGACTGCCTTGGGATCTATTTGGGGATGAAAATTTAAATAATTTATATGCTTACATTTTAAATTACTATAATTCTGCGGATTTGGTTCACTCTTTGAATTAGGAAGCCTTTTGTTTTCAAATTTTACAATCAATGTTTTCCCTCTTTTCACAATAATACTATTTTATTATATCATAAACTTCATTTTTACTTGAATTGTTAGTTATATATTTTAAAAATGGCTTAATGTAAACTAAAAGGACATACCATGTTAAAAAACAAAATATCCAAACATAACTTACTTTTACAAATTGATAATACTTATCAATTATAATAGGAGAACTAGCAAAAGGAAAGGCAGATTTTACATTTGCCCATGAACCGTATTCCCAACACGGAAATTGGTATACTACTATCTGCCTGCTTAATGCTGTAGGTAAATATTTTAAAAATGGTGAATGTAAATAGTAAAAAATACCATAAATCTCTAAAAATTGAACTGATATCCCAATAATTAATGCAATTGGAATCTTACAAAAAGTTAATTTTATTCCATGTCCAATAATCGCCCAAAATATCAAAAAAATATATACAGCTATAAACATTTTAACTGAATATATTAAGATATTTATATTTATATTCTGTTTAGGACTAACAGGTATAAGTATTTTTTCCAAAAAATATAAGGTGAATATTGATGTAAGTAAAAAAGCACCTGTTCCCATTACAAGTTTTTTTAATATACTTAAAATCTGTAATAATATATTGCTTTGTTTACTTTCAGGTAGAACAATACCGAATATAGAAGAAAAAATACCACCTTTGAGCAGTATAAAATTACCAGTTTGAATAACACAAAATTTAGGATTTAGCCAATAGAACACATTTATATCGGCATATGAAGATGACAATATTTTATATGCTGTTTCTTTAGCAAGTAAAACTGAGATAATCATTCCTATAAAAAATAGAAAAGAAAATAATATTATGTAATGCTTGTAATATAATTTCTGTTTTTTTATCATAATTTAAATCCTTTTTTCAAAGATCCTTCTATAGAACCTATATTATCTATAGAAGGATTCTATTTGTTTTACTTTTTAAAATACATATGTAGACTCAGATACTGGTGTCAAAACTCCTGTATATTCCCATTCCAATAGGCAAGTACCTGTTAATGTAGCCGTAACTACTCTAGAACTTCCAAAACTTCTTTGAACACTGCCATATGCTACAGGAGTACGTCCATTTGTTATTTTGTCTTTTTGAATCGGTCCATCATTCCAAGCAATCACCACATTTGCTGATGTTACCCAATATCCAACTGTACAAGTAATTGTCCAATCAGCATCACAAATAAGATTACCTATTGGTACTAAATCTATATCACTTTCTCCCCAGACTCCAATTGAATCCATTTCATCAGCGGATTCATTTCCCATTATCAGTCCATGTACATCTAAATCCTCACTTTCTGTTGCATACGCGACAGAAAACAGCATAGTACTAACTAATAGAAACATGCCTATAGATAGACAAATCACTTTTACTTTTTTCATTTTTTTATTTCCTTCCATCTAATTTTTTGGTTTTACTTAACTTTGCATGCAAATAGCAATACATAAATGTTATGTTTTAACAAATATGTTATTTATTATATCATAATATCTTTGTATACTTATGTCAAATAATAATATTTAACTATTAGCTCCAACTATTAAATATTTTAAGCCATCTATTACTACTTTTTTGGAAATGATTGAAAAAAATATCTGTTTTATATTGGATATACTTTTGTAAATTTTTAAATAACTAACAATTATTAAGCAGCAAACGGCTCTTTACTACCATCAACCAAGATAGATTGAAAACAAGGATTTAATCCTGAATTATAATTCTATTACAATCATTATCTAATAATTTAACCAGCAGATATATATTGGGACAATCGCAAAAAATTATGTTTACAGAAAGGAAATCCTCATTTATTAGAATCTTTTTGAACACAACTCTAACAAATGAGGATATCTTTTTTATAATTTTAAGCACTAGTGTATCTTTTACGTAAGAAATATTGGTAAATTACTGCTAAGCCTCCGACAACAGCTTATGAATAGACTCAGCCGCCTTCTTGCCTGCTCCCATTGCCAAAATAACAGTTGCTGCGCCTGTTACCGCATCTCCTCCGGCATATACCCCGCTTTTGCTTGTTGCGCCCGTCTCTTCTTCCACTATTATGCCTCCCCAAGACTGGATATCAAGACCCGGAGTTGTTTTTGAAATAAGAGGATTAGGCGATTGCCCTATTGCGATTATAACTGTTTCCAAATCCAAAATATGCTCAGAGCCTTTCTTCTCTACAGGTCTTCTTCTCCCGGATTTATCAGGCTCCCCAAGCTCCATGTCAACACATTCAATTCCCTTTACCCAGCCGTCATCAGTTCCAAGAATCCGCTTGGGATTAGTCAGCACCTTGAAAATAATCCCCTCTTCCTTTGCATGGTGCACTTCTTCAAGTCTTGCCGGCATTTCAGCCTCGGAACGCCTGTATATAATGTAGACCCTTTCAGCACCCAACCGTTTTGCACTTCTCGCCGCATCCATAGCAACATTGCCGCCTCCGACAACAGCCACGCTCTTTCCCACAAAAACAGGTGTATCTGCATCGGGGAATTTATAAGCGCTCATCAGATTTATTCTTGTTAAAAATTCATTTGCCGAATAAACACCGTTTAAATTCTCTCCCGGAATTTTCATAAAGCTGGGCAAGCCTGCACCCGAACCTATAAATACTGCCTTATAGCCCTCTTCCTTAAGCTCGTCAATTGACAGTACCTTTCCTATAACCATGTTTGTCCTGATATCCACTCCCAAATCCTTTACCGTCTGAATTTCCTCCTGCACTAAAGCCTTAGGCAAGCGGAACTCAGGTATACCGTACATAAGAACACCGCCCGGAACATGGAAGGCCTCGAAAACGGTTACCTCATAGCCCAATTTTGCCAAATCTCCGGCACAGGTTAATCCGGCAGGGCCTGAGCCTACAACAGCTACCTTGATTCCATTGCTCTCAGCTTTATTTACAGCCCTGCTTCCGTTTTTCATATGCCAGTCTGCAACAAACCGTTCCAATCTTCCGATACCTACAGACTCACCCTTTTTTGCCCTGACACACAGCTGCTCACATTGGCTTTCCTGTGGACAGACTCTTCCGCATACGGCAGGCAGACTGTTTGTTTCTTTTATTTTATCATAAGCTTCTTCAAACCTTCCCTCTGCAACAAGCTGAATAAACTCGGGAATTTTGACATTTACAGGACATCCCGAAACGCAAGGCTTGGTTTTGCAATTAAGACATCTCTGTGCCTCTTCAATTGCCATTGCCTCCTCATAGCCTAATGCGACCTCTTTAAAATTCTTATTTCTTATATCCGGTTCTTGTTCCGGCATTTTTACCTTGTCCAATGACATATTAGGCATTTGTTACACCCCCAAGTCTGCAAGCATGCTTGTCTTCCGATTGCCTTTCCTGATTTTTGTACATTCCCTGTCTTCTCATTGCTTCATCAAAATCAATAAGGTGTCCGTCAAAATCAGGCCCGTCCACACATGCGAATTTGGTTTCTCCTCCGACTGTGAGCCTGCAGCCTCCGCACATTCCGGTACCATCTATCATTATAGAATTCATACTTACAATTGTCTTTATTCCGTATTCCCTTGTAAGATTGCTAACAGCCCTCATCATTACCAAGGGACCTATTGCAATTACCAAATCATATTTATTCCCCTCATCAATCAGCTGCTTCAGAACATTTGTCACAAAGCCCTTATTTCCGTTTGAGCCGTCATCTGTTGCAACAACCAGCTTGTCACTGACATTTCCCATTTCCTTTTCCAATATTATCAGCTCTTTGTTTCTGAAACCGGTTATTGCATGAACCTCTGCCCCCAAGGCATGAAGCTTTTTGGCCTGAGGGTATGCAATGGCAGTTCCCAAACCGCCTCCTACCACAGCCACCTTTTTATACCCCTCCAAATGTGAGGCAGTCCCCAGAGGCCCAACAAAGTCAAGCAAAGCATCTCCCTCAGACATCTCCGACAAAGCACGGGTAGTCTTTCCTACAATCTGATATATTATTGTTACTATACCCTTTTCTCTGTCATAATCAGCTACAGTAAGAGGTATTCTCTCACCCGACTCATTTATCCTCAGCATGATAAACTGTCCGGGCTCGGCTTTCCGCGCAACAAATGGTGCTTCTATATCCATTAAAACTACAGTAGGATTTAACGTCTGTTTTCTTATTATTTTAAACATCTCAGATACCTCCTATATAAAAACAATAACACTTATTCAATCTTTTTAATTATAACTTAATTTTATTCCTGCCACAACAGACCAGACTACAATAAATACTTATACCAATAAAAGGCAGGCAGCAGCGGTATTGTATATACGGTATAGCAATACTGCCGTTATCAGTGATACGCTGGTATTTTCAAAGCTGTATAAAAAGTCTTTCAAGCTATTCTTCTATATGTTTTACATGTTAAATATATATATTCAAGAATCGATATTCTACCGCCGCAAAATATTGAACAGTGACTTAATTTAGTCAGACAGCAATTCCTCCACAGTGGCATTAATATTACCTGAAATAATTGCATCCAATATTTCCTGTTCCGACATGACCTTTATAATTTTCAGATTTTCATCCAGTACATTCACAATATGAAACATATTGGCGTAATCCATGGCCTTAACCAGCTCCGACAGCTTTGCACTCTTCATGACGGCAATTTCCCTAACAGGATAAATTCGCCGCTTTATAACGCGGGAACGTCTGAACAAAAGATTTTTAATATTCATAAAAGCAGCTTCCTTTCTGCCTTCCGCCCTTAACAGCAGTATATAAATTCCTACCAGAATCATGCTGGCATTAAATAATGCATTCTTAAAAAAAATTAATCCGAAAAGGATAAAGACACATGCAAGCAAAACAGTCAATATGTTCATATATTTGCCGGCTTTGAATAATCCCGAGCAATCACTTAAAGCCTCCATGGCTATTTTACCTCCGTCTAAAGGAAGTATCGGAAGCAAATTAAAAAAAGCCAGCCATATGTTTATATAAAATCCGGCGGCGAATTTTACAGGAATCAAATGACAGGCTGATAAAAAATATATAGCTATTGCAAATACTATATTTACAGTCGGCCCTGCTAAATAAATCAATACTTTAGCAAGCCTGCCGCAGCTTTTCTCCTCAATAGCCGCATTAACTCCCACAGACAAAATTCTGAAGGAATAGATTACCCCGCCGGAAATTTTAGCCGCTGCGATATGGCCTAATTCATGGGTAATAATGAAACCAATTGTTAAAAAATACTGAACAGCAGCACCGCTTAAAAAGGCAATTGCAATAACCGGAATAATAAGAATATCAATACTGAATAAAATATGCTTTATTTTGAATTTTACAGACAAATCAGTCATAAATAATCATTGATTTAGATAATTCAGCAGCTTTTCCGGATCAACTGCCTTATTATCCTTCCAGACCTCAAAATGCAACGAACCTGACATGTTTTCCGCATCCCCCACCTTCGCAATTACATCCCCTTGATTAACCTTTTGCCCTTTTTTTGCTATAAGTGTCGAGCAGAATGCATATATAGTGCTAATTCCGTCATTATGCTTAATCTTAATATAATTTCCGTATGCAGGTCCTGAACCGACTTCCGTAACCTCTCCTGCCAGTGCCGCCTTTATGGAAGCTCCCATATTAGCCTTAATATCCAGTCCATAATGAAAATCCGGCTTTCCGGTCAAGGGATCCGTTCTGGTGCCAAACAATGATACATATTCACCCTTTATTGGCGTTATAAACGCATACTTATCAGCAATTGCTTTTATTTCGGAATCTTCTGCAACCTCAGCTCCCGGGCTGCCTGCGGAATTATCTGCCGCACCGCCTGAATCAGAAGCAGTATTTCCGCTGATATCCTTATTGTCAATAGCTATGCCGTTATTAGAGGTGTCAGCGCTTTGTCCGTCTGAATTCTCATTTGAGTCAAAGTCATTTCCAGTACTAACATTTCCTCCCTGCTGCTCCTTATCCGGCAGCTTAATTCCAAAGGCATCAATCATGTTCTGTATATATTTGCTTGAATTACAATTTGAAGTCGCGACAACACTGACCTTTGATATAAAAATATCGGTAGCGGGTGTATTTGCAGCCTTGCACAGTGCAAATACCGATAAAAATACCACCACGACAAGCAACTGAACAGCAAATGTTATTGATAAAAAATCATCATTAGATTCTTTTCTTCTGTTTCTTTGAGTACCTGTCTGGCGTGAGTACTTTGGCCTCATGGTTATTTCATTCAATCCCCTCACCCTTTCTTTTGCAGCAAATGTTTTTGGGCCATGCTTTAATACATTATATTTTTGTGCATGAAATTATATTCCTAATAATCTTTTAGGGGGAGGTATGAAATACGCAGTCAAAAAAAGCCCAAACATAAGTTTGAGCTTTCAAATAAAAATATTATCTCAGCAATTCTCTCCAAGCCAAATCTTCCCGCTCCAAGCCTTTTATTAAGACCTCGGCGGTTGCTATATTTGTAGCAAAAGGAATGTTGTTTAAATCGCAGTGCTTAAACAGCAAGAAAGTATTTGCATCATTTTCAATATTTGCATCTCTGAAATAAATCAACAAGTCAATCTCATCACAAGCAATTCTCGCAGAAAGCTGCTGAGAACCTAAGCTTCCGTAAGCCAGCAAATTAACATTCAGCCCCGTTGCCTTGTTAATCAAGGTGCCTGTGGACCGTGTTGCAATAAGATGATGATCCTGAAAAATTGACTTATAGGCTATACAGAAGCTAGCCATTAATTCTTTTTTGTTATCATGAGCCATAAAAGCAATATTCATCTTATCAATCACATACCTTTTATTTATTTACCTGCATTTCTTACATTCCTAATAGGTATATTAGCTATCAAAGCCGGAACCACCCTGTCACCATCATCACTTTTAGTTCTTGTAAGCTGAATATCAAGAGCACCCTCGTCTATTTCCATATAATGCTGAATTACCTTGATTATTTCCCCTTTTATCATATCTAAGAACTCAGGAGAAACATTTGCCCTATCGTGAATCAGTACCAGCTGCAATCTTTCCTTGGCTACATCCTTTGATGGTTTGGACCTGCCAAAGATCTTTGAAAAATCAATCAGCATGCTGTTAACCTCCTTATGTAGTTTTGAATCCTAATAATTTTTTAAACTTAAATATTAAGCCATCTTCGCTTTCAAGGTTCATAATAGGTACATCCTCTCCCTGAAGCCTCTTTGTCACATTCCGGTAAGCCTGTCCCGCTAATGATTTATCATCGGTAACAGCAGGCTCCCCTCTATTAGTTGAAATAACAATTTTCTCATCATCAGGAACAACTCCTATTAAATCAATAGCCAATATATCTATTATATCATCTATGCTCATCATATCCCCGCGTTTTACCATATCTACCCTTACCCTGTTTATGAGAAGCTTGGGATTTCTGAGCTCATTTGCTTCTAAAAGTCCGACAATACGGTCGGCATCCCTGACCGCAGAAACCTCGGGTGTTGTTACTACAATTGCTTTGTCTGCTCCGGCAATTGCATTTTTAAAGCCTTGTTCAATTCCGGCCGGACAATCAATAATAATATAATCAAATTCACTCTTTAATTCATTAATCAAATTAATCATCTGCTCCGGTGTAACAGCCGATTTGTCTCTGGTCTGAGCTGCCGGAAGAAGGTATAGGCCATCATATCTCTTGTCCTTTATTAAAGCTTGCTTAACCCTGCATACACCGTCTACAACATCTACAAGGTCATATACTATTCTATTTTCCAATCCCATAACGACATCAAGATTTCTCAAGCCAATATCAGTATCTATAAGTACTGCTTTCCGGCCTGCAAGTGCCAGACCTGTGCCAATATTAGCGGTTGTTGTTGTTTTTCCCACACCGCCCTTACCGGATGTTATAACAATTACCTCTCCCATACAACTGCCTCCAATTCTTATAAAAGAAGATATATTAAAAAAGAATTTATCTTAAAATTTTAACCAATACATATAAAACTATATATTTGTTTTTTAATTTTGTCAATTACCTCTGAGGTAAAAAGCGTTCCACAAACAATTTATCCTCCCTGACATACGCCAATTCCGGTATTAAGTTTGTACCGATACCTTTTTCATCGTCAGGTGATCTTGTAATAATATCTCCTATACGCAGCTGTGTCGGGTTAAGCCCCAAGGCGGCCACTATCGCATCCTTATTCCCGTTGCTCCCGGCATGAACTACTCCTCTGAGAAGTCCCATTACTACTATATTCCCTGTAGCCTCAATTACTGCTCCCGGATTGACATCACCCAAAACAACAAGATTTCCGTCAAAGGTGATCAGCTGCCCGGACCGGACAGTTCCTCTATAAAATTTCGTAGTTCCTTCCTCAATACCCTTAAAATAAGTATATTTTTTGATTTGATTATTTCTTTCAGTACTTGAGGGCTTTGTCTCCGCGAGCTTATTTTCCGTCATGTCTTCATCAAAAGATAATATCTGTGCTCCGCTTTCCTTTTTCAGCAGCTCATGAAGCTCATATCTTTCTTCCTGATTCAGTGTACGTCCCCTGTATTTCACCGCTAATTTCGCACCGCGGAAGAACTTTCCCGCACTGTTTATCTTTATAAGCAAGCTGTTTACAATATCATCAAAACCTGCGTCCTGCTTCAAAATGATAGTAAGTCCATTAACTGTTCCTTTAAAGGTAACTGCATTCTCATCCATAATTTATATCCCATGCCCTGACTGCACAACAATCCGATAAAGCTCCGGCACGGATTCAATCCTCCTTTTTTCTGACATAACAATGCTGTTTTTCAAATGTAAATTATCTTTTTATCTTGTCAGCTCGGCTATATCCTTCTTCACGGTATAATCCTCCGACTGTACCTTGTTTATTTCAAAGTATTGCTTCAATACATCACATGCAATGGGTGCGGTGTATGCCCCCAATACTCCTCTCTCAACAACAACTGCAACAGCAATTTCGGGCTTGTCTGCCGGTGCATAGCATATAAACAGTGCATTTGAAGAATGATTTGCCTCATTTCCCGTTTCGGCAGTTCCTGTTTTACCGGCAACCTTAATGGGCAATAGCTCTACAAACGCGGAAGAAGCTGTACCACCCGGGTCCTCACTGTTGGCAACGGCCTTCATTCCTTCCTGTATGATAGCCATATTCTCTTTTTTAACCGACAATTCCTCATACTCAGGGTTTGTCTCTGTAACAATTGAGCCGTCATATTTAATTACTCTTTTTATTATATGAGGCTTAAACCGCTTTCCGCCATTTGCTATAGTTGCAGTATAATTTGCAAGCTGTATGGGTGTAAAGCTGTTATACAGCTGTCCTATGGAGGATTGAGCCGTATTGGTTTCAGTCCACGGGTCGGGATCAATCTTTGCTTTAAATTCCCTTGAGGAAACAGTTCCGTTTTCCTCCCCGAGTAAATCAATACCCGTTTTTTGACCTAATCCAAACTTCGTAGCCCACTTTACAATATTATTTATTCCAACCTTATTTCCCAACACATAAAAATACGGATTACTGGATTTCTGGATTGCCTGAATCATATTGACCCACCCGAGTCCGCCCCTATATGTCCTGTATTCTATTGACTTAAGCATTATATCCCCATACTGCACATAACCTCTGTCAAAGTACTTTTCATATGGGTTTACCACACCTTCCTCCAGACCTGCAATTCCAATCAAGGGCTTATATGTTGAGCCCGGCGCATAAAGTCCCTTAATAGCCCTGTTATATTCGGAGGTTGTTGTATTTTTATCATCATACAGAGCACTGATTGCTTTCTGTGCTTCCTTATCACCGGCATCTGCCAGAAATATTGAAGGATCATAGCTGGGATAGCTTGCCAAAGCCAAAACCTCTCCCGTTTTAACATCAAGCGCCACAACCGAACCGGCAAATGCATCCTTATGATTCTGTGAATTTTTTCTCTGCCTGATAACAGGTATATTCTTTTCAAGGGAATCAATTGCCGCTTTCTGGAGCCTCATATCTATGGTAAGAACAACGTCGCTTCCGGGCTTCACAGCCTCTTCACTGATAGTTTTTGTTTTCCCGCTATCATCAACTTCGATTCTTCTGTAACCGTTGGTTCCCCTCAGATAACCTTCTGCTGTAAGCTCTATTCCGGACTTTCCTATAATATCATTCATGTTATAGCCTTCATCAGCATGCTCAAGCAAATCATTTTCGCTGACTGTTCTGACATATCCGATTAAATGGGAAGCATACTCGGCATCCACATATTTTCTGCTGGGGACGGCATCTATCAATGCCCCCGGGAACTCATCAATCCTCTCCTCTACCTCTGCGACCGTATTATTGCTTATTTTTTCCGCAATAACAGGATTTAAAGAGTTGTAGCCCATTATCTCAAACCTGAGAGTCATAATTTTGTAAGCTTCTTCATCCGTATACTTATCATCTATCTCAAAAGCTGTTTCTTTAATGTAATTGTATACATCTTCTGCCGAAGACTCCTGACTGAATCCCTTAAAAAGATAACCTGTCGTATTTTTCAAGACCTTTATCCTGTCGGTGCTTTTTTCCAATTTTGAGCCGAACTTTACCGGATTAGAAGCAAAATACTTGGAAAAGGAATTTTTATAGGAATCCCCATTTTTTTCCAATATTTCAGCCAACTTCAACAAAATTTCATTTACTTTCTCTGATTTAGCTCCCGTGCTCATCAGCATAAGAGAGTAGCTGGTAGAATTTGTGGCAATAGGAACGCCATACCTGTCAAGTATGTTTCCTCTTTCCGCCAAGATTGTCCTTGATTTTAAATTTTCAGACTGAGACTGGTTAAAATAATTCTCACCCTGAATTAGCTGTATATTTGCCAATTGATAGACAATTAAAGCAAACATAAGCACAATCACTATACCAATTATATTATATCTGTCCTTAAAAAATTGTTTCATTTACTTATCACCACTTAATAATCTTTACATTTTTATTTATGAAGCCTGAAATTGAGAACATAAGTACCGATAGCACCTGCACGGTTATTCATACTTCAATACCTGTTTTTACTCTCATTGTAAAACCATCTTTTGTTTATTTGTGCAATTATAAAAAACAGGATTGCACCCAAGATACTGTTAATAACAGCCTCAGGGAAGGCAACAGCTTTTACGGCTGATAAAAAGCTTATGTTAAGGCCGTATATGTAAGAACCGGCAATGGCCGCACACTCATATAAGATAGTTGAAATAAAGGTACATATAGCCATCACAAAAATATTTTCTTTAAAGAACCTCCTGTTAATGTTCCCCAGTGCAAAGCCTAACAGCATCCCCAGCAAGCTGTTAAAGCCCAAGGATATACCAATTACAGCATCCAGACACAAGCCTGTGGAAAACCCTACAGCCGCGCCATGTGTCCTGCCTTCAAGAAGGGATATGCTGACAATTAAAATTATCAGGATATTAGGCGAAACTCCAGATATACTTATAAAATTAAGGATTGTGACCTGAACCATTACAAATGTGAATACAAGTATTGTATAAAAAATGATTTTATTCCTCATTTGTCAGCAAGCTCCATTTCTGCAGTCACATCTTCCTTACCGCTTTCCTCCGATGCCTTATCCCTTAGTATAACAACCTGCGTCAGCCTGCGTAAGTCAACAGCGGGCTCTATAATTGCATATTTGTCAAGATCGCTTTCGCCCTGTCTTACTTCCTTTACTGTTCCGATTATAATTCCCTTGGGATAGATTCCTCCCATACCGGAAGTTTCAATAACATCCCCCTGCGATAAATCCAAATCGGCGGGAATATACTCTATTTTGCAAAGACCGTCCTTCGAAAATCTTGAATCTCCCTTAACAACCACCAAATCTCCGGTTTTTGCCACTATTGCGCTTGCCGCACTTCCATCCTCTATTATACTTATAATTTTTGAAGAAAACGGCTGAGAGGAAGTAACCTTCCCTACAAGTCCCTTACTGGTAATTACAGGCATATTATTGTTAATTCCGCTTGTAAAACCTTTATCGGCCAAGAATATGTTAAAAAAGCTTCCGGAATCCTTTGCAATTACATTTGCACCGATAAATTCAAAGTCCTCAAAATCCTTCCGCATTTTAAGGACATTCTTCAAATCATCGTTCTCGCTTTTTAATCTTAAATACTCTGTCCTCTCATTATTAAATTTGTCTATGGTCTCATTCAGCCTTTTATTTTCAGCTCTAAGTCTTTCAACATCGTCAAATAAAGCAACACCTTCCTCAATCTGCTGTCCGGCATATGAAAGCACCTTTCCTACCGAGGAAAACGGTACAGAAATGATATTTCCAATCCAGTTCACACTGCTGCCCGAATTAACGGACAGCCCGATACAGACTATCAGAACCAGTGAAATTATAAGTATTATCAAGGATTTACCTGTAAATAATTTCAAGGAATTATTTCTCCTCTCTGTTAAGCTTTTCAATAAGTGCTTACTTTAATCTTTTAGGCGAAATAAGTACCTTTTTAAGAGTATCTATCTCATCAAGAACCTTGCCTGTGCCAAGAGCCACACAATCCAGAGGATTTTCCGCAATTGAAACCGGCATTCCGGTTTCATGCATGATTAATTTATCAAGGCCGTCCAGCAAAGCTCCTCCGCCTGTCAGCATAATACCCTTGTCCATAATGTCAGATGCAAGCTCCGGCGGTGTTTTTTCCAATGTAAACTTAATTGAATCTATTATTGAATTAACAGGCTCCTTGAGAGCTTCATTTATTTCAGTTGAAGTTATTTCAATGTTCTTTGGAAGTCCTGTTATTAAATCTCTTCCCCTTATTTCCATTTTTTCTTCTTTCGTTTTAGGAAATGCTCCGCCGATTGTAACCTTTATCTGCTCCGCTGAACGCTCCCCGATCATTAAGCTGTATTCTTTTTTTATATAATGCGCAATGGCATCATCCAGCTCGTCACCGGCAACTCTGAGAGACTTGCTTGTTACAATTCCTCCCAGAGATATAACGGCAACCTCGCTGGTTCCACCGCCAATATCAACAACCATGCTTCCCGAAGGTTCTTCAACCGGCAGGCTTGCACCTATTGCAGCAGCCATTGGCTCTTCAATCAAATAAGCCTCCTTTGCTCCGGCCTGAAGCGTAGCATCCTCGACGGCTCTCTTCTCAACCTCGGTAACTCCCGAGGGCACGCATATAACAACCCTAGGTTTACTGAACATACCGCTTGAAATAGCTTTTTTTATAAAGTACTTTATCATACTCTGCGTAACATCAAAGTCAGCTATAACACCATCCTTCATGGGCCTGATGGCAATAATGCTTCCCGGCGTACGACCTATCATCTCTTTTGCGGCTTCTCCGACAGCCAAAACCTCATTGGTTTTAGCATTAATTGCGACAACCGAAGGCTCTCTGACTACTATTCCCTTACCTTTAACGTGAACCAATGTATTTGCCGTACCTAGATCTATTCCGATATCTTTTGCCAATAAACTCATTTATTGTTCCTCCTGTTGATAACTAAAATTATATAATTCCCTTATCCTTAAAGCTTACATATATTCCATCACCTATTATTATATGATCCAATACTCTGATTCCAAGTATATTGCCGGACTCATCAAGCCTCTGCGTCGTTTTGATATCCTCCGCACTGGGTGTAGGATCACCGCTTGGGTGATTATGTACAAATATAATACTGTTGCAGCCGCATTTTATTGCTTCGCAGAATACCTCTCTGGGATGTACAATTGATGAATTTAAGCTTCCAATTGATACATCCGTAATTTTTATCACCTGATTTTTGGTATCAAGTAAAAGTGCTTTGAAAATTTCTTTTTTTAAATAGCGCATTTCTTCCATTAAAAGTGTATTAACATCCTTTGCACTCTTTATTACATGATGCACTATTCCGTCACTTGTTGCAATCCTTTTTGATAATTCAAGTACAGCTTTTATTTGAATGGCTTTAACTTTACCTATTCCTTTTATTTTTTTAAGCTGTTCAATTGATAAATTATTTAAGGTTGACAGCCTTCCATCATGAGATAATTTTATTACAAGCTGCGCCAGCTCTACCGCTGTAAATGACTTGGTGCCTGTCTTTATAATAACGGCCAGCAGCTCGGCATTTGACAAATGCTCTGAGCCTATTGCCTCAAGCTTTTCATACGGTCTTTCACTTATCGGAAGCTCTTTTATTTTCAGTCTGTTCATATTTTCCCCTAATCATGCTTATATTAAGCAATTCAAGCCCAAAAGCCAATATTGCTGTTTAATTCTTATATCCAGCATATACTTCAAATATTATCAAGATTAATACTATACCCTAACCTATCCAGCATACACGATAATTTATAAATAGGCAGTCCCATAACGTTAAAATAGCACCCTTCAATTCTTTCGACAAGCAATGAGCCATATCCCTGAATACCATAACCGCCCGCTTTGTCAAACGGCTCCTTTGTAGCTATGTATGCTTTTATAAAATCATCTGACTTTTTTGCTATCCGCACCTTTGTTGTCTCAGAATCATACAGGCTTATATTAAGACCTGTCCTATAAAGGCAAAGGCCGGTTATAACCTGATGCCATTCACCGTTGAGACTGCTCAGCATATTGAAAGCGTCCTCTTCATTTTTTGGCTTGCCTAATACCTTGCTGCCGCTTACCACAATTGTATCCGCACCGATAACAATACAATCCTCCGCTGTACCGGATGCAATATCCTTGCACTTTTGGCCGGCCAGAGACATAGCAATCCGGGATGGCTCCAGCGTGTTATCAATAACTTCCTCTATATTTGAAGGTACTGCCTTAAATTTTATTCCTATCTGCTCCAATAGCTGCTGTCTTCTGGGCGATGCTGACGCCAAAATAATATTTTTCACATTTTCACCACAATACTTATAAATTTTATTATTAAGCATATACCAATTATAACCTTTATCATTATATATTTTTATAGCTGAGATTTCAAATATAATGTAGCTTGTTTATCATAATTATATTGTTTGTAAAAGATTAGGCGGTTAGTTATGATAATTTTAGCTCTATTTGTATAAATTACATAACTTTTTATTAATAATTAATAGATTTTTTGCTTCTCATTTTCACTTTTTGGAAGTATAATATAATAAATTAGTTATTATGCCGCTGTTATTATTTTTTACAAAAAATTATGTGAGTTGGTGATTACATGAGAATTGAAAAAGTTAATGAAAACGTATTGCGAGTTACTATTACTCTTAATGACCTCGAAGAAAGAAATATTGATTTAGGCTCCTTGAATTATAGTTCCCCTGCAGCACAGGAATTATTTTGGGATATGATGGAAAGAGCAGAAGAAGAATATGGCTTCGCATCACATGATTCCCAACTTATTTTTGAGGCTTCTCCCGAAAATGAAGACGGCTTTGTTGTAACCATTACCAAAGTAGATTCGGATGGTGAGTTTGAGTCAATTCAGAAGTATATAAAAAGTAAATATAAAAATTCCGATTTAAGGCAGAAGAAAAAGAGAAGCAAGGTTTGCTCTGCTTTAAAGATTTATTGCTTTGAGTCAATAGACGATATCTGTAAATTATCCAAGCGGATTTGTGCATATTATAAAGGAGAAAGCTCAATGATTAAATGCAAAAGCAGCTATTATCTTTTATTGACAGGAAACTCGGCATCTTCTTCACAATCCTTGGATATGATTATGTGTGAATATTCTGTTCAAATTGCAAATGTCAGTTTCTTCGAGGGTTATCTGAATGAATATGGCGAAAAAATTATTGAGGATAATGCAATAGAGACATTAAACACATACTTTTAATCTTAAAGGCAATAGCACCAAACCGGCAGATGTGTAATGCGTCATCAAGAGGAAGGTTACAGCTTACACTGTAACCTTTTGTTTTATCTGTTATTCATTACCAGCTCGACTACCTTGCCGTATTCCTTGGCTATTTCAAATATCTCATCATCAATCAAAGTATTTTCTTCTATCAGGATACTGCCATCCTCATCATAAATGGTTTTGGTAGTTGTTTTACCATTCAGATACTCACGATGCTTCATTTCCATCATATCAGACACTGCACCGGAAGCATTCTTATCCTCCCCGGAAATATTGCCTGTTTCTTCGCCTGAACCTTGAGCAGCATTTTCACAGAAGCCGTTTATTTGAGCGGCGCTGTCTAAAAGTGCTGCTTCTACGTCATCCCTAACAACCACTAAGTTCTTGCCAAAGGTTATAACGCTGTCACGAGGAATAATTCTGATATTCTTTTGTGTGATATCAGCTATAAATTCAAGCCCCGTAATTGAACAATTATCGTCCTCATTTACGTAAATATCACCTATTTCACCAATCAAGCGGCCTTTTTTCGTTAGTACCTTTGTCCCGCTGACCTGAATATTCTTCTGGAGAAGCTCAATTGCCTCAGGAATTTTGCTGATGTCGCTTACGGCATCCTCATTTTCAATAGTCAATGCATATTCACCAATACCCAGAACATATCTTACAGGAATAACCTTTGCACTAAGTATCTGGATTCCTTTGTCAACAACCACATAATCTATTGCTCCCTTTTCCGCATTAATTATAACAGTTTTTACTTTACCGGCCTCAGTTCCGTCAGATATGCTGATTATAGGCAGGCCAATTATTTCTTTTGACTTTTTCATTAAAAAAGTACCCCCTCAAAATTCCAAGAAAATCTTATTTCATATTTATACTAAGCAATTCATAATTTCCTTTTTGACTTCAGGCTTAATTGCAGTTCCATTTTGACAGGCTACAGCTTCTAAAATACTTATAGCCAATTCATTCAAGCCAAGCTGCTTATACAGGGCACAAACATCCAGCACAATCCAAAGCAGCATCTCACTATCGGGCTGAAGCTGCAAGGCTTTCATATAGTATACAATAGCTTCTTCCTTCCTGTTGTCGCCTTTCTTCTGGAGAGCTTTGAAAACTAATGACTTTGCATCCTCCATAGCTGCTGATGCTTTATTTTGTTCTGCTTCCGGTGCCGGAATCTGCGGTTCGCTTTCTGGAATATTTATATTGTCAGGTATTTCGGCTACTTGCACTTCAGTCTCAGCAGCGGCAAGCTGCTCTCCCATAACACATTTATCTTTAAAATCATTTATTTCTTCGTTAAATTCACACATATTGCTGTCTGATTCTTCAAAACTGCCGCATCCGCAAGCCTTTTCCCCCATAGCCTGTTCAATATACAAAGTACTGTTATGAACAGCATCCTCAGAATTTTCAGCAGATGCGTCCTCGCTGACATTATGTAAAGCACTGTTCTCTGATGCTTCTTCGCTTTTTTCTATTCCCATTGTATCAATTTTTTGTTTTGTGTCAACAGGTTTTTTTAACATATTATCTGCGCTTCCAAACTTAATTTTTGCCATAGCAGTGTCAATGACGGCACCGCAGTCAACAGAAGCCAGCCTGTCAGGTATGACAACCGATACAATAAAACTGATTATTAAAATCAAGGTTAAGAAAACGACCAACACTGTCAGCACAGAAATAATAAAAGCCAAACCTTTATGTATAAATATACTGTCCTTCAATAAAATCATTACTGCCTTAAAGACAGGAAAAAACGTGAATCCTAAAATCACAGAGCCAGCCGAAATTGAAATTAATATTCCCAAATTCAATTCTTTCGCTCTATACAACAAATAGAAAGCAACTAGCGAGGTGACTAAAATAATCAAAGCCGAAATCCCATTATAAGACATATGCGCCTCCACAGTAGTATATCTCTTAAATTCTCGTTTGGAAATTGAAAAACCAATTTTGATATATTCGTTGTAATATAACAAAATTCCTTTTTTATTTATATATGATTTTATCAAATCACAGTGGCTTTTGCTACCTTTTTTTATTTTATCACTTAATTTGAATATTTGCATCTTAATTTGTAACTTTTTATATTGCTTATCCACACTTTACCAGTTGAAAATCACAAATGCCCGGCCTTAGCAACAGCTCCTTGCCAAGGTCGGGCACCGATAGATTTTTTATGCGGGAAGGGCTGGCTGCTTACATCCCCGCAGCCAATTCACCAAGAGCTTTTATCACAGCATCCCCGACTTCATTTGTTTTAGCTGTGCCGCCCATATCAGGGGTCAGGGATTTTTTCTCTGTCATAACCTTTTCAATTGCTTCAAGTACTGCTTTTCCCCAGCTTTCATACCCGAAGAAATCAAGCATCTGACTGACAGACCATATTGATGCCAGGGGATTTGCTTTTCCCTGTCCTGCTATATCAGGAGCCGAGCCATGCACAGGCTCGAACATTGACGGATAAGTACGTTCAGGGTTCAAGTTTGCTCCGGCAGCTAATCCAAGTCCTCCGGCAATAGCCGCACCAAGGTCTGTAACTATATCTCCGAAAAGATTTGAGGTCACCACTATCTGGAATCTTTCGGGCTGCTTTACAAAAAACATACATGCCGCATCAACAAGATATGAGTAGGTTTTAACCTCCGGATACTCTTTTCCTACTTCCTCGAAAACCTGATCCCAAAATACCATTGAGTAGTTAAGAGCATTTGCCTTACTGATACTGGTAAGAGTTTTCCCCTCTTTTCTTGCCAATTCATATGCATACCTGATTACCCGTTCGGTGCCCTTGCGGGAAAATACTCCTGTCTGAAGCACAACCTCTTCCGGTTTGCCTTTAAACAGCCAATCTCCGGCGCCTGCATACTCTCCTTCACTGTTTTCACGAACAACAATCATATCAATACGGCTCCGGTCAACGCCCTTCAGCGGACATTCCGCACCCTCGAGAAGCTTTACGGGACGAAGGTTTATATATTGGTCAAAGCCCTTTCTTATTTTTAAGAGAAGGCCCCAAAGTGAAACATGATCGGGTACTCCCGGATAACCAACAGCACCCAGATAAATCGCATCAAATTTTTCCAGTATTTTCATTCCGTCATCAGGAAGCATTTTTCCTGTTTTTAAATAATATTCACAGCTCCACGGAAAATCCGTAAATTCAAAATTAATCTCCGGATTCAGTTCAGAGATTGCTTTTAATACCTTTACACCCTCACCGATTACCTCAGGTCCAATTCCGTCACCTGCAATTACAGCAATTTTGTGCGACTTCATTTTTTACACACCCCTAACAGATTATTTATAAAATTTAAAAATAAACAATTATCCCACATTTTATTTTGCAGATAATGCATTTTTCAAAACAGTTTTCATATCCGAAGCGCATACGAACTTCAGAGACTTCCTTACGTTTTCAGGTATTTCATCAATATCCTTCTTGTTGTCTATGGGAATTATTACAGTATCAATACCGGCTCTGTGCGCCGCCAGTACCTTTTCCTTCAGACCTCCTATAGGCAGCACTCTGCCTCTGAGTGTTATCTCACCTGTCATGGCAACCTTCCTGTTTACAGGCACTCCGGAAAGTGCAGAAGCCATTGCCGTCGCAAGAGTTATTCCCGCTGAAGGCCCGTCCTTTGGGGTGGCTCCCTCAGGAACATGAATGTGAATGTCATTCTTCTCATAGAAATCCTCAGCAATTTTGAGTTCTTTGCACACTGACCGGATAAAGCTGATAGCAGCTTTTGCAGACTCCTTCATAACATCTCCCAGATGTCCGGTAAGCTCCAGCTTTCCGTTTCCGGGCATTATATTTACCTCAATAGAAAGAGTTACTCCGCCTACTGCCGTCCACGCAAGTCCGGTGGCAATTCCTATTTCATCCTTTTCGTTAGCATAGTCGAATCTGAATTTTTTAACTCCAAGATATTTTTCCAGAGTATTGCGAGAAACAGTAACAGTTCTCCTGTTTTCAGAAACAATAGCCTTTGCAACCTTTCTGCATACAGCTCCTATCTCTCTTTCAAGATTCCTCACTCCTGCTTCCTTGGTATAGAAATTTATAATATCCCTGATGGTTTCTTCATCAACCTTTATATTTTTGGGCGTCAAGCCATGCAGCTCAATCTGCTTCGGAAGCAGATACTTCATTGCTATATTGGCCTTATCCTCCTCGGTATAGGACGAAAGCTCAAGGATTTCCATCCTGTCAAGCAAAGGTCTTGGAACAGTGTCCAGACTGTTTGCTGTAGTAAGGAACAAGACATTTGACAGATTAAACGGCAGCTCCAGATAATGATCCCTAAAAGAAAAGTTCTGCTCCGAATCCAGAACCTCAAGCATGGCCGAAGCCGGATCTCCTCTGAAATCACTGCTCATTTTGTCTATTTCATCCAGCAGAATCAAAGGATTATTGGAACCGGCCTGCTTCAATGCGGAAATAATTCTTCCCGGCATTGAGCCCACATAAGTTCTCCTGTGTCCGCGAATTTCCGACTCATCCTTAACACCGCCCAAGGATATACGGACATAGTTTCTGTTGAGCGCTTTTGCGATTGACTTTGCAATAGACGTTTTTCCGACACCGGGAGGCCCAACCAGACAAAGAATCGGACCCTTGAGACTATTTTTAAGCTTTTGCACTGCCAGATATTCGACTATGCGCTCCTTAACCTTTTTAAGCCCATAGTGATCCTGCTCCAGTATTTCCTCGGCATAACCCAAATCAATAATTTCATCAGTTGCCTTGCTCCACGGCAAATCAAATATCCAATCAATGTAGGTTCTGATAACACTGCCTTCAGCCGAACCCTGCGGAGTTTTGAGCAGCCTGTCAAGCTCCTTTAGCACCTTCTTTTCAACATCCTCAGGAAAGCCCGCCTCCTCAATTCTTGACTTATATTCCTCAACCTCACCGGTGACACCCTCCTTATCACCCAGCTCAGTCTGAATGGCCTTCATCTGCTCCCTGAGATAGTACTCCTTCTGAACCTTATCAATCTGCTTTCTGACCTTGGCATTTATATCCTTTTCTATCTCCAATATTTCTGTTTCCTGATAAAGAATTTGAAGAAGCTTCTCAATTCTTCTCAGAGGATGAAATTCAGAAAGAATTTCCTGCTTTTGTTCTAATTTCAGAGGGATATTATTTGCAATAATATCCGATATCTGGCTGATATTATCTATATCTGCCACAGTTAGTGCCGTATCCGGAGAAACCTTTCCGCTCAGCTTGACATAGCCTTCAAACATTGAGACCAGTCTTCTCTTTAAGGCTTCTATTTCATTGCTGTCAAATTTATCATCTGTTTCAGGCTCATTAACCTCTACAACAAAAAAAGGTTCCTTCTGAACAACATTTTTTATCTCTGCTCTGTTTATACCCTCCACCAGAACCCTGATGGTATCTCCCTGCAGCTTAAGAAGCTGCTTAACCTTTGATACCGTACCAATTGAATAAATATCATCCACCTCGGGAGAATCGGAAGAAGCATCCTTCTGCGCAACCAAAAAAATCAGTTGGTCATTGATCATTGCCTCCTCAAGAGCTTTAATTGATTTTTGTCTTCCAACATCAAAATATAATGTCATAAACGGAAATACTGTCAATCCGCGTAATGGTAACAATGGTAATATTTTTGACATGTTTATCCTCTCTATTTATATAAATTCTGTTTTTATATCAGGGCAATACAAATATTCCGAACAGCTTATTATTTGCATTAATCATTATACCCTTGTTAATGCTTGAGTTCAATAAAAACGGCATAATTCAAAAATTAATTGCTTCTGAGAACAAGCCCTCTTTCAGCATCCACCGTAACAACAGAGCCTGACTTTAAGATTTTTGTGGCATTTTCCGCTCCCACTATTACAGGGATATCAAGAGCCAAGCCAACCGTAGCTGTATGGCTTGCATGGCCTCCCTCTTCAACCACTACCGCCGCCGCTCTCTTAATAACCGGAAGCATACTGTTGTCAGTAAAAGGTGCTACCAGTATATTACCGTCAACGAAGCTATCCACGGCATCCTTAGGCGTCAGTGCAACACTAAGCTCACCCGTTGCAGCCTGCTCACCTATTCCTATACCCTGTACCAATACCTTTCCCACTATATGAACCTTCAAGGTATTTGTCGTACCGCTTATTCCTGTGGGTACTCCGGCTGTAATTACCGCTAAATCTCCATTCTTTACCTGCCCTGACTCCAGTGCCTTTTCAATTCCTGTATCAAACATTTCATCCGTCGTATTGGCAGTCTTAACCATATACGGAATAACACCCCATGACAAATTCAACTGCCTCTGAACCTTCGGCTTTACAGTAGTTGCAATAATGGGACATGCAGGACGGAATCTGGCAATCATTCTGGCAGTATGCCCTGATTGTGTGACGGTTATAATGGCAGAAGCCTTCAAATCCATTGCGGTGGTACAGGTTGCATGACTTATTGCATTTGTTACACTGGTGCTTATTTCGGTCATTTCAGTATTAAACCTCTTCCAATAATCTACCGCACTTTCAGCCTTTTCAGCAATTTTACCCATTACCTCCAGTGCTTCAACAGGATATTTCCCTGAGGCTGTTTCTCCTGAAAGCATAACACCGCTTGTACCATCAAAAATTGCATTGGCAACGTCACTTGCCTCGGCACGGGTGGGTCTCGGATTTCTAATCATGGAATCCAGCATCTGTGTTGCCGTTATAACAGGCTTGCCGTTTTTAAAGCACTGCTGAATTATGTTTTTCTGCACTATGGGAACTTCCTCAACAGGAATCTCCACTCCCAAGTCTCCTCTGGCAACCATAATACCGTCCGATACCTTGAGTATCTCATCAAAATTTGTAATTCCCTCTCTGTTTTCAATTTTTGATACTATTAAGATATCGCTGCCGCTGTTCTTTTCAAGTATTTTCCTTATTTCCACAACATCAGCGGCTTTTCTGACAAAGGAAGCGGCAATTATATCAAAATCATTCTGAATTCCAAATTTTATGTCTTCTATATCCTGAGCAGTTAATGCAGGCAGCTTAATTTTAGCGCCGGGCACATTTATGCCTTTGTGATTTCCAACAGTTCCTCCATTAATAACAACACAATTTATATCCTTATTCTTTACGTCAACAACTTCAAGCTCTACCAGTCCGTCATCGATTAAAACCTTGCTTCCCCTTGAAACATCCTTGTACAGTTCCTTATATGAAATAGTACACTGAGCCTCATCACCGATAACCTCCTTGTTGACCAGAACAAAATCCGCACCCTCTTTCAGAGTAATCTTTCCATCCTTAAAGCTGCCTGTTCTTATTTCAGGTCCTTTGGTATCCAGCAGCAGTGGAATTGGTATTTGAAGTTCTTCTCTTATCCTTTTGAATAAATCTGCTCTTTTCTTATGTTCCTCGTGTGTTCCGTGAGAAAAGTTCATTCTCGCTACATTCATTCCGCCCAGCATCATTTTTCTGAGTATTGCTTCATTATCCGAAGCAGGACCCAGAGTACATATTATCTTTGTTTTCCTCATACAGCCTCCATAAATAATAACTATAGTCAAATGTATTTATACTAATCATATATTTTTGATATTTAAAAATCAGAAAAACCTAGTATAATTCATTTTTATAAAATTGTCCAATAAATTCTATACTAATGTTATCATTTTCAGCTTTATTATGCCACCAACAGCTTATATTTATTTTATTATTTATCTAAAGCTCCGATAAATTTCTCCATGACTGTCAGACAAGCTAAAATAAGCCCCTAAGACAATAAAAGCAATATTATCTTTTACTGGCCAGGGGCTTTGTCAATCAATGCCGTTTATCTCTGATTCATAGGCAAATACTGCTTGGCTCTTGAAATACTCTTATAGGCAGGTCTTATGATTTTCTGGTTACATATAACCTCTTCTATTCTGTGCGCACACCAGCCTACAACTCTTGCAACCGCAAACAAGGGGGTAAACAGCTCCGGCGGAATTCCTAATGCATCATATACAAAGCCTGAATAAAAATCCACGTTGGCACAAATATTTTTTGATGTACCCTTTTTCTGGCAGAAAACGTCAGGCCCTACTTTTTCAACCGCTTCATAAAATAAAAATTCCTTTTCCCTTCCCTTTTCTATAGCTATCTGATGGGCCTTTTCCTTTAGCAATACAGCTCTTGGATCTGACAGGGTATATACCGCATGGCCCAGTCCATAGATAAGCCCTGCTTTGTCAAAGGCCTGCTTATCCATAATTTTCGTCAGATAAGCCCTTATTTCTTCCTCGTCCGTCCAGTCAGAAACATTTTCCTTTATGTTTTCCAGCATATTCATTGCCTTTATATTTGCTCCGCCGTGCTTTGGCCCTTTAAGCGATCCTACAGCTGCTGAAATAGCCGAATAAGTATCTGTTTCCGTAGAAGAAACAACTCTGGCAGCAAAGGTAGAATTATTTCCTCCTCCATGCTCCGCATGAAGTACTAATGCCAAATCCAAAATTTCAGCCTCTGATTTTGTATATTTGTTGTCCGGCCTTATTAAATGCAAAATGTTTTCCGCAGTTGACAAATCAGGTCTGGGATTGTGTATGTACAGGCTCTTTCCTCCGTAATAGTGGGATTTCGCCTGATATCCATAAGCAACCATTGTAGGAAAGCGTGCAATTAACTCTATGCTTTGCCTTAAAAGGTTTTTAGAATCCACGCTGTCCGGACTGTCATCATACGAGTATGAGGCCAGTACGCTTCTTGCAAGCTTATTCATTATATCCGAGCTTGGCGCCTTAAGTATCATGTCCTCGGTAAATCCATCCGGAAGAGTCCGCAAATCACCCAGCAGCTCATTAAATTCATCAAGCTGCGCTTTATCCGGCAATATACCAAAAAGAAGCAAATAGCAAACCTCTT
This sequence comes from Ruminiclostridium sufflavum DSM 19573, assembly GCF_003208175.1. Taxonomy (GTDB): domain Bacteria; phylum Bacillota; class Clostridia; order Acetivibrionales; family DSM-1351; genus Ruminiclostridium; species Ruminiclostridium sufflavum. The sequence continues at coordinate 59,606 of NZ_QKMR01000012.1, read as the reverse complement.
CAAACCCAAACCGGCCCTCCTGCTGGAAGCCTCTTACCAGATCAACCACATCTATGCCTCTGTATACAAGGCGTCCGTCATCTTCCTTTCTTTCTCCCTCATAAAGCACATACCCGTGAACCTCTCCGATTTCAGTAAGTCCCACCAATACTCCCGAGCCGTCACTGTTTCTCAAGCCTTTTTTTACGTTGTATTTGCTGAAGCTTTCAGGATCGATATAGTTTACCTTCTCGATAATGGTTATCATTTTATCAACATAATCATTCAATCTCTTATCCATAATTATAATCCCGCACCGCAACCTGTGCACAACCACATACAGTTACCGGTGCGAACTCAGTCCCCCCTTTTTTAATACAATGCCATTTACAAACTTGTTATTTTTTAAACAATCCCCGCTAAAGTTATATTGCAGCTAAAATTAATTATGTTTCCAAGCCCTCCGGCTAAAATACCGGCATGCTATTCTATCGTCTTTCAGGCTATTTACGCTATAAAACACACAGTTTGGTTTTTGAATTTGTTTTTGACTTTAATTTAATTGCTTCATTTTAATGAAATATCAGAAAGAGAATAATTCAAATTTCATTCTGCAACTCTTCTAATTGTATATTATTTAAAACAATATTGCAAGTTTTATTATTTTGAATTTCAAAACATATTCTATTCTTTTTCGCCATTATCCGCGCAATTATAGAAATAAAAATAACAAAAAACAGACAATCTCCGGCTTAATTTCATCCGTAATTGTCTGCTTATAAAGCTAACGCACATGGTATTCAATCTCTGGAAGAAGAATTGGCTTTTTCTGAGCACAATTAAGTCTTGTCCGATTGCTATTCCTTACCGCAGCATTTTTTGTATTTTTTCCCGCTTCCGCACGGACATGGCTCATTTCTTCCAACCTTGCTGCTGACTGCCATTTTAGAAATCCTGAATTCCTTCGTGATGCTCTTTCTTGTATCCTCTGAAAGAATATCGTTCCACTCGGTTAAGTTGTACAGCCAATCAGCCTTGGCATCCAGCATATTAAAATACAATTTTTCATAATCTATCTCAATATCCAGCTCAGTAGTATCCTCCAAGCTTTCTAAATCAACCTCTTCCGTCAAGCTGGTATTAATTCCGTCCAGAAAGCCCGTAAATGTAACTGTATCCATATTAAAAGAACCTGCCAGTTCCGAAAGTGTACCTTTTAGTGTCTTGCGGTTGTTAGCCAGTATATCGGCATAATTATCTTTTTCTTTTAAAAAGTATTCCTTCCAGAAAGCCTCATTTTCTTGTGGAGTTCTATCCTTCTCTGCTATTTCGCTCCACTTTTCATATAGTGTCATAACAATTACTCCTTTTCCTTTTCTTTTAAAATCCTTAGCTATTATATCACAAACAATTTTATCATTCACTATTAATTTATTATTTAATCATATAGCGTTCTTAATTAATATATATCTGTTTAATCACAGCTGAAAGCCTGAACTGCCATTGACTTTTGTTTAACCCTTGATAAGTTATCTGCATATATTGCAGTAGAGTCTAAATAATGAAATTTGAATGTGGTGGTGAAAAAATGTTATACAACAGCTTTTACGGTCAGGATGAAATGACGGATTCAAGGCAAATGCCGGGAGTTTCCTATATCAGAATATTTCATGCTGCCCCGGGCGCACCTGAAGTAGATGTTTATGCAAATGGAAAACAAGTTGCAAAAAGATTGGTCTATGGCCAGTTTACCGATTATATGTCAGTAAGTGCCGGCATGTATACTATAGAGGCATTCCCGGTAGGCTTAAAGGATTCTCCTGTTTTATCCGTACGCATTCCCATATTGGAAAAAAAAGTATATACCTTAGCGGTTATAGGTATACTCCCAAGAATAGGAATATTGCCTGTTGAAGATGAATATCAGGCTTTGTCGCCCAACAGGGTAAATATACGGTTTATAAACCTGTCACCGAACGCTCCTGCTTTAGATCTGGCTCTAAGATCAGGTATGCGTCTGTTTACTGATATCGGCTATACAGAGGCCAGCCAATACATGTCTCTTCTTCCCGGAAACTACAATATGGTTGTCAAGCCAACCGAAGTCGATACTGCCGTAGTAAATTTACCCAATGTACGTTTACTGCCGAAAAGAAATCTGACCTTCTATGTGCTTGGAATGTTCGGACAGCAGCCCTCCTCACTTGAGGTATATATTCCTATGGATGGCACAACATATCTGAGGGACTGAGCTACAGCAATAAATTAAAAAGCCGCAATATACATCAAAAGGTGTACAATGCGGCTTTCTTAATTTTAAAGTAGTTCTATGCCGTTCTTCAAGCATTCCTGTATCATTTCATCATCCCAAACAGAGGACTGAACTTCTCCTATATGAGCCTTTCTTAATAAGAACATGCATATTCTTGATTGTCCGATTCCTCCGCCGATTGTGTAAGGAAGCTCTTTATCAATTATATCCTTATGGAACTTGAAGTTCCTTCTTTCCTCGCAATCAGCCTTTTTGAGCTGGGAAACAAGTGAATCCTCATCAACTCTGATACCCATGGAGGATACCTCATAAGCTATATCAAGAACGGGATAGTAGAAAACAATATCTCCGTTTAATTCCCAATCATCATAATCAGGTGCCCTTCCGTCGTGCTTAATACCGGACTTCAGCATATCTCCGATTTTCATAATGAAAAAAGCCTTCTTTTCTCTGGCCAAGGCATTTTCTCTTTCCTTAGGGCTCAATTCAGGATACTTGTCCTCTAACTCCTGAGTAGTAATAAAGAAAATATCCTCCGGCAAAATTTTCTGCAGCTGAGGGTACAAGCCTGCCAAATAATCCTCAGTTTTCTTGAAAACAGAAAAAATCTTTTTTACGATACCCTTTAAAGTTTCTTCGGTTCTTTCGCTTTTTTCGAGTATTCTTTCCCAATCCCATTGATCAACATATATAGAATGCAGATTATCCATGTCCTCGTCTCTTCTGATAGCATTCATATCAGTATAAAGGCCCTCTCCAGATGAAAAACCGTAACGCTTAAGAGCCATTCTCTTCCACTTGGCAAGCGAATGTACAACCTCAACCTCAGCTCCGCCTATACCTTTAACATCAAAAGAAACCGGTCTTTCCACACCATTAAGATTATCATTTAATCCGGTCTCAGGCCTTACAAATAAAGGTGCTGAAACTCTGGTCAGATTTAATTCCTTCGCAAGCTCATTTTCAAAAAAGTCCTTGGTTTGCTTGATAGCAACTTCTGTCATACGAATATTCAGACTGGATTTATATCCCTCCGGTCTTAAAAGGTCACTCATAATATGCCTCCCCACTGCATTTCCCATGAAATTGTTCAATTAACAGTTTTTAAATTATTAAGGTTATTTTAAAACATTGTACCACAAAATAAATAAGATGCACTATAAAAATCTAAAAAATTTTGATTTTTGTAGTGCATCTATTGTATAAGAATCTGCAATAGCCTGTTTATTTAATTATAGCTTACCGCATTTCATCAAAGGTTTTTTTAACCTCCAGCAGGAATTGCTCTGTATTTACAGTTTTCTTGTCTTTAAGCTCTGATAGCATTGCAAGGTCTTTTGTCATTATACCGTTCTCAATTGTAAGGATAGAAGCCTTGTCCATCTTGTCTGCATATTCAACAAGCTCCGGTATTCCGTCAAGCTCCCCTCTCTTGCGAAGTGCCCCCGTCCACGCAAACAAGGTGGCCATAGAATTCGTTGATGTTTCTTTTCCTTCCAGATGCTGATAATAATGTCTCTGCACAGTTCCATGAGCAGCTTCATACTCATAAAAGCCCTCAGGTGAAACCAGAACCGAGGTCATCATTGCGAGGCTTCCAAATGCGGTAGCTACCATGTCGGACATAACATCTCCGTCATAGTTCTTGCATGCCCATATAAAGCCTCCCTCTGACCTTACAACACGTGCGACCGCATCATCTATCAATGTATAGAAATACTCGATGCCCGCCTCTTTAAACTTGGAAGTATACTCATTATCGTATATCTCCTGAAAAATATCCTTGAATCTATGGTCATACTGCTTTGAAATAGTATCCTTTGTTGCAAACCATATATCCTGCTTCTGATCCAATGCATAGTTAAAGCAGGATCTTGCAAAGCTTTCTATTGATTTGTCTATGTTATGCTGACCCTGAATAATTCCGGGGCCCTTGAAGTCAAATATTGTATGACGGGTTTCTTCCCCCTTCTCGTTTGTAAATACCAATTCAGCCTTGCCTGCTTCAGGCACACGATATTCCACATTCTTATATACATCTCCGTAGGCATGTCTGGCAATTGTTATAGGCTTAGCCCATGTCTTAACAAAGGGCTTGATGCTTTCAACAAGTATCGGTGCACGAAAAACAGTACCATCCAATATGGCTCTTATTGTTCCGTTTGGGCTCTTCCACATCTGGGTCAGGCTATATTCCTTGACTCTTTCCGCATTAGGGGTAATTGTAGCACATTTAACAGCTACTCCATACTTTTTTGTTGCTGTCGCAGAATCAATCGTAACCTGATCACCGGTTTTTTCTCTGTATTCCAGTCCCAGATCATAATATTCGGCTTTTAAATCGATATATGGAAGTATTAAAATATCCTTTATCATCTTCCATATTATTCTGGTCATTTCATCTCCATCCATCTCAACGAGCGGAGTTTTCATATTAATCTTTGCCATATACATACTCCTTTATAATAAATTAATTTACTTATTTGATATTATTTTCACACACTTTAATATAGCATATCCATACAGGGTATGTAAACTTGAATTTACTAAATATTATAATTTATAAAAAAATACGGCAGCCTGTTTCAAAGGAGCCGTATTGCTTGTAAAGTCAGATTTAAGCACTGCCTCAAGCCCTGTATTATATTGTATATTTTTTCAATTCAGTCTTATACATATCCAGCAAGCCCTCCAGCATTTGGATATTCTGAACTAAATCCTTGATTTTATCCGAGTATTCCGTTACGTTAGAGCTCATTTCCTCTGAGGACGCGGAATTCTCCTCGGCAATTGCCGCCAGAGAATGCATATTTTCATTAATACCTGACAGCTTTTGCGTTTCGTCAGACAGCTGTGCAACCAGATCGGCAATTAAATTGGCTACAACTACAATCTGCCGGGTCGAGTTTCTGTTGCCGTTTAAAACATCCTCAAGGGTTTTGTTGCTCTCTTCCAACTGGGCAAATTGTTCATTTATCTTTTCGATAAACTCAGAAACCTTTCCCGTAAAAAGTACCAAGCTGTTATTAATTACATTCACCGCCGACTTGGAATTTTCCGCAAGCTTCCGTATTTCATCGGCAACCACGGCAAACCCTTTTCCGGCATCGCCTGCCCTTGCAGCTTCAATTGCGGCATTAAGCGCCAGAAGGTTTGTTTGGTCTGCAACATCGGCAACGGTAGTAACTATGTCCAATATCTCGTTAACCTGATTCGACAGCTGCTGGCCGTTATTATTTACCTGCTCGAAATTATTTCTTACATCCAGAAGCATATTGGCTACCTTTTCGGCATGTTCAAAGGAATTTTCAATCTCTTTCACCGCTCCTTCAAGATTTATTTTTCCTTTAGTCTGCTCTGAAGTAATTCTGTTAATCTCCTCAATATTTGAATTTAAAACATATACGGATTTCTCTGTTTCCTCGGCCTGATGAACAGCACCGTTCGCCACCTCATAAACCAGACTGGAAATTCCGTCCGAAACAAATTCCATTTTAGATGCAATTTCCGAAAATGAGGAGGTAAATGAATACATGTCATCACTTCCGCCCTTTAGGAAAAGAAAATCCTTTGTCATTTTATCCTTAAGAATATTTATTTTACCGGCAATTCTTTCAATTTCATCCCCGCTTCTTATAACAACCTTATCCGAAAAGTCAAAATTAATCAGCTTGTCCAGTTCCTTTTCAAGATAACTCATAGGCTTATGGGATATAATAGCCGCCGCCAAAGACAGTATAAATATTATCAGAAAACTGATACCATATTTAATAACTCCCTGTCCCGGAAAAACAACCGCCAAGGCCGCTGCCGAAACAACCGCAGGAAGTACGCTTGTTTTCAGCGGGAGGGGCTTCATAAAGCCTAATGACAATATTCGGCTGAGAACAAATTTCTTTGCCTTCCTGCTTTTCTTATCAAAGGTTATTTTAACACGCAGAAACTTGTCCTCTCCGTCAGTTCCGCGCTCAAGCTCGCTGTATGTAAGCTTTTCGCCAAAAAAGGCGGCGCTTCCTTCCAATAAGCCTATAAAATAGTCATACATCCCGCGTCTTGAAGCATATCTGATTTCGATTTCATTTGCAGACAGCTCCTTTGCTATCAGTCTGGGAGGCTTCGCACCGGGAATCATTTTAGTCAGCTGTGTATGTACATGATCCATCATCATTAAAAAGCCTTTAAGACTGGCTCTTTCAAAAAACGAAGGAAACCATTTTGAAAAAGAAACTATATTGCTTTGTCCAATCTCTCTCCATACCTCTTCCACAGGCTTCCCTACCAATTTAGCGGCAGAATTGATAATCGAAAAAATCAAAGGATCCTCAATATTTTCCTTTGGATTAATAATTCTGCTTTCAGGCCAGCAATTGTTCTTGAGGGCTTTTTCAACAATTTCCTGTCCATATAACGTTTCCATGCTTTTAAGCCAATTAGTTACTACCGTTCCCTTCATGACCTTCCTCCTCAGCTATATAAAAATTATGTTATTCATAAATACACTGAAAATTAATTACAAGCTACTAATATTATACCGTAATTATCAACACGTTTCGTAAATATTCCAAAAATATATTTTGAAATACTTACGAAACTGCAAGCTTCACTATCCGCATACCCGAAAAAATATATTGCGTATTGAATTTTCAATTAGTAAAATTCACCTAATTATATATACCCATAATTTTCAAATGTAAACCTATAATTTCAACAAAATTTTTCTCTACATATACACTTCTATTCTGTGGGTTCTTCCATCGTCAATAAGCTCGATTGTATCTGTTTTTGCTGTCCTTTCATCTATTTTTATCCGGCTTATACCTGTATTCTTATTATCGGAATTTATTATTCTGATATCATAAACCGCTTCACCGTATATATACCTGACTGAGTACTCCTTCATTTTTTTTGGAATGCATGGAGCAAGCTTCAAATAATTACCCTGCTTTTTTATTCCCAGAATATGCTCTATTCCTATTCTGTACATCCAGCCTGCGGCACCGGTATACCATGTCCAGCCCCCTCTGCCCTCATTGGGATGAACAGCATATACGTCAGCAGCCATGACATAAGGCTCAACCTTGTATTTCATTCGCTCCATGTCAGTTCTTGTATGGTTTATCGGATTTACCATATTGTAAAGCTCCCACGCCTGTTCCCCGTTTCCAAGTCTGCAATATGCATATATTACCCATGTAGCCGCATGAGTATATTGTCCTCCGTTTTCTCTCACACCGGGAAGATATCCCTTGATGTAGCCGGGATTTAAAACGCTGTCACAGAAGGGAGGTGTTAACAGCTTTATTATACCGTTTTTTCTGTCAATAAGGTACTTCTCAAGGGCACTCATAGACTCTTCCACTCTGCTTGACCTTGCGGCAGCCGATATTGCAGCCCATGATTGTGAAAGGGAGTCTATTTTCCCTTCATCATTGGAAATGGAGCCCAGTGGATTGCCGTCATCAAAATAAGCCCTCCTGTACCAGCTTCCATCCCAAGCCTCCTTCTCAATTGCCTCTATTATTTTTGCCGCATGGGTCTTATACAGGTTTGCTTTTTCGGCATCTCCCATATGAATGCATACGGGGATTATCTTCTGAAGTACACAATACAAAAACCAGCCCAGCCAGACACTTTCGCCCTTTCCCTGCGCTCCGATAAGATTCATGCCGTCATTCCAGTCTCCTCCGCCCATCAACGGAATACCGTGAGCTCCAAAAACGAGACTCTTATCAACTGCCTTAATACAGTGTTCATATACAGTTCCCTTTATCTCAGATACCGAAGGGACTTCATATCTTTCATGCTCATTTTCCTTCAAAGCTTCAGACTGCAAATAGCTTTCACTGATATTTAAAATTTTATAGTCCCCTGTGGCATTTAAATAATCACAAGTCACATAGGGCAGCCAAAGCAAATCATCGGAATATCTTGTTCTGATTCCGTTTGCTTTCTGTTCATGCCACCAATGCTGCACATCCCCTTCTACAAACTGATGCCTGCAGTGAAGCAATATCTGATTTTTTGTAAGCTCAGGCAGCGTATATACAACCGACATCACATCCTGCAGCTGATCACGAAAGCCTACTGCTCCTCCTGCCTGATAAAAGCCTGTTCTTGCAAATATTCTCGAGGACAGCACCTGATACTGCAGCCATCCATTCAGCAAAACATTGAAGGATGTGTCGGGAGTGCTGACCTGTATCTGCTTAAGCCTTTGGTTCCAATCTTCCCTGACTCTCTTAAATTCCTCCTGAGCATAATTTATATTTCTGTATTTTTTTATGATTTCCCCGGCATTTTCTTTTTTCTCCTGTCCAAACAGAAAAACTACCTGCTTAAGCTCTCCCGGCAAAATGCTCAGGCATGTTTTTGTAACGGCACAGGGATCATAGCCTGCGCCCACATTTCCATTCAAGGGGTTTCTCATCCCCGAAGGCTCTGACAAATCCATGCTCTCACCAATAAACTCAAGCCTCTGCCCCGTATAGGTTATATTTTCCTCAGAGCAGGACAAAAATGCTGTCAAACCTCTGAAATCAGCGCTGTATACATTTTCGGCAAATATTGATTTTATTCCGGAATCAAAGCTTGTAATAATATACGGAGCAGTCTGGCTGGCTTCAACACCCAATACAGGCCTCAAATAATATGCAATATCCAAGGTTATTTTTTTTTCGGTAATATTTTTTAGCTTTACAATTGTTATTTTGACCGGATTATGGGCTGCGGCGAACTGAAGCTGCTCCTGCTCAAGTCCGTGACTCTTATGGAGATAGCAGGTATATCCAAACCCGTGTCTGATAACATACGGTGGGCGCTCTCTTACAGGTGAAGGAGTACAGGTCCATATCCTATCCGTTGCCGTATCACGGAAATATATTATCTCAGACGGCACATCCAGAACAGGATCATTTACCCATGCTGTAAGCTTGTTCTGACTGCTGTTCCTGTGCCATGTGTAGCCTCCCCCCGATTCAGTGCAAATAAATCCGAATATATCATTTGCAATTATATTCACCCATGGTGCCGGAGTATTTTGCCCCGGTTTGAGACAAATTACATATTCATTCCCGTCATTTGAAAAACCGCCTATGCCGTTAAAAAACAACAATTTTTCAGTTATGCTTGAAATAAACTCATCATCCTCTATAGCATCCCTGTTGCCTTCATTATCATTTTCAATATACTCTCCCCTTTTCTTCTCCTTACCGGAGCCGGGCTCAAATGACTGCAAGGCCTCCTGCTTTTTATCCGGCTCAGACTGCCGGCTGTTTTCCATTTCCGAAAGCTTTGCAGCCGGTGGGAAGGCCTGTGTATTTTCATATAAATTCCTGCCTGATATCCTGTCATAAATTTCATCGTGAGTTCTGTCCTCAGAGTCAATTAAAGAAGCCTGCATTTCTTCCTTATCCAGCAAATGGGCAATACCTTTGTCCGCATCAATTGTCAGCCTTGCACAGGCAAGCAGCAGATTAAGCTGTTCCTGCTTCATCTGCCTGACACTTCTGATAAAAATACCACCCTTCCTGTCAATATGCTCATATGAACGGCCGGAAACAGCCATATCATTGACCATTTCAAATATTGGACGGTTATATGCCTCTTCCTCGGAAATCAAAATAACCAGATCAAATACTATCCCCTTGAGCCTATAGTAATCATGAAGCTTCAAAGCCCACTGTACCTCTTCAAAGCTGTCCCTGTCCTGAATTTTTATTAATACTACCGGCACATCGCCTGATATTCCTAAAGGCCAGAGCTCCGGCTGACTGAGCGTGTTATTCTGAATATATTCCGACTGCTCCCTTCTGTCAATTCCATACAGCATTCCGGGAAGCAATCTCAGGTATGCTCTCTCATCAACTGCACTCACATTAAGGAAACCTGCTTCTACGATACTTCTGGTCCATGCCATTTCAACAACTCTTTCGGCAGCCAGGGTATCGCAGTATTTTTCCAGCATGCACACTGCATTTTCCCTTGTATCGCAGGTACCGATGCTGAAGTTAACTACCGCACTTGCTCCGGGCTCAATACAAACTCTGATTCTCAGACTGAAAACAGGATCCAATACAGAGCCCGCAGAGTTTGACAAGGGCTGATCCGGCTCCATTGCCGCAGGTGCGGCAAGAGTCCTGTTTCTTCCTGTAAAGTTCATGCGGTTTGTTTCATACTCCACCTTTCCCTGCACCTTTCCGTCAACGGAAACAGTATGATATCCCCAAGCAGTCTGTTTAACATCATCCCTTCTTCTCCTGACAGCCAAAAGACCGTTATATTCATCAATATATTCAGTCTTTACAAACAGCTTGCTGAAGGCAGGATGAGCGGCATCTGCCTCAGGCTGTGAAAGTACGATTTCCATGTAGCTTGTCAGCTCAACCACTCTTTGTGAGGTGCTGTGGTTAAAAATAGTCACCTTTCTTATTTCTGTATTATCCTCGGTGCTTATCAGCACCTCCGTATTGGTTTCAATGTTTCCTTCCCTGCGGATATATTCGGCTTTATGGGGTGCAAAAATAACCTTGTATGCCTCGGGTTCCGTGTTTATCGGGCTATAGGAGACTGACCAGTACTCGTTTGAATTTACATTCCTGATATATATAAAGGCTCCGCTGCTTTGCATATAATCATTAACCCATCTGTATACAGCCATAGAATTGCATCTGCCGTATCCCGAGCCCTTATCGGTAAGAACGGCAGTGTAGCTTCCGTTAGTGAGCACATGCATGTTTGGAATCACTCCCGGAGTTTTATAGCTTCTTATAACTATTTCCTCATTATCAGCCTGCTTATGCGCCGCAAACAATGGCTGTTCCTTGTGCTCCTTCGAAATAACCACTCCCGCCGGGAATTTCTCTTGCAATAATACATCAACAGATTCAATCTGAGGATTTACATGGAATCTTTTCTGCATGATATTATTTTTGAAAAAATTTACCAAGGCCAGCATACTCATTCCCTGATGGTGAACCATATAACTTTTTACAACAGCACATTCCTGCCTGTCCTTCAGCCTGGATTCAGTGAAATCCACTGCCTCATATAGTCCGAACTGACCTTCCGCTCCCAAGCTCCTCAGTCTTTCAATATTTTTTGCGCACTCTGCCGGTTCGATATCGATAGCCATTATTGTTGCATACGGCGCAACAACCAAATCATTTATCAAGCCTCTTTTCAAGCCTAATCCCGGCACTCCGAAGGCCCTGTACTGATAATTCAGCGCAATATCAAAGGCATAAAAGCAGGATTCTGATATACCCCACGGTATGTTTCTGCTCATGCCGTATTTTATCTGGGCATTCACCGCAAATTTATAGGTTTTTTCTATCAGTGTATTTGAATAGCTCTTTATAAGCAATCTTGGCATCAGGTATTCAAACATTGTCCCCGTCCATGATGCAAGGCCGGTACTCCCGTCAACATTCACAAGCTTCCTTCCAAGCTTGAACCAGTGCTGCTTTCCGATCTCGCCCTTTGCTATTGCAATCAGGCTGGTCTGCCTTGCCTCGGAAGCAAACAAATCATAATAGGACTTGACCGTATGCCCCTCCTCCGCATTAAAGCCTATGGAAAACAGACCTCTTCCCTCATCAAACAAGCCTTTAAACTGCATATTATCTATCAATGCCTGAATTCTGCCTATAAGCCTGTCCAGCCGGGGTTTTTTATCAGGAATCCCTTCCAAATTGCCGAATATTTCTCCGCCGTATTTTCCCAGCATTGCATGGTACATATCGACCTGACACACCAGTTTTCCAACCCAATAGCCTGTTTTACGACTGGTCACAAGCTCGTTAAGTGCTTCGGAAACCACTTGAAAAAGCGCCCTGATCCTTTGTTCAATACCTGCCTGTTCCCCTGCCCCTGCATTGCCTGCTGTTCCGGCTGCCTCACCTTTTACATTCATGGTTTTGGCATCTGCGGCTGAATTAGCACCGCTGTCTGCACAAACCACATTTTTGATACCCTCAAGGTCAAAGTATGGCTTATCCTTGTCTATTTCAAAATTACACAGCTCTAATAAGTCAATAATTCCTTCCGGCACTGACTCATCATATACAGGTTTATGACCGTATTCCTCCAGTCCCTCCTTCAGAACCATCAGATACCCCGCAAAATTTCCGCTGTCAACTGTTGAAATAAATTTAGGGTGCAATATCTCAAAGCTTGCTGTATTGTACCAATTATAAAGATGTCCGTTCCACTTTTCCAATTTTTCCACGGTATTAATGGTATTCTCTATTCTATCCAGCAAATCCAGAGTATTTATATAGCCCATATCTCTTGCAGCCAGATTGGACACTAATAACAGCCCTATATTTGTGGGAGAAGTCCTGTGAGCTGTTCCCTTATACGGCTCAACCTGATAATTATCGGCTGGGAGAAAATTTTCATGCCTTCCTGCAAATTCATCAAAATAGCACCATGTTTTTCTTGCAAGCAGCCTGAATTCCTTCAAGCTGCTTATTCTAAGCCCATTATCACCGCTTTTGCCGGCCGACGGCTTACTGATATTGTAAGCAATCCAAGGCGCCAAGGCCCATATAATAAAAGCCGCAAGTCCAAACCAAATATATCCTGCCCGCATAAACAAGCCAAGAATAAAAACTGTCGCTCCAAATACAGGTGAAAACCACATTCTCCTGTAATAGCTGCCCGGATCATTTTTCAGTGCCAATTCCATATCTGCCGCAGTCACCCATTCAAGAAGATCCTTTTTTGTAACGAGTACTCTTGCAAGAGTTTTTGAAACTGCATTTATCATAAGGAATGCCTGATATGGAGCAAAAGTCAGCAGCAAGCCTATTTGTACAAGTATTCCTTTAAAGCCTGCCAAAACAACGGCTCTTCTCTTTGTAATATAAATTCTGTAGTCACCTGCAAAAATCAAGTGTACAAAATAGCTGACAACAGGTGAGCATAAAGCAACAAGGCACAGACACATAAAGGCAATTCCGCCGCTTTTAATAAATGCCATACTCAGCAGCAGAATAATAATTATTGACGGATACAGCATACTTCTTCTCAGGTTGTCAAACAGCTTCCATTTTGACAGCCTGTTAATGGGAACCTTTCCAAATATCCAGTGCAGCAGCTGCCAATCCCCTCTTGTCCATCTATGCAGTCTCATCATGTATGAGTTATATTTGGACGGATACCCGTCTATAAGCTCAATATCAGTAACAAGCCCTGTTCTCAGATAGCTGCCCTCCAGCAAATCGTGGCTGAGAATTGTATTTTCAGGAAAGGCCTTGTCCAATGCCTTTTGAAAGATATCGACCTCATAAATCCCTTTCCCTGTAAAAATACCCTCTCCGAAGGTATCCTGATATACATCGGAAACAGTCGTGGTATATGGATCTATGCCTCCCTGACCTGCAAATACCCTTGTGAAAAAGGATACATTCGCACTCTGGATGTCAACATTCACTCTAGGCTGAAGTATTCCATAGCCTTCTGTCACAATGCCTCTTCCCTCATCAAAAACCGCCCTGTTCAAAGGGTGTGAAATCGTACCCACCAGCTGCTTTGCCGTTTCAACCGGCAATTGCGTGTCCGCATCCAGCGTTATGACATATTTGATATCAGGGAGGTCACTTATATCGATACTGTTATGGATATAGCTGGTACTGCTGTCTCCTCGCAGCATTCTGTTAAACTCAATTATTGCTCCCCTTTTTCTTTCCCAGCCAAGCCATTTATTCTGCTTTTGGCTGAACCTTCTTTCACGGCAGAAGAAAAAGAAAATCGGCCTGCCGTTTTCCGCATATTTTATGTTAAGCTCATTAACTCTTTTTTTAGCGGCTTCAACAATTGCAGCATCCTCAGGCAATTTGTCTTTTTCGCTGTCCTTGAAATCCCCTACTAAAGAGAAGTAAATATTACCGCATTTGTTTGCTAAATAGGCAACCTCTAAATTATTAATCAAATCAAGGGTTCTTTTAACATTGGGGACAAGGGTAGGTACTATTACCATCGCAGACAGCTCCTGAGGTATACCGTTTTTCAGTTCCAGCTTTGGAAGCACCGCAGGCTTAACCAGACGCCCCAGCAGGCTGTTGACAATTGATATAACTATTTCTCCGGCAGGTATCAAGCCAACCGCAGCTGTAAGGATTATAACTGCCGCAGCAGGAGCTGCCTCTCTTTTTATGCTGTATAGCATTGGAATAATGGCAATAACAGCTGAAAGTATTGCAATTGCTGAAATATATATGTTTACAGAATAGGTTTTATTTATCTCTGTATTCTTTATTTCCTTTTTTGATTTTAGATTCAAGGCATCAATAAGGGCTCTCTGCCCTTTCCCTACAAGATAATATCCAACATGAGCAGCCGGAGCTGCCTTGCCGTTTGCATCGAAGGCTTCCTTTGCAAATTCATGGCTGATTCTTGCAGCATTTATCTCCGTAGTCCCGTATTTGTCAGCCAGCTTTACGATTGTATTCCTGTACAGGTTTCTCGAATTGAAATCCATTTTGGAATATACCTCGCAGGGGTCCTGCTTTAAAATCCTCTCCACCTCGCTCAGCTCTTCAAAAAGCACTGTGCTGTCAAGACCTGATAAGGCTCTGAGACTATTTATCACATTTCCTATTGACACTTGAGTAACCGCCTGATTCAAATGGTCTATTGAAATAAAGCTGTCCGTCGTTGTGCTTTTCTGAGCAAGCAGGTTATCTATACAGCTTATCATCCAAAGGGTTTTAGAACCCTTTTTTCTTAATTTTTTAATCAGGTATTCAACAAAAGCAGGAGTTATGTCATCCAATTCCTCAATATATGAATTAACTGTTTGACAACTGTCCTCGGCTTTATTGCAATCAATGACAATATCCAGTATTTGCTCGGCTCTGTACCAATCATTACGGGTGGCATTCATTTTTTCGCACACAACCCACAGCTTTTCTATCAAAGCAGCCTTTACCATCAAGGTAAGCATCCATAGCTCTTGTATAGACAAAAAATTATATTTCTGATATGCGGTTATAAAATCCTTTATAATTTTATCACTTGCATTGCCGTCAATATGTGATACAATCTCAACGGCTATTGTGTATATTCTCGGAAAGCCAGTATAGATGCCCTCATTTATTACCGGCAGCGCTTGCCTGATTTCACTTAGCTCTCTTACAATATGACCTTTCTGTTCCTCAATAATATAGAAATTATCAAGCAGCCACTCTGCTGCCGGAGGAACTGAAAATCCGGCTGAAGTATCTTCGTTGAACCTTTTATATGTTAAAAATATATCCTGAAACTTTGTCTCAATCCTTTTAGTTATCCTTTTCATGGCATGCCTGCGTTTTTCTGTGTCCTGAGCCTTTGCCAGATTTTCGGCATGCTTCTCAAGCTCGTCAACAGAAAGCACAACATCCTCTATCTGAAACTCAAAGGTCTGTAATCTTTTAATCCATATTATTAAACAGGTCAAGGCTGCCGCCATAAATATTATTAGAAATAAATATATATTCATATATGTATTCACCATTTTATATTAAGATTTTTAAAACTGAAAATACTGAACAACAATAAATAGCTTGCCCAAATTATTTAATGTTTAGTACAGATTTTTATTTTTTTATATAATCTTTTATATATACATCTATGTCGCTTTTTGTTATAATTAATCGAATAAGAGAGGATACTATGTAAATATGTTTTTTTTATACAGCAGCTCTTTTATGAAACAATACTTCTACATATAGTCAGAAAGTCAATCACTATCGGATTAAGAACAGATTATACCGGGCGGCAGTCTGGGTCTGAGGCTTGAACCGTACTTGACTTTAGTCAGTCATTGACTTTAGTCAGTCAAAATACCATTTAGGAGATGAGTGCTTTGGAATTGGAAATTATACAAATGCATTTAAGAAAAGTCAATAAGGTAATGACATGTATTCTGTTATTGTTTGCTGTAATTATTCTCTATTTCACCTTTTTATCAAAAGAGCTTTATTTAATCGTACTTGCAGTGACCTTTTCACTCGCAGCAGCTTTTGCGGGCTTATCCGTTTATAGGAAGGCCTTCAGCCTTATAACGGCATATGTTGTAACGCTGTCCATGTGTGCTGCAATAACCTTTCTTATTTTAAAATCCGGTTCAGTTTATTTAATATTTCTTCCAATCAGTATTGCCGCCTTGTATTTAAACAAAAAGCTTTTTATAGTAGGCGGCCTTTTTATGAATATAGGCTACATTGCCGATTTAGCCTTGTTTAAAACAATCGGGGCGGATTTTTCAACACTGTTTTTTATTGATTTAAATATACTGGTATTGTTTTTCATAACAAAGTGGGGAAGCAAAATTATAAAAATATTAGCCGATGAAAGCATAAAATCAAAAAATACCCTGACAGAGCTGAAAAACACACTGGCTTCAATAAAATCAAATACAGCAACCTTAAATTTAGATATATCCAACTGTAAAGCTAATCTGCATACGGTTAAAGAAACAAGCAGCGGAATTAAGAGCACTGTGCAGGAAATATCAAAGGGAACTATCGAACAAGCAGAGAATATAAGCCATATAAGTCAGATGATGAATTCTGCCAACACAAAGGTTAAAAAGACTCAGGAGCTTTCTAAGCTGTTAGGGAATACCTCCTTGAAATCCAGCCGGGTTGTTGCGGAAAGCTCCGAAAGAATTAAAAGAATGGAAATACAAATGCAAATTATCAGCAATGCTGTTAATGAATCGGTTATTACAGTCCGTGAGCTTCGGCTGAACATGGGCGAAATAGACAGCTTTCTTTCAAGCATCAGCGCAATATCGGAGCAAACCAATCTGCTGGCACTTAATGCCGCAATTGAATCGGCAAGAGCCGGCGAGTCAGGAAGGGGCTTTGCGGTGGTGGCTGACGAGGTTCGTAAGCTTGCGGAGCAGAGTGCGAATACCGTAAAGCATATAAATCAAATTATCGGGCAGATAAATATCAGAACAACCGGTGTTCTGGATAAGGTGCAAAGCGGAGACATTGCCGTAAAAGAAGGCGAAGCAATTGTTAATCAGGTCAATGAGAGCTTTCTCAATATTCAATCCTCTTTTAAAGAAATAGACGGTTATATAGCCAATGAATTGCAAATGATTGACACCACCACTTCGATTATTGCAGACATAAGCGAGAAAGCAGACAGTATGGCAGGAATTTC
Organism: Ruminiclostridium sufflavum DSM 19573; assembly: GCF_003208175.1. Classification (GTDB taxonomy): domain Bacteria; phylum Bacillota; class Clostridia; order Acetivibrionales; family DSM-1351; genus Ruminiclostridium; species Ruminiclostridium sufflavum. The sequence continues at coordinate 42,199 of NZ_QKMR01000012.1, read as the reverse complement.
AGAAGAGCACTCCGCCGCCACCGAGGAAATGCTTGCTTCTATGGAAGAACAAAACGAAAGCATTGAAAGCACTTATACCTTTATACACGATATAAGCCAAGCCAGCCTGAGTCTTCAAAATATGGTTGAAAAGCATTCAAAGCATGGTGATTAGGGCGTTCAGATAAAGTCGGAGGGGAGTGTATTTTGCGTAAAACAGCGTATTTGCTGTTCTCCAAGGATACACAAGCGACAGTTTTTACAAAAAATCGTCCCCTCTCATAAGTGTCAGACCGCATAACCTTTAATACAGCTGTTTTTATATACTGGATAGTGTAAAATAACGATGTGGTAAAAAGCGTTTTAAAAAAGTTTGGGCTGTATTAGGTTCACTTTATTTATTTTATGTCTACTGTATACAAAACAGAAAAAAGGACGGTCATCATAGATGACCGCCTGTACAAAACTTTATGTAATTATAGCTTTTACTATGGGAGTCCAATTACCCTCTTGCTCATATAACTCCACCATTTTTTTACTGAATTCACTTACTGAAACATCAAGTGTATCAACCTCATCGCCTTCTTCAACATTAAGAAATAATTTAATACTCTTGATAGCTTTGTTCATTAGCATTTCAGTGAAAAAATTTTGTATTCTTTCCATTCTAGCCACTAGACTTTCTCCTGTATCTACCCTATTTTCTGCAACTAATACCTCTATCCCATCACCTACAAAAAGACAGTGTGCATTAACATCAAGTGGGTCGTCAGTTAATTCAAATGGAATTTTACCTTCAAGATTTCCTATATTTCTTAAAATATGAGGTTCTACATTACCTCCGAGTTTTAAGCCAATTTTGTGTTCAGTGGCTATTATTGTTGCCACAAAAGCCAATTCCACTTTCTCTTGAATTGAAAAGTCTGAATTATATAGTTGAAATATTCCCCATGCCTTTATACTCACATTATCATCCTCTCTTATTTTAATGGGACAACTTCTTCACCTATTCGCTGTCCTTTATCATTATATTTGTAAATATGCGTATGATTTTCAAGGTTTTGGCCTGTTGATTTATCATAATGTGTATGTGGGTTGCTTCCTGTATAATAATCCTCTCTCGTTGCTATATTACCATTTGAATCGTAGGTCGTTCGAGATACAACTTTATTAAGGTCTTCATTGTCAACTTTTTCATACACTGAGTTAGGTTGTCCTTGCTTAGGTGCTTGCCCTTTACCTTGGGTTACAACAGGTTTACTCCCCCCCTCAGGCGACTCTTCCTTTATTTTATTATAATAATTCTTAACATTTTGTGCATCTGTAGTAACATTATATATTGATGTTCCAACTGTTCCAACACCATGAGCAATTAAGCCGGCGCTTGCTGCAATCGCTGGCACTCCCAATGCTGCTCCTACACCGGAGGCAGTTAATATTCCTCCTCCAACTTCTCCGGCAGCACCCAAAACAGCTTCGCCGATACCAAAAACTATTGAGCCTGCATCACCAATAGTTTTCCCTATATAGTATCCTGCATACGCATGATTATTTCCACCTGTAATTTGTCCTAATGCATTAATCATGATTTCATCTGATGATTGGTTAAATGCCATTTGATTTGTTATTTCAGGGATATTCAGTGAGGCATTATAAATGCCGGAAACAGTTAATCCTGTGATTATTCCCAGTGCAGTAGGCAAACCATTATTCATTTCATTGGCAGATGCAATATTATCTGTATTGCTCAATTTCGGAGAATTTATTCTTTCCGCTATTTTCTTATCGTCCTTTATGAGCCTACTCAGCTTGTCCTTATTATAAGCTGCCTGTGATGCCTTTAAATGCTCTGCTATGCTTGCTCCTGTACTGCCGCTGCTGATTAGCCCATTAAAGTAGCTATTTGTGTTTAGCATGGATGCATGTCTTGCCATAGCCTCCAGTTGGTCGAAATGCCCCGTAGGGTCTGTATACATTATCGGTTCATTGTGGCAATACGTATATAAGTTAAGGCTCAGCGGGTCGCTTGGGTCGCCCAAATATGTGTCTTCTTGCAGGAATCTAGCCGTTTTTGGGTCATACATTCTGGCGTTCAGATAGTATAAGCCTGTTTCTGCATCGTACTGATATCCGGTAAAAGCTATGCTGTTGTTCGCGCTGCCTGTTGTGTCGGTTATGTTTCCAAAGGCATCATAATAGTAGGTTGCGGCTATTGTTCCGTCAGGTTTTAATAGCGCCGTTACATCTGCATGTCCGTTGTACAGGTAGAAGTACGTATCAAATATATCTGAGCCATCCGTCCTGATTGCCTCCCTCATTATCAGGTTGCTTCCGTATACGTTTCTTGCTGTTTCATTTCCTGAGCTATCTACTTCCAGAACTACCTTGTCACCCTCATATAAGTATCTTGTCAATGTGCCGTTTACTGTTTTTCCTACTCTGTAGCCTTCTCCGTTGTATGCGTTTATTGTTGTGGCTGTGCCTGTCATGGTTTGTATCAGCTGATTCCGATAATCATATACATTAACTGCTGTTATTGTTCCGTTTACTGTGGCCGTCAGCTGGTTTCCGTTGCTGTCATAGGCATATTCCGTTGTGGCTGTCAAGGTGCCGTTTACCTTGGTTGATATCTGGGTTAACCTGTTCTGCCCGTTGTATGTGTAAGTGTTTTCAGTTGTTTCAGTTCCCTTTGTTATTGCTTCTGTTTTCCTGTTTCCTGCTCCGTCAAAGGTATAGGCTGTTACCGTATCGTCAGGCTCTGTCACTGTTTTAAGCCTGTTCAGCTCATCATAGGTATATGTTGTAGTTCCCTTTGAGTCTGTCTTTGAGGTCTGGTTGCCGGCGGCATCATAGGTGTAAGCATAGCTGTCTATTACCGTTCCGTCCGCTTTTTTGTTTGTTAAGGTCCATAACAGACCATTATCGTAATATATATATTCTTCAACGGCTATGTTATTTGTGCCGTCTGAGTATGCTACACTTTGCCTTGCTCCGTTGTCATAATAGCCGTAGGTGGTTGTCTTACCGTCTGCCGTTACTGTAATCAGCCTGTCTGCTTTGTCAAAGACTTTAATTGTTACATTGCCTTTTGGGTCTGTTGTTATTTCCTTGTAACAGCCCTCATCCATGCCCTCTATTATATCATACCGGAAGGTGGTTGTCCCAATATTTGGCACTGTTTTTGTCAATACCCTGCCCAACTCATCATAGGTTCTGAGGGTTGTGCCTGTGCTGTCTGTCATTGCCAGCTGGTTTCCGTTTGCGTCATAGGCATAGGCTATTGCGCTTCCTGCTTCATTTTGTATTTCCTCGCTTATGAGCCTTCCGTGTATGTCATAGGTGTATACTGTTGTCTTTCCGTTTCTGTCCGTTTTGCTTGCAAGGCTTCCGTCTGCATTGTAGGTATAGGCCTCTGTTTTTGAAGAGTCGTAGGTGTAATTGCCCTCAGGTCCTGTCCTTCCTCCATGATCTATACGCTTTACTGCCTTGTTTGCCGCATTGTACTCATATGTGGTGGTGTCGCCTTTGCCATCCGTCTGTGTAAGCAGGTTTCCGCTCAAATCATAGGTGTAAACTGTTGTCTCGTTTTTGGCATTTACTGCTGTTTTCAGCCTGCCCATTTCATCATAGGTATAGCTTGTTGTATTGCCTCTGCCGTCTGTTTTTGAGGCTATATTCCCAACATTGTCATAGGTCTGGCTTGTTGTATGGTTTTCAGGGTCTGTTGCGGTTAACAGCCTGTTATTTCTGTCGTATGTATATACTGTAGCCTTGTTTAATGCATCATAGGCTTTTTCCTGCACATTGCAGTGGTTGTATTCAAGCTTCTGTATGCTTTTCCCGTAGGCATCCTTTGTTTCTATGAGCCTGTTCAAGCTGTCGTATACATTTACAGTTGTATTTCCCAGCCAATCGGTTGTTGTTATCTGGTTTCCGTTTGTATCATATGTATATGTGGTTTCGTGTTCTATACCTGACGCTGATTGCCTTGATATTATAACTTTATTTTGCTCATTGTATGTATAGGTTGTACATTTTTCATTTCCGTCAAATACATATCTGGCGTTTCCGTTTTTGTCATACCGGGTTGAGGTTGTTATTGCCTCTGTGCCGTCCTGCTTCTGCTGCGTGTGAGACAGTACATTTCCCTGCTTGCTGTAGGTATATGTGTCTATAGCTCCCTTTGTGTCCTGCCGGGTTTTCAGCCTGCCCATCAAATCATACTGGCAGGTTACAGTGTTCTGAGGTATTGCAGCATCACCCGGATATATTGCTTTTCTTACCTGACCTAATGCATTGTATTCATAGGTTATTGTGCTACCTGTTGCTGCTGCCTGATAGCTTGTCTCTGTAAGCAAATTCCCTGTAAAGTCGAAGGTGCTTGCTTTTATTGTCTGCTCCGCAGCATTTTCTGTTTTCCTTACAGCTACGGAGATTACATTTCCGGCACTATCATAGCTGTACTTGGTTACTGCTCCGTTTGCAGCTGTTTCCGTAAGTGTTCTGCCCAGTGCATCATAGCCGTATTTCGTTGTAAAGCTTAGGCCTTTTGCTTTTGTCTCGGCATCTGATACTGTTTCTAGCTTATTTGCAATATTGTAGGTGTATTCTGTTCCGTAGCCTGTGTCTATTTGTGTATCTATGCCTGTCTTGTCCGTTGCCGCTTCAAAGCCCAGTGCATCAAGCTCTTTTATAACATTTCCGTTTGCGTCATATTTATATGCCCTCTGCAAGATATTTACCTGCCCGGTTGTCCATTCAAAGGTCGTAGGGTCTACTCTCTTTTCCCCGCCTATGTATGTTTTTGTTTTTACCCTGCCCATCAAGTCATAGGTGTATTCCACCCTATTCATCTGTTCAAGGGTTTTTGCAGGGTCATAGTCCTTTGCGGCAACCTCGGCTGTCAATCTGCCCGCCCTGTCATAATAGAAGGCTGTTGTATTTGTTGTTTTAAGCCCTGCCGAAGCTGTTGTTTCAGTTACGGTTTTTTCAAGCAAGCCTCTCTTGCTGTAGGTGTTTATTGTTTCATTGCCGTTCGGGTCTGTTGTTTTTACGGTATTGCCCTGCCAGTCATATTCTGTTGATGAGGTTATTGTTACAGGCAGCATGTACTCATCTATTCCCGACTGGCTTACGCTTGTCCGGAGATTCATATTGTCATAGGTATAGGTGGTTGTTACCCCGTCTGGCGTTGTTATTGTTTCAAGGCTGCCGTTTTTGTCATAGGTATACAGGGTTGAAAGTATTGTGTCCTCTGTGCCGGTATAGTCATTTCCCTCAATGTCTCCGGCTTTTACATGTACTTTTTTCTCTGATACTTTTCCTAAATAGTTGTAGCCGTATTCGGTTATGTTTTTGTTATTAGCATCTGTGTATATCGCTTCCTTGCTGATGTTGCCGTCTGCATCGTACTCATATTCTGTTTTGCCGAATATTGTACCTGTTTCATCACTTTGTGTGAGGGTTTTTACTTTTCCGTTAGCATAATATTCATAATTATTTGCTATATAGCCTGTTGGTACTGAATATAGGGTAACTGTAGTTTTTCCTGCAATTTCCTGAAGCTTTCTGCCAGCCTTATCATAAACTATTTTTTGATAAGTATATTTTACTGTACCGCTTATGCTTTCAAAGGGTGTCCACTGCTCGGTCAGCCTGTTCAGGCCGTCATATTTGTAATAGGCTTTGCTGCCTTTTGCATCTGTTGTATTGTTTATTGTTCCGTTTGCATTATAGGCTGTAGAGGTTGTTCCATCAGGGTTTGTCTTTGATATCAGCCTTCCCGAATAGTCATAAACGCTTACGGTTACCGCTATGTCTGTGCCGTTTAAGTATTTTTTGCTGGTGGTCTGTGTGTTTTTGTTTGCCAGTATTTCATAGGTGTTTTCTTCAAGCATTATTTTCCCCGTTTCCGGGCTGTCCTGATAATACACCCTTGCTGCTCTGTTCATTACATCATATTCATAGGTATATACCGAGCCGTTGGGCTTTTCCTCTGTTTTCAAATTTCCGTATATATCGTATGTATAGGAGGTTGTGTAATTGTTTGCATCAGTAAAGGTTTTTACCTTTCCGCTGTCATAATATGTATACCTGTTTCCGTAATTTCCGGTGTATTCATGGCTTGCAATATCATCCTCGGCAGCGTTGTATTGCTTCGGAGCTACCTCCTTTGTCCTTCTGTTTTCGGAATCATATGTGATTCTGGTAATACTGCCGCCGGTCCCATTTTTCTGCTCCTGCTTTTCAAGGTTTCCGTTTTTGTCGTAGGTGTATTCTGTTTCATTGCCTTTTGCAGAAATTGATTTCAGCAATTGGCTTATTGAATTGTATTGTGTTGTAACGGTTTTGTTCTCGGCATCTGTTACTGTCTTTATGTTTCCGTATGCATCATAGGTGTAGGTGGTTGTCTTGCTCTCCGCATCCCTTACCGATTTCAGCAGTGCCTTTGCCTTATAGCCATTTGCCTGACATTCCGCATCTGTGTAGTAGGTATAAGTAGTTATTGCAAATTTGCTTGCATCACTGGTACCGTCTGTATATTGTTCAGTACCATTTAGAGGCTGAACCTTTTTCAGCAGCTTCTTTTGGCTGGCATCATATACAAAGAAGGTATATTTGCCCATTTCGTCCCTGACACTTGTCACATTGTTTTTAGCATCATAGGTCATTACTCTTGTGCTTGAGTCGGGGTTTGTTACTTTTGTGATATTGCCCTTGCTGTCCCTGTCATAGCTTGTTTTGCTTCCATTTCTGTCTGTTACAGATTTTTGCTCCGCATATTTGTTTAATCCGCTTGAGTCCTTGTCATATTCATATGCCGTTAATTTTTCCTCTGCATCTGTTGAGCTTATTATGCTGTAGGCGCTGTCATATTTTTCTGCTGTGACCCTTCCGCTGCTGTCTGTAATTGTGGTTTTGCAGTTTATGTTGTCATAGGAATAGGTTAATATATTTCCGTTTGCATCTGTTCTGGTGTCAACCTTGTCCTTGTTTTCTCCCGAATGAAGGTAGGTGACCGCTTCAACGGTTTTATTGCTGCTGTCCCTGATTTCCGTAAGGAAGCCGTCTGTGTCATAAAGGTATCCTGTCGAATTGCCCATGGCATCAATTACTTCTGTCAGCCTTTGATTCTGATAATTGTATGTGATGGTTCTGCTGCCTGCTATGTCTGTTATTGTTTTTATTAACCCGTCCTGATATGCTATTGCAAATTGCCTGTCTGCCTGGTCTTTTACTGCCGTAGCCTTGCCCTCTGAATCAACGGTTATTGTAATTGCGTTGCCGTTCCTGTCCTCCATTTTTACAAGGCAGCCGTCCTGATTAAAATAAAATACATTTTGCTCCTTGGAGGTAAGGGTATATGTTCCGTCTGAGCGTTTAACAAGAGTGTTTCTTGAGTTGTTTGCCGTATATGTGCCGTCTTCGTTTTCTTTAAAGGCTTGAACACTGCCGTCGGGCAGGCTGACCACTTTCGTCGACGGTACAGCTGTGGTTTTTGTTGTTCCGTCTATATCAACATATGTGCTTTCAGCATTTTTAACACTTCCCTCATAGCTAAAGGTCCAGCCTCTGCCGAATACCGAGGCTTTGTCGTTTCGTGAGTTGTAGGTTCTGCTGAAGGATATGTCAAAGCCCGGTGAATCCATTGTCAAATCAGTATAGGTTCTTGAAAAATTACCTGTGGCAGAGTTTGTCCCGCTCTGTCCGAAGTACAGCTTATAGTTCATTTCTGAGCCCAGCCAAGGGGTGTAATCAATTCCGTCGCCTACTCTGTCGCCTTCGCCGACCCATTTCCCTGTATTGGAATCGTAAACTGACGGGCCGTAATACGAGCCCCAGTAGTTATATCTTGCGTCGATTGGCGTGGAGGGGTTGGCGTTGTAGATGCCGTAACGGTTCTTATCTCCACCGTTACCATTTCCGTAAAAGGTGTTAAAAAGCAGTACAGGAGTGTCTGAGGTATTAAAGTATATACCGTATTGATGTGACCTAACTATCTCTGAGTTTGTGAGGATAAATTTTCCTTCCACCTTCAATGCACTATCATTATAGGTAATAATATAAGTATGGTATCCCCCATATCTTATTTTAACACTATTACCGTTGAAAGTTCCTGTAGATGATACATATATGCCATACCAATATCCGTCTATCCCATTTCCACCATACGCCGAATCATATTCTGTAGTAAATACAATCGGATTATCCCTTGTTCCACTTGATGCGTCCAGTGTTCCTTGTACTTTTATGCCATAGCTTTGGTTTGCATTCTTAAGTATTACTCCGGATTTAATTGTTAACGTCAATCCCTCTGGAACTGATATATCCTCAAGAAAATAATATGTACCGCTGGTTATAGTTAAATTATCAGCTAATGTTCCGCCTATTTCTATACTTTTAAAAACACTTCCAGTATATGTATTGTTTTTTATTGATGTGAATATAGATTCCTTCACTCCAAGATTTACATATATAGCATGAGCACGCGTACTTGTACTGTTGTACTCTATACTGTTATTCTGAATACTCAAGTTTCCTATTCCAAAATCGAATACACTTATTCCCCATGAATTCTGAACCAAATTATTATCTTCAATTATCACATTTCCTGCACCTTTTTGGCTAAATGTTATACCTTCATAATTACAATCAGATATTGTGTTATTTATGATTGTAATTGTTCCATTTGATGCTTCTGAATTATTAGCAGCAAATATGCCATAATCAAATCCAGATATTAATGTGTTTTCTATTGTTATATCTTTTGTAGTATTAGTGTATATTCCTTGTCCTGTTTCTCTAGTATTTGCACACGAACTAATGATTTCTGAATTTGTAATTGTCAGCTTTCCACACACACTTAATGCACAGGTATTTTCACTATTTGCTGCACCATATCTTATCTTTATATTTTCGCCAATAAACTCCCCTGTTTCTGATATCTTTATACTTCCACAGTATATTGGTGCTTCTATATTTCCGCCATATACTATATCACCATATGTGGTAAAAACAACCGGGTTGTCTGTTGCTCCATTTGCTTGAAGTACTCCATTTACATATATATTGCTATATCCATCTATACGCTTAATAATTACTCCTTGGTTAACTATCAAGGTCTTCCCACTTGGTACTATCAAGTCACTATGAATATAGTATGTACCACTGTTTAAAGTGAAATTTTCTGACAGCGTTCCTTTTATCATTATTCCATTGCAACGCATATAACCTGAATATGTGTTGTTTTGTATTTTTTCAAATGCAGATGAATTCACCCCACCAATATTTATAAGTATAGGACTGTATGCAGAATCTATCGGTTCATTATTTGATATTCCATTATTCTTAATGCTTAAGTTGCCAGTTCCTAATTTCGAGATTTCTATTCCATTTGCTTTTTGGGATATTGTGTTTCCTTCAATTATTACATCATTTGAAGTATCTATAAATACTCCATGTCCATATGAATTACTAATCGCAGAATTTGTAAACTTTAATTTCCCCCGTACTATAATTGCTCCTGTGTATGAGGAATCACTATATCTTATCTTCACATTATCTCCTACAAACTCTCCTGTTTCCGATACATTTATACCCTGCCAATAATCATTTAAGCCTTTTACCCCGCTTCCTCCATATTCCGAATCCTTGTGTGTTGTAAAGACTATTGGATTATCTACATCTCCGTTAGCAATAAGCTTGCCTCTTACATCAATAATATAGCTGTAATATGCACCCTTCACCACTACCCCCGGCTCAATTGTCAGCGTTGCTCCTTGTGCAATTGTCACACTGCCCTCCATCATGTACGGGCTGTTGGCAAGTGTCCATGTTGTATTCCGGCTGATTGTCCCGCTTACATTAGTATATGCCTGAGTTGTATTTGAAACCTCGTTGCTCCAGTCACTGCTCAGGTAGTCATTTAATGCTTTGATTCGTATTCTATATTGAGTACCCACAGTCAACCCATCTATCACACAGCTGTTTTGCGTAACAGTCTTAACTGTCTGACCATTCAATTCCACATCATAGCTTGTGGCATCCGAAACAGCATCCCAGCTTACTGTAAGCGAAGTTGTGGCTGCTGTAACAATTATATTTGAAGGCGTACTCAAAAGAGTGTACTTACTGATTTCCCCACTCCATGCGCTTTCGGTATTTGGATTCTTTGCCCTTATACTTATCCAGTGCTTTAGGCCCGGTGCCAAGCCGGTTATCTGATAGGTATTGCCTGTAATGTCAGGTATTATTTCATTATCTATTTTAACATCATAGCCTGCGGCTCCGTTTACCTCATTCCATGTCAAATCAATAGAAACAGCTGATACGGTGGTTGCCGCAAAATTTGCAGGAGCAGCAAATCTTGTAAAACTTATTATCTCTGTGCTCCAATTTCCCGAAGTACCGGCATTGTCAACTGTTCTTACCTTAACAGCATGCTGTGTATTCGGCTCCAAGCCGTTGTAAGCATGGCTGCATGCCGTTACATTTGTGATATTGCCGTCAAATGAGATATCATAGCTTTCGGCCTCCTCCACAGAAGTCCAGCTGACAGACAGCGTTGTATCAGTTGCTTCAACCTTTATATTTGCAGGTACAGACGGAGCAATAGTAGTAACAGCTGCCTGATTGCTCATAGCTGATTCATTATGCTCATTATATGCTTTTATTGCATATTGGTAAGTCTCTCCCGGCATAAGCCCGCTATCTGAATAGGAATTGGTATTTGAGTCTTCAAGCAGGCTGCCGTCACGATATACCTCGTAGCCTTCCGCACCTGTAACAGAATCCCAAGTCAAAGCAACTGTGCCGGCTGACGGAACAGCTGTCAGGTTTGCAGGAGCCGATAGCAAGGTATACCTTGTCACCTCTTCGCTCCATTCGCTCAAGCTCTTTGGAAAATCTGAAATACTTCCCAAAAAATATTGCTTCATAAGGGCATAATCTATCGCATCAATGGAATCATCCCCGTTAACATCCCCAATCCACATATCGTTTTCAACCGGAAAATCGAAGGTATTATCGTACAAATATTTCTTTACTAATGCCATATCAATCGCATCTACAGCGTTATCCCCGTTTACATCCCCAATAAGCCCGTACATGTCCGGGTCAACTGCTCTTACCTTAATTGTATGCTGTGTATTCGGCTCCAAACCATTGTATGTATAATTATTTGCCGTTGTTTTTGTTATATTGCCATCAAGAGAAACATAGTAGCTGTTTGCACCTTCAACCGCATCCCAGCCTACTGTCAATGTTGTGTCTGTTGATGTTACAATTATATTTGAAGGTACCGATATTGCCGCGGGAGTTACAGTAGCCGATGACATACTGACCTCCAGCGCCTCACTCAATGCCGAGGTATTTCCGGTACTGCTGTATGCCTTTATTCTGTAAACACACGCTGTTCCAGCCGTAAGTCCGCTGTCGGAATATGTACTGGTGACAGAGGTCCCGATTACAGTACCATTGCGGTATATTTCATAATAGGCAGCCCCGCTTACCGCAGACCATGACAATTCCGCCGAGGCATCCTGCAAAGCCGCTGCAAGACTTAAAGGAGTATTAAGCAGGGTATATGCGGATATTTCCGCGCTCCAATCGCCTGTTCCGTATTGACTGACTGCCCTTAATCTGATTGTATGCGGTGTGCCTGGCTCAAGACCGCTGTATGTATAACTCACTTCTGTTGTATTTAAAATACTTCCGTCTGTCCAAAGGTCATAGCTGTCTGCTCCGTCTGCGGCATCCCAGCTGACTGTCAGTGCTGTGTCACTTGCAGTCACATTTATATTTGCCGGAATTGAAACTGCTGCCGGAGTTGTAACCGCTGAGGCAAAAGCTGTTGCCTGACTGCCGGAGGCCGGTAAATCCGATGCTGCTGAATCTACGCGCCGCATCATACCTGCGGCTTCCTTTGGCATACCTGCTTGTTCAGGTTCTCCGTCCGATGCTCCCGCCAAAGCAGTATCACCGCCTTGTGCTGTTACTCTGTCTTGCCCCGTATCAGCCTCCCTCCCTCTTCCAGACTCCTTTTCCGCAGACGGATCAGGCTGCAAGCCCTCCTCATATGCCAGTGCGCCGGCAAAAGCCTTCTGCACCTGAAAAGCACTTAAATCAAAAGCGCAAAGGCTCTGTATCGCAAGCAGCATTGCCAGCAGTCCAGCAATCCTCCTTTTTGCATTTCTCATACATTTCTTTGGTAAATAATCCATTATACATTTTCCTTTCATAAAGTATCAGTATCTTTCCGTCTTATACAGGTACAGAAAAATAATCAGACATAGCATGCTTTTTATTGCATGTCTGATTAAATACATATCCACATATGTTTATGTGTTATACCCCTATGGAATCTTTTGAAGATTTTGTTTTGTAACGTAAGTATTGGATTTTAAAAATTAGACTTTTCGAAGCTTAGAGTCAAACCTAAAATGCCGCCAAAACCTTTATTAATTGACTTTATTTTCATTTTTTGGAATACGATACTTAATTAGTTTAAAATATATCTTTGATTGTGTCAATAATAAAATCAACTGACTAAAAATCAATTACGCTTCAGTCTTCGCGATGATATTTACTTCATGAACGATATCATCTGCTCTAGCTGATAGTAATTGACTTTTTCAGACCGGAGCCTCCTGAAGGCCGCGTTGAAAACCGGTCAAAAACAAGCCGTAGTTGGCTGATAATGCAGAAAACCAGCCGGAACATTATACTTAAAAATAATATTCTGACTGGTTTTCTATTAACCAAATGTTATGCAATTTAAATATAAAAATACAAAACAGCCCTTCAGTGAGGAGCGCCCCTGTGAAGCCTGTTCAATACTATTGACTTCAGCTTTCAGCCGTCCCGGATAATATACCCCATGCTCTCATGACCTGCTCCTTTGTCGGTGCCGGAACGCCCTCTAAAGGATACTCAGCCTTCAGGTTCTCCCACTTTATTTTGCCCGTTGAATGATAAGGCAGTACCTCAATCTTTTCTATGTTTTTAAAGTTTTTAAGATAATCCCGGGCTGCCTTCAGGTCAGCTTCATCATCCGTATACCCCGGTATTAATACATATCTTATCCATACAGGCTTATTAATATCACACAGATATTGAGTAAAAAGCTTTATCTTATTATTATCAACACCTGTCAGCTCCTTGTGCTTCACTGCATTTGCATGCTTTAAATCGAGCAGTACAAGATCTGTATATTTCATAACCTCTTTTACAGCCTCAGCATTTACATATCCGGAGGTATCCACAGCCGTATGAATGCCCTCTTCCCTGCACCTTTTGAAAAGCTCGAGAACAAACTGAGGCTGGATGAGTGCTTCTCCTCCGCTGACGGTTACACCGCCCTTCGATGAAGCTATAAAGTTCCGGTACTTTCGGATTTCCCTCATGACCTCTTCGGCAGTGTACAGCCGTGCATCCTCCGCACTCCATGTATCCCTGTTATGACAATATTTGCATTTCAAGGGACATCCCTTCATAAATACGATAAATCTGATTCCGGGACCGTCCACAGTACCAAATGTCTCGAAAGAATGAATCTTACCTTTAGTTTCCAACATTATCCTCCGGTTTACTTTTCTTCAGCAAGCTTTTTCATTATAAATTTATCGGCAAATTCCTTGCTGAACGGCAGCTCTATACGGGTAGTCCCAGAAACCAGCACAGTTTGGGTATCCCCGTCTTTTTGCTCTGTAATTATTTTAGTATTTTTGGGGCTGATGCTATACTGCCTTCCCTGCAAGCTGAGTGTCGCCGTACCGTTTTCTATTTTCATAGCCGGAAGATTTAAATATGTTGTCGCAGCTATTGCAATAACTGCAATAATTATTGCAAGCTTAAGAATTTTTTTTGCAACCTTCGCTATAATAATCAGCACTACAAGCACTGCTATAACCGGCACCAGAAATGATGCATCCGTTACCCCGAGTCCTTTAAGTATCTCCATAATTTGTGCCCATGCCATAAATGCGGTATAAACTCACAAAAATACCGGCATGGACTCTATCCCCCTTTTTAAATTCTTGCAAAGCCTTTTACTGTATATTCTACCTTGCAGAGTCATTTTCCTTCATGTATTTCTGATATTTTAACGGCTGTCCTGCTTCCCACGGTCTGTATCTGTTTGCAAAATCAACCCTCGATTTATATGTGGGATGGTCATATGTCCACAGCATATATACTATTCCCGGTTCAGGCATTGTCAGACTTTGCTGATGAAGCTTGACAGTTCCCGTTGCTGTCGCAAAATTGTTTTTTGTAAGCTCCAGCTCAAATCTGTCCGCCTCAAGCTCGGCACCTCTGGAATACGCATTTGACACAGGCACTGCCGCAAACAGCATAATATTTATTATGAGGATTATCAGCGGATATGCGGCAACATCAGATAACCTGTAAAACCCATACCTTCCTTTTGTTTTTTCCAGAAACAGATTGCATATTCTAAACACAAAATATAAAACAAGTATACTTCCAAGTCCTCCGAAAATTATGGACTTCCATATATGTCCCATTAAATAATGTCCCATTTCATGTGCTACCACGCCCAGCACTTCATCTGCATTCAGATAATTAATTGTGGTATCCCACAGAACAATTCTCTTCGTATTGAAAACCCCTGTCATATATGCATTCATCTGGTTTGTCTCTTTGCTTTTATCAACCTGAAATACCTGACAATTTTCAATAGAGGTTCTGCTCAGCAGATTATCAATTTTTGCCGAAAGCTCGCTGTCCTCTATTTGTTTATACTGGTTAAACATGGGGGCAATTACTATAGGCTGGATATAAGACATAAAAAACATATACGGAATTGAAACAAGCGCCAGATACAGCCACCACCGCTTGGGAGACCTTCTGATAAGCATGAAGGGTATCCAGATTACGGCGGCTGTAACAATCGCGTTTACCGTAAAGCTCTTTAGAGTTTCAACCAGCCATTGTAAAAAGGTCTGGTTTGACAGAGCATATTGATGCATTCTCACAAATCCCGTATACATGTCCAAGGGCAAATAAATCAACATTTCAAGAACAGAATATACTATAAAATATAAAATAACTATAAGAGACCATCGCTTGGCCTTTCTTCTTGCCCAATCTCTGATTTTTGCCGAAAGCCTTGAAAAAATAAAAAATGCGGGCACTGCAAAACCAAGAAAAAGCCTGACAAGCCAGGTTGTCACCTTGCTTTTCTGAAAATCAAAGGCATCCTGTGACGGCATCCCGACAGTAACCGAATCAGGCACAGCCAGCTGAGGCTTCTCGGGATATGTGCCTATAATATGCCTGTAATTGAAAAACTCCGAAATTATAACGAGACATGTGAATATTACAAAAACAGAAAAGAATATCAGCACTGCTTTACGTATTTCCTTACTCAATTTCCTCAACCCCCATATCAGTTGCCTGACGAAATCAATATATTTCATCAGCTATGCCATATAGCCAATATCTCTTATTTGCTTCGTCTAACTTAACCTGCTTCTGATTTGGACAGCATCAAAAAAAAGCGATGACTTATCCATTGTTTATTATATGACAGTATAAGGTCATTTAATGAATTAATAAGCCTTTCCCATTGCAAATACCTTTATAATATTCAAATCCTTATCGCAAATAACACAGTCGGCATCCTTTCCTGCTTCAAGACTGCCCTTTCTGTTATACAATTTCAGCACCCCGGCAGGATTTTTGGTTATTATGGAAATCGCTTTTTCAATCGGCACACCCAAATCCTTTATAGCGGCTCTAATCTCATCAAACAGTATTTTTGTGCTGACGGTGTCCGAGGAAATTACATTTCCTTTTTCATCAAATACCGGAACGCTTCCATATGCATCAGAGCTCATTGTAACTCTGCCTGTGTCAATTCCCAGGTCAATCAGCTGCTTTATTGCAGTATAGGAGGCAATACAATCCTTATCGGCCTCGTTTGGTATAAAGCCTGCTGTCAAATCGATAAGACCGCCTTCCTTCAAGTATTCAACAGCCTGATTAAACAGCTTATGTGTCCTGTTTACATGCGTCGGAAGAAAATGCGTCTTAGGAATCATGGTCTCCCTTATTAATCTGAATAAATAATCCAGCCCGTTATCAGCTGCTCCCATATGGAAATGCACAAGCCCCGCCTTGCCCGAAAGCATAGCTCCGTTTCTTGTTTGCGCTGCAAGTCTGCTTATCTCAGAAAAGGCCGGTTCAAAGGATCTGCTGTCGGCCAGACAAATTTCTCCTACTCCAATAACCTTGTCAATAAAAACCATATCACTCTGGACACTGCCTGTCAAAGTAACAGGCGGAACCTGATATGACCCTGTGTATATATAAGTAGTCAAGCCCTGACCTTCAAGCTGCTTGGCCTGTGCATACAAGCCTGCAATATTTCTTGTTACGCCATCGGCACCAAGAATGCCCGCAACTGTGGTAATTCCACTTTTCAGTATATCCGTGGCATTGGCGGAAAGGGTTCTGGTAGTATAACCGCCTTCTCCTCCGCCGCCTGCAATATGAACGTGCAAATCTATAAACCCGGGAAAAATAATCCGGTCCCGGCAGTCAACAATATTGACAGCTTTAAAATTCGAGGCATTGATGCTCTCTTCAATTAAGGCTATCCTGTCGAAGCAAAACAATATATCCTTTTTCCCAAGATATTCAGGTGAATATACCGTCGCATCCTTTAACAATGTAAACATATTTTCCCTCCGAAGCAGAAAAGTCAGTTAATATCGGCTAAAAAGCCGATATTATCAGCCTATAGCTCACATTCTTACAGTACCTTGCTCAGGAATTCCTTTGTCCTGTCATTTTTAGGATGTGAAAAAATCTCGTCCGGTGAACCCTCTTCCTTGATAGTCCCCTCATCCATAAACAATACTCTGCTGGCAACCTCTTTCGCAAAGCCCATTTCATGAGTCACAACCACCATTGTCATACCATCTGCAGCCAATTCCTTCATTACCTCAAGCACCTCTCCTACCATTTCCGGATCCAGTGCAGAGGTAGGCTCATCAAAAAGCATTACATCAGGTGACATTGCAAGAGCACGTACAATCGCAATACGCTGCTTTTGTCCTCCTGAGAGCTGTGAAGGATAATTATTTGCTTTATCCTCAAGGCCTATACGTTTTAAAAGCAGCCTTGCATCCTCTTCGGCCTTCTTTTTAGGTATATTTTTCAGTTTGATAGGGCCGAGAGTAATATTTGCAAGCACAGAAAGATGGGGGAAAAGATTAAAATTCTGAAAAACCATTCCCATCTTTTGTCTCTGCTTGTTAATATTATTGTTTTTATCTGTAATATCTATTCCTTCAAAAATTATTTTGCCGCTGCTTGGACCTTCCAATAAATTGAGACATCTGAGAAAGGTACTCTTTCCTGAACCGCTGGGACCTATTATTACGACAACCTCACCCTTTTGAACAGTAATGTCTATTCCCCTCAGGACCTGAAGTGCACCAAAGCTTTTGTATAGATCTATAACATCAATCACCGGTTTTCATCCTCCTTTCGGCAAAGCCCAGCACTCTTGTCAGCGTAAACGTAAGTACAAAATAAATAACCGCTACCACAATCAAGGGCTCGAACGGTTTGTAAATAGCTGCTTTTATAATATCGGCACTTCTCATCAGCTCCACAATGCCAATAACCGAAAGCACAGATGACTCCTTTATCACAACTACAAATTCATTTCCAAGTGCAGGCAATATATTTCTGACAGCCTGAGGAAGCACGATATATCTCATGGATTGTAGCCCGTTAAAGCCCAGAGAACGCGACGCCTCCATCTGTCCCTTGTCAACAGCCTGAATGCCTGCTCTGATAATTTCAGCCACATAGGCCCCGCTGTTTATTGCCATTGCAATAACACCGGGTATAAATCTATTCATTTCTATTCCGAGAAATACAAATTTGGGAAACGAAACGCTGTAATATACCAGCGAAATCTGGACTAAAAGCGGAGTTCCCCTGATAAATTCAATATAAGCCGATGCTATAATTCTCGGTATTCTGCCTTTTGAAATTTTCATTAAAGCAAGCAGGGTTCCTATAATTACACCTAACAGCACAGTAAGGACAGCAATAACGACAGTACTTATCGTGCCGTTTATAAAATATTGCGAATAGTCTTTTACAAAGCCGAATTCCAAGCAAATCCCCCTCCAACATAAATTAAATTACTATCAGATAAAACTGACAGTCTCAGCCGGCATCCCACAGCGCAAGGGCTTGATACCGCAATTGTTCCTTATTAATAATATCCTTCCTGAGAGTAGATCCTTTAAGCCTTCTCAGCAGGGCAATTTTGGCAAAAACTAAGGCTGCCTCAAAAGAAACAGCCCAATTTCCCGAAATTCAGATTATTGAGTAACATTCTTCTCATTAGCTTCCTGAACAAACTTATCAATAGAGCCTTCCTCAATAAGCCTGTCTAATGATTTATTCAGTAATGCCACAAAATCCTCATTCCCTTTTTTAACAGCAATTGCCGATCCGCCTGAATCCTCTTCCACGTTAATCTCAGACAATGCAAGATCATTATTATTTTTGATGTATCCGTTTGCAACCGGCAGTTCAACTACCAGAGCATCTATTTTATTATTTTTCAATTCCATAACCAAATCAGGAATTTTACCCAAGGAAACAAGCTTTGAAGCAGTCATTTGATCCTGCGCTATTTTCTCCTGTGTTGTACCCAGCTGTACGCCTACATTTTTGCCGCTCAAATCTGCTATAGTCTTAATCTTGTCCTTATCCTCGGCTCTTACCATAACACCCTGTTTTGCTTCATAATAAATCTTTGAAAAATCAACAGCTTTTTTTCTCTTTTCATCAGGATTCATTCCGGCAATAACTATATCTACCTTATCAGAATTCAATGCCGCCAGAAGTCCGTCAAAGCCTGTGTCTACTATTTCAAGCTGAACCCCGAGATCCTTTGCAATCTCGTTTACTATTGAAATATCAATACCTATTATAGTATCTTTTCCTTCAATCATTGTGTGGTACTCATAAGGTGCATAATCCGCACTTGTTCCTACCACAAGCTTGCCGCTCTTCTCAATCCTTTCCATTGTTGAGGCCTCTCCGCAGCCTGCTGCAGATATACCTACCGCAGCCACCATTAATGCGCAAAATACCTTTTTTATTATTCCTTTCATTTTTTACCCCCTAGAAAAAATATATATAATAATTATAATCTTCAATGCATAAAAATTCAACATACCATGCAAAAATATTGGCGAATTATATCGTTATTTACATACTGTCATCATACTTCTCATAATATATTGTCCATTATGAGCTGAAATTATAAATACAGCATCTTTTCAGGCATATCAAGCCTTTATAAGCTGCTTTATAATTTCAGAAACAATATCTATTATAAATATATTTAATAAATTATTCTTTTATCCGGCTTTTACTTAATTCAGTTAAAATATTTATCCTGTATTTTTTGAGCAAAAGGTATTTTTTCCCGGATACGCTACGTATTATATATTTAGCATTTAAATATTTTTTAAGGACGGATAATAAAATGATTCGTAAATATTTATGTATCGGAGCCGCAGTTATTGCTCTTCTGCACGGCTCATCCGCTTTCTGTGCGGAAAGCAGTATATATGCAGAACAGAACGGAGCAAGTATACCACCTGCAGCTTCAGAGGCCACTATCACGCAGGATGAGCTTAACCTCCGGCAGGAACAGCTTGAAAAGGAAAAACTGCAGCTGAAAAATGATCAGGAAAAGCTTAAAAAGGAGCAGGAGCAGCTGAAAAGCGAACAGGATAAATTAAAGAAAGCACAGCAGCAATTAAAGCTTGATCAGGAAAAGCTTAAAAATGAACAAGAGCAATTAAAAAAAGCACAGGAAAAAATTAATCTGCAAAATAAGCAGGCAAAATTAAATACAGAAATTACCGGTAAAAATTATTTAGGCTATTTAAAAAACTTAGGCTACTACAAAAAGGTCTATAAAAATGACGAAACCCTGAACATACGAAATACAATTCTTCTTTTCCAAAGCAATCATAACATGACAGTAACCGGCACATGGGACGAGGCAACAAAAGCAATGCTGGTCAAAAGGCTTGTAAGCCCGTCATTTACATATTTAGATACAATAAAGGCAGCTCCCTCAAACGGAAAATGGATTGTTGTCAATAAAACAAAAAAAACACTGACCCTGTACGAGGGGGCAAAGGTAATCAAGAAGTATGCAGTTGCAGTAGGAAATCCCGCAACTCTTACCAAAAGCGGCAAATTCATCGTGACAATGAAAATTGTCAATCCTGACTGGGGCGGCGGCGGATTTTCCAAGCCAATCAAGGGAGGAGTGCCGGAGAATCCTCTTGGGAGCCGCTGGCTTGGAATTAACAGGACAGACGGTTCCTACGGTATTCATGGAACCAACTCATTTTATTCTATAGGAAAATATATTTCCCATGGCTGTATAAGAATGCAGAACTACTGCGTTGAAGAACTCTATCCTCTGGTTCCCCTTAAGGCAAATGTTTGGGTAGGCACACAAAGCGAATTGATCAACTGGGGCGTTTCGCAGAACCCTTTTGAAATCCAGAGCGGCAACTAAATAGAGCTTGCCCCTTGAATTCCGCTGAAATATTTAAATATAATATCTATCTTGAATTATAGTATTTGATATGATAAAATACACAATACAAACACATTTGTCACTGAATGGCGGACACAGTTAAGAAATCGCCGGCTGCCGCAGCCGGCAATTTCTTGTATAAAAGTCAATCACTATCGGCTGAGGCCAAGGGCTTCAACCTGATTGACCTTATGAAAGCCATTGAGGTGCAATAGCAAGTTAAGCTTATGACATTAAATGATTGGAGGCATATAGATATGTCAAAATTAAAGGTTGGTATTATCGGCGGAACAGGAATGGTTGGTCAAAGGTTTATTTCCCTTCTTGAAAACCATCCGTGGTTTGAGGTTGTTTCCATAGCTGCCAGCGGAAATTCTGCCGGCAAGACTTATGCACAATCTATCGAGGGCAGATGGAAAATGTCAACTCCCATTCCTGAAGGAGTTAAAAATATTGTAATTAAAAATGCAACCGAGCAAGTAAAGGAAATCTGCAACGAGGTTGATTTTGTTTTCTGTGCAGTTGACATGAAAAAGGATGAAATCAAAAAGCTTGAAGAGGAGTACGCGAAAAATGAAACTCCTGTGGTTTCAAACAACTCGGCTCACAGGTGGACTCCAGATGTTCCGATGCTGATCCCCGAGATCAATGCCGGACATATAGATATTATTGATGCTCAGAAAAAAAGATTAGGCACAAAAAACGGCTTTATTGCCGTAAAACCAAATTGCTCAATTCAGAGCTACGTTCCTCTTCTTTCACCCCTTATGAAATTTGGGATTAAGAATGTTGTAGCCTGTACCTATCAGGCTATTTCCGGAGCAGGTAAAAACTTTAACGACTGGCCTGAAATAATAGACAATGTTATTCCGTATATAGGCGGAGAAGAAGAAAAAAGTGAGCAGGAGCCTCTTAAAATTTGGGGTACTCTTTCCGGCGATAGAATAGACAAGGCAGCTTCACCGCTGATTACAACTCAATGTATACGAGTACCTGTACTCGATGGCCATCTTGCTGCCGTATTTGTTTCCTTTGACAAAAAACCGTCAAAAGAAGAAATTCTGGAGCTGTGGAAGGATTACAGGGGCGAGCCTCAGACACTTGAGCTTCCGAGCGCCCCAAAACAGTTTATAACATATTTTGAGGAAGACAACAGACCTCAGACAAAGCTGGACAGAGAGCTTGAAAACGGTATGGGAATTTCAGCCGGAAGGCTTCGCGAAGACAGCCTGTATGATTATAAATTCGTAGGCCTGTCACACAATACAGTCCGCGGAGCGGCAGGCGGTGCGGTGCTAATGGCTGAATACCTGAAAGCAAAAGGATATATCAAGGCAAAGTCTGTTGCTATCGGCTGAGAAACGATACAACCGTACGTAATTTATATTTAATATTTCAGCAATTTTTGCCGATAAGAAAGCTAGGTGTAATAACCTGGCTTTTTTATTTTAAATAAGCATTTTAAGATACGTAATGCTTAAATTCTGGAATTGAAGGAGAAGAAGCATGGGCATAAAATCGGATTTTGCAGGCCAATATTCAGGAAAACAGGATGAAATATTGATGTGTGAAGGAGGACGTATATCGTCCATCCTATTGCTGCTTAACGGAAAGATTGACGTATACTTATCACCTTTAGATTCTTTGCCGAATGAGGATAACTCATTCGCAGCCGACAGCTGTCGTCTTTTCACTCTGGATCAAAACACCTTTTTATGTGTTAATGATATTATACGCAACGGACAAGGCTCCTTTTGTCTTAAAGCAAAAGAAGCCTGCAATTTATATTGCTTTCCTGCGACATCAATAAAAGGCATCAAAAATGTAATTGCTTCCCAAAAGGATTATTCAACGTATATTGTATCCTCCCTGGCAACTCTGATAGACCTCAGTTACAATGCATATCAGAAGCTGCTGCCAATTTGCAGGAGCATTGATACCTTAACCAGAAATCTTTTTGTATATTATTGGGCTATCAAGGATAAATACTACTTTCAGAATAATGACAGCATCGAGGGTATAGATGACTATCAAAAAATTTACGAGGCTGCTAAAAATTCAGATTATAAATTTTTCCCTCTGGATTCTGAGTCCTTATTTGTAAAATATGATACACAAAGCAGTCAAAGCAACGAATCGGAAATGGATACCTCAGGCATTGAATATTTTTCAAGGCTGCTTAATGTCCCCATTGAAAACAGGAAAGGATTTTTCAACAGTGATGATACGGTCTGTGAGTACCATATCCAAAAGGGCTCTGATTATCTGGATTTTTTGACGGGGGCTATTAAGAATATTTTAGCATCATTGTCAAAAAACCTGAACTGCCTTTATCTGTCCTCTGATAATTTAATTGGTACTTACGGCAAAATTATTGTTGATTCAAAAGAAGATAAGGAAGCCGCACTCAATGGCTTGGCAATATTAAAGCAGGCCCTTGATATTCTGACAAATAATATCGAAAAGCTGCAAAACGAGTTTAACTTTGCCACAGAGCTGAATATACCGGATATACTCGGCTACTATGATATAACTAAAGAAAAAGCTGCCATTAAGCAATCGGGAATCACCATGGATAATATTTCGGATATAGGAAGTGAATTGCCGCAGGAGCTGGAAAACAGCACAGAAAAAATCCTGAAATACTGCTCTTGCTCTCAGGAGGTTATTGACAGCTTTAATAAACGTCTGAGTCATTTCAGAAGCCTAAAGGATAAAACCTCGGGCGACTCGGATATCAGAGAGCTGCGCGCCTCTCTTTCCGCCGACTTTTTCTCTTTATACGAAAAAGCCTTTAAGAAGTCACAGCAGGATGACCGTTGTCCAAGACTAATCAGCATGTTCTTAAATTACGGATATATGGATGAACGGCTGCTTACAAAGGATCAGGCAATAGCTTTATACAGGCTGTGCGACAAGGATTATTCCGGCTTTAGATTTTCTGTATGCAGTGCAAAAGAATGGCTGGAGCAAATATACAAAAACAAAAAGGAGCCGTCAATCAATGACTTTGGACAAGACTATTCAGATATGTTCAGAGATATGAAGAAAAGAAAAATTGTGACCGATCTGGACAGGCCCGCTTATGATAACGATTATAACGCTAAATTATCCTTTGAGATAAATAATATGCTCAAGACAAATCAAAAGGTATGTCACGGACAAATGAGCACCTATTTCCCAATCCTTCATAAAGACCTCATAACAAGAGATATAGAAAAGGCAATAATAACCCCGCAGAAAATAAACAATGCACTGGAAAAGGTACTGGAAACAGATTTTTCTATTTTCTATCGGGAAATCTGGTACAAAAATGAAACAAGAGGAATCGAAAAAGAGCCTATAATGAAAGAAATTCTTCCTGATATAATACTTGTCCCCACCTTTGGCTCCCGAGGCTCTATGTGGCAGGAAATAACCGGCAGGGCCAGAAATACTCCCGGACGTTTTATTTTACCGGCATTTACAGATGAGAATATCCCAGACCTTGTTATGAAGCTTATAGGCACCTTCCGGTGGGAGCTTTGCCGTACTATGATGGGAATCTCCTGGAATGATATAACGGAGAAGTCCTTAACCTCAGAGTATACCGATTATATTCAGTTCTATAAGAAAAACCATGATTTAAGTGAGGATGCAAAGGCTAAAATAAAGGTGCAAATACAGAAAAACAGAAATCTGATGAAGGATATTTTCACAAGTGACTATGAAACCTGGATTAACTACGAATCAAAGGGAATATTACGGCTAAATAAAATAGCCAGATCAATCCTTTTCCGCTATTGTCCCTTGCCAAAGGAAATAAGAAGCAATCTTGCGAAGCAGCCTGCCTTCAGTGATCTTGTTATACAGCTGAACAATTCCTGGGCAAAGACGGCTAAATCCTTATCTGCAAAGTACTCAAAGCTGTTTAAGGATATTCCCTTGGATGAAGACCTTGAAGCAAATCTCATTTATTACAGAGATATGTAAGGCTTTAAATACAAAGCTGATGCTCCCTCTGGCAGCCGGGATACTGAACCTGTCTGCTGAGGGAGCATTTCTGTTTCAAGCCTTCGGTATTTTATTCTGCCGGTAAAAATAGAAGCATCATTAACAGCCCTTGTCAGATTACGGCAATACATTCAATTTCTATCAGTACATCCTTCGGCAGTCTTGCAACCTCAACGCAGGATCTTGCAGGAAAGCTGCCGGTAAAATATTTTTTATACACTTCATTGATTGAGGCAAAATCATTCATATTTTTGATGAAAACCGTTGTTTTTACAACGCTGTCCAAGCTTGCTCCAGCACTTATAAGCACTTCCTTCATATTTTTAAGTGCCTGCTCGGCCTGCTCAGCCACTCCCCCGGCGACCACCTCACCTGTTGAAGGCTCTACGGGTATCGAGCCCGAGGTATAAATTACATTGCCTGCCCTTACCGCTTGTGAATATGGCCCTATAGCAGCAGGAGCCTTGTCGGTGGAAATTATCTCAAAATTCATAAGTACCTCCCATATTGTATTTGTCGGTTCATTTAAATAGTCTTATCCAATTTTATGTGCTTAAAGCTTTTTTTATTAGCGGCATAATCCTCTACCGTATGCCCGTCGCCAATCAGCTTGTACTTGTAGCTGGTCAGACCGTCAAGACCTACAGGGCCTCTCGCATGAAGCTTGCTGGTGCTGATACCCACCTCTGCGCCGAATCCGTACTTAAAGCCGTCACTGAACCTTGTCGACGCGTTCCAGAAAACATTGCCCGAATCCACAAGATTCATAAATTTCAGAGCATTGGCCCTGTCTGATGTAACAATAGAGTCTGTATGCCCTGAGCCGTAAGTGTTAATGTGTTTTATGGCTTCATCAACATCCGCCACAAGCTTGACGGAAATAGTATAATCCAGATATTCCGTTGCCCAGTCGGCTTCGCTTGCAGGCTTTGCAGCTATTATCCCTCTGGTTCCCTCATCCCCGAAAATCTCAACATTCTTTTTGTCAAATTCCTTTTTCAAGGCAGGAAGAAACCTGCCTGCAACAGCTTCGTTTACCAGCAGGGTTTCCGCCGCATTGCATACCGCAACATACTGGGTTTTTGAATCAACGGTGACCCTTACAGCCATGTCAACATCCGCACAGCTGTCAACATATACATGGCATATACCGTCGGCATGTCCCATAACAGGTATTCTGGAATTGTCCATTATATATCGTACAAACTGGTTAGAGCCTCTTGGAATAAGGAGGTCTATATACTCATCCATTTTCAGCATTTCATTCACATCATCCCTGCTTTCAAGAAGGCTGATCCAGCCCTTCGGCAGGCCTGCTGCCACCGATGCCTCCTCAATAATATCAGCCAGCACCCTGTTTGTCTCCCTTGCCTCTCTCCCACCCTTCAGGAGAACACTGTTTCCGCTTTTAAGGCAAAGTGTTGATATCTGAACAAGCGCATCAGGCCTCGATTCAAATATTATCCCTATAACTCCTATGGGACAGGTCACTTTATACAGCTCAAGTCCGTCATCCAGCATTGTCGAGAGCAGAGTCTTTCCTACAGGCTCTTCCAGTCCTATTAAGCTTTTGATTCCCTCAACAGCATCATTGATTTTCTTTTCGTCAAATTTTAATCTCTTCAGCAGCGGAGAAGCAAGCTGTTCCTCTTCACTTCTCTTCAAATCATCATTATTTGCCGCAGTTATTCTATCTTTATTTTCTATCAACGCCAAAGCAATCCTTGCAAGCGCATTATTCTTTGTCTCAGAGTCCAAAGCAGCCATTTTGACTGCCGCATCACCAGCATTGACGCATATCTGCTTAATATCCATGCTACATCCTCCTTTTACCTTATTATAATATAATTACAGCAATTAACCAATAATCAATTCACATATATATACTGCTATAATAGCACAGACAGCAACCTGCAGCAGTCCTCTCTCAAGATATGCCAGCCCCGCTGCCACAGCAAGCCCTATAATTGCCGAAGTCAAATGCCCTGTAGAGTAGAGTATATCGGGAAATATCATGGCGCCCAGCACTGCAAAGGGCACATAGCTGAGAAATGCCGTCAGGAAACGTGACTGTATCTTATTTTTGAAAATAGCCATAGGCAGTACCCTTGGGAGATATGTAACAATCGCCATCAAAAGTACTGCAAGGATTGTTTTAGCCGGCATTTACCACGTCCTCCATAGGAAAAAATTTTGCACCGAGAGTACATGCAATCAATGTGGCAATAATTATTCTCCAGCCTCCCGATATAACTGAGAAAACAGGTATCCATCTCAGCAGCGAGCTTATAAAAATAGCACACGCCGAAACCGCAAGTGCGGCTTTTGATTTCTTTGCCGCCGGAATAACTAATGCGATGAACATGGCATACAGTGCAATCCCCATTGAATTTTGCAGTGTTTCCGGCAGCAAGGTGCATACAACGGCTCCGGCAGCAGTTCCCAATGCCCAGCCCATATATGGCAAGATTTCAAGCCCAAGCATAAACGCAAAGGTAATATCTTTTTTTTGCATGGCAGCAACGGTGAAGGTCTCATCTGTAATTCCGAAGGACATAATCCACCTCTTTGCATTTGAAACTCCCTGAGCAATCTTCTGGGACAGTGACAGCGACATAAGCATATATCTGATATTAATTACAAATGTAGTTACAGTTATTTCAACATAGCCTGCTCCTGCAATAATCAGATTTGTGCCGGCAAATTGTCCCGCCGACGTTAAGTTTGTCATTGATATAAGTATTACAATCCATACCGGAATGCCTCCATTTACAGCCATAAGGCCAAAAGTAAAGGACACCGGGAAATATCCCAATGCAATAGGAAGGCTCTGCCTACTGCCATCGAAAAAATCATGAATACTATTTTTTCTGGTATCAATAAAATTCCCTTTATTTATCTCCATTTAACAAATCCCCAACCATTATTATATATAATACTGCCTGAAATACAGTCAGCATACTTTCTGCAAGTATCAGTCCAACTTTTCCTGTCCTTTAAGAGACCTTAATTGACCCTTTCAGACATCAGATAGTATTATAACATATACCGCGGCTGTTTTTATTTTAAATTATTATTTTATGAAAATTTTGATACATGATTATAGACCGAGGAAGCCTGACAGAGGTTGTCGGACCTTGAAGCAGAAGCCTCTTAAATCCAAGCGCTGAAACCTTCACAAAATCGCTTGAAAGCAGTGCTCGCCTAAAAGCAATGCATATCGTCCGATAGGTCATCCTGCGAAGGTTTCAACTGTAATTGACTTAATTCAAGTAATTATTCCGGCAGCAAGCCGTTGACAAGCTTGAGCCTTGATATGCCTTTTATGCAGAAAAGCTGAGTTAATAATTCTTGTCTCCTCCAAACAGTCCCCCAAGAATGCCTCCGCCTATTCCTGCCGCACCCGATTGCTGCTCACGGCGTCCGCCGCTCGCTGAGGACAGTCTGTCTGCAAGCCTTGCAAGAGGCAAGCTCTGAAGGTAAACAGTTCCGGGACCTGTCAGCTTTGCAAGAAATACTCCCTCTCCGCCGAACAATGCATTTTTGAAGCCGCCTACAAACTGAATATCATAATCCACAGTAGGTGAAAAAGCAACCAGACAGCCTGTGTCAACCTTTAGTGTCTGACCTGGCATAAGCTCTTTTCTGACAATGGTTCCTCCAGCATGAATAAATGCCAATCCGTTACCGACAAGCCTTTGCAGTATAAAGCCCTCTCCGCCGAAGAAGCCTGCACCCAGCTTTCTTGTAAATGCTATCTCAACATCCACTCCATTTGCACAGCACAGAAAAGCATCCTTCTGGCACATAAAGCTTCCGCCTACAGAAGATAACTCAACAGGTATTATCTTCCCCGGATAGGGCGCTGCAAATGCCACGTGCTCCTTCTCCACTCCTGCATTATAAAAGGTTGTAATAAAAAAGCTTTCTCCTGTAAGCATTCTTTTGAAGCCTTTAAAGGCTCCTCCCTGAGTTGAGGTCTGCATTATTATATTGTTGTCAATGTACATCATGGCACCAGCTTCCGCTCTTACACCCTCGGACGGATCCAGCTCAATTTCAACAATCTGCATATCATCCCCGATGATTTTGTAATCAATTATGTCTCCCATTCTAACCTCCCATGCCGAGTTACCGGCTCAAAAATTTATTGGCGAGCTCTGCCCTATAAATATATGCCTGCCTTCCGACTATGCCCTCCGTATATCCTTTCATGCTCCGCACCGGCAAAAAGCCATTCCAATGGCACATATACAATATTATATATTACGTATAAAAATTGCAACAGTCTGTTTTGTATTTTTTGCCATAAATTCAATAAATTCTCGTGGCAGCTTCAGCACTTATTGCTTTTAACCCATTTAGAATATGCTTTTGAATATTTTGCCGCCAATAATATTGCCTCTGTCATACTTACCTCACCTGCTATACCCTTCCCAGCTATATCATAAGCAGTTCCATGATCTACCGAGGTCCGCAGGAACGGCAGTCCAAGCGTAATAGCAATGGTTCTTTCAAAGTCCAGGGTTTTTGTTGCTATATGTCCCTGATCGTGATAAAGAGAAAGCACTGAATTATATCTTCCCATTAAAGCCAGATGGAACACAGAGTCGGCACCTATAGGGCCTTCCACATTAAACCCCAGTTCCCTTGCAGCTGATACGGCAGGCTTAATGAATTCCTCATCCTCCGAACCAAACAGCCCGTTATCGCCGCTATGAGGGTTGAGCCCTGCGACAGCCATTATCCCCTCATTAATTCCAAGACTTCTTAAAGCCTCGGTGCAACGGTCTATATAGTCAAGCAATCTTTCCTTTGTTACCATTTCACATGCTTTTTTCAGTGATACATGGCGCGTGAGAAAAAATACTCTCATTCCCTTTACCTCAAACATGGTCAGAGGGTCCTTCGTTCCCGTAAGTCCTGCAAGTATCTCCGTATGTCCTATAAAATCAACTCCTGCCGCTTTTAATGCAGGCTTGTTTATTGGTGTGGTTGCAATCGATGCTATTTCATTTTCAAGTGCAAGTTCAACACCTCTTTTAATATATTCGTAAGCGGCACGCCCATTCTGCGCCTGAACTGTGCCATATTCAAACTTAGAAATATCAATGTTTTTCAAATCAATAAGATTTATAATGCCCTTATTGTATTTCCCATCCCTGCCGGATTTAATTATATTTATATCTGCATCAATATTACATATCACAGATGCTTTTTTTATGATTTCGGAATCTCCTATAACCAGCGGACTGCAAGAATTGTATATCTTCTCCTCCTGCAGTGCCTTTACAATTATTTCCGGACCTATCCCTGCCGGGTCACCCATAGGTATTCCAATAATAGGTTTTGACATAATAACCTCCACGCCGAGTTTTCGGCAAAAAATTTAGTAAAGCTTTTTGCTGCGTTTTGTATTGCACTTTTATAATTATATCATTTTCATACAGCCGTTCCAAATCAATTTGAGCAGCTGTCAGACTGAACTGCTTTTAAGCTGAAAGTAATATACAACATTAGTATTGACAGTTTTTATTTTTGGAAGTACACTAGTACTGTACTTAGTGTACTATTACTCGTAATACAGTTAAGGAGGTGCCCATGATTCAATTAGATTTCAAAGACTCTAACCCTTTATATGAACAGATACGGGAAAAAATTAAGGGTTTAATCATCAGCGGAGCCGTCAGGCCAAATGAAAAGATCCCGTCTGTGAGAGAGCTTGCACAAATGCTTACAATCAATCCCAATACAATACAAAAAGCATACAAAGAGCTGGAAGCTGAAGGCTGTATTTATTCCGTCAAGGGAAAAGGCAACTTTATCGCTCCTCTTGATAAAAGCTCGGTAGAAGCACGAAGAAGTGAGCTTTTTGCACAATTGGCCAAGACAACAGAGGAACTGATTTATCTTCTGACCACAGAGCAAAGTGTCATAAATGTTATTCACGATACTTACAATAAAAAGGAGGCATCAAAATAATGATAGATGTAAAATCCCTAAGCAAGTCATACGGTGACTTTAAAGCCTTAGACGAACTTGATATACATATTAATCAGGGCTCCGTATATGGTCTTTTGGGACCAAACGGCTCGGGTAAAACCACCCTTATAAAGCATCTGGCAGGCATATACAAAAATGAATCGGGTACTATTGCCATAGATGATAAGACCGTATTCGACAATCCTGAAACAAAAGCGGAAATAGTATATATCTCTGACGACCTGTTTTATTTTTCCCAATATAACATAAAGGAAATGGCAGATTTTTATTCAAGCATGTATCCCACATGGAGTTGGGATAGGTTCAACACACTCAGGCAGGTCTTCCCGATAGACGTAAAAAGAAGAGTTACAAAGCTTTCAAAGGGTATGCAGAAGCAGGTTGCCTTCTGGCTGGGTATATCGGCAAAGCCAAAGGTAATGATTCTCGATGAGCCTGTTGACGGACTTGATCCCGTAATGAGAAAAAAGGTCTGGAATCTTGTGCTTCAGGATGTTGCGGAATACGGTACAACTGTTCTGGTTTCATCTCATAATCTGCGCGAATTGGAAGATGTCTGTGACCATGTGGGTATTCTTTACAAGGGCAAGATGATGGTTGAGAGAGAGCTTGACAATATGAAATCAGACATTCATAAAATTCAGCTTGCCTATACAGGTGATATCCCTTCAGATATTTTCAAAGATATTGAGATATTGCATAAGACAAAAAGCGGAAGCGTACTGCAATTTATCGTCAGGGGCAGCAAGGACAGCATATTCTCGAGAGTGAAATCCACAAATCCGGTTATTATGGACATTCTCCCGCTTTCTCTTGAAGAAATATTTATTTACGAATTAGGGGGTAAAGGATATGAAATTGAAAACATCCTTATTTAAAAAAGGATTGCTTATAAGCGATATTAAACGTTTCTGGTGGGTCAGCGCTTTATATGCCTTAGCTCTGTTTTTTGTAATGCCCTTCAACCATTATATGCAGTATGTAAGCAATACTGATATTAACGATATCAATAGCTTAAACTGGATGAAGGAAAGAATTGCAAATGAATTTTATTTTAACGGAGGCATAAGTCAGGTTTTCCTTATTGCCGTCCCTGTTGTTATCGGAGCCTTGGTTTTCAGGTATATGCAGAAGAGTCGTTCGGCATCCCTGTATCACAGCCTTCCGTTAACAAGAACAGCTTTATATTTCAACAGTGTTTTGTCAGCGGTAATCTTATTTTCAGTACCAATATTATTTAACACCTCTATTATGCTGTTTATGAATTTGTTTAGTCCCTTATCAGCTTTTTATTCGGCAGCATTAATATTTACATGGCTGGGCTGTACATTCTTGTTCGGAATCATGTTTATTGCAATGTCTGTATTTGCCGGTATGTTTACAGGAAGCTCCATTGCACAGCTGGCATTTGTCTACATACTCAATCTGCTTCCCGCTTTTTTAGTTGAATTTGTAAGAATTAATCTCAGAGGTGTTTTGTATGGCTTCGACACATATTCAAATATAGACTTTTACAGAAATATGCCAATGTTCCGGCTATTTGACATGGGCTTATTGTCGGAAGGCGCAGCTGCGGTAATAACAGCTTATACAGCAGTCACCCTAGCACTGTTTGCAGGCGGCTTGTTTGCCTTCAAGCTGAGAAGACCGGAAACTGCCGGAGATATCATTACCTTCAGACCGGTAAGACCGGTATTTATTTATGGTTTTGTTACATGTGCAACTCTGTTTGGCGGAGCTTACTTCATTCAAATAGGAAATTCCGATCTTGCATTTGCAATTTCAGGATATTTTATAAGTTCTATAATCTCTTATATCGTTATTCAAATGATAACCAACAAATCCTTCAAGATACTGCATACCTATAAGGGATATGTCGGTTTTGCCCTTGTTCTGGTGATTCTGACTCTCGGCATACATTTTGATGTCATAGGCTATGTCAACAAAATTCCCGATCCAAAGGATGTCAAGGAAACATACATAGGCTATAATCTATACTGGTTTGAGCACAAGAATGACCCCGACTTTGATGAAAAAAAATATGATAATTATGATACTGCTCTTTATAAGGATCCGAAAAACATCGAGAATGTAACCAAGCTTCACAAATATCTGCTTGATAACAAAAGCAGAAACGGAAACCAGCAGTATATCGCATACAAACTGAAAAACGGAAAGAAAATAATCAGGAAATACTCCATAGACACCGCAACCCATGCTTCTGTACTTTCTCCCATATACGAAAGCGGCGAATACAAGGAAAACAGATATCCCATACTCCATCAGGAGGCAAATGATTTAAAATACATCGAAATAAGCGACAGGAGAATAGGAAAAAGCCCTTTTATTGTTTCTGACAAAGCTCAGCTGAACAGCTTCAAGGATGCCATAAGAAAAGATATAGCAGACTTAAATTATCAGGACATGGTATCAAGCTCTCAGGATTTCATCACTATAACTATTATAGATACAAATGATAAGCAAATAATATATGCACTGAGGTCAGATTATACCAATACGTTTGATTGGCTTAAAAAAGAAGGGATTTATGAGCAAGTGATTGCCAGAGCTGAGGATATAAATTCAATAACACTGCATTCAATTAAATACAGCTATGGATATCAAAATTACGGCAAAAGCTTTTCCGGAAGTTCCATGTCGGATATCATTGAAATTACCGACAAAGCAGTGATACAGGAAATTCTGAACTTATCCCTTAATGCCGATTCCATAGATACAGATACACAATATATAATTTCTATTGAAGGAAGCTCCGGAACTCACTACAATGAGTATTCCCTGAAGATAGAAGGCAAGGTTTCTCCTGAATTGCAGAGTTATCTGGATAAAATACAGCAGCAAATACAGCCGCAAAATGATGAGGAAATAGAATAAAATTCAGTATGCCTGTTGACCGGCATATTTTTACAGCAATCAAAACTGCAGGCAGTACCAGGTTGTTTACCCTCAAAAGGATTCAAAACAGCCTGGTATTGTTTTTTTAGCGGCTATTCTTTTACAGGTACCCTTCTGACCAGCAGATAAGCTAATATTGCCACTATTACTGTTTCTGCCAGTGCAATTATGACTCCCATGGAAGGATTACCATTGCCGTTAGTTAAAAATTTCAGTACTGCCGTTAATTTATCAAGATATCCTGCCTTTATAAGAAAAACAGACAATACGGGGGAACCGATAATAAAAAGGGCCGGCACTCCTACAGATACAATTATTTTAAGCAGCTTGGACATTCTATAGTATAATACGGTAATAAAGTATCCTGAAGCTAAAGCCAGCATATAATTCACGGTATTCCACAGAAAGCTCATCATTATGACGGCAAGCTGTGAAGCTTCTGCTGCAAACTCCGTGTATGCCTGATAAAACATTGGATTATAATCTATAAAGATATTTATTACATTTGCTGTCCCCGTATCTATTGCAGACATCACTGCCGCTATTATAACAGAGCTTATAAGGAATCCGTAAAATTGTGCCTTTCTTGTTATTCCGTTAGTAGACAGATATAAATAATTTCTTTTGAAAGAATTCAAGCCGCATACAAACAAGAAAATCGCAGAGGCCTCAGCTCCGCTGACAAAGCCTATTTCATTACTGCTTCCGATATTTACGGCATCGG
The DNA here is from genome assembly GCF_003208175.1 of Ruminiclostridium sufflavum DSM 19573. GTDB lineage: Bacteria > Bacillota > Clostridia > Acetivibrionales > DSM-1351 > Ruminiclostridium > Ruminiclostridium sufflavum. The sequence continues at coordinate 7,964 of NZ_QKMR01000012.1, read as the reverse complement.
CTTTAAGCGTAAAAGCAAGCAAACCCATTATAGCGGCTATGATTATATAGTAAATCAGTACTGCATTCTTTGTATCATAAATATTATATTTAACAACAGATTTTAATCTCATTTTGACCCTCCTAAGAATTCGTCATATAAATAAATAACTTCTGTAAATCCAGTTTTGAAACCTCCAACCCCTCCGGAACCGCCTGTGTCTCTATTTCCTCAAGCAGGTATGCAGTTTTCAGTCCTCCGAGAGCATCATATCCCAGAATATTCTTACCGGCAGTAAACTTGTCAACCGCAGCTGCACTTCCTGATACACAGCAGCCTTGTGAAAGTACATTTTCAACCGAATCCTTCATTATAATTCTGCCGTTTTTTATCACTATTACATCCTCTATAATATCAGCGGCTTCTTCAATCAAATGCGTTGATATTATTATGGTTCTTGGTTTTTCACTGTAGCTCTGAAGCAGCTCTTTATAAAACAAATCCCTATGGTTGGCATCGAGGCCGAGGACCGGTTCATCCAGCAATATTACAGGTGTATTGCAGGATAAAGCCATAACTATCTTAAAAATAGATTTGTATCCTGTGGAAAGTGATTTTATCTTCTTTTCAATTTTAAGCGAAAATTTTTCACTTAACCGAACAGCATAGTCCTCATCAAAATCCGGATAAAATTCCCTGCCCCATTTAAATGCGCTCTTGATTGTCATTGTATCCGGATAGAAGTTTTTCTCCGTCATAAAATAGACCTTTGACAAGGGTCTGTCATTCTCTATTACGCTGTCTCCGTCTATAAGTATTTCTCCCTCTGTGGGGAAAAGCTTATTGGTTATGAGATTCAGCAGCGTTGTTTTCCCGGCTCCGTTTCTTCCTAAAAGCCCGTATATTTTATTCTGTTCAAGCTCCAGAGACAAATTATCAAGTGCAACTGTATTTCCAAATGTCTTTGTAATATTTTTAAGCTCTATATAACTCATTTATCAAACCCTCTCTCTAACATTTTTATTATATCTTCCTTAGTAATCGAAAGCTTTTTAGCCTCAGAAACAAGTGAAGTGATGTAAGCATCAAAAAAAGCGACCCTTCTTTTATCCGAAATTTTTTCCTTTGCATTCGAAGAAACAAACATACCCAACCCCCTCTTTTTATATACAATTCCGCTGTCCACCAACAAATTAATACCCTTTAAGGCCGTTGCGGGATTAATCTTGTAGCTTACAGAAATCTCCGTTGTTGAGGGAATCTGAGCTTCTTCCTCATATGCTCCCGAGAGGACTGCATCCTCTATTTCCTCCGCCAGCTGAATATAAATCGGCTTGTCAGCATTAAAATCTATTTTCAAAATATCACCGCCTTTTAAACTTTAATATCCGGAAAGCTTTAACCAACATCATATATACAGTAATTCGCCCAGTTAGTCAACTGCAAAGTTAGTTAATTACTTATGTAACTAACTATACAACACTTTAAATACTCTGTCAACATAATTTTTTTAACTGGTATATCTGACATATTGAACAGCTGATTTTTATTTATTATGGGATTTATATATATTAATTAGACATAATAAATACAAATAATTCTATTTAAGAAGAAACTTTCGGAAACTTTACACGTATAATTTTACGATATTTTATTTATTGCAGGTATGTTAGAATTATATTGACACTGAGTTATAGGAGGTAGTATATGCCAAATCTGGTCACTCATTACCTATGCGGGTTAGAGGCTGTTAAGAAGATAGAAAACATAAAATGCAGGGGGCTTATAAACAAGTTTCCCAAGGTGTTTTATTTAGGTACTCAAGGCCCGGATATACTCTTTTTTCATGAAATATGGCCCTGGTCCTTAAAAAAGTTTTCTGCAAATATCGGAAATACAATTCATATATCAAAGGTTAACTTATTATTTAAAGCTATCTTTGAATACATTATTAAACAGAACGATTATGTAAAGAATATTCTTACAGTATATTTTATGGGCTTTTTATGCCATAACTGTATGGATAGTCTGGGGCATCCATATATTTATTACAGCTCCGGTTTCACAACCGAAAAGGATTCAAATGAAAATAAATACATCTGCTACCACAGAAAGTTTGAAACCTCCATTGACGTACTTATGTGTGACAGGCTGCTAAACAGGAAGGTACATGAAATACATCCTTACGAGCTTATAAGGGTATCTCCGTCCGAACAGAACATGATTTGTGAAATGTACACAAATGTTATAAATTCCGTATTTAATATTCATATCCCCAAAAAGGATATCAGCAAGGCAATTAATGATATGATTACTGTTGAAAAAATCTGCAGGGATCCCCATGGAATAAAGGAAAAAATAGTTTCCCGGTTGGATGCAATAATTTATGGCTTTCCTCTTTATTCAAGTATCATTTTCCCCCTAAAGCTTACTGACGGACTGGACTATTTAAATCTTGAAAACAGAGAATGGTGCATGCCCCATGATGAAAATATAAAAAGCAGGCTGTCCTTTATTGACCTTTTTAATGAAGCCTGCCAAAGGACACAGAGATTCTGTGATGTTTTATATTCCTGCATTTTTTATAATAAATCAGGTATTTCATATGCTTTAAAATTATTCGGAAACACATCATATCTATCAGGAATTGACTGTGACATACCGGCAAAATTCAAGTACCATAATATTATATTTAAAAATCCAGCTAAAGAGAGAAAAAAAGCCAAGCCGATATAGCCACGCAGGGATATTTTAAAAAGCCGCCTGCTTATATTTTTCAGGCGGCTTAACCGTACAATTCTAAATGGATAGAATTTCACTCAGTCTGAGCAGCTCGTGATCAATATCCTTTGTCATGGAAAGAGCTTCATCAATATCCAGATCTACAATCTTTGACTCATTTACAGCAATAATTCTATTGTAAACGCCATCCTTAAGCAGCTCCACAGCCTTTACACCCATGGCACTGGCAACTACCCTGTCCCTTACGGTAGGGCTTCCTCCCCTTTGGATATATCCCAATACTGTTCCTCTCGTCTCAATTCCGGTAAGGTCTTCCACCTTCTTTGCAAGCTCTAAGGCTCCGCCTATTTTCTCGGCAACTCCCTCTGCGAGTATAATAATATAATTCTTTTTGCCATTGTTCCGTCCTTGAACAATTTTCCTTATAATATCCTTATCAAAATCAAATTCCTTTTCTGGCAGCAATATTACTTCCGCGCCTCCTGCTATACCTATATTCAGTGCTATATGCCCTGCACGCCTGCCCATAACCTCGAGTACGCTGCATCTTTCGTGTGAATAAGCCGTATCTCTTATTTTGTCAAGTGCATCCTGAACAGTATTCATAGCCGTATCATAGCCTATTGTGTATTCAGAGCAGGCTATATCATTGTCGATAGTACCGGGAAGGCCCATGACCTTAATTCCGAATTTGCTGAAATCTCTGGCTCCCCTGTAAGAGCCGTCACCGCCGATAACAACAAGCGCATCTATCCCAAACGCTCTTGAAAGCGACATTGCCTTTTGCATGCCTTCTTCCGTGGTAAACTCTTTACATCTGGCGGTCTGCAATATTGTTCCGCCGCGGTGGATTATATCGGATACACTTCTGGCAGTAAGCTCAGAAATATCACCATTAATAAGTCCGTTATAGCCTTTCCTGATTCCGAACATTTTTAAGCCATGATAGATTCCGGTTCTGACAACAGCACGAATAGCAGCATTCATACCGGGTGCGTCTCCTCCGCTGGTCAAAACTCCGATTGATTTTATTTCACCCATAACAACAACCTCCATAAGCCGCAAATAACGGCAACAAAATTTGATAAAATTTAATCTTGCTTGTAGACAACAGTATCTACGATTTACTTAGATTATATAATTGCGGCCTCGCCGTTGAAGCTACATAAAAACACAAGCCGGAAAACCGGCATTGCTTAGTCAGAAGTCAATTACCACCGCCCTGAAAAAACGATATTCCATCGTCGCGAAGGCTTGAACCGTAATTGACTGGATTCAATAAATTGTATCTGGTAAATTATTGAATCTGCAAAGGTTTTTTGCATTTAAAAAAAACCAATTGAATTTATTATAAACCAATATAAAGCGATAAACAATAAAAATCAGGTATTTAATTGCGTTGATTCGTGTATGGCAATCCATTAAGAAGTATCTGTATAAGCTGTGAAAAGCCTGTGATCAGCAATTTTTTATTAAGGTGCTAATTATTGAAGGATACAGCTCCTGCCTATAGCTTCACCTGCTGATATCCTTGTTTCAAAGCCTTCATTGGTTTGCTCTGTTATATCCTTGTCAATTATTATCCTGTCCTTCTTAAAAAAAAGCAGAACCGTTGAGCCTCCAAACTTGAAGTATCCCTTTTCGTCTCCTCTTTTTACCCTGCTGCCGGGAATATAGGTCTGAATAATCGACCCTACAGAAGTAGCTCCTACCTCCACATACAGTACCTCTCCAAAATTATCTGTACTGAATATGCTGTATTCCCTTTTGTTTCTGCAAAAGAGCTCCGGTATCTTCCGCAGTGCCACAGGGTTGACAGAATAATATTCCCCCTTGACCCTTCTTGATTCACTGCATACACCGCTGTCAAAAAAGTGAAATCTATGATAATCCACAGGGCAAAGCCTCAAAATCATATATGTCCCGCCCTGAAACTCCTTTGCCAGCTCTTCACTCTGAAGGAGCTCTGAAAGACTGTAGCTCATGCCTTTTATTTGTATAATATTATGGCAGTCAATTTTTTCCCAAGCCTGCAAGCGCCCGTCCCCCGGCGACAACAGCTCCTCCTGCGGCCTGTCAAAGCTCCTTGCATCACTTTTAAGCTTTCTCGCAAAAAAATCATTGAAGCTTGTGTAAGCCTGCAATTTTTTTTCACATTCCTCCAAATCAATGGAAAAGCTCTTTGCAAATCCGGCTATACTCCTCCTGCTAAACGCAGAATCACAAAAGAAGCCTGTTAAGGCAGAATATATTTTTCTTCTGACCAGCAGCTCAAGTCCCAGCCTGCCCGCCCCTGAAGTATATAACAAATCCAGCAGCCTGCCTCCTGCCACATTTTCTGTTTCATACTCCTTTGTCTTTCTGTTATATATTTTAATCATGTATCTCCTTTTGAAAACCGCTAAAGTTATAAGACTGACATCTATAGTCAATTATAAATTTATGCCCGTCAATTTTCAATGGTTCTAAACATCTCATATGAGATATTCCCTTTTGTATCAGGTACAAAATACAATTTATCCCGTCCATTTGTTTCAATTAACACCGCCCAATCAGGCTTGCAGGCGCCAAGAGGTGTCTGTACCCTGAACCAGCCGGGAAGCTTTGCATACAGCCTTACCGGCATATTCCTTTTCAAGTAACCTGCCAGCTCACTTATTTCATACAGCTCCTGTAAATAATACTCCCCATCCCCGGCTTCGCTGTACTTGATGCCGTCTGCAAGCAGGAGCCTCATTTTTGAGGAAATAATCCTTGCAACTTGCTCCATATACCCTTGAGGATTTTTCTTAAATAAGGGAATAGTTTTGCTTTTTATTAAAATTTCTACAATAGTCTTTCGGGTCAAATTTGTCTCCTTTTGCAGGTATGCAATTATATCAGGAATATATTCTCCCGCCCTGTCTATTGTAACAGCACACTGTTCCTCCTCTGATGCCGCAACACCGCCTGAATTGATATTAAGAGCAGCCTTTGCATATACCAGCCCTGACAAGCCGGCGGACAGAAGCTGTTCCATTTCTTCGGAGCATTCGTTAATAAGCCTTTCACTGTCAAAGTCGAGGGAATATGTTGTCCTGTACTTAATTTTATCCCATAGCTTTTTAAACTCCTTGTCAAGATATTCCCGACCGTCAAATACATTTTTCCCCTTTTCGCTGTTGTTTTTGATGTTAAGCCTGCCGCTGACCTTCTTTGCTATGGCTGTAATGCCGCTCTTAATTCCCTCCAATTCCGGAGGTATGCTCAGTGCATTATTTCTTACCGCAGCTTTCAGCTTATCCTGTATTTTACCTGTTGAGTCTATATAACCGGCCTGAATAAAATGATTGAAAATTTTTTCAGATGCGGCTTGCCCAAGATATCCGTAAGCTCTTCCGGCTCCTTCTGCCGGGATATCCGCAAAGGAATGCTTTTCAATAATACCAAACCGTATGCCTTCATCTTCCTCATATTCTCTCTGAAGTGCCTCCGCAAACTGTTCATAGCTTTCATTTGCCATTACTGTCAGTGTATTTATATCAAGGCCATGCTGCCTTTCTCCCTGCTGATTAACGCATAAGCGAAGACCGCGGCCTATTTCCTGACGTTTCTTGATTTCACTCCTGGTTTGATTTAACGTGCAGATCTGAAAAACATTCGGGTTATCCCAGCCTTCACGCAGAGCGGAATGTGAAAATATAAAGCTCAGCTTTGTATCAAAGGATATCAGCTTTTCCTTATCCTTCATAATCAATGTGTAAGCATCCTCATCCGCAGCAGCTGTTCCGCTTGTGTCCTTCGGCCTTCCTCTTTTGTCGGCGGAAAAATATCCGCTATGAACCTCTCCCGCCAAAATATCTGCCTCCTGCCTTCCCAGCAAAGGATGATATTTAGGCAGCCTTATCAGTTCAATATAGTTTTTTTCAAATAGTCTGGCATATATGCCCTTCTTCGGCTTGCCCAGTTCATCATAATATCTGTAATTCACTACCCTGTCTATAAAAAACAGGCTCAAAACCTTTATTCCCAGCTTATTTAAAACCATTTCCCTGTCAAGATGCTCCTCAATTGTTTTCCTGATCTGCTGTTCTTTAATTATAATATCAGCTATATCGCCGTTTGCATCTCCAATACGCAAAGCAAGCCCCTTACCTGTAAAGGACAGGTATTCCGCTCCCGTTCCGCAATAAATTTCATTTATGATAAATCCCTGATATACATCCCTGCCGCCGGACTTTTTATACAAATCATCACCGCATTTGACGGATATTTCCTTTCTTTTGACAACACCCTTTTTGTTCTTTATATCCAGCTCAACCTCAGCTGTAACAGGCATTTTTTTGTTGTCCACCGATATCAGCTTCATATAAGCATTGTTATGGCAAGCCTTAGTTTCAAAGCCTGCCACCTCTATCTGCTTTACCAGTCCCAAAGCATAGCTGTCTGCCGCATTTAATTTATACACAAGATTATGCTTTTCAGCATGTGTGGCTGAATAACGCAAGATACAAGCGGGATTAAGATATCTTATCGCTTCCTTTGCTTTTGGCGTAGTGTCAACCGATTGAGGCTCATCTATAATAACAAAAGGCCTTGCTTCTCCAATAAGCTCTATCGGCTTCATTCCGTTCAATTTGTCATTTGCCCTGTGAATGATATTCGCCTTGCTTTCCTTTAAAGTATCCTTAAAGCCTTTTCTGAACGCATCAATGTTTATAATCATTATTTCGATATTCTGACTTGAGGCAAAATATAGCACCTGCTCAAGCTTACTGCTGTCATAAACAAAATAATTATATATCATATTGCCGTACAGCTTTTTAAAATGCTCACCGGTAATTGTTAATGACTTATAAACACCTTCCTTTACTGCAATGCTTGGCACAACAATTATAAACTTTGTAAATCATAGTGATAGGTAAGTCTTTGATATCATCTCTAACTTTTCCCCCACTCCACACCGTGCGTGCGAATTTCCCCGCACACGGCGTTCTATCAAAACTAAATTTTGCAACTTAAACTATATCTGAAACTAAACACGTTATTTTAAATACTTGCCAACTCAAGCATTTTTCTTAGGCGGTTAATTTTAGTCATCTGCTTTTTGTCCGGTTTAATGATATCCAGATAAAACTGGATTGTTTCCGGCTTTTTTGCATGAAGCAACTGGTGAACATTCATTGTTACAAGCACCAAATTGCTATAACTATCATCTTTGCATTTATGGTACGGCGTTTTGTGATGGCAGTGCATATTTCCGA
>NZ_QKMR01000011.1 GCF_003208175.1 Ruminiclostridium sufflavum DSM 19573 | reverse complement strand
TTTTCATTCATTCTCACCATAGATATTTTGTAGACCCCCGACCTAACACCCACAGCCACCTCTGGCTTGCTTTTGCCATAACGATACATTTACATTTTACCGTTGTCGATATAGCGAGTGCATTCAGTCGACTTCACCGAGCTTTTGACCCTGCAATTACTATCTTGCAACGCCAATCGGAGTATCAGGGTAGGCGTTTCGGGGCGTTACTCCATCATTCCACCTATCGAAGTTACAGTTAGACAAATTACTTTGTCCAGCCATTTTAACACTACACGGTCTAACGCCTATAGGGCTTAATCCTATAGGATAGTGGTTGCTGACTAACAAGTCGCGCCGCAATTTCTCTGAAGCTGCTCACCTTTTCTAATATATTATAGCCTATTATTGGATGCTGCTTTATTGAAAGCCATTGTGCTTCATCCAACGACCCGTTTTTACGCAGTATTGAATCCTCAATACCTATCTTTCCTATATCATGGACATGCGCCGCAATATGGAAATTCTCTGTCTGCTCTTTACTTAAATCCAGCAACCCGCAAATTCTCTCTGTCATATCACTTACACGCATGGAGTGACTTGCCGTATATGCATCTCTGGCTTCCATCGCCGCTATTATTCCTGCTATAAGATCATGGTACATAAGCAATGAACTCTGCTGAAAATCTCTCATAGTATTCCTCTTCTTCTGTCAAAATAAATTGTCATTCTTTATCCTTTAATGCGAGAGACATTTCAATTTTATTGACTCTCCTGATATGGAAAAAGTTTATCACAAAATAGGAAAGAATTCCAGCCGCAACAATTATCAAATACAAATACAGAGGAATATATATATCCAAATAACCGCTGATCTTCATAAGCACAATTACAAAGCTTTCTTTTATACCTGCGTAAACCAGAGGCAGAGTAAGTATAAGCGAGGCTATAACAGTTATTGTTGTGGCATTCAGATATAGCTTGCGTATCTCCTTGTCCTCATAGCCGAAAACCTTCATAAATGATATATTGACCGCATTTCTGTCAATAACGATTTTTGTCAATATATACATAAGTGCCATATATATCAAAATTGCCGCAATAGTGAATATCGGTGCCATCTGACCAAAGGACGAAAGCATCTGGTCTCCTGCTTTGACCAAATCCTTTGAGTTAATTGCAGCCGCAAGATATTTTTCATCAATATTAAGACCTTTGTTTGAAAAATATCCGTTAAAATAGTCATTTCCTAAATCAAGAAGGTTGTTAAGCCTTGTATTTTCCATAAATACCGCAAGTCCGGCGGCATAATCATATGTACCTACCACCTTAAGCTCATATTTCTCTTGTGAATACGGGTCTGTAAAGGAAACAACCTCGCCAATCTCCGCACCCGTTTTTTTTGCCAGCCCGTCTGAAAAATAAACACCGCCTTCATCCGCAGCGAAATCCAAGCCTTTAAAATAGCTGCTGTTCTCACTGATTCCGTAAACGGACACCTCTATATCCTTGCCGGCAAGTCTGTAATATGTCTCAAGGGGATAAAGGGTAAATTTTTCAGAATCCTCTTTATTTTCAAGCTCTACAGGCAATTTCAGTATGTATTGATTTTCAGACACGGCACTCGCCTTTATTTCATCCATATAATGGGTAATCATAGGCGTCATGCAAAGCCCGAACATCAATATAAAGCTGGCAAACAGCATTCCAAAAAACAAGGTTATATAGCTGCCCTTATTCTGAAATATAATTCTAAGCCTGAAACGGCTTATAAATGAGATATCAGGCAGTCTTCCCGCTCTTTTTCCGCTGTGCTTTTTTAAATCACGTCGCAGAAATCTCAACGGTGAAATAGAAAGCCTACTGTTTAATGCAAAAAGATTTATCACAACCATAACAGCAATCGGAAGTACCGTTGTAAGCAAAAAAGCTTCTGCATTAAAGGCCACTTTCATGGGAGGCAGGCTGTAACTGCCGTAATACAGGCCCTTAAATATATCGGGCATTACCGTATAGCCAATCAGATTCCCTGCAGCACCGCTGATAAATGTAATCCAGACCGGTAATGAAATATAGTGAAATATAAGCTCGCCCTTTGTATACCCTGACGCAAGAAGCGTTCCTATAACAGCAGCCTCTTCCTCTATAGTGCTGTTAATTACAATTGCAAAGACAAAAGCCATGATACCCAATATTATGTAGAAAAACACCTTAATCATCGGTATATCCGAGCCCATATCCTCCTCAACAAAAGAAATACTTTGATTCTTTTCGGCAGTACAGAAGTTTGTCAGCTGCACACCGTTTAAAACAAGCGTTTTTGACAGCTCCTCCGACAAATCCCTCTTTTCCTTGTCAGATAAATCCCTCTTGTCAAAGTAATATGAGTAATTATAAATCAATCCGTTTTCTGAAAAAGAAGCAAAAGTCTCATTCGTAACTACAGCCACACCGAAATAAAAGGTATCCATCATTATATCGGTATTTTTCTTAAACAGCGATGAATAGTCGGGCAAGGAAATAAATCCCGTAATCTTCATTTTTGTATTTCCTATTGAAATATCATCTCCAATCTCCAGTCCGTTGGTTTCTGCAAACAAACGCTCCAGAGCAACTTCCTTTCCTTCTGCCGGAAGTCTTCCCTCCATTACCGTAACAAGATTAATATTCTCTCTTTCCTTATATATACGCAAGGTTGCATTTTTCAGAACATCCGCATCAATATAATAATTCTCATAAACCGACAGCCCAAGCCTTTCTGCTTTCTCCAAAGCAGCCTCAGATACAGGATAATAGGAGCTGAACAGTCCATCCTCCACCTTGCAGCTTGTACGGTTGTCTTCAAAAGCTGTCCTTACCCCGTCAGCAACAACTAAAAAGCCGGAAACCAAGGCTATTGTCACTATAAGCATGAGTGCTATTGCGGTATATCTTCCAAAATTGTGTTTCAGTTCACGATTAAGACGCTTGTTTAACGGATTTCTCATATAGCTACCACTCCAAATCTCCGGCTGACACCAAGGATTCATTTATGTACTCCTTCTTAATCATGCCGTCATGCAGCTTCATAACCTTATGTGCCATGTTTTTTATCGCATCATTATGGGTTACAATAATAATTGTAGTATTGAACTTCTTATTTACTGTTTCTATAAGCTCCAGTATTTCCTTTGAGGTTTTATAATCAAGAGCTCCGGTTGGTTCATCACAAAGCAAAATACCCGGATTTTTCACAAGAGCCCTTCCTATTGCACATCTTTGCTGCTGACCGCCTGAAAGCTGATTTGGGAACTTATCCTTGTGCTCCCACAGCCCCAGTGTCTTTATAAGCTCATCTATCGGCAGCGGCGACTTGCTCAGATATTCACAAACCTCAATATTTTCTTTTACTGTTAAATTCGGCACAAGATTATAAAATTGAAATACAAAGCCAAGCTCATTACGTCTGTAACGTGACAGCTCACGCTTTTCAAGATTGGCAAGAGGCTTGCCGTCAACAATTATTTCTCCCTCGTCAATTTTTTCTATGCCGCCTATCATATTAAGCAAGGTTGACTTACCCGAACCGGAAGGGCCGAGGAGCACACAAATCTGTCCTTTACCTATAGAACAGCTAATACCCTTTAATACCTCCGTACGGCTTTCACCTTCGCCATAATATTTTTTTAAATTTCTAATTTCAAGGTACATTTTAATCCCTCCGATCAGCTGACTCATAAAGTCAATTTACGGCTGAAACCTCACACTATAGAATATCGAACAATATGTATCGTTTTTCAGGCAAATACTGCCTTAAGCCCTTGCTTTTAAAAGGTTCTTGTTTCAGGAGGCTTCAAACCCAAGCTACCGGCCGATGACATCCAGACGATAGCAATTGCAATCAACATTTATATCAAAGCATTCCGTCTGCTGCTCTTACTTACTATAACCTTCCTTCCCGGAAGGAAAGACTCCTGACAGAGCTTTTATTCAACCGGCTTGTCAATTCCGGCATACTTTTAAAAAGACAAGTTAGTTCAAACTAACTATAATTAGATTACCACTCTTTTGATATCGTGTCAATGCAATTTTGCCCAAAGCAGCTGAATAATTGAATCCAAGCGGTTCTTTGTGCCAAAAGACGATATATCGTCGCAAAGGCTTGAACCGTAATTGGCTTGAATACTTCTACCTAAAATAATATAATCAGCCTTCACAGCTTAATAGTTCACTTAAAATGCGAAAGCTGAATTATATTATTTTTACTTTTCATCTCAGAGACACCTTCCTGTTCATCAGGCGCCCGGTCACGTACAGCAGCACACATACTATTATAATATCAATTAAATACCCCCCAATCCCCACCGTTATGTTTACCGGCTCATTTCCCTGTATTGAAGCCAATAAGTAGCCGAACATGCTATCTGTGGTAATTGAAGCCTTCCTCCCTATAAGATTAATATTAACTGAAAGAGGAATAAATATTGCGGCGGCTGTTTCAACAATTTTCAGCGCCACATACGTTACAATAAAGGCTATAAAGCTGGCTGCAACGCCAATCCCACGAAAACACGGCATATTTGCCACTGTAATCGCAAAATATATCTGGCTTATAAAGAACAGTATTGAAAAAAGAACTGCCGGAATTATAAGGTATATTGCATTCTCCAGACCTGCTTTTGCCAGCTCGTTTCTGATTTCAGCCAGCTCATTCAAACCAAAACCCAGCCGGTGCATAGCCTCGAATAATGCTCCTGCAAAAACCGCCAGACTTGCCGTAATCCAGCAGAAGCCTGCAATAACCTTAGAAATCAGGAGCTCATGCGGTTTTACAGGCAATGTAAACATAAGATAGCCTTCATTTGAATATAAATTACGATAGAACCTTATAGCAACGAGAGCAAAGGTAACAATAAATACGGAGACACCGGCAATGATAAGAAAAACTGATGATGTGGCCGTAATAAAGCTGATCTTCAATCTTCCTGCGATAAAGGCTATCGCCGCAAAGAACAAGGTAATAAGATATAAAAACGGTATTGTACGTGCAGTATCTCTGAACTCATATTTTAATAATTTTGTCAGCATTTGAATACCTCCTCAAAAAGTTCTTCTACAGACTTGCCCGTGGATTGGCGTATGTTATCCACGCTGTCGTCTACTATTATTTTTTTGTCTCCCACCATAATAATCCTGTCAAATATTCTTTCAACATCGCTTATCAAATGGGTTGAAAGCAGTACAACCGCATCCTCCGAGTAATTGTTCAGAATAATGTCCAGCATTGCTTTTCTTGATGCGGGATCAAGCCCTCCCAGCGGCTCATCCAGCAGATATACCTTGGTTTTTCTTGACATTACAAGAATCAGCTGAACCTTTTCCTGCATTCCCTTTGACATGCTTTTTATCTTCTGCTCGGGATCCAGCTTGAACTGTCTGAACATTTCTTCCGCTTTGCTTCTGTCAAAATCGGTATAAAAATCCTCAAAGAAATCAAGTGCATACTTTGCCTTATTGCCTTCTGCCAGATAGGTCTTTTCAGGCAAATAGGACACTATCGACTTCGTGTATTCATTCGGAGCACTTCCGTCAATCAGAACCTCCCCATCATAGTCCTTAATGATTCCTGCCAATATCTTCATTATTGATGTTTTGCCGCTTCCGTTAGGTCCCAGTATTCCTGCTATTGTACCGCTTTCGAACGAAAGTGATATGTTTTCAAGCACTGTCTTTGCACCGTACCTTTTCTGTAATGAGTTAATCTCTATTAACCTGCTCATTTTCCTTCCTCCTTTTTATTCCCGATTTGCCGGATACGATTCCTACAATATCCTCCTTGCCGTAACCGAGCCTTATCATTGAATTGTAATAGCTGTCCGTATATTCCTCCGCCATTTCGTCCCTGGCCTTTGAAATCTTTGTTTTATCCTGTGACACATATCTGCCTGCCGTTCTTTCAGTGTAAAGCAATCCGTCCCGCTCCAGCTCAGACAAGGCTCTTTGCATTGTGTTGGGATTTACGGAAAATTCAACCGCAAGCTCCCGGACCGATTGCAGTCTCTGCCCCGGCTCCCAGCCTCCCGAAACTATTTTTAGCTTTACCTCGTTCATTATCTGAACATATATAGGAGCATTGGATGAAAAATCCTTCGGCATTAAATCACCTCCGTTGCCTGTTTTTATTATTTCTTTCGTTTAGTGTGCATATCCTGTATGAATCGGCTTTAAATAGCTGTATTATTGTATTAGTTTCTTAATACAATAATACAGCTACCGCAATATTTTGTCAATAAAAATAATAGGACTGCCGTAAAAATAAGCTATGACGTACTGTTTTTATATATAAATTATGCTATAATATGAATGAAAAAGCTTGTAAGTTCGCAGATGCCCTCAGTCAAAAGGCAAATTCAAATCAAACTGCAAAAAGCCGGCTTAAAATTAAGCTTGAAGCTTACGGATTATTATAATGGAGGAGATTTGTGTGAATGATGAAAACGCAGAAAAAGTTGTATTGCCGGTAAAATATCCGGTTATAACATCTTACACGGCAGATGCACATATGCTGGCGATACTTTATAGCTACCCGTCAACGGAAGAATGGATATTTAATAATTATATTAACCTGTGGGGGGAGGAACCCTCTCATTATAATAACTATGCAATGCTGAGATTCCACTCCTGGTCGATAAAAAAAGCATGTCCTTATTTTAAGCTAAGCTATTTTGATAAAAGTTTTTTTTCTTCCGATATAACTGAGTTTATAATATCAAAGATTAACGCAGGCAAATATGTTACTATATTTTATGACCAATACTATATTAAATGCTCAATGCGCTATAAAAAAATGCATGCAGCTCACGAAATGCTGATTTACGGCTATGACAGAACCCTTAAAGTATTCTTTATAGCAGACTTTCTCCATAATTACAAATATGCGTTTGAAACCGAATCCTTTGATTGCATTGAAAGCTCAATAACTAATATGTTAGAATCAGAACTGTTTTTGTGTACTGAAATAGCCTTTTGCAAATCCGATTATAAATTCAGTAATTATTTTTTAGTTAATTCTTTAAAGAACTTTTTATATTCGCAAAATAACGTGGCAGAGAATGAAAATGTTTTTATTGCCCAATATGAATCGGAACCGATAAAAAGAGGAGAATATGTATTTGGCATTAAAAACTACGGCTTATTGAAAGAAAAATTATCAGAGGTAATATATAATAATAACTATGATTTCAGGTCATTACATGTTGTTTTTGATCACAAGGTAATGATGTGTGAACTGCTCAAATATTTAGCAAATACAGGTATGATCGCTTTTAATGATTCTATGATAGAGGATTATTCAAATATTAAAAATATAAGCCGGAGTAATCGCAACCTTCTTATTAAATTTACAGTTACAAAAGATAAAAAACTTATAGATAAAATAATTGATAATATTAATATAATGGAAGCCTTAGAAGTAAAAGCAATAACCTATCTTATCAAAAAAGCATCCGCAAAATTATAATAACGCTGTAAAACTTATACACCGGTTACAATATTTGCACTTCACACCTCTTTTTTTGCATTTCATTGTTAATTTATTGCATCTTACTCCAAAAAGCACTCAGCTTTTCAATAGCTTTGTATAATGTAATCATTGATGAACTCAAAATTTTTAATATCAGGAGGAATTGATTATGTTTGTACAAAGATTAAAGTTGATAGTGCCGGTGGATAAAACCGTAGATGCAATCTTGCTGGACTCAGGTGAGCATGACAAAATTGAATGCTATCAGGGAAACAAAGCCGTCAATAATTTCGGTCTTACTGTCCATGGCTCCGGAACATGGGTTAAGGGAACAATTAAGGGAACACTTGAGGCTTATGATTACAAAGCCGTTTATGAGGTATACAATCTCAAGGAAAGTGAGTCTGCCAACTATTGGTTTGTTTCCTACAGACAAGACAAGTCACATGATGAATTGAAAAAAACCTTTGAAGACTCGCATAAAGTAAATCTGAACTACGATCTATCCTTTATGATTCAAGGCAATGACTATGATATCAACAGCGTATTTATATGCTATGAAGTAATAAGATTGGTGGTTAACGGAGTTACAAAGGACTTTGTAGTAACAAATCCCTCAAGCTCCTCCGCGATGTCACCTGACGGAAGTGCTTATCCGGGCGGGTTCAAGCCTGTAGAATAAGGCACTGTCCTACACAGGTTTACATAAGTACAAGCCTATAACAATGAAAAGCTCAATATATTCATTGTTATAGGCTTTGTCAGGTTTCCAAACTGGCTGTATGTGCTTGAATACTTATCAATCAAGAAAGCTCTCTCCCAATTCAGTATAAATATAGCAATTGCTTACGCCCTCTTCAAGCACTTCCCCATCAATAAATGCCTTGTTTCGGAAAAGGCCTACATTTCCGACAAAGCCGGATTTCTCCCCTCCTACGCATGTATTGATACCTCTGATTTCCCTGTTGTTTTCACTCAGTATTGTATGCAGATACATCTCACCTGTCAGTCCCTTCAGCCTTGCAACCGCCTGCGGTTTTCCGTTCCTGATCGCAGCATCCGGAGCGGCAGAGGATATGTTAAAGGCTACCGCACCTATCGATAGAGGATAGTCCTCACAGCCAAAAGGCATAGTACTCGGAAACGGGTCAATACTGCTTTCAGTCTGCTTTATCAAACAGCTTGAGTCGGGATCAATCTCAAGCCAGAAAGTGTTTCTATCCTCCCCTATCCTGTAAAGCCCTTCAAAAATTATTTTTTCCCTGCTCAAATCAAGATACATCTTGCCTGTTACGGTTTTTGGCTCTCCCTCCTTAGGAACGGCGATATTCTGGATTTTATCAGACAAGGTAAAGCTGATATCCTTATCCGGTTCTTCTGTACAAATTACCACCTCCACCTTTTCAATTTTCTCGGTATTCCCGATAAAAGACGGACGCATCTTTAAAGCAAAATTACAAAACTTAATCAAACTTACATATCCGTTCAATTCTTTAACACCCCTTTTTAAAAATTTTAAGGCCAAAATAAATTATAAATCAAAAAGGCTTTTAAACCCCTTTATATAATTTCTGCTTACAGGAACCTCTTCCTCGGAGCCTTCCATTTTCAATACATATGTATTGTTAAACCATGGTATGACCTCATTAATTTTCATCATATTTATGATAAAGCTTTTATGGCATCTGAAAAATCTTCTGCTGTCCAGCATCCTTTCAAAATAGCTCAAGGTATCCTTACTTCTGTAGACCCCTCCGCTGATTGTATAAATATTAACACCTCCTTCTTCAGAGGAGATATAGCATATATCAGGCGGAGCACATAAAAAAATCCTGTCATTTTTCCATAAAGGAATCTTAATAAGCTCCTTCTTGCTTGCTTCAAACTGTATCACTTGCCTTTCCCTGATAAAATTATCTTTGTTCTGTTCCGAAAGCAGCTTCTTTACCCTGTTCACTGCCAATTCAATCCTTTGCTGGGAAAACGGCTTCAGGAGGTAATCAATGGCATTGAGTTCAAAAGCCTTTATAGCATATTCATCGTATGCCGTAGCAAAAACAATTTTTATCCCCTCTTCAAGCTTTAATATTTCTGCGGCTGCCTGCATACCGCTCATTTCAGGCATTGAAATATCAAGAAAAACCACATCCGGCTTTTCCTTGACAATCCGCGGCAATGCTTCGGCCGGATCCTGATACATTCCTTTTATTTTAATATCCTCAAACTTTGAAAGATAGAAGCAAAGATTATCCAGAGCCGCCTTTTCATCATCTACAAGTATTGCTCTCACGCCCTTCAGCCCTCCTTCTGCCTAATGGAAGCGTTATCCTGACAACAGTTCCTTTTTCTTCAGTGCTTTGAATTTCTATTTTCCGTTTGTAAATTTTTTGAATACGGTTTTTTACATTTTTCAGACCTATGCCGGAGCTCTTTTGTGCTTCACCCAGTATTGAATTCAATTTTTCTTCTGTCATCCCAACTCCGTCATCTTCTACTGATATGAAAAGCATATTGTCTCTTTGTTTAGCAGAAAGCTTAACCGTACCTCCGGCTTTACGTGGCAGTATGCCATGCAGGACTGCATTTTCCACAATAGGCTGAATAATACACGCAGGCACCTTACAAGCTATATCACTTCCGACATCAATTATTACCTTTAATTTATCCGAAAAGCGTGCCTTTTCAATTTCCAGATATGATTTTACGTGAAGCATTTCTGTTTCAAAATCCACAAATTCCTCATCATTTTTAAAGCTGAACCCGCATCTGAGATAGTCACTCAGGTACAGAAGAAGTTCTACTGCTTTTTCGGAGGAGGTTCTGCTTACGCTAATTATTGTATTTAGCGCATTAAACAGAAAATGAGGCTTAATCTGCGCCTGAAGCATCCTCAATTCTGACTTTAGAATCAATTCCTCCTGACTTACAAGCTTTCTGAAAAGCATAAAGGATTGTACAAAAATGAATAGCAGCTGGCCCAAGGGGATGTAATATCCGGTTTTCAGAATGCCGTAGCCGTTAAAAATATCGTTTAAGATTATAAGGGTTATTGCTGCTGTTGCAATTAAAAAAACCAAGGCTCCGTCTCTTCTCATATATGAAGCTTTTGTGAGTATAGCAAGCAACAGAATTACTACAAGTATACTGCATACCTGAAAGGGAAAGAGGAAAAAGTGCCTTGCATCATTTTGCAAAACCATTGTAATTAGCGTAAACAGCAGTCCGGTTGCCTGAGATACTCTTACAAACCACACCGGTGTGTCCTCGGGGAAAAACGAATGTGTAAACATAACAAAACAGGGTAATATTAAAGGGAAAATTACTCCTGATACCTTTAGTAAGAAATAAAGCGGTATATCCGGCATAAAATTATAGAGAAGCATTTCGCCCATCAGAAGTGTTCTGACTGAAATAAGCAGGCACATTATGCCAAAGTACAAAGTATATATCTCTTTTTTTCTAAGGATAAACAGGGTCAAATGATAGAGCGCCATAATCATGATACAGCCAAAAAGAAACATATCTCCGAAGGAGCGGATATTCTTCCGGCTGACCAGCATTATTGTATCTCCAAGCTCAATATTTGCCGCAAAGCCGCCATTGGCATATCCATAGTTTGAAATCTGTACAGTAACGTAAAAATCCTTATTGTCCGGCTGGATATCTATTATTTGAGGATTGAAGCCACCTCTGAAATCACCGGCATTTGTCCCTGTATGTCCTGCCTCATAGACAACCCTGTCCCCAATCCATATTCTGCAGGAGGATATCAAAAACTTAATATTTATTGCCATACTTTCGTGTATGCCGCCTGTCCTGACCAATAGCCTGTATGTAGCAAAGCCTTCATTTTTTATATTATCAACGGTTTTTATATTTTTCCATAATCCGGGCACCTGAACAAAAAGAGGCTTCCCATAAGGACTCCCTTTTCCTAATCGGTCAGGATTCAGAAGCTTATTCCAATATAATTCCCATTGACCGTCAAGCTTTACCGGTCCATATCTTTTAAAGTCCCAGGCTGATAAATCTATTATTCCGTTAACCGCCTGAGGCTGCTTTTCAGGCTCTGAATTCTGATATCCAAAAAACAAAAAAACTGCGGCTGAGGCAAACATAACAAATGCAATTATAACAATATCTACAAGCCTTTTCCCCATTCCAGCAAAGGAATACTCTTTGTCTGATTCAGAAAACAATATAATATCTCCCTGTAAGCATATAAACGTAAAATTTTATTTATAAGGTCAATGATATCAGCTCTTAGCCGATAATAACTGACTTACCATTTAAAATATTATTCTACATATAATTTAATTTAATTCTATATATTTACATTTTATCATTTGTTCCAGGCATTGTAAATTTGTTTAATAAAAAAACTGCTGACAAATAAATGTCAACAGCTTTTTAAGGTATAGAAATTTTAAAAATTACTCGTCAGCATGATCGTGTTCACAATCACAGCCGCAGCCGCAATCATCATCACAGTCACAATCCCATTCCAGCTCAATCTTTTCGTGGCAATGAGGGCACTCTATCGTTTCAGCGTCTTCATCAATCATGTCTAAATCCACTTCAATTACTTCACTGCAGTATGGGCATTCAATTTCTTCAAATTCCAGCTCATCATCCTGATCATATACTACCTTTTCAAGTTCGGCAAGATCCTCGTCAATACCATCAACCTGTTCGCTGACTTCATCCTGAATTTCTTCAATATCCTCGATGGCAAGAGCAATATCGTCCAAAACGTCAACAATAGCATTCAACAGCTTGCCCTCATTTGTTGAATCATCTATTTTCATTCCCTCTGCCAAACCCTTGATGAAAGCTACTCTTTCGCTAATATAGCTCATAATCCTACCTCCTCGTTACCAATTAATTGGTATTTTATTATTTTGTTACTCTTTCCATGTAATCATTTGTTCTTGTATCAATTCTGATTACATCTCCGATATTTACAAATAACGGAACCTTTATAACATAGCCTGTTTCAACAGTCGCAGGCTTTGTTGCTCCTGTGGTTGTATCTCCCTTGAAGCCCGGATCAGTCTCGGTAACTTCCAGCTCAACAAATGTAGGCGGCTCGATGCCGAAAACATTTCCCTTGTGTGAAAGAATTCTGACTATTTCATTTTCCTTTACAAGAGCAAGTGTGTCTCCGATTGTTTCCTTATTTATTGGAATCTGTTCATATGACTGAACATCCATGAAATAATAGAGATCCTCATCCTTGTACAGGTACTGCATATCTTTTCTATCAATATGAGCCTTCGGCATTTTGTCAGTCGGATTAAAAGTTCTTTCAACTGTAGCTCCAGTAACAATGTTCTTGAGCTTACATCTTACAAAAGCTGCTCCTTTACCAGGCTTAACGTGTTGGAATTCCACTACTTGAAATATGTTATTATCATACTCAAACGTTACACCATTTTTAAAATCACCAGCTACTATCATACTATACCTCCGTAATAAATATACATTCAATGTCTTAATTAATTGCATAAAAAAACCATTTTGCATTAGCTGCATCTTAGTTTATATTAAATTATATTTGTCTTTAAGGCAAGGAAAATTTTCAATATTATACGTTTTTTCATATTTTTTTATGTTTCCTATTAAAACAAACCAATACTCATGCAATTATTGCCACATAACTATAATATTATCAATTCTTTTGGAGACTTTGTCAATACTACAGGGCTATCGTCCTTAATAATTATAGTATCTTCTATCCTTACGCCTCCCAGTCCTTCAACATATATTCCGGGCTCAATTGTAACCGTCATGTTGTTTTCCAGCCTTCTGCCGCCGCCTGTTGAAAGCCTTGGGCTTTCATGGATTTCCAAGCCTACCCCGTGACCTAATCCATGTCCGAATTTTCCTTCATAGCCGTTTCCATAAATTATGTCTCTGGCTATTTTATCAACCTCACTTCCCGTTCGGCCTCTCTTTGCACCCTTTTCCGATGTCAGCTGTGCATTTAACACTATACTGTATATATCTTTCATTTCTTTTTCCGGCTGACCTAAGAATACTGTTCTGGTCATGTCAGAACAATAATGGTTGTACATTGCACCAAAATCCATTGTTATTGCATCACCCGGCTCCAGCCTTTTCCCTGATGCTGTCCCGTGAGGCATTGAAGATCTGAGACCGGAGGCTACAATTGTTTCAAAGGATGCACCCGAGGCTCCCAGCTTCTTCATTTTGTATTCAAGCTCAGCTGCCACATCCAGCTCTGTTATTCCCGGTCTTATCACAGACAGGACATGAGTAAAGGCCGCATCTGCTATCTCAACTGCTTTGCTGATTATTTCTATTTCCTGCTCATCCTTTATAATTCTCAAGTCATCTATAAGGCTTCCCATACCATGGAATTCCACGCCATTAATTTTGTCTGTGTATTGCCGGTACTGGGCAAAGCTTACGTTAAGCTCCTCAAAGCCCAGCTTGATTATGCCCTCTGACTTCACTATCTCATTAATTGTATCAATTATATCAGGCTTATGCTGAACTATTTCAAATAATGGCGCCTGCTTTGAAGACTGCTCAATATATCTGAAGTCTGTCAATAAATATGCTTTTTTACCGGTAATCAACAGGTTCGCGGAGGTACCTGTAAAACCCGACAGGTACATATAGTTTTCGATTTTTGTTACAATAGCACCATCGATTTTTAAATCCTTCATTTTGCTTCTGAATGTATTCAAGCGGTTCGAAAGATTTTTTACATTAAACATTTTCCTGCCTCCTATAATTTGATTTAATGTATAACAGCTAACACACAGTATTACCTGAATCCTGTTTTCTTTTTTGCAAATCAGCCGCTGCATGCAAGGCAAGAATATAGCTCATTTTGCCGAAGCCGCATATCTGACCGACGCAAACCGGTGCTATAACAGATGTATGTCTGAATTCTTCTCTGCTATGTATATTTGACAGGTGTATTTCTATTGAGGGAATTTCAACTGCCTTTATTGCATCTCTTATTGCTATGCTGTAATGGGTGTAAGCCGCAGCATTAATTATAACAACATCGTACTCACCTCTGGCGGCCTGCAGCTTATCAATGATTTCTCCCTCGTGGTTGGATTGTACAAAATCTGTTTCCAGCCCAAGTGCTTCAGATGTAACTTCAACCGCTTTCGCTATATCAAGAAGTGATTCGCTCCCATAAATATTTTTTTCTCTGATCCCCAGAAGATTCAAATTGGGGCCGTTTATTACCAAAATCTTATTCATACATGCCACCTTGGCCCTTTCCTGCATATCTGCATTTTATATTACAGTCCGTTCTTTATGCTCTCATAAATTCTTTTCATTTCAAGTGCATCCTCGGCCATTTTGCCTCTGGATTCACAGATTATGACAGGTTCTATTCTTTTCCTTACAAGCACCGGAGCCAATTGCTCAAAATCCGGGCCAAACTGCTTATCCTCAAAATTCCAGTGTTTTTTTTCTCCGCCCTTTGTATATTCTATTCTGCTGAAATGACAGTGGAGCTGCTTTGTTCTTGCAGCTCCGATATATTTTTCAATTGTATCAATAATACTTTCAAAAGCCTGTTCAGAGGTAAGACTTCCAAGACCTCTCGCATGTATATGCCCAAAATCTATTGTGGGAATGATTCTTTCATCAATCAGGCACAAATCCAGTATTTCCTCAAGTGTTCCAATTTGATTCTGCTTTCCCAGCACCTCGGGGCAAACAATAATATTCCCCAAGCCTGCTGCATCCGCCAGCTCAATAGTTTCTTTAAGAACCTGCTTTGCAGTTGCAATTGCCCAGCCTTTATCCACCTTGCTGTATGAACCGCAATGTACAACTACACGTTTTGCATTCATCCATTTTGCTGCCGTAAGTGTATCTAAAATATATCTTTTGGATTTCTCCCTTTTATCCGGCTCCTCACTTGCCATGCTTATATAATAAGGAGCATGAATGCTTAAAAATATGCCGTTTCTTTCAGCCTCTTTCCCGATTGCCCCAGCAGTTTTTTCGCTAATATTTACGCCCTTCGTGCATGAGTATTCATATGCATTGAGCCCCATGGCAGCAAGCCATGCAGGCATTTGCAGCGAGCTTTTAAAGCCCTGTTCATAAAAGCTGTCCGAATTTCCTGACGGTCCGAATCTTATCATCTATCTGCTCCTTATTATGCCGGTCTTTTTCAATTATTTCCTTATTCAAGCTTATGCTTATGTTTATTTGCTTTCAAGAAAAGCCTTCATAGCACTGTAGCACATATAAACGTCAATTTTACTTGTTACCTCCATCGGAGAGTGCATTGACAGTATTGGTACTCCGCAGTCAAGCACATCAACGCCAAGGTTTGCAACATGCTGTGCTATTGTTCCTCCGCCTCCCTGATCCACCTTTCCAAGCTCTGCTGTCTGCCAGACAATATTTTTTTCATTAAACAGCCTTCTTATGGTACCCATATATTCTGCATTTGCATCACTGGCATCATACTTTCCTCTTGAACCGGTGTATTTCTGTACTACAACACCATTTCCCATAAAGGAGGCATTCATCTTGTCATTAACATCAGCATAGCTTGGATCGACTCCTGAATTTACATCAGCTGAAAGCATACTTGAATTTTCAAGGCAAATATTAATCAGAACATCAGAGTAGCTCTCATTTGTCAAATATATTATTTTGGAAATAAAGCTCTTCAGAAAATTTGACTGAGCTCCTGTATTTCCCATACTTCCGACCTCTTCCTTGTCTGTAAGAATACACAATGCTGTTTTCCCCGAAAGCTGTATGTCAAGCATAGCCTTTACACAGGTAAATGAGCATACTCTGTCGTCCTGCCCGTAAGCACCAATCATGCTTCTGTCCAGACCTATATCTCTGGCCTTGAAGTTCGGCACTGCTTCAAGCTCAGCTGAAAGAAAGTCCTCCTCCACAATACCATATTTATCATTTAAAATTTTTAAAATATTTAATTTGATTTTATCCTTTACTTTCTTATCGTTATACGGCTGTGACCCAAGCAAAAGATTCATATCCTCGCCGCTTATAACCTCTGTTGCTTTTTTCTGCATCTGCTGCTGAGCGAGATGAGGAAGTAAATCGGTGATTGTAAACACAGGGTCTCCGTCATCCTCTCCAATACATATATCTATACTTGTTCCGTCTGTCTTTACAACAACTCCGTGTAATGAAAACGGAATAGTAACCCACTGATATTTTTTTATTCCTCCGTAATAGTGAGTTTTCATCAATACAAGCCCCGAATCCTCATAAAGGGGATTCTGCTTTATATCGATTCTTGGAGAGTCAATATGAGCCCCCACCATGTTTATTCCTTCTGACAAAGGCTTTTCCCCGATTATTGCAAAAGCAACGGACTTTTTCTTATTTACATGGTAAACCTTGTCTCCTTTCTTTAATTTCTTTCCTTTATTCAGTAATTCCTGCAAATTCTGATAACCGGCTTTTCTTAATTTTCTTTCAACTAATGCCGAAAACTCTCTTTCAGTTTTCCCTTTATCCAGATATTCCTTATAGCCTTCACACAAATCAAATGCCTTTTTTATCTGGACTTCATCACATTGCTCCCAAGCATTTTTAACCTCGTAGGACAATTTTTCTTTAAGCACCTCTGCCTGTGACTTTTTTTCACTCATCTTTTTTCCTCTCTTTTACCTTTATTTAATATCTAAATTACCAACCCAGCCTTCAACCGGAAAAGCTGAGCTATTAATTATAATAGCTTAAATTTCATAATTAAATTTTGACTAAATATTCAAATATTGATACTATTACTATAAATATTAATGTTTTTATATAGTATTGCTGAATTTTCAAAGCATATTTTGCTCAAAAAGCAAGAAAGCAAAATAATTCAATATCTATTATGATATTTAATTTTAATATAATTATACTTTTCAAAGGAGAAAGAAACAATGCATGATAGCCATATTCATTCAAATTTTTCCGGAGATTCAGACATGAAAGCTGATTCTGCCTGCCGAAAAGCCGTTGAAGCCGGCTTATCCGGTTTAGTTTTCACTGACCATGTAGATTATGATTACCCGGATTTTGATGAAAATTTCCTAATAAACTTGGATCAGTATTTTAGTTTTTTCACAGAGCTCCGTGATAGCTGGAAAAACAAGCTGGATATCCGCATAGGGGTTGAAATGGGTTATCAGCCGCACGTAGTCAATGAAATCAACAAGACACTCGGTAAATATCCATTTGATTTTATTATTAATTCCGTTCATATAATTGACCATCTTGACCCTTACACAGGGCAATTCTTTATGGGAAAAAACCAGCGTCAGGCTTATGAACGGTATCTTCTGGAAATCCTGTATTCCGTAAGCGCATACGATAATTACGATATTATCGGCCATATAGGGTATGTGGCAAGATACGGGGATTTTGAGGATAAGCCCTTAAGGTACAGTAATTATCCCGAGCTTTTGGACCAGATATTGAAAGCCGTAATCGAAAAGGGCAAAGGAATAGAGCTGAATACCTCCGGTTTGAGAACTGATTTGCAATCCTCCATACCCGGTCGGGATATTTTACACAGATATTTTGAATTAGGCGGTGAAACAGTAACCATCGGTTCAGATGCACATCGTACAGAACATATTGCCTCCTGCTTTAAAGAAGCGGCCGAATATTTAAAAGAAATCGGTTTCAGGTATGCGGCACACTTTGAAGGAAGAAAACCGGTATTTGAAAAGCTGTAACAGAGATTCAAATCTCCATGATATGCAGGGGGTTCAAAAATACAGAACCCCTGCATAATTTTGCGACTTACTCCTGAATCAAGTCAATGGAACCTAATACTACATGTGCCAATCCGACTCCAAGCATACAAGCACCGATACCGACTTTCAAATCACGCTTGGTCATACCATGCTTTTTCATGTCATAGCCTCGCATAGCCACACCGGTTGCCGTAACCGCAGTACCCAAAACAGCAGGTATTATCCCTTTTCGCATAAGACTCCCTCCTTTAATTTAGAAATAAAATCTGTATTATTGTGTACAACTCCAGCAAAAATATCCCTAGGTCAAAAGCAAATTTAAACCCACCCTCAAGGCTGGGAATCAATCTATGGTTCCTCCGCCCACAACAGCATCTCCGTCATAAAAAACAACAGCCTGTCCCGGAGTAATAGCTCTTTGAGGTTCATCAAATACAACCCTGACTCTGTCATCATTCAAAACATGTATGGTAGCCGGCGATTCCTTTGCAGAATATCTGACCTTTGCACCTACTCTCATTCCGTCAGCCGGTTTGTCTACAGAAATAAAATTCAGATCTGCCGCGGTCAGTTCATTGGAAAACACCTCACTGTCATCCCCTAAGACAACCGTATTTGTATCCGCATCCAGACCAACTACAAACATAGGCTTGCCGAAAGCAATTCCAAGACCCTTCCTCTGTCCCACAGTATAATGGACAATTCCTCTGTGCTCACCTAAAATATTACCTCTTGTATCAACAAATTTTCCGGGAACTATCTTTTTGCCGCAGCTTTCAGCAAGAAACCTTCCATAGTCATTGTCATGAACAAAGCAAATCTCCTGACTATCCGGCTTTGATGCCACAGACAGTCCCATTTCCCTTGCCATTTCCCTTATCTGCTCCTTCGGATAATCACCTACCGGCATTACAGTTCTGCTCAACTGCTCCTGAGTTAAGTTGTAAAGCGCATATGTCTGATCCTTCCTGTCAGTAACGGATTTTTTGAGTATATATCTTCCTGATTCGGTATTATACAAAACCTTGGCATAATGCCCTGTTGCAATATAGTCTATTCCCATTGATACCGCCTTGTCCAGCATAGCCTGCCATTTTACATGTCTGTTGCAGGCAATGCAAGGATTTGGTGTACGCCCCCTGAAATACTCTTCCTTAAAATATTCTATAACGGTTTTATTAAAGATATCCTTAAAATTGAGCACATAATAGGGTATTCCCAACCTGTTTGCAACTCTTCTGGCATCATCCACCGCTGATAAAGAGCAGCACCCTCCTTCAGATTTCTGCATTTCCTCGTTCATATCCTGCCAAATCTGAAGTGTTACGCCTATAACCTCGTAGCCCTGCTGCAATAAAATGGCGGCAGCTACAGAACTGTCTACGCCGCCGCTCATACCTAACATTACTTTTTTTGAACCCATTGACTTTCTCCCGATTTATAAATCATAGTTCCAAAGCTTTATTCCTCTTCCGAATCCTCTTCGAATCCGTGGCTGTGTCCGCAGCCGCAGCAGCAGCCTGTGCAGTCAATAGCTTCATTTGGTGCTTCGCCATTTTTTCTTCTGTAGTCCTCCAAGGCAGCAGCTATTGCTTCCTCTGCAAGATTTGAGCAGTGCATCTTCTGAGGAGGCAAACCGTCAAGCGCTTCAGCAACAGCCTTGTTTGTTACCTTCATGGCCTCTTCAACAGTCTTTCCGATTACAAGCTCAGTTGCCATACTGCTTGTTGCAACAGCGGCACCGCAGCCAAAGGTTTTAAATTTTGCATCAACTACTATATTATCCTCTATTTTTAAATACATCTTCATAATATCGCCGCATTTAGCATTTCCGACTTGTCCTATACCATTTGCATCTTCGATTTCTCCCACATTTCTTGGATTAGTAAAATGATCCATAACCTTTTCACTATACATATACATACCTCATTTCTATTTTAAAAATTTTCAACCCTAAGTGATTACCGGACTGTTTCCAGCCCGTCCTTCTTAACATACCTTACTTCTTAACCGCTTATCCCTTTATTGCTTCTGCTTGTTTTTAACCGCCTCATAAAGAGGTGACATATCTCTCAGCCTTGAAACAATATTCGGAATTTCTTTCAGCAGGTACTCTACATCCTCTAATGTATTATCATCTCCAAAGCTCAGTCTTAACGAACCATGGGCAATTTCGTGGGTAAGGCCTATAGCCAGCAATACATGTGACGGATCCAGCGAGCCCGAGGAACACGCGGAACCGCTTGAACCGCATACACCTTTCATATCCAGCATTAGCAGCAGGGATTCTCCCTCAATAAACTGAAAAGAAATATTTACATTTCCCGGAAGTCTTTTAGTTCTGTGTCCGTTCAGCTTAATATACGGAACCTTTGCCATAAGCCCTTCAATGGTCTTTTCTCTTAATTCTGTAATTCTTTTGTTATACTCCTCCATATTTTCTGTTGCCAGCTCAATCGCCCTGCCCAAGCCGACAATACTCGGAATATTTTCAGTGCTTGCCCTCTTTCCTCTCTCCTGCTGTCCTCCATGAATCAAAGAGGAAATCTTGACACCCTTTCTGACATACAGTGCACCTACACCTTTAGGGCCGTAAAACTTATGACCGGACAGTGACAATAAATCTACATTCAGCTCTTCAACATCTATAGCCACATTACCTACAGCCTGTACCGCATCAGTATGAAACAACACACCCTTTTCACGGGCAATAGCACCTATTTCATTTATCGGCTGAATAGTTCCTATTTCATTGTTTGCGAACATTATGCTGATAAGAATGGTATTCTCCTTAATTGCATTTCTGACATCCTCCAAGGATACAAGACCATCTCCGTCAACCGGCAGGTATGTAACCTCAAACCCCTCTTTTTCAAGATACTTGCAGGTATTCAGTACAGCCGGATGCTCTATTTTAGATGTGATGATATGCTTTCCCTTTTGCTTGTAAGCAGCGGCAACACCTTTAAGCGCCCAGTTATCAGCCTCGCTTCCCGATCCTGTAAAGTATATCTCCCGCGGCTGAGCACCTATAGCCCTTGCTACCTTCTCCCGCGCTTCTTCAACTGCTTTCTTGCTTTCGCGACCTATGCTATATATTGAAGACGCATTGCCAAAATGTTCAGAGAAATATGGCTTCATAGCGTCAAAAACTTCAGGTTTAACATATGTTGTTGCAGCATGATCCAAGTAAATAATTCTGTCTACCATAACAAACACTCCTTTTAAGCTATGCCTTTTATCGGCCCGCTTCGTTTATCGGTTATTTTATACATCAACTACTGTTTAAAGCCAAGTTATAACACCTGTGTTACTATACCCTTTTCATTATCATAAGAAACAGATTATGTGGAGTCTGCTTTCATTTTATTTTCATAATCCTTCACTAAGTCATAAATTGTAATTGAATCAACAACCTCATTAATCTTGTCTCTAAGCTTAATCCATACCGGTGCGGTAACACACGTATCAACTTTTTCACATTCCGAGGGAAAATCCAAATCGATACATTCAACAGGACAAAGTGCTCCTTCAAGCGATCTCAAAACATCTCCGACAGTTATCCTGTCTGCCGGCTTTGAAAGCATATAACCGCCTTG
The DNA here is from genome assembly GCF_003208175.1 of Ruminiclostridium sufflavum DSM 19573. Taxonomy (GTDB): domain Bacteria; phylum Bacillota; class Clostridia; order Acetivibrionales; family DSM-1351; genus Ruminiclostridium; species Ruminiclostridium sufflavum. The sequence goes on along the minus strand of NZ_QKMR01000011.1, from coordinate 126,305 downwards.
AGCACCTCTGACGCTTTTTACTAATCCGGATTTTTTCAATGAAGCAAAAAGCTGCTCCAGATAATTTTCTGAAATACCCTGCCTCTGTGCAATGCTCTTTAAGGATATTTGTCCCTCGTCATATTTAACAGCCAAATCGACAACAGCCTTAAGCCCATATCTGCCTTTTGTTGACACCTTCAATTTTAATCACCTTAATTCCAATCAGTTTACTATGATTTAATTAGATAGTATCATATTTTTTTTTAGATTGCAAGCATCAATATATACAAATATAATATCTGAATTATATATCCTTATGCTTTAACTGATGTATAACCATAAGATAAACAACATTTCTTAAAAAAGATACAGGCATGATAAAAGCCTCTTTTATATAAAAGAGCTGTAGCATCTTGTCCGGAGCATGTAATCAATCTCTTCAATGCTTTTTCCATTTGAGCAAACAATAAATACGCCATAGGTTGATTTACTGTCTGTACCCATACAAGCACCTGTATTTTCCTCGGTTATCGTTGAAAAATCAAAATTTGCTCCTTCATAAACTACCGCATCTATAGGCTTAGTATAAGTATATAGGTCAACAACAGTATATCCCTTTTGTTTAAGCTGCCTCGCAATATGATTTGATTGAACTGCAACTATCATTTTCTCCACCTCTGTTTTTTAATATCATAATGGGATATTATTTGCAGAGATATGATAATTATTCCGAATTATCGGCTCTCCATACGGTATTTTAGTCCTCAAAAATCTTTAAGGGTTTCTCAGGTATTTTCTCTGTCAGACTGTCCGGCTTTTTCCGATTCTTTGTTTCTGCCCGGCAACGGCTTGTTTTTAAACACAAATAAAACAACCACTGCTATGTATACCATAACGCTTGGTCCTAATAAATATTGTACAGTCATTATATTCACAATCAAGAGCAAAAACCCAACTAATAAAATCCATGCAAAAACTCTCTTCGCCATTTTTAAATCAACCTCCGCGCCTGTTTCAGGCATAAAATAATATTAAGGTAAGCGTATAAGAAATCAAAATCAAGTTGCTCTCCAATTTTCAAGCCAAGTCTTAATCTTTGCCTCATATCCGTTTGCAGTAGGCTTATAATAAAGTGTACCCAGCATTTCCTCAGGAAAAAACTCCTGCTTTACTATATTGTTTTCATAATCATGTGCATATTTATAACCCTTACCGTAGCCAAGCTGTTCCATGCCCTTTGCAGGCGCATTCCTTAGGTGCATCGGGACACTTCCGGTATTTCTCGTTTCAACATCTGATAATGCCTTGTTTATGGCTGCGTATGCAGAATTTGATTTTGGACTGCAGGCAACAGTTACCGCCGCATGAGCCAGTATTATCCTTGCTTCGGGCATTCCAATCATTTTAACTGCCTGAGCCGCAGAAACTGCCACCTGCAATGCAGTGGGATTAGCCATTCCCACATCTTCAGACGCACAAATTATAATTCTTCTTGCCAGAAACTCAGCATCCTCGCCTGCATATAAAGCTCTTGCAAGGTAAAACACCGCAGCATCCGGATTACTGCCCCGCATTGATTTTATAAACGCACTGATATTATCATAATGCTCTTCTCCGTTTTTATCAAACCGGATGGCCTTCTTTTGCACACATTCCTCAATTGTATGAAGATTAATATCTATAATTCCGTTTTCATCAAGCTCAGAGGTAAGAACAGCCAGTTCAACAGAATTGAGCGCAGTTCTGGCATCTCCGGAGCATACCTCGCATAAATAATCTGCAGCATCCTCAGAAATATTTATGCTGTAGGAGCCGAGACCTCTTTCCTTATCCTTGACGGCATTCAATATAAGCTTTTTTATATCTTTTTTTTCAAGAGGCTTCAGCATAAATACAGTTGACCTTGATATCAGTGCCTTGTTTACCTCAAAAAACGGATTTTCTGTTGTCGCACCTATTAAAACAATTGTTCCGTCCTCTACGAACGGCAAAAGTGCATCCTGCTGAGATTTATTAAAGCGGTGAATCTCATCAATGAACAGAACCGTTCTCCCTTTCGGATTCAGCATAGCATTATTGGTATCGGCAGCAATCCTTTTTATGTCAGCAACACCTGATGTGACCGCATTCAGCTTTTCAAAACTGGACTCGGTGGTATTGGCAATTATTCTGGCAAGGGAAGTTTTACCGGTACCCGGAGGTCCGTAAAGAATAATTGATGTTATCCTGTCTGCCTTTATCATTCTGTATAGCATTTTATCCTTGCCTATTATATGCTCCTGTCCCACAAATTCTTCAATCGTTCTGGGAGACATCCTATATGCCAATGGTTGTATCTTTTCTCTCAAGCTATCCTCCACTCCAAGTACCGCACAAAAAATTATGAACGCAAACTGCGGAAACCCTTTAGTCTGTCATCTCAAAGGATTTCCATATATCATTGACTTCAGCCACTGCACTGTCTGTGGCATTCAGGTCATACATCTGGCTTTTGAAGCAATATGTATAGTCACCCTTTTCAAGTACCTTGAATATAATAGTTGTATATATATTATCCTCCGGATCCTCTATCCTGTATGTATAATTCTTAACCTGCAGGCCCCTTTCATTTGTAATGCTTATGGCAGGCTTAACCTCATATATCATTTCTATTATATCCATTCCCAGTGCTTCTTCGATAGAATCGGCTTCGTAGTAGCTGTCCTTCTCAACAGCACTTATAGTTACGGCAGCGGCTGTATCTTCATTCACAAAAGATATTTCCGAGTCATCATAATAGCTGTACTTTTGCCAATAGCCGGGAATATTTGCAGACCAGCTGTACTGCTTATTTACATACTTGAAAATATCATCCTGCTGTGAAACCCGGATTCCCGAATACTTACTCTCAAAAAGCTCCATATCCTTTTGATATTTCTGCTTATTAACTGTATAAAAGCTCATTTTGTCAACAGTATCAATAAAATCCTTTATGGTTGTTTCATAATCCTTTTCCGAAAGGTATATTGAAATCTCATATACAAAACCATCCTTAATGAAATATAGCTCATCAACATGATATACATTATCTCCGTATTTCAGGCTGAACTTCAGATTTTGAGCTTCCAATCCCGCAATAGTCATGGAGTCCGATCCGATATAGGAATATATTTTGGGATTGAAGTATTTGTCATAGTGTTTTTTTATTTCATCTGCATACTGGCTTAAATCAGCGCCTTCATCAATAGTCTTGGCGGTTACTTTCATATAATGCCTGTTGTCAAGGCTAAAGCTTGTTGACATAGGGTCAACAAACGAGGAGCTGTCCTCCCATTCTACCGGTATATCCATAGACCATACCAAATATTTTGAAGTACTGCTTAAGCTTATATAGTTATAAAAGCCGGCTCTTCCATCCTTTACCTTTGAAATATCCTCAATTCCTTTTTCATTGCCCTTATAGCTTAAATCAAACGAATTAACGATATTATCATAATACTTGTCTGTCATTAGCTTTTCAGGGGTTATAAATTCGTCGTCACTTGTTATTTCAATAAAATAAAAGAATTCACCCTTTTCAAAAACCTTGACACGAGAAGCTTCATTATAGGAAGATAACGCCGTATACTGAAAATAAGGAATATCTGCTTTCAAATCCAGTTTTGACTCCCGTATATTGCTTTCATACATGTCAACAGAATCGAACAAGGCTTCCAAATCCATGTCTTTTTTATACTCAACACTTACATACAGGTATAAATTCCTGCTTTCATTCATAATGCCGATATTATTTGACTTATAGTTGTTAGATACCATCCTCGAGCCTGAGGGTATACTTAAACTCCAGCCATAATAGCTGTTCCCGATTTTCTTACTGCTTATTCCTCCTGTCAGGAAGGATAAATCGGTCAATGCCCCATCATCCTCTAAAATTATTTTTATATCACCTTTTTTTGTATCTTCTGTTACACTGACAGGGAAATTTTCTTTTATAAATTCAAGCGGAACCATCGTGCTGCCGTTTTTAATCACCGGCGCGGCTGTCAGCTTGCGGGATTCCGAATTTGCAATATAGGTTTTGCTTGAAATTGTAAGCTCTGCATTCAATTCTCCGTATATTATTTCTATTTTTGAGCCGGCTTTCCGGTTTATCTCGGCGCCTATTGCCACAACCACCCATGACAGCGGAACCATAACTGTTTTATTTTCTATATAAGGCTTTTCAACCTTTGATGTATTTCCGTTTATCTTGCCTGTGCCGCTGCCGATTTTAAGTTCTATATTCATTTTTTCGTAATCCGCCGCATATGTATTTGAAAAGCAAGCTGTAAAAACAGCCACTGCGGCAATAATACATATTATTGCTTTTATTTTATTCATTATCAGACTCCTTTTCACCGAAAACAACTTCAATGCTTAGCAGCTCTTTATCCCGTATTATTTTGAGAGTTGCTTTGTCACCCGGAAGATACTTCAACATTTCCTCATTATAATCTATGACTGAGTTGACATTTGTTCCGCTAATTGAAAGCAGCTTGTCATCTGTCTCAATATCAAACTGCTCTGCAGGTGAGCCTTCCTCTATCTCCTTTACGGTTATTCCTTCGCTTGTGCTTGGCAGACCATATTTGGCTGTTATGCTGTCAGTAAAGCTGACGCCGAGATACGGCCTGCGAATTTTGCCAAACTTTTCAAAGTGCTTTACGGCATACTTCACTGTGTCTATGGGAATAGAGAAATTAAGACCTTCGACACCGAATCCAATGAGCTTTACAGAATTGATGCCTATAACCTCCCCTTTCATATTTACCAGCGGCCCGCCGCTGTTTCCTCCATTTATAGCCGCATCTGACTGAATAAATCTGTACTCGCCGTCTGCCGACCTGTTCATTCCGCTTATGATACCCTTTGTGGCAGAATTTCTTAAATTAAAGGACAAGGGAGTTCCTATGGCGACAACTTCCTGCCCTACGGCAACATCTGATATATCCCCGAAGACTGCCGGCTGAAGTCCTCCTTTGTCAACCTTAATAACAGCCAAATCCAAGCTGTCATCTATTGCTTTAAGCCTTGCCATGTAAGCCTTGCTGTTTGACAGCACAACCACAATAGAATCCATATCCTTGACAACATGCGCATTTGTAATTATATATCCATTGCTCCTGTAAATAACTCCTGTGCCAAAAATCATGTTATCTGCACCTTCGTTATAATCGGAGCTGCTTTCCTTTAGTTTTCCGATAATACCGACTACCGACGGGCTGACCTTTGAAATTACTCCGGCAATTCTATTTGTATCGGAATTTATTTCTATTGACTTATTATCCCTGTCAACTGTTACTGCTTCCAGATTATCAGCCAGACTGTCCAAAAGTATGTACTGCCTTCCGTCTATAACCTTGATTGAATCTTCCACCTGCTTGCCGTCAATATTTAAAACCATACCGCTTGCGGCAAAGGTTCCTGTTGTAGTAAATGTAAACGCTGCAAGCAGACAAATTGCTTTTGCTGTAACTTTTTTCTTATTCATAAATTATGTCAATGCCACAATATACAATATCAACTGCTAATATTACGGCAAAGACCCGGTTCCCCCTTTTTTCAATTTTAGACAGCTGTATTTTACCTTCCCTGCTTTTTATTTGCTTCTTGTGTGTTTTCATTGACAGCTGCGTAAAAACAGCTTATTAGAATATTTTATCACTAACAGGCTTTTAAAAGCAATTCCCTTTAGTAATATATTTTACCATCTAACGAAAATCAATACAATTGCAGATACTGTTTATATATTGCCAAAAACCCCTGAAGCTTTTATATGCTTATAAAAATGCTTCAGGGGCTTTTACTTGTTTTCCGGATGCTGTAATGTAAGATCAGCAGAGTTACCGTTTCTATTGTGTCTTAAACTTTAAGATTTCACTGTTCAAAGCTTCGGCAAGCTCATTAAGCTCTTTTGCCTGATAAGCCAAATCCTCAGCTGAGGCTATCTGCTCCTGGGTACTTGCTGAAATTTCTTCGGTTGTGGCTGCCGATTGTTCTGCTACAGCTGATATGTTTTGAATTATGTCATGCACATCATTTTTTGCTGTCATTATATTTTCAACCGACGACTCTGTTTTTCCAATATCGGATACTACCTCCCCCATCGCACTGAATACAGTGTCAAATAAAACTTCCGTTTCCTTAACGGCATTTATCTGCTCATTAACCACTTCATTAGACTTTAGTACCTCTCTTACGGTATCCTCCGTCTTTCGTTCTATAGAAGAAATAATGCCATTTATCACTCTGTTAAACTCTTTTGATTTTTCCGCCAGCTTTCCGACCTCACTTGCCACAACAGCAAATCCCCTGCCGGCTTCACCCGCTCGTGCCGCTTCAATAGATGCATTCAAGGCTAACAAATTAGTCTGTTCCGAAATGGCAATCTGCATTTTAAGAATTTTTTGTATCTCATTCATGTTATTACTCAGGTCATTAATATTTGAAAAAACCTTGCCTGTAGTTTCACTTACCTGCACCGACTTATCATTAAGCTTGCCGATAGTACCGGCGGCATCGGTGTTCAGTCCGCTAATCCGGTTAGCTATAGCCGTTACTTTTGTCACATTTTCATCAACCACTGCTATACCGTCAGACAGCTTATTCATGATATTAACACTTTCACTTATTTCCGTTGCTTGCTCCGTCGCACCCTTAGCTATTTCTCCTATTGTCTGAGCAACTTGTCCGGATACCGAATAAGTGGATTCCGAAGCTGTAGATATTTTCCCCGCTGATGAAAAAATCCGCTGGGAAGTATTTCTTACCTTTGCAATAAGTGTACTTATATTCTCCAGCATATCATTGTAATTGCTGCAAACATCCGATATCTCATCATATCCGTAGTCTGCCAATTTATCCGTCAAATCTCCGCCCTTTGCTTTTTTCATGGTTAGAACAAGCCTGCCCAAAGGCTTTGAAACACTTCTTGCAATAAATACACACAATAAAAATGCCATAATAATACAAACAAATCCAATAACACTTATTTTTGTCCTCAATGCATTAGCAGAGCTATTTAAATAATCATATGGTATGACCGATACAACATACCAATCCTTATTTTCACTTATTTTCGAATATGTAACAAGACTTTTTGCTCCATTTAGCTCAATATCCGTATTAGCTGTTACGTTACCCTTGCTTTTAGCAGTAAGCTTTGTAAGCTTATCGGCAATAAGCTTGGAGTTTTCATTTGCAGAATTAACCGGGTATGCTTCAGTGCTTCTTGACGCTACAAGCTTTCCGGTACTGTCTACAACAAATATCGGAAAGGCTTCCTTTGTTTTTAAATCTGTTCCGATATTTAGCTCCTCAAAGGCTTCAGCAAGATAATTTTCTTCAGGTATAATCACTATCTTCGCTATAGTTGAGCCTATGTAAATACCTCTCATATCCTGCTGAATTCCAAAAAGACTTATTTCCTTTTTTGACTTTGTAAACTGGATATTCGTCCATTCCAGCTTATCAATAGTCTTTTGAATAAATTTTTCAGTTTGCAGCTCCGATGAATTATCGGAATAGGTATCTATATGAGAAAAATCATCGCCATACAGCAGGGCACAATAGCGTACCCCCTTAGTATTCAAATATTTTGTCTTCAGAAACTTTTGAACTGTTCTGACTTGCTCAAACTTATCAAAATCAGTTCCAGACTTATATTTTACTATTGCCTCCTGAATATTACTGTCGAACCCGATTTCATTTGCATATGTTTCCATTCTGTTCACTTCATTTTTAAGTACAATACCTGTTTGCTTCATAACCAGCAATGAATAATTTTTGACTTTTTCATCAATTGCATTTGTTGACGTATTATATGAGTATACCCCTATAATGACTATTACAGCTGCCAACAAAAGAACAAAGGATGCCATCAGTCTTGTTTTAATTTTAAATCTGCGTAAAAAAATAATTTTCTTTGACATTGAGGAGCTTGGTTTTTTTCCTTTACCGTTACCATGCTGTTTTCTTTTTGCAATCAGCCTATTTATCACAGAAATAAGTGCTGAACCAACTGATTTAACTAATGCTTTAATTTTCTCGAACTTCGGCTTTACGGATTTCATCATAAGATCTCCTCCTTAATACTGTGCATAAGACAATATGTATTTTTTTGATAATATTATTAAATATAGAGCCTCCTCACATATTTTCTAGTTAATTGCTACCATCTGAAGGTGAAAGCAATTAATTTTAGTCACATTATACCAAATTATGTCGATTTATGTCTTACAATATATAATACTTCACCAAGAAAGTTTTTTCAAGGGTTTTCAAATAAATGATAAAATTACATATACACAAAATCCTTGAATTTCAACTAAGGAAATGCATCTGTTTACCATTGCAAATAGCTTTCAAAGCTTCACCTGCATCGGCAATTTTTTTTCACAGCTTTAATTTTTTGTCCGAATAAAGGAGTTGGAAGGACTTAAAATTTGGATATAAAAAAAGTACCGGTCAGTGAACCGATACTCCTGTTATTATTTAAAATATATTCAATTATTATATTCTAAATTTAGTAATTTCTGTATTTAATGCTTCGGCTAATTCTTTCAGATCCTTAGCTTGATTTGACAGCTCTTCCGCTGCTGTAATCTGCTCCTGAGTGCTTGCTGTAATCTGCTCTGTTGCAGCTGCCGACTCCTGTGCAACCGCAGATATATTTTCTATTGATTCCAGTACATTATCTTTTGATTTCATTATGTCTGCCACTGACTTTTCAGTAATACCGATATTTGCCAATACTTCTTCCATAGATCCAAACACCGTGTCAAACAGCTTTTCCGTACCCTTAACGGCATTTATCTGTTCATTAACCACTTCATTAGATTTAAGCACCTCACCTACAGTATCATCAGTTTTATGACCTATAGAAGAAATAATACCATTTATAACTCTGTTAAATTCCTTTGATTTTTCTGCAAGCTTGCTGACCTCGCTTGCTACAACCGCAAAGCCCTTTCCCGCATCGCCTGCACGTGCTGCTTCAATAGATGCATTCAAGGCTAAAAGATTGGTCTGCTCAGAAATAGTATTCTGCATTTTAAGTATTTTCTGAATTTCCTTCATACTATTACTTAAATCATTTATGTTGGTATACACTTTATTTGTAGTATCACTTACCTGAGCCGATTTCAAGTTGAGTTCATTAATAGTGCTTGCCGCATTTTCATTTAATCCGCTTATTCTGCTTGCTATCGATATTACCTTAGCCACATTTTCCTCAACGAAGGCAATTCCTTCAGACAATTTACTTATATCCGCAACACTGTCGTTTATCTCTGAAGCTTGGTCTGTTGAACCCATAGCCATTTCCTGTATTGATTGAGAAACCTGTTCTGAAACCGAGTATGTCTGTTCTGATGCTGTTGCTATCTTGTCTGCCGAAGAAAAGACATGCAGAGAGGACTCCTTCACCTTCTGTATAAGCAAGCATATATTTGAAATCATGTCGTTGTAATTATTACAGACATCTGCAATTTCATCTTTTCCGTTATCCTTTACATGGTTTGTCAAATCACCCATTTTTGCCTTTTTCATAATGGCCACCAGCTTGCTTAAAGGCTTTGACACGCTTCTGGCAATAAACAGGCATAATAAGAATGCCGCTATAATACAAATAAATCCGATAAAAATTATTTTCGTTCTCAGCTCATTAGCCGCACTATTTAAATACTCATATGGAATTACAGACACAACATACCAATCCTTATTGCCTATTCTTGAGTATGTAACCAGGCTGTCAGCATCACTGACACTAATATCCAGATTTCCCGACTTGTTTTTTGAATCGGCGGCAGCTATTTTTTTTATTTCACCAGCAATAAGCTTAGAATTATCATTTGAAGAATCAACGGCATAACTTTCCGTATTTCTGGATGCCAATATTGTTCCTTCACTGTCTACAACAAACACCGGAAATATTTTATTTGTTTCCTGATCTTTTCCGATATCCAAGCCTTCAAACCCGCTGGCAAGATAATTTGTTTTAGGGATTAATACCATTTTTGCTATTACCCCCCCGCTGGTGACACCCTTTACATTTTGAAGGATTCCATAATAGCTGACTGTTTTACCCGATTGCACAAAATCCATATAAGACCATTGTAAACGCTGTGCATCCGTCTTGGCTGCTTTTTCTTCATCAAGCTCTGCCTGTCCCCGGTTAAAAACCTGAACTTGGGAAAAATCCTCTCCATGTATTATTGCACAATAATCCACATCATCCGCATCAACAAACTTTGTCATCAAATATTCTGTAATAATTTTAACCTGCTCATACTGATCAAATGCACTTCCTGTATTATACTTCAATACCGCATTCTGAATATTTCTGTCCAAGCCTATGTCATTGATGTATTCTTCCATTCTGTTTATCTTGTTTTCCAATACGACACCGGTTTGATCCATAACCTGCAGGGAATATCTTTTTACTTTATCATCAATTGTCTCTGTTGAGGAATTGTAAGAAAATATGCCGGTAACCGAAATCACAGCAATTAACAACAAAACAAAGGATGCAATCAATCTGGTTTTAATCTTAAATCTTCTAAGAAATACAAACCTTCCGGATAAGCCTGAAACTTTATCCGGACTCTTTTTGCCACCATCAATCATTTTCCTCTTAAATAATTTGTTAGCTGAAGATGAAAATATTGAAGTAAATTTTGCAAAAAATGATTTACTTTTTAATCCTATATTATTTGTATTCATAATTCTCCTTTATTTTTACCTGTGATTTATTATGATACTATAAATGAAAATCAAGACTACAATGTTTATTTAATTTCACTGTTATTATTTTACACAACGTACATTAAGTCCCTATAATATTATATCTTACGTTACTATTAATTTCTTTTCAAGTACTTTTTTAACAATATTTCTAAAAATTTTTCAAATACCTTCTTTTACTCGGCTTATATAATAAAAAGCATGAAATAGATACGTTCTATATCATGCCCTTTGTAATACAATTAATATATTATGTTAATTATCTGCTGTTCTCCATTGGCCCTCAATGTTATCAAAACAAGCTATAAAAGCCTTCAATTGCTGCAAATACCACTGACGGCAATATCCGTCCCAATATCAGCCACAGGCATTGCTGCTTTGCCGTTTGAGTCCACAGCCAGCGTTTTTTTAGCATCGCTTCCAATTGCCACTGAAATATTTTTAGGTACTTTATAGCCTTCTTCCGGAGTTACGGTTAAAATCAGTTCTCCGTCTAAAACCTTGTCAGTAAGCTTTCCGTTGACAATAGAAGCTTTTATGCGGTATGGCAAGGTATTGTTTTGCAAAGCCGCCGCAATAACCGTATAAATAACCTCATGCCCCTTGGCTGTGGGGTGCGGATCAAAGGTTTTCCCCGAATCGGCATTTATAAGTGCAGTTTCCGATCCGGCCTTTTCAAAAGCCGAATATACATCAGCCACCAAATAATTTTTCCCATTTTCAGAATCTTTAATTATTTTTGCATTCATATCCTCAATCGCTGTGTTGCAAAAGCTTGTTATTTGTAAATCATAAGGTTTATATATTGTCTGCACTATAATTTGAGCATCAGGATTCAGCTTTTTTACAGCCTTTATTATATCCGCAAAGTTACCCTCTTTATTATTTGCCGGATTTCCCACAAAGGTTTCGGTAGCTGCCGACACCTTTTCCTTCAGGCTGTCTTTAGCACTTTTATTAAAAAGAAACTCAACCGTTACCTTAAGTATTTCCTGCTTAGTTGCATTAAAAATACTCCTGCCCTCTCCCAATTTACCGTTTAATACCTCTGCTAATGCCAAGAACACATCATTTCCGCCAATTGATATTGTTATAATCCCTGCATTTTCTATTTGAGATATGACAGCTTGCTGTTCTTCTGTCACAGGATTGGAAATCACCTGCAAAAATCTTGTGGAATCTATTCCGTCTATTCCTAAATTTACAGCTTCCTTGCCCAACTTATTTCCAAGCTTATTAACAAAGCTCTTTTCACTTGATTTGTTCTCTATGTCATTGCCGTCAAAGCTTTCCAAGCCATATCCCGTAGTAATGGAGTCCCCTAATGCTACATAGGTAGAATTTCCGTCTGCCTCATTAACCGGAATATATGTACTTATAATCTCTTCAACTACATTATTCGGTGCATAAGCAGGCAAGGAGACTCCAATTAATGATGCAATTCCCAGTACAATCGAAAGCATTTCTTTCATCTTCTTCATATAATCAGCTCCAATTTCTGCAAAATAATCTTCCGCACATATCGTAGAAAAACTATACCAATACAAAGAAAGTTTACTGTCGTAGAAAACCTCCGTAGATGCCCTCTGAAAGGGTAGTAAATCCTCGCATTAATACCCCGTATTTTTAAAATTATACTGAGTATTTATACCTATTTATTATATATATTTCTGGCGGGTTATTCAAATTAAAAAAATGTAACAGAAGTTTAATACGTCTGACATGTAGAAGATAGTACCATTTATTTTAAAGCATCATTTTATAATGACACCCTATTAAGGATATGCTAAAATGTATTCTTGACACTTTATTTGTATAAGAGGTAAAATATGAAGCTTTGGCCAGATAGCAAGCCATATAATTCAGTTAATAATTATTATCAGAAAATTTTTGGCCGCAAGGTATATAAAATTTCTTTGGATATCGGGTGTACCTGCCCTACCAGAGACGGCACAAAAGGCACCGGAGGCTGTACCTTTTGCTCGGCAAAAGGCTCCGGCGATTTTGCCATAGCGGGAGAAACAGCTATTCATAAAAAAATTGATTCAGCTGTTGAAATGGTGGCCGCAAAAAGCAGCTCAGATGGTTACATTGCATATTTGCAATCATTTACCAACACTTATGGCCCTGTGGAAAAATTAGTTCCTGTCTATGAAGAAATCCTTACTGATGAAAGAATTCTCGGATTGTCTGTCGGTACAAGACCTGATTGTCTCTCACCTGACATGATAAAAGAGCTTGAACGTTTATCCCGGATCAAGCCTTTATGGGTTGAGCTTGGTCTTCAAACAATCCATCAAAAAACGGCAGAGCTTTTCGGACGGGGATATGATTTATATGTTTATGAAAATGCAGTTTCAATGTTGAATAGCGTTAATGTCCCTATTATTGTCCATTTGATTGTAGGGCTTATGGGCGAAAATTATTCCGATTTTATGGAAACCATAGATTATGTGGCAAAGCAGACCCTAAACGGATTAAAAATGTCCATGCTGCATATCTTGGACGACAGTCCCTTATATAAAGACTATTCGGAAAAACCATTTCCCTTGCTGAATGAGCTGACATATATAGAATGGGTTGCAGAAGCAATTACACGAATACCTCCCGATATGGTTATTCACAGAATAACCGGAGACGGAAACCGTAAGCATTTAGTTGAGCCTAAATGGAGCGGGCACAAACGCCATGTTCTTAATGGCCTGCACTGCTATATGGCTAATCACGGCATGTTTCAAGGCCTTAACTTTGAAGGTAAATAAGTCAGTAACAGATGTCATTATAACAAGTCTGCCGGAAGAAAATTATTTGGTGCTCAGGTAATATATTATTGCCAATTTTTTATTACCAAATCATGTAAAAACCTAATACCGCTATTTAAATTTATACCGGCTTTCTTCTTAGAGTTCTTATTGATATCTCATGCTCCCCAAGCATTTCGTGGATTGATTTATTGTTTTCAATTATACTGTCAAGCTTCATATTAGCTTCTGTCCTGAATTCAGTCAAATCAGCAGTTTGGTTATATACCGCATCCAACTTGTTTTCAAGCCTTTTTTGACCCTGCTCAAGCTTTCTTTGGCCTTCTTCAAGTGAGCTTTGACCCTGCTCAAGCTTTCTTTGGCCTTCTTCAAGTGAGCTTTGACCCTGCTCAAGCTTTCTTTGGCCTTCTTTTAAGCCTCTTATATCAATTTTTATGCTTCTAAGCTCTTCAAGAACCAAATTTTGAAATTCCTCGTTTGTCATTAGAAACCTCCTTTAATTTATTATCATTTTACCAAATTCAGATAATAAATACTATACTAAAAACAAGTTTTTAATAGCTTTCATGCTTTAAATATCCCCGTATATAATATAGTACCGGTTTTAAGTTAAAATACTATTTACACTGTCTTTTTTATATCATAATTTGTTATGTAATATTGACTTTATACCAAGGGCCATGATATCCTTATGTAAGGTTAACATTACGCAAGGAGAACAATATGAAAAATCGTATCAAAGAATTGCGTGAAGCAAAGGGACTTACCCAGGAGCAATTGGGTGAACTTGTCGGAGCCTCCAGACAGGCTATTCTTGCAATAGAAGCAGAAAAATTTGAGCCTTCCATCTGGCTGGCATATGAAATTGCAAGAGTATTTTCATGCTCAATTGAGGAAGTTTTTTTATTCGAGGAAAGCACCCGTAAATCCAGAGCAGAAAGCAGCAGGAGGTAAAGCTATGGCAATCCGACAAATCCGTTACGACGGTGATCCAGTTCTGTCTAAGAAATGCCGCAAGGTAGAAGCAGCCGATGACAGGATACGCAGTATCCTAAATGATATGATGGACACCTTGCAGCATACAGAAAATGGTGCTGCGCTGGCGGCAAATCAAATTGGCATTTTGAGGAGATTGGTGGTTATAGATTATTGCAATCAATACTTAAAACTCGTAAATCCACAAATTATAGGATACAGCGGTGAGCAGGAATGTATCGAAGGCTGCCTGAGCTTTCCGAACCGCTTTGTAAAAACTATCCGTCCCCGGCAAGTAACCATACAGGCTTGGAATGAATATGGCGAGGAAATTTTGCTGTCCGGAGAAGGAGAAATGTCCAAATGCTTTTGTCATGAAATTGAGCATTTGGACGGAAAAATCTTCTTGGATAAAGCGATTGAAGAGCTGAAATTATGAGATCCCAGCCACTTTTTTATATAACTAAATTCAATTATTGTTCCGGCCTCCGCAACGGTCTTTTTTAGAGTGCCTTTGTTTTCTGCTTTCAACCGCAGTTTTGCATATCCCATACACCGTCTGATTTTACTTGCAGCTTTATAATTTATCTGTTGCTGACATTATCGTTGCTGATTGCCTTTACCTTATTTACATATATATCCGTCAATTCATTGGCAAATTCCTCTGAATATCCGTCACTGATTACCTTGCATACCGGCTCCTCGGCGTCCGGCAGCACCAGAACCCAGCCCTTGTCACTGAGGACCTTCACTCCCTCGGTTGTTTCAATATCAGCGCCTTCGTTCTCCTCAATTATTGCTCTTATTACCTTTCCCTTTGCCGACCAGGGACATTTGACCTCTTTCTTTAAAATATGAAAATCCGGTATCATATCAACTATTTCACTAAGCTTTAAATTATTATCAGCCATATAATCAATTATTTTCACCAAGCCTTCAATCACATCAAAATTCATGGCAAAGAAATCATTTAATTTTTCTCTGTTCTCGTCACAGAGCATTTTCCCCATAAGCTCTTTTGTTGAGGTCTTAGTTCTGATAACCTTTCCGTTGTTCTGCATTGCCATTTTTTCAATTACCCCGCTGGCATTCAACGGCACAACCACCGTATTTCCTTTTGTCTTTTTAAGATGAATCAAGGATATCAGAGCAATATACAAATCGTCGGTTATAACCCTGCCCTTAGTATCAACAAGCATTATTTTTTCATAGGAATTTTCAAAATACACTCCAACATCAAACCCTCCCTGACTAACCTTGCCGGTAAGGGCCTTAATATCTGAAAAAATACTTTCACTTCTTTTGTGAATCCTGTCCGTATTAGGATTTATAAACTCAATCTCACATTTAAGTCCGGCAAAAATCTTTTCAATAATACTTTTCAGATAATTGGACTTGGCTATCACAGCAATTTTAAAGCCATGCTCTTTTGCAAGAACTCCGTTAAGGATTGTCTGCACATAGTAAACACTGTGGTCTGGAATTGCTACAATTGGCTTAATTTCATTGAAGGAGCAGCGTACAAAATCCTCTCTTACAAAAAAGTTCTCAATTTTTCTCTCTTCATTTCTGTTTATATTACTTCCCAAGCTGTTTAAAACATCTATTACAAGCATATCATTTTCTTTTCCGAATGCAGAAATATGGATGCCTCCGTTCAGATTATAAAACCTTATAGCAGACCTTGTGACAGGCAATAGTCCTGTCCCAATATCATAAACTTCTGTTCCTGAGGACATTAAGCCTGACATTAATGATGTTTTCACCATTATTAATGCATCAATGTCATCACAGCAAACAGCTATTTTCGAATCCTTGCTGCATATGGCACCGTAGGTTGCCCCAAGCTTTGACGCAAATTCAGGGGTTATATCCATATTTATTTCTCCCGAAACCCCTCTGTTTCCGAATAAATTCTTAGAATACTTTGAACCCCATACTAAGTTTGAATTCACATCTGTTCCCGCCTCAATGTGCTTGTTTGGCCAAACCTTTATATCAGGCTTTATGGCAGAGCACCTGCCTACAATACAATTATCCCCTACGACAGAGCCCTGAAATGCCGCCGCATTCTCTCTCAGCTGTACCTTATTGCACAGAATGCAACCTCTGAGCTGTGTTTGGTTTTTTAATGTGCAGCCCTTCCACAAGATACTTTTTTTAATTGAGCTGTTTTCATGTATATGGCTTGATTCTCCTATTACGGAATAGCTTCCTACCGTGCTGCCGCTTTTGATTACCGCATTTCTGCCAATCAATACCGGAGGTTTAATTATGGCATCCTTTTCAACTTCGGCCCCTTCGCCAATCCAAACCCCCTGCCTTACTTCCTTTTCATCTAGCCTGACATTCACTTTTCTGTCCAATATATCATTGTGTACGGTTATATATGCATCCATATCACCTATATCACACCAGTAATCCTCTGTAACATAGCCAAACATTGGTTTATTCTGTTCTAAAAGAACCGGAAACAAATCCTTGCTGAAGTCAAAAATCTGATTCTCCTTTATGCAGCTTAAAACTTGCGGCTCGATGACATAAATACCGGTATTCACCGTATCACTGAAAACCTCTCCCCAGCTTGGCTTCTCAAGAAAACGGCTTATTCTTCCGTTTTGATGAGTAACAACAACGCCATACTCAATAGGGTTTTCTACCTTTTTCAAAACAAGAGTTACCAAAGCCTCACTTTTTTTGTGGAATTCCAAAGCTCTATCCAGCTTTATATCAGTCAATGCATCACCGCTGATAACAATAAAGGTTTCATTCAGGAAAGCTTCCGCATTTTTTACACTTCCGGCAGTTCCCAAGGGATTTTCTTCCGTATAATATTTTAAATTAACTCCAAATTCACTTCCATCTCCAAAATAGTCTTTAATAATTTGAGGCATGTACGCAAGTGTAACTGCAATATCCTTAATACCATGTTTCTTTAATAGTTCAATAATATGTTCCATTACAGGCTTGTTAACAATTGGTACCATAGGCTTTGGACGGTTACAGGTCAAGGGTCTTAATCTTGAGCCCTCTCCGCCTGCCATAATCACAGCTTTCATCAGATCCATCCTTTCAAATTTTGTTGTGTGACTAAAATCAATTACGGTTCAAGCCTTCGACTTTATTTATATCGGCCGCTGGTAATTGACCTTGCTCCATATTATGTCGAATTAAATCTGTAAATTTCAATGCAATTAACTAAAAGTCAATTACTTTTCAGAACCCCGCACGATAAAATACCCGTCCGGTAATAATTGACTCAGTGAAAACATACAAAGCAGAATTTAAACAGAAACCTGTTTTGCTGCTTCATTAAAAATATTGATTTATTAAATATTTTTACCTTAACAATATAAACTATTCGAATAGAGTATCTGGAATATATGGAAATAGAAAAATGTAATAATTTGTAACATACTTTTATATGAATATTTTCCCGCTGTTTTAATTTTTATAATTATATGACGGCTATATCAGCTTTAGTATAATGATTTTTACGATAAGAAATTTACGAATTGACTAAAGTCAGCTACTGTTCAAGCCTTTGAGACGATATTTATATCATCTTGATAGTCGAATCAAGCTTTTAAGCTAATTTTGAACGCATTTTGAATTTGGAAAATTACAAAGCAAAAACTCCTGATTGACTATATAACGCCAAAAAGGAGTTTGTTTATTATAGATATCAACCATTTTTCTTTTTAGATACAACATCAAATATAACAGCTGCCAGAAGAACCCCTCCCTTGACAACCTTCTGGTAATTGGCATCAACCCCCATAATACTCATTCCGAGATTGATTACACCCATAAATACCGCACCTATTATAACTCCTGACACCTTACCTGTTCCGCCGTATGCAGATGCACCGCCGATAAAGCAGGAGCTGATAGCATCCATTTCATAGTTCTGCCCGTAAGTAGGCTGTGCTGAAGTCATACGGGCAATTGTCATCATGCCTGCCAAGGCAGATAAGAATCCCATGTTTGTATATGCAAAGAAATAAATCCTATTTGTATCAATGCCTGAAAGCTTTGCAGCCTTTTCATTACCGCCCACTGCATAAAAATGCCGGCCAAGTGTAGTCTTTGCCGTTATATATGCATATGCCAGAACAACAATTGCAACAATAACAAGGGCAGTTGGAATACCTCTGTAAAGTGCCAGCTCATAAGAAAATACCAGTACAACCGCTGAAATAACAGCCGACCTTGTAATCATCGCCACAATGGATTCCATCTCATATCCTTTTTTGGCTTTTTCAATCCTGCCTTTGATTTTTACAGCCAAAAATATTATACATGTAAGAATACCTGCCAGCATAGCCGTTACATTAAACCCATCACCGCCCAAGAAATCCGGAATATAGCAGTTCGCTCCGCCTCCGAAGGTTCTTATAAAGGCTTTATCGGTTAATGAAACTGTCAGCCCCTGCAAAACCACATTAGAAAGTCCCCTGAAAATAAACATGCCTGCCAAGGTTGTAATAAAGGGAGGCACCCTGACATAAGCAATCCAGAAGCCCTGCCATGCACCTATTGCAATACCCATGACCAGCATAAAAGCAACCGCAATAATCCAGTTAACATCATAGGTCTCCATCAATTTTGCTCCGACCGCACCTACAAAGCAAACAATTGAACCTACCGCAAGATCTATGTTACCGCCTGTAAGAATACACAGCAGCATGCCTGTTGCCAAGATAAACACATATGCATTCTGAGCAATCAGGTTACTTATATTTTGCGGAAATAATATCTTTCCGCCGGTTTGCCAGACAAAAAACAACGTAACCAGAATCAGCATAAGTATCATCGTATTTGATTTTATAAATGAAATAACCTTTGTTTTATTCATGCTCTATGCTCCTTTACCTCTTTTTTTCAAAATATGCGCCATTATATTCACCTGAGTAGCTTCAGCCCCCGAGACTTCGCCGACAAATTTCCCTTCATCCATAATGTAAATACGGCTGCACATACCTATTACTTCATTAAGCTCTGAAGATATCATAATAACCGACTTACCCTCAGCAACTAATTTATTGATAATACAATAAATTTCATATTTTGCACCCACATCTATGCCTCTGGTTGGTTCATCCAAAATAAGGATATCAGGATCAGCAAACATCCATTTGGCTAATAATACCTTTTGCTGGTTACCGCCGCTTAAATTGCCGGCTTTTTGTTCAACGCCTGAACATCTTACATTTAGCTTCTCCTTCTGGGCAACAGCCACCCGGTACTCCTTATCCTCGTCAATAACTCCCCTGCTGCTGACCCCCGCTAAATTAGCAAGAGTAGTGTTATGCTTTATGGAATTGGACATAATCAGACCGCTTCCCTTTCTGTCCTCGGTAACGTATGCCAACTTGTGCTTAATTGCATCGCTTACGCCGTGTAAATTAACTTCCTTGCCATTAATAGCAATCCTGCCGGAGATATTTGTTCCATAGCTCTTTCCGAATACGCTCATAGCCAGCTCTGTGCGGCCTGCACCCATAAGGCCTGCAATTCCTACCACCTCTCCTTTTCTTACGGTCATGCTTACGTTGTCAACCACCTTACGTTCAGTGTAAAGAGGATGGTATACATTCCAGTTTTCTATTTTAAGAGCAATCTCCCCGATATTTTCTTTCTCTCTGACAGGATACCGGTCAGAGATGCTTCTCCCCACCATTCCTCGAATTATCCTGTCCTCCGTAATTTTATCCGCGGCTTTGTCCAATGTCTCGATAGTTGCTCCGTCACGAATAACAGTGATTTTGTCTGCTACATATGATATTTCCTCCAATTTATGAGATATAATGATTGAAGTCATTCCCTGCTTTTTAAATTGAAGCAGCAGATCCAGAAGAGCTCTGGAATCCTTATCATTTAACGATGCGGTCGGCTCATCCAGAATAAGTAAGCTTGCATTCTTTGCTAGAGCCTTTGCTATTTCTACCAGAGACTGCTTACCGACACCTATATCCTTAATCAATGTTCTGGAGGATTCTTGCAGACCCACTATGCGAAGATACTTATCCGCCTCGCCATAAGTATCATTCCAGTTAATTGCAAAGGCTTTTCCCCTTTCATTCCCAAGAAACATATTTTCTCCGATTGTCATATAAGGTATTAGTGCCAGCTCCTGATGAATTATAACTATACCCTTTGATTCACTGTCAACAATCCTTGAAAATTTGCATATATCCCCATCATACACTATATCCCCTTCATATGAGCCATAAGAATAAACACCGCTTAATATATTCATAAGTGTGGATTTCCCCGCACCGTTCTCACCTACTAGAGCATGTATTTCTCCCTCTTCAACCTTTAAGTTAACGTTGTCAAGTGCTTTAACTCCAGGGAAAGTCTTGGTTATATTTTTCATTTCAAGTATCACCTTAGCCAAGCTCATACCTCCCAAATTTTAATTACGCTTTTATATCAAGACCAACCAGATAATATTTGGTTAAAATAACAGGCAGGAATTATTCCTGCCTGTTATTTTATTATGAAAAAATTATCCTAAAGTCAATTACAGTTCAAGCCTTCACGATGATATAAGTATCGCGGCGATATGACTATCATCTATTTAGTTGAATTAAGCATATAAGCTATAAAACACAGTTTTATTTTGACTTTGGCCGATAGTAATTGACTTTTATATTATCCTCAGCTGCCTTATACCCTTTGTATCAGATTGCCCTTGTGCTATTTCAATTGAGCTTCGGTATAATATCCCGAATCAACCAATAACTCCTTGTAATTGTCCTTATCTGCAAATACCGGCTCACAGAGGTATGAAGGAATAATTCCTGTTCCGTTGTCATAGCTCTTGGTATCATTAACTTCTGCTTTTCCGCCCTTCATAACAGCATCAACCATTTTAACAACCTGAGAAGCTAAGGTACGGGTATCCTTGAATATTGACATTGACTGCTTTCCGGCAATCATGTTCTTAACATTTGCAATATCACAGTCCTGACCTGTTATAACCGGCCACGAGCCTTTATATGATGCGGTTAACGCATTTGTAACTCCAAGAGCCGTAGAATCGTTTGAGCAAAGGACTACATCAAGCTTTGTTCCGTCTGCGTAGAAGGAGGAAATGATATTTTCCATTCTTGACTGAGCTGTTTCAGTTGCCCAGTTAGCTGTGGCTACTGTAGCAAAATCAACCTGCTTTGACTTGACAACCAACTTGCCTGAATCAATATAAGGCTTCAGAACATCCATTGCACCGTTATAGAAATATTTTGCATTGTTATCTCCCGGGTCTCCTGTAAATATTTCCATATTGAAGGGGCCTGCGGCATTTGCCAGATCCAATGCCTTTTCGATGTATTGTCCCTGTTTTGTACCAACCATATAGTTATCAAAGGTAGCATAGTATGAAACAGCATCTGAATTCATAATCAAACGGTCATACGCTATTACAGAAATGTTTTTCTCCTTTGCCTGAGCCAGAACTGTTCCGAGAGAATCACCGTCGATTGAAGCTATTACTAAAAGGTCACATTGATTTGCAATCATATTTTCAATCTGAGAAACCTGAGTCTGTATATCATTACTTGCATACTGCAAATCAACCTTGTAGCCTGCGGCTTTCAGTTCCTTTTCCATATTTGCGCCGTCTTGATTCCAGCGCTGTAAATCCTTTGTAGGCATAGCTACACCGATTGTTCCTGTTTTTGCCGAGGTCGGTGAGCCCGAGGAAGCAGCAGCTCCGTTATCCGCAGTTTTACCACAGCCGGCAAACAATACAGCTAATAAAGACAAACAAACAATTGAGCTTAATAACCTTCTTTTCATTGTAAATCCTCCTTAAAAATCATCTGATATATCTTTTATGAAACAAATATAACACAATGCTTATAGGACTTTGTTTGCGACCTTCTGCAAATTTTCATCATTTATATATCAGCAAAATTAAGGATTATCCGGTATCAGTCTGTTTTTGTGCTAGCCTCCCGCAAAAAAATCCTATCATATGCTAAAGCCGGGCTTAAAATCAGCGCTTATTCTGAGGAACATTTAAATATACATCCTCCTTCAAATGAAAGCCGCTGTCTATGATAACTTCATCCATATTATCCCTGTTCACGGCAATTGGTTCAAGGGCAATATAAGGAACGTCATAGGTGCCGTCATATATTGTCTGCATATCTTCCAGCTTATTCCCCTGTATAAGCTTTACCGCATACTCGGCTGCCTGCTTTGCAAGCTTATCCACCGGCTTATACACAGTCATCAGCTGCGTACCCTCCGCTATACGCTGACAGGCTGCCAAGTCAGCATCCTGCCCTACAACCTTCACCTTGTCAATAAGACGTTTTTCTGATAATGCCCTTACTCCCTGAGTTGCCAGATCATCATTTCCAAACATTATTGCATCTGCTATTTTTACCTTGTCCACGTTGTCATAGATATACGAGGCTGCCAGCTCCGCCCTCCAGTTTTTTGCATATGCAATATCAATTATATATATATTATTATCATTCATAACAGCGGAGAAGCCCTTCTTAACAAGAGACACATTATTATCCATCGGAGACCCGCAGAGCATCAGAACGCTTTTGTTTGGAAGCCCTGCCGAAACCATGGCTTCTGCCATCATTTCGCCAACCTTTTCATTATCAAAGGATATATAAAGATTTGCATTGGCATTTTTTATAAGCCTGTCGTAAGAAATTATTTTTATACCGGCATTTCTGGCTTCCAGCACCACTTTTGAAATTGCTTCCGAGTCAATAGGAATAATAACCAGAGCATCGATATTTTTATTAATGAAATATTCAATTTGCTCTTTCTGCTTATTAACATCACCATTTGCATTCTGTACATTAACTTCTGCCCCTAACCCTTTTGCGGCAGCTACAAAAACATCCCTGTCAAGCTGCCACCTCTCAATGACAAAGGAATCAAAACACATGCCGATCTGGATTTTATCCTCCTTTATCCCTGTATCCGCACTTTCACTGTCTGTGCTGTTACATGCAGCCAAAAGAATTATTACTGTGATAAGTGACATAAAAATCAAAACCATTCTCTTTAAATTTCTTGTCATTTTCATTACGGTTAGCCCTTCTTTCTCTCTTTATAATCCGTTGGCGTAACTCCGACGTTTTTTTTAAAAGACCGGCTAAAATAATTCGGGTCTGAATAACCGACTTTCCCGCATATCTCCTTCATACTGAAGTCTGTATTTTCCAACAAGTCCTTTGCCTTGTCAATTCTTATATCTGTAAGATAGTCAATGAAGTTTACTCCCGTTTCCTCTTTAAAAATCTTGCTGAAGTAATAAGGACTAATATTAACCTCCCTTGACACATCATCAAGGGATATTTGCCTATTGTAGCAGCAGTTAATGTATGCTTTTGCTTTCCCGATTACATTGGTGGAGCGTTCCTTCTTCTTGCCTGATATGTTAAGGCAGGATAATCTGATTTTTTCCGTAAACCAACTACGGATGCCATCAAGCTCGTTAATTTGAAGCAGCACAGGAAGGTAATCCTGTCTGGATAAAAATTCATAAGTCATTCCTCCGCTTTCATATACTATATGTTCACTCCATAATACAAATTCCAAAGCCTTCAGCTTAATATCCATAATATGCTCCGCATAATTAGCCGCCATCCAGTCAAAGAAATGGTTAGCTGCCGCAACGGCCCCGGTCACGTCTCCTTCCCCGGTATATTCGAAAACAGCTTTTTCGTATTCAATAGGATAATCAGCTTCATAATCACAGGAATTTGACATATCATCCACATGGGCTACCAATGTCGTTGTATGAATCAACGTGTTAAGCGCCTCATTGTAAGACTCCATGGCCTCATCAAAATTATGGATGGAACCTATACCCACACGGAAATTTACATTCAACCGCTTTTTTAAGGCTCTGATCAGTTCCCTTGACTTATTAATCAATTCGATTCTGTCATTGTACTCCATTCCCTGATGATTTGCCGGTACAAAAACAGGAATTTTATTTGCCATGGCTGAACCTACTATACATTGAAAGCTGCCCTTTACAATTTCGCGCACAATACTGTAATTGTTCTGTATATGCACGCCGGCACCGACTGCATTAGTCATGTGATTGCCTTCCTGCTCCTCACCGCTCACAAGAACAATAGCATAACCGCAATTTTCCCTTATTCCCAGAAGCTTTTTGTAATTTTCAACATCCTCCTTGAAATATTCATTGAACAATATACTGTTAATCAGACCGTTTTCAATTATTGGAACAACGGTTTCCAATTTTTCACGAATAATCAAATCCCTTCTTCTTTTTTCTCTTTCCCTTTCGATAATATCCATTGCTTTTTTTATAACCTGCGTGATTTTCGTTCTTGCCACAGGCTTGTTCAGATACTCCAGCACCCCCAAATTTATCGCGTCCTGAGCATAATCAAATTTGTCATAAGCCGACAGTATTATAAATATGGTACTTGAGTGTATCTCTTTTATCTCTTTTATAGCTTCAATTCCGTTAATTCCGGGCATTTGAATATCCATAACTGCGATATCCGGCCTGAAGCTTTCCGCAAGCTCTATAAAGCCGCGGCCGGTTTGAGCCGACTCAATAATACACTGATTTGCAAATTCCTTTTCAAGGATAAACCGCAGCGAGTCAATAACTATTCCTTCATCATCGGCAAGCATTATTTTATACATTAGGACCGTTCTCCTTCTGTGCTTTCGTCATTTTTATACGGTATAAATATCAAAACCTCTGTTCCTTTATTTTCTCCTTCACTGATTATATTAAACACATCCTCATATTCATAAAGCAGCCTAAGACGTCCTATTACATTTCCAAGACCCACGCCGTTTGAGTCTGCGGACAATTCATCTGCTTTCAGCCGGCTGTTAATTATCTTGTCAATCAACTTCCGAGACATGCCGATACCATTATCCTTTATGCTTATGCAAACCTTGTCCTCCTTGCTGAATACCGATAATTCAATAAGGCCCTGCCAATCAATATTCCTGATTCCGTAATTTATACTATTCTCAACAATAGGCTGCAAAATCATGCTGGGCACACGAATTTTCATATATTTATCCTGTGTATACTTTCTGAAATGAATTTGTCCTGAAAACCTTACATTCAGAATATAAATATAATTATCAACCATTTCTATTTCCTCACCGATTGTTACTGTGTCATTGTTCTTTCTGACATTGTACCTGAAGAAATCAGCCACATGCTGTACATATTCATAGGTCCTGTCGGCACCTTCCATCATAGCCAGCTGGGCGCCCGCATTTAACGTATTGAAAAGGAAATGCGGATTAATCTGTGCCTGCAGATATTTGAGCTGTGCATCCTTGAGATGGGTCTGCATAAGAAGCTCCCTTTCCTCCATCCTTCTTTCCTTATTCATGCCATCCTTCAGCTTTTCTATATATATCTGTATGTTTACCACCATTTTATTAAAGGCTGTGCTGACCACGCCCACCTCATCCTTTGCAGCCACCTCCACCAAAGCTACATCGAAATTTCCTCCGGCCACTTGATTTGCCGAGCTTGCCAAAAGCTTCAGAGGATTTGTAATGGTTCTTGTCACAAGAACTATAAGAATAACACTTCCTACCGCAACCACTATCATAATAATTATGCTGACTGTTTCTATATATTGAAGAGACTCAGCCAGTATTTTATAGTTTGAAGAATTATTTTTAAACTGCTCATTATTGAGACTATAAATATATACATTAATATATCTGTATAAATCAGCAGCATTTTGATAGAACACCTTGTATTTTTCTACATTTCGCCCCCGCTTGGCTTCAATGGCTTGATTTGTTGTCTTTAAATAGCTCGCTGACATATTTTTAATGCTTCGCTCCATATTGTTCATGGGATTATTTGTTATATCAGCACTTATGTTATTTATGAGATTTGTATAATCCTGTTCATATCTATAATAATTTTCAATGGAGTCCGATGTTTTTGTATCCAGATAATCAGTAAGACTGGCCTGCAGGCTTTTAAGCGTATCCGCCAGTTCATTCAATCTTATATTTCCGAAATATACCTGTTCAAGCTGCTTAACCATTACATTTATGTTGAAATACATAAACATATTAACAGTCAATATAATCATTGAAGTTGCAATAAACACCGTAATTAATTTAACCTGAATAGTAATATTCTGCATTTCGTTTTTGAGCCTATTCAATAACCGATTCATCAGTGTCTCCCAAATATTTATTAACATTATCAGCTGTTATGACTGATATATCCACATCAAAATAAGCACTTACATGTCCTGTTTTTTTATACTCCTCCAATGCCTTTATACAGTCAGCCCCAATCTGCTTGGTGTCTACTGAAATAGTGGAATAAATTACATTTCTTTCAATGCCTCTCAGTATTGTATCTGAATCATCGTATCCAATTATATTTATTCTGCCTACCTTGTTATAGTCAACGGCTTCCTGGTATACGCAGGTTGTGTTAAGTTCATCCATGCAAATAATAATATCAGGCATATCCACCTGCTTTATAAAAATATCTCTTATAAATTCTTCGGCTGCAAATGCTGCGTTATTGCTGATAGCTATAGTTTTCAAGTCTATGTTTTCAGGGGTTGGGCAGTCCTTTACAGCATCCTTTATTCCTGAAAAAACAATATTTTGAATATTATTATCCGTATTGGCATTCATTAAAACCAGTACTGTAGTTTTTGAGGTACCGTTTTCAATACCTCCCGATGCCTTTACAATTTCACAAACCTGTTGGCCGTATGCCATACCGAGATTATAGCTGTTTACTCCCACAAAACTTTTTCTCATACTGCTATTATTATCGTTTACTGCCGTAACAACAGGTATGCCCGCATCGTTTGCTTCATTTATAAGCCTGGTTATTTCGGTACTTTCGGCTGCCTCTAAAATAATTCCGTCAACTCTGGAATTAATTGCAATCTGCATAAGAGCCGCCGTTGAATATTCTTCACTTAAATTATTTCCAAGCACTTCAATATAGCTGTTTTCATCAAGTGCCTCCTTAGCTCCTTCATATACTCTTTTCCAAAAATACGATTTCCTGTTGCCGCTTATCATTACATAGTAATTGTCATATTTCTGGTATTCTTCTCCCATAATCTCTTTTGTATTGTTATCTGTAAGCTCTTTTAAATAGACTAAGCAGCCAATAGTCAACAAGAGCATAAAAATAATAAAGCAAATAGATGCTATTATAATCGGTTTGGTATTTACTTTTAAAGACGAATCACTTTTTTTGCTTTTAAACATCCTGATGCCTCCCTAATGCTGTCTCAAATAAATGATTCTTGGAATATGTATTGTAGAATTTGGCGATAAAGCAAATTACTATCTGCTTAAGCCCTAATTGACTCCAGTCAGAAAAGACTGCCGCAGAATATTCCTCGACACAATAAATTTTAATTATTATTTATTATAATACTGAAATCGAAATAAATTCTGCAGCAGCCTTAGTTTTAAATTATGTTAACTTTTATATAATTAATCCAGCTTCAAGACACTCATAAAAGCTTCCTGAGGAACTTCAACAGAGCCTACCTGACGCATTCGCTTCTTTCCTTCCTTTTGCTTTTCAAGCAGCTTTCTCTTTCTTGTAATATCTCCTCCGTAACACTTTGCAAGAACATCCTTTCTGAATGCCTTAACTGTTTCCCTTGCAATAATCTTGCCGCCGATGCATGCCTGAATAGGTATTTCGAACATCTGTCTCGGAATTGCCTCTTTAAGCTTTTCAGTCATTCTTCTTCCCCGTGAAACAGCCTTTTCTTTGTGAACAATAAAAGACAGCGCATCTACAACCTCACCGTTAAGCATTATATCAAGCTTTACCAGATCAGATTCCCTGTAGCCCAAAAGCTCATAATCAAAGGAGGCATACCCTTTTGTCCTTGATTTAAGTGCATCAAAAAAATCAAATATTATTTCATTCAACGGCATCTCATATGTCAAGATTGTTCTAGTTGCATCAAGATATGACATATCCTTGTATATGCCTCTTCTGTCCTGACAAAGCTCCATAATATTTCCCACATAATCGGTAGGCACCATTATTGTGGCTTTTACAACAGGCTCCTCCATCATATCTACCTCTGTCACAGGAGGAAGATTTGTGGGATTGTCTATCATAAGCACTTCGCCTTTTATAGGGGTAACTCTGTAAATAACACTCGGTGCAGTCGTCACCAAATCAAAATTGTATTCTCTTTCCAGTCTTTCCTGTATAATTTCCATATGCAGAAGGCCAAGGAAGCCGCATCTGAAGCCAAAGCCCAGCGCAACCGAGGTTTCAGGCTCAAAGGTCAACGCAGCATCATTTAATTGCAGCTTTTCAAGAGCATCCCTCAAATCGCCGTACTTTGAACCGTCTGCGGGGTAAATTCCGCAGAAAACCATTGAATTAACCTTTTTATATCCGGCCAGAGGTTCTTTTGCCGGATTATTAACCAGAGTAATTGTATCACCAACCTGCGTATCTCTTACATTTTTGATACTTGCCGCAATATACCCTACCTCACCGGCCCTCAGCTCATTTGCCGGAGTAAGTCCTCCCGGCTTCATATAGCCTAATTCTGTTATCAGAAATTCCTTTCTGGTATTCATCATTCTTATAGTATCTCCTGCTTTTACAGTCCCCTCCATAACACGCATATATACTATAACACCCTTGTAGCTGTCATAAAAGGAATCAAAGATCAGCGCACGCAAGGGTGCCTCCTCATCCCCTTCAGGGCATGGAATCATTGAGACAATCTTTTCCAGAACCTCGTCAATATTTATTCCGTTTTTAGCAGAAATCATCGGGGCCTCCGAGGCATCCAAGCCAATAACATCCTCAATTTCCTTCTTTACCTCATCGGGCTGCGCACTTGGCAAATCAATTTTATTTATAACAGGCATTACTTCAAGATTATGATCAAGTGCCAGATATACATTTGCCAAGGTCTGGGCCTCTATACCCTGCGCGGCATCCACGACAAGAACTGCGCCGTCACAGGCAGCAAGGCTCCTTGAGACCTCGTAATTGAAGTCCACATGCCCCGGAGTATCAATTAAATTGTATATATATTCATGCCCATCAGGAGATTTATATATCATCCTGACAGCCTGTGCCTTTATGGTTATACCTCTTTCTCTTTCAAGCTCCATGTTGTCCAGCACCTGCTCCTGCATCTCTCTTGAGGTGAGAACCCCTGTCTTTTCTATCAGTCTGTCTGCAAGAGTAGACTTTCCATGGTCAATATGAGCAACTATGCAAAAATTCCTTATATATTTTTGTCTTTCACTTGGCATCCGTTAACCTCCACGCGCTCAAATAAATATTCAAAAAACAGTACCGCCGCGCAATTAATTATACCATACCATTCCAAACGTGCAATACAGATATTTTATAAATAATAAAGAGCCGTAGCCTATATACTGCGATCGGCACAGCTCTTTCACTTTTCACCATAAAAATAAGCCTTTACACTATTTATATCTTTAATTAAATATTTTAAATCAAGTGTAAATTTACTGTTCAGTATATTCACATTGCATTTATCAGAAGCAAGCATTTCTAGCTTAAACAGCTCAATGCGAGGCTCACCGTACATTACATAGCTTTTATTCAAGTCTACCACAAGCAATCCCGAAAAAAGCATCGCCAGAAAAAGAAATATGACAATTGCTATTTTCAGTTTATAAATTCTCTGCTGTCTGAATCTGATTTTTCTGTTCAAAGCTGCCTCCGTAAGCTAAATAACTGTTGCAAAGCACTGCTGTTTTATGTCCTTAGTCTATAATCCATAATCAATTCAAACTGCCTTCAAATCAGCTTAAAAGCTTACTTCAACTAAATAGACGATATGAATATCATCGCGAAGGCTTGAACGGTAATTGATTTTGGCAAAAGCCCTGCAAGCAGGTATTGTATATTATTAAAAGTATAGCTGTTTATATTTTTGACAAAGCGAGGCCTTTTTAGTCAGGGAGCTTATACAAAAAAGCCTGCTTATCAATTTTCAGCCGGGAACATTTATTTATCAAATAAAGCTTTCATGGGTTACTCATTTATACATAACATCATTTATGGCCTGAGCCAGATATTTTGTACTTCTGACGCATTCATCTATTACATTGCCGTCACCGCCTATTTCAACAATGACCGAGCCATTTGTCAAATGCTGGTTGTATCTGCTTTTGCTCAGGTAAATAGGCTTTGCAAGCCCGGGGCATATTTCATTCAACCTTGCCTGAATTTTTACAGCCAGCTTCAGATTATCCTTCCAATTTGGATTTGAGAGCTTTGAATCGGTTCCTATTACAAACATTATTTGTGCCGCATCCTTGCCGTCAACCTTCTTGACAACCCTGAGCTTTTCTCCGCTTACCGCATCTCTGTGCAGGTCTATTGTCATTTTAAGTGAAGGATACTTATTTACATACTTTGTCAGTGTCTTAAGAGAGTTGACATATGAACTGTTATAATCCTTGTCATGGATAGTTACATCATGCAGTACATCAATTTTAAACTTTTCAAGGTCACTTACAAGGGAATTTCCCACCCGTGTAACATTGTATTTTGAATCTGTTGTCCGTGAGGCTATATTTTTCATTGCAAGCTGGTCAAGGCTCTTCAAGAAGCTTTCTGTTGTATGCGTATGATAGACCAGTATTTGAGGACCCTTTTTATCAGGAAGCTTGAGAGGTTCTTTTAATAATTTATTTATATCAATGCTGTATTTTGTCTGATTTATAATGTTAACCTTTCCGCTTGTAACAACTGAACTATTTTCCTTTTCTTCATGCGACACATCATCTTCATAGGTTAAACAGCTTGAAGCCTCTTTAAAGGCACCGTCCTGCCCTTCTTCAGCGGCCTTGTTTTCCTCCTTGGCCTGTGCGGCAGCAGCCGCCGTCTTTGCCCCGGCCTCCTTGTTTTTCTTTTCCTCTGCCTCCTTCTTTTCCTTCTCGGCCTGCAGCTGAACAAGATAATTCTGATATTCATTACTATAAAACATTTTAAAATATGGATAGTTTGCATTTAATATCGTTATGGGATTATACCTGTCCATGCCAAATGATTTAAACAGAATATCATTGACCCTGTCTAAGGCTTCATAATCAGAGGCCTTCAGCTTTAGTGCCTCTGCAGCCAGAATAGCCTTTGAGCCGCTGCTGACACTGTTTTTATCAACACTGCTTATCCCTATATTTGCTGCTTTGAACGCAAGGCTGCCCAATAAAATTCCGCCTACCGCACATAAAATAATAGGCATCTTGGTTAAGCTTCTTCTGCTGCTGCCAATATTCTGACTGCTATATAAATAGTCGCCGCTTTGAATTTTCATTATGACCTCCGCGCCGATTCCGGCATTAATAAAAATAAAATTATTGCAAGGTTAGTATAATCATGTTTTTTTAAAGCTTTTTAATCCAAGCTTCCCTATATCCGACTAAGTATTCTAAATAAATATATTCTGATACCCTGAAAAATATAACCGGCTTGTACAAATTAAAAATCAACATTATTTTTGGGAAATAATGTAAAATAGTTCAGTAACTGTTTTTTTCGAAAAGATAAAAACAGAGCTGTATTAATATTTATTAAATATTCTCATTTCAGAAACGGGGGACAAAAGGAATTGAAATTTTACACCATCAAATGCTGCATTTGCAACAGCGTACTGTTAAATCTTCCAAAAGAAGAAGTTGAAAAGCTGAATAACCTTACCTTCAGATGTGAAAGCTGCGGACACCGGCTTATTCTAAAAGGAAACTCGGTTATCCACGTCAAAAATAATGATTCAATTTACAATTTTTTAAAGTATGATTATACATAATTTTAAATGTTTTTGCCATGTTCGTACCTGCCACTAATGTTTTCAAAAATTTAAAAGAAAACGAGGCTGCAGGATGCCTTTGTTTTTGTTACAGCATATCTTATATTTTTATAATTTCTTTTTTAATCCTGTAACGGATAAGAATCTCATCAGATTATCCATCGTAAGCGCTAAATCCCTTCTGCATCGCTGTTTTGCTTTATAGAAGGGTACAGCCACACGATTTATGCTGAAAACAGCACATACTCCTTCTGCATATGCTCCTTCAATATCCTCTCCAATATCACCGACTATTGCAATAAGAGGTATTCCGGCTTTCTTTGCTCTGCGTGCAACACCTATTACAACCTTGCCCCGAAGTGACTGAGAGTCTATTCTGCCTTCGCCGGAAATTACCAAATCCGCTCCCTCAAGCATTGAATCAAACTTTACAGTATCCAGCACAGTTTCAATACCCATTTGAAGCCTGCTGTTCAAAAATGCCGCCATGCCTCCGCCCATGCCTCCTGCCGCACCTGCGCCCGCAATGTCCCTAATATCTTTCCCTGTATCTCTTTTAATAATCTCAGCCAAATGCATAAGATTTTCATCAAGCATTTTTACAACAGCTTCGCTTGCGCCCTTCTGGGGGGCAAAAACAGCCGCTGCTCCCTGCGGGCCGCAGAAGGGATTGTCTATATCACACATAGTAATTATCTCTATTCCGTCCAAAGCAGGATTAAGCCTGCTTACATCAATGGCGGCAATCTGTCCCATTGTTTCTCCAACCGGTACAAAAGCTTTGCCTAAGCTGTCTCTGAAGCTGACTCCAAGTGCGCAGGCGGCTCCAGTACCTCCGTCATTGGTACAGCTTCCTCCAAGTCCTACTATTATTCTTTTGCATCCTGCTTGCGCCGCATGAGCAATAAGCTGTCCAACGCCAAAGGTAGTGGCCTTTTCCACATGCTTGCTGTCTCCCACCATCGGAAGCCCTGCCGCGGCAGCCATTTCGATAATTGCCGTCTTGTCCGGCAGAATGCCGTAAAAGCTTGAAGCCTCTTTAAAATAAGGCCCCTTAACATTAAGTATAACCTTTTCGCCTCCTGCGGCAGACAGAAAAGCATCCACACTTCCCTCTCCGCCATCGGCCACAGGAATGCTTACTATCTCGGCAAACGGAAAATATTCATGAACAGCCTCTTTCATAACCCTACATATTTCACCGGAAGACATTGTACCCTTAAAGGAATCAGGTATAAGCAATATTTTTCTCATTATTAATTTTCTCTCCAATATCACAGCAAATATAAATATACCTAATTATAACCCTGATTCAGCATTTGTACCAGTGCCGTCCAAGGCTTGAACCGTTGACTTTTTATGGCTGTTTCAAAATTAAGAAAATCTTAAGAATTATATTTGTTATTTCGTAAGATTCAATTGATATTATCTACCCATGTGCTAATAATTTCCGGGATTACAGGTGGCATAAAAATTAAATAAAAAAGGATGTGATATAATGTTTGTTGAACATTTAGGGAACTCAGCAAATTCAGGCTGATAGATTTATCGTGCGGATTCACTGGTAATTTTGTGTCAGATCCGGCATAGGAGGTCGTTTAATGAATATTCTTGTTTGTGATGATGAAAAAGATATTGTGGATGCTATTGAGATATACCTCAGAAATGAAGGTTATACGGTTTATAAAGCGTATAACGGAGCCGAAGCCTTGTCGGTTTTCGAAGAAAAGGAAATCCAACTGCTTATTATAGATATAATGATGCCTGTAATGGATGGAATAAGGGTCACAACAAAAATCCGGGAAAAATATAACATTCCCATTCTTATGCTCAGCGCAAAATCCGAGGACACAGATAAAATAATAGGACTGAATCTGGGAGCTGACGATTATGTTACAAAGCCCTTCAATCCATTAGAGCTGTTAGCCCGTGTAAAATCGCTGCTAAGAAGATATTTAGCCTTGGGCAGCTTTGTTCCACAGACAGGAATTTTTAAAACCGGCAGTCTCATTATTGATGATAACTCTAAAGAAGTTAAGGTTGACGGTGAGCCTGTCAAGCTGACACCTGCCGAATACAAAATTCTTAAGCTCTTGGGTGAAAATGCCGGAAAGGTATTTTCAATTGACCAGATTTATGAGCATATCTGGAATGAGCAAAGCTTTTCCGCGGAAAATACCGTAGCTGTACATATCAGAAGAATTAGAGAAAAAATAGAAATAAATCCGAAGGAGCCAAAATATTTAAGGGTGGTGTGGGGTATTGGATACAAAATTGAAAAAATATAGATATTCCGTATGGTTTAAATTTCTTGCCATAGTATTGTGCGTGGCAGGAATGGTTGCTGTTGCATATGGTATTACAAAAGCTCCTCATTTTGAGGTTGTGCTGCAAAATGCCGATTTTAAGGAAAGCAATGAACTAAAAAAAACATTAGGGGCTGCTTACTGGCAGGTATCAAAGGTAGCCTTTAATTATAGAAGCGAAGAATATATAAAAGCTAATAATATTCCTGATGAAAATTATATCCTAAATAAAAAGAATCAGATTATTTATGACAGAGAAAATGAAATAGCAGAAATCAACAATAAGTATAACAGCCTGATACAGCAGCACAGCAGCAATACAGATGCTGCGGACTCATCATATGTTACCGGCGCAGGCAATCCGTATATAACTCATTCATATGACGCCTCCCAAGCGCAGGAGAATTATCCGGATACCGCCGAAGCAAACACACAGTCGAGTGAGGATAACAAATTACTTGCCACTCTTGTTCAGGAAAGAGAAAAAGAAATTCAGGATGCAATAAAAAAATACGACGAGGCTATAAAAAATATAAAGACAAACTATATAGACGAAAGGATATCTGAGTATTATGAAGAAGCGGCAAGCCTTAAAAGGCTGAACGGGATATATTATACAGTTGTTGAAAATGGCAAGGTTACTTACAGCAATATTCGTGACTACTCCTCAGAATCTGCCGAAGCCTTCTATAAACAGCTGGTATCATACATTAAGCTTACTCCTGATAGTATTGCAAAGGTATATCCCATTAATTACTATTATGATACTTCCACCTTTCCTCAAAATGCTGTGGTTTACATTGGCATGAGCCAGACAAGGTTTGATTCGGAATTGTCCGCATATAATACAAGCTTCAAAGAAGGACGTATCGGAATGACATCAGCGGCAGCAGGCTTTCTTGCTTTCCTTATTAGCTTGATTTATCTTATATATGCCTCTGGAAGACGTGTTGAAAGGGATGGGGTTCATTTAATTTTCGCGGATCATATTCATCTTGACGCAGCTTTAGCTATTTCAGCGGCAGCCATAATACTCTTCGTTGTTCAGACTGCTTATTTTTACATGAACTTTATAGCCGGAAATACTTACTTTAATAAAATTCTTTTATTTGCAGGCTTTGCCGCATTAGTCTCCGTTGGGACACTTATAGGTATTTTATTTGTAACAATGCTCTCAAAAAGAATTAAAAGGCATGAGGTTATAAAGCATACCTTGCTTTATAAAATTACTGTATGGTGCATTTCAAAATCAAGAAGAAGCTATTCCTCCATTTCCGCAAAAATCAGCTCCGTATATGATACGAGCCCGCCTGCCATGAGGCTTATATTTGCTTTCGGCGCATATGCCCTGCTGACGGTAATAAGCATTCTTTTGTTCCTCACAGGCTATGCAGGTGCTTTTATCGGCTTTACCGGAATTATAGGAATTAATCTTGCGGCTGTTTACCTTTTGCTTAAAAATTTCAAAGTCTTTAAGGATATTCACAGCGGAGCAGAAAAAATCCGTTCCGGAGAGCTGTCATATAATATACCTGAGGAAGGAATTCCTGAATTCAAGCAGCTGTCCTCTACCATAAACGGAATTGCAGACGGTTTAAAGGCCGCCGTAAGCAGTCAGGTAAAATCAGAGCGAATGAAGGCAGAGCTGATTACGAATGTATCGCATGATTTGAAGACACCCTTGACTTCGATTATAACCTACGTGGATCTGTTGAAAAAAGAGGGGCTTCAATCTGAAAATGCCGAAAAATATCTGGATATAATAGATAATAAGTCCCAGCGGCTTAAATCCTTGACCGAAGACCTGTTTGAAGCTGCAAAAGCCAGCAGCGGCAGTATAGCAGTAAATCCAGAAAAATTAGACTTAGTATCCTTGATAAATCAAGGTCTCGGAGAGCTATCCGACAAGATTGAGTCCTCCGGCCTCAGCTTCAGAATAAACCTGCCCGCATCCAAGCTTTTTGCAATTGCGGATGGAAAGCTGCTTTGGAGAGTAATAGAAAATCTGATTTCAAATGTTTTTAAATACGCTCTGCCAAATTCAAGAGTATATATCGATGCCTTTTCCTCGTCTGAAAAAGCGGGAATAACCATAAAAAACATATCCGCTTATGAGCTGAATATCAATGAAGATGAGCTGATGGAAAGATTTAAAAGAGGAGATGCCTCCCGTAACAGCGAAGGCTCCGGCTTGGGGCTGTCAATCGCTAAAAGCCTGACCGAGCTTCAGGGCGGAAGCTTCCATATTGAAATAGACGGAGATTTGTTCAAGGCAGTGATTGAGCTGCCTGGAACCGGTCCTGATTAAACTGTCTGTTAAAAAACCGATTGCATAGGCCGATAGTAATTGACTTTAGTAAATTTAATTAATGGCAGCGCTTGATAAAAGCAGCTGCCATTAATTAAATTGCTGTTTTTTCCGGTCAAATCCTTATTCTGCCTGCTTTTCCTTATTTTTCAGCTCAGCCGTTTCTTCCTTTGCCCTATCACTATCACCCTTCATGTTCTTAAAGGCAACAGACAGCATCAGCTTAATCCTGTTCAGCTGATTAACCTCGCTTGCACCCGGATCATAATCAACCGCAACTATATTTGATTCCGGATACCTTCTGCGAAGCTCCTTTATCATCCCCTTGCCGGTAACATGATTCGGCAGGCAGGCAAAAGGCTGCATACAAACAATATTCCCCGCACCGCTCTTTATAAGCTCAATCATTTCCGCTGTCAGAAACCAGCCCTCTCCCGTCTGATTTCCAAGAGACAGTATTTCGGATGCACAGCCGGCCAGATGGTATATAGAGCTTGGAGCTTCAAATCTCTTACTTCTGCGCAGATATTTTTTTAAATAACGTCTGTACCACTCTATAGCAGCAATAACAAAATTATTTATTATAAGATTTTTTAAGGTTCCCGATAAATTTTTATATTTAAAGTTTGCATCATATGCACAATACAGGAAGAAGTCAATTAAATCAGGCATTACGGCCTCTGCTCCTTCAGCCTCTATCACATCCACAACGCCATTATTGGCATCAGGATGAAATTTTACCAGTATCTCACCAACCAAGCCTACTCTGGGCTTAACGGCATCGTTCAGTTCAAGCTCATCAAATTCCTTTATTATATTCTTAATATTCTTTTTGAAGCTGCCCCTTCTGTTTTCAGAAATAGAAGCCTTGCATACCTGAACCCACTTGCCATAGAGTACATTAGCCGAACCGGGGACCTTTTCATACGGCCTTACCCTGTACAGCACTCTCATAAGCAAGTCTCCGTATACAAGAGCCTTAAATGCCAGATCTACAAGCTTCATAGATATTTTAAAGCCAGGCTGGCTTTCCATTCCGGATGCATTAAGGGATAAAACGGGAACCTGCTGCATACCGGCATCCACTAATGCCTTCCTCAGAAATCCGATGTAATTTGTTGCACGGCAGCCCCCTCCTGTCTGAGTAATTAAGACGGTAGTATTATTCAAGTCGTATTTTCCGGATTTTAATGCATGTATTATCTGACCTACAACAATAATAGAAGGATAACAGGCATCATTATTAACATACTTGAGCCCATCCTCAACGGCAGCCGAATCAGCCTTCGGCAAAACCTCAACATTATACCCCGCTGTTTTGAAGGCAGGCTCAAGAAACTGAAAATGTATCGGAGACATCTGCGGTGCAAGTATAGTATGCCTTTGTTTCATCTCTTGTGTAAATACTGTTTTTTCAAACCGGCTGTGCTTCTTCTGATGCTTTGCCTCCTTCCTGTCTCTTTCCTCAATTGCCGCAACCAGAGATCTGATTCTGATTCTTGCGGCGCCTAAGTTATTTACTTCATCAATTTTCAGAACTGTATATATATTGTCATTTGCTTTCAGTATTTCCTGAACCTGATCCGTAGTAACGGCATCTAAGCCGCAGCCGAAGGAATTTAACTGTATCATTTCAAGCTCCGGATATTCATTGACTACATTTGCGGCAGCATACAGCCGTGTATGGTATTTCCACTGGTCAACAACTCTGAGAGGCCGCTCCGTAATTCCCAGATGTGCCACAGAATCCTCTGTCAGCACCGCAAAACCATGAGTAGTTATTATCTGAGGAATTCCATGATTAATTTCGGGGTCAATATGGTAAGGCCTTCCAGCCAATACAATCCCTTTTTTTCCCTGTTCTCTGAGATACTTTAATGCTTCCTCTCCCTTTTTCCGAATATCGTTTTTTACGTTTTCATCTTCAGTCCACGCCTTATCAACTGCCTCGTCTATTTCAGAGCGCGATACATTGAATTCCTTTCCAAAGACCTCGTATAGCCTTGTTTTCAATTTTCCCCTGTTATCATAAGGAAGGAATGGATTTAAGAATTTTATATTGTTTGACTTTAATACATCCATGTTGTTTTTTATAACCTCAGGATACGAGGTCACTATCGGACAATTATAATGATTGTCCGCTCCTGCATCCTCTATCATTTCATAAGGTATGCACGGATAAAATATAAGGTTTACCTTTTTGTTTATAAGACTCATTATATGACCGTGAACAAGCTTTGCAGGATAGCAGACCGATTCGGACGGCATAGTTTCTATTCCCAGCTCGTATATTTTTTTTGAAGAGCGGGGAGAAAGCTCAACTCTGAATTTCAGCGCATCAAAGAAAGTAAACCAGAAGGGGTAATTCTCATACATGTTTAAAACACGCGGAATCCCTACTGTTCCCCTCGTATATTCAATATCATTTTTTTGCTTATAGCCGACAATTCTCTTGTACTTATAATCATACAAATTGGGAACATCAGCATCATTTACTTCTATTCCCGCGCCTCTTTCACACCTGTTGCCCGAAACAAACCTGCTGCCGTCGTTAAAATGATTTATAGTGAGCAAGCAGCTGTTATTGCAGAATTTACATCTTTGCAGCTCGGTGCTGTATTCAAAGTCACCTATATTTTCTTTTGTCAGAAGGGAAGTCTTATTTCCTCCGTACCTCTCTTTTGCAATAAGCGCTGCTCCAAAAGCTCCCATCAGCCCGGCTATATCAGGCCTGATTGCATCTCTCTCGGAAATAAGCTCAAAGCTTCTCAAAACCGCATCATTTAAAAAGGTACCGCCCTGTACAATAATTTTATCACCCATATCCTTAGGGTCACGAATTTTAATAACCTTGAGCAGTGCATTTTTAACCACAGAATAAGACAGCCCGGCAGAAATATCCCCTACCTGAGCCCCTTCCTTCTGAGCCTGCTTTACTCTTGAATTCATGAAAACAGTACATCTTGAGCCTAAGTCAACCGGCTTTTCAGCCAGCAACGCCTGAGCTGCAAATTCCTCGACAGTTGAATTCAAGGATTTCGCAAAGGTTTCGATAAAAGACCCGCAGCCTGAGGAACAGGCTTCGTTCAGCATTATACTGTCAATAATGCCGTCCTTGACTTTTAAGCATTTCATATCCTGTCCGCCGATATCAAGTATAAAATCTACGCCCGGCAGGAAAAAATCGGCTGCCTTGTAGTGGGCTATTGTTTCTATTTCACCTATATCTATTCCGAGAGCAGCCTTTATCAAGCCTTCCCCGTAGCCTGTGACAGTAGAATTGACTATTCTGGCATCAAGAGGCAGCTTTGAATAAATATCCTTAAGGATTTTTATTGAAGAATTTAAAGGACTGCCTTGGTTGCTTCCATAATAGGAATAGAGCAATTCCCCTTCCGTGTCTATTAAAACTGCCTTTGTGGTTGTTGAACCTGCATCTATTCCAAAAAAGCAGTCGCCCTTGTAGTCAGACAGAGACTTTGTCCTTACAGAGGCTTTTGCATGTCTTGTCCTGAACTCATCAAGCTCCTCCTGATTATTGAACAAAGGCCTCAGCCTTTCAACCTCGTGTACAGAAA
Organism: Ruminiclostridium sufflavum DSM 19573; assembly: GCF_003208175.1. GTDB lineage: Bacteria > Bacillota > Clostridia > Acetivibrionales > DSM-1351 > Ruminiclostridium > Ruminiclostridium sufflavum. The sequence goes on along the minus strand of NZ_QKMR01000011.1, from coordinate 85,802 downwards.
CAGTATTAATCTCCGGCAGCTTTTCCTTCAATTCCTTAAAGGATATCCTTCTGCCTTCCTTAGACGAAAGTGCCGCTCCCACTGCTACAAAAATCTGGGAATTCTCAGGAAATATCACTTCCTCCGGCTTAAGCTTCAAAGTAATCTCAAATCTTTTTCTAAGCTCGGACAGAAAATGCAGTGGTCCTCCCAAAAATGCAATATTGCCCTTTATAGGCTTACCGCAGGCCAAACCGCTTATAGTTTGATTTACGACAGACTGAAAAACCGAAGCGGCAACATCCTCTTTTGCCGCTCCTTCATTCAATAACGGCTGAATGTCAGTTTTGGCAAACACACCGCATCTGGCAGCAATAGGATATATTACCCTGCTGCCTTTTGCAAGCTCATTGAGCCCGGCTGCATCAGTCTGCAGAAGAGATGCCATCTGATCAATAAATGAACCCGTACCGCCTGCGCAGGTACCATTCATTCTTTGCTCAAGACCGCCTTTGAAATAGGTTATCTTTGCGTCCTCTCCGCCCAGCTCTATGGCAACATCAGTTTTAGGAATAAGCTTCTGAACAGCCTCCGAGCCTGCAATAACCTCCTGAATAAAATCCAGACGCAGCCACTGGGAAACCGACAGCCCGCCTGAGCCCGTTATCATGACAGTGCATTCGTCCTGATAAAAACGGCTGCAGGTCTCATCCATCACTTCAAAAATCGTTTTTCTTATATCCGAATAATGCCTCTGATATTTTGAATAAAGAATAATATTATTATTGTCAATTACCACTATCTTTACAGTAGTTGAACCTACATCTAACCCCACATGATAACACTTTTTCATCTTTACCTAATCCCCAGCTATATTTTAAAGAAAAATTTATATATCTATATTTATGATTATATCACATTATTCCTCTGCTATTTTAATGTGAAGTTCTTCCAATTGAATCTCATCAACAATGTCAGGTGCATTATCCATAGGAGACGATGAATTCTGTACCTTTGGAAAGGCTATTACATCCCTGATGCTATCTGTTTTCGCCATAAGCATAAGCATTCTGTCCAGACCAAAGGCCATTCCGCCATGGGGTGGGGTTCCGTACCTGAACGCATTCAGCAGGAAGCCGAATTTTCTGTTTGCATCCTCCTCGGTAAATCCAAGCAATTTTAACATCTTTGCCTGCAATTCCTGCATATGAATCCTTATACTGCCTCCACCCAGCTCCACGCCGTTCAATACTATATCATATGCCTTCGCACGTACCTTGCCGGGATCGGTATCAAGCAATTCAAGGTCTTCGTCCATAGGGCATGTAAAAGGATGATGCATAGCCATATATCTTTGTTCCTCTTCACTATATTCAAAAAACGGAAATTCTGTTACCCAAAGGAATTTGAACTCGTCCGGATTTAATATGTTAAGCCTGCGGGCAACCTCAAGCCTGAGCTGGCCCAGTGCATTAAAGACAACATTGCTTCTGTCCGCAACAAAGCATACCAGGTCTCCTGCTTCTGCCCCTGCTCTTTCAAGCAGTGCCTTCATTTCATCCTCTGTCATAAACTTTGCAAAGGAGGATTTAATTTCATTATCCGCTCCCACTGATATCCATGCCATTCCTTTAGCCTTATAGGTTTTGACAACCTCTGCCAAGGCATCTATTTCCTTTCTGCTGAATTTGGAGCAGCCTTTGGCATTAATAGCCCTGACACTTCCTCCTGAGGCAACTGCATCGGTAAACACCTTAAACCCGCAATCCGCAACCAGATCAGACATATTTACAAGTTCCATTCCGAAGCGGATATCAGGCTTATCCGAGCCAAACCTCTCCATTGCCTCTGCGTAAGGCATTCTAATAAACGGAGTTTCAAGCTCAACATTTAAAGCTTCCTTGAATACTCTTTTTATAAAGCCTTCATTGCAGGTAATTACATCATCCGCATTAACAAAGGACATTTCAATATCTATCTGCGTAAATTCAGGCTGTCTGTCTGCTCTAAGGTCTTCATCCCTGAAGCATTTCGCTATCTGGAAGTACCTGTCAAAGCCCGAGACCATAAGAAGCTGCTTATATAACTGGGGTGACTGAGGCAGTGCGAAAAACTTGCCCTGATGGACTCTGCTCGGAACAAGGTAATCTCTGGCCCCCTCCGGAGTACTCTTTATCAGTATAGGTGTCTCAACCTCCAGAAAGCCGTTTTCATCGTAATAATCACGTGCAACCTTTGCAACTCTGTGTCTAAGGATAAAATTCCTCTGCATGTCAGGTCTTCTTAAATCCAGATATCTGTATTTCAATCTTGTCATTTCGTTGGCATCCAGCTTTTCTTCAATATAAATAGGAGGAGTTTCGGCAGTGCTGAGAATTCTCAGCTCCTTTGCGGTTATTTCTATTCCTCCGGTTGCCATTTTCTTATTTACAGCCTCAGGTGCCCTCGCGGCAACTGTACCCACAACTGCAAGAACAAATTCACTTCTTATTGCTTTTGCCTTTTCAAACATCTCGCCGTCTTTATCCGTAAAAACAATCTGCAATATTCCAGAAATGTCCCTTAAATCCACGAAAACCAAGCTGCCCAGATTTCTTTGCTTCTGAACCCATCCCATTACAGTTACGGTTTCACCGATATTTCCGTTACCTAACTCAGTACACTTGTGACTTCTTTTCAGCCCGTATATTGATTCACCCATTTTCATACCTCCATAAGCCGCCTTCTGCGGTATACTTAATTTATTAAATATCTTTTAAATCTACTGCCGGTCAAGCTTTCAGCTTTTCAATTATCTGAGCCAGCAAAAGCTCCTCCTGCTCTCCCGTTTCCATGTTTTTAAGCTTGAATTTCCCCGATTTAACCTCGTCCTCACCGACAACAACTACAAAGGGAATTCCCAGCTTGTCAGCATAGGAGAACTTTTTGCCCATTTTCCCCTCATTAAAATATATCTCTGCTGGAATATCTGCTTCTCTCAGCTTAGTTGCCATCTCCAGAGACTGAGCCATTGTTTCCTGCATAGGAATCACAAGAATTTTTGAAGGAGTTGCTTTTTTACTGCCGCCCACTACTCCTGCCGCCCTGAGCTGATAAAAAAGTCTTGTAAGCCCTATGGATATTCCCACACCCGGAAGCTTCCTGCTTGTGTAGTTCTGTGCCAGATTGTCATATCTCCCGCCCGAGCACACGCTCCCGATTGAAGGGTACTGATTCAATACAGTTTCATAAATCGTTCCGGTATAGTAGTCTAATCCTCTGGCTATGGTTAAATCCACAGTATAATTTGCAGAGGGAACCTTGAAGGAAGCAATATAATTAAGCACCAGCTCAAGTTCATTCACACCTTCTGCAAATACAGCATTATCTATTCCCAGTTCTCTTAAACTGCTGACAATATCCCTGCAGCTTCCTTTAATATTAACAAATTTCAGAACACCTTCAGCATCCTCTGTTGAAAGCCCGATTGCTTTGAGCTCTGCCGCCACGGCATCCCTGCCTATCTTTTCAAGCTTGTCAATAGTTCTCAATACCTCTGCCTTGTCGGAAACCTTCAAGCTTTCAAAGAAGCCGTTTAATATTTTTCTGTTGTTGATTCTAATGGTAAAATCATCAAAGCCCAGAGCTTTAAAGGTTGAATAAATAACGCTCAATATCTCTGCGTCATTTATGACACTTAGGCTTTCATTTCCTATGATGTCTATATCACATTGGTAGAACTCTCTGAATCTACCCTTTTGAGGCTTTTCACCCCTGAATACCTTACCTGTGTGATATCTCTTGAAAGGAAAAGTCAATTCTCCAAAATGCTGTGAAACATATCTGGCCAAAGGTACAGTCAAATCAAATCTTAAGGATAAATCATTATCACCCTTATTAAACCTGTATATTTGTTTTTCGGTTTCTCCGCCGCCTTTTGCCAAAAGCACCTCTGATTTTTCAATCACCGGTGTATCAACAGGTATAAACCCATACTTTTCATATGTTCTTTTGATTGTATCCAGCATATCATTAAATAAAAGCTGGTCTGCAGGTAACAGCTCCATAAAACCCGGAAGTATTGAAGGCGTAACTGTCTGATTTGCCATTTGCACAACTCCTATCATATATATAATTTTTAACATAAAAAAGCCCTCTAATCCCAGCAAGGGACGAGAGGAAACTTCCCGCGGTGCCACCCTAATTACTCTATAAATATAGAACCTGCTTAAACTCTTTAACGCAGAATACGGATGAGCTTCCTCATCGACCACGGAGATCAGGCTCCTAAGAGGGTGTCTTTCCTCAATTTTACTATAAGCTGCTTACAGTCCGAGACAGCTTTTCCCTTAAATAGCCTTGCTACCGGCTAAAAATCCGGTTTCATCGACCGATAGCTTGGGTTTGAGCCGTAATTGACCTTTTCCCTTTTAAGGTTTTTACAATATTAACATATTATATATTTTAAAATTTGCTTTACCTATTGTCAATATTTATTATTTTATATTGCTCGATTAGTTTAGCTTTACGTTCAAGCATTTCGTCTACTCTTCCCAGATACTCTTCCACAGTCTTAACATTAAATGCCCTCTCTATTCTGTTTTGAGGAAAAACCAACTTTGTAGCCGCCCCGGCCCCGCATGCAAAAACAGATTGCCTTTCCTCCATTATCTGAATATTATACAGGCATTCCTTATCCCTTTGGCTGTATCCTACATTCTCCAGATTGCCCAATATGTTTTTCTGCCTGTATAGATAATAAGGAACAAGTCCCATATCCCGGGCATATTCCTCAGCCATAGCCGCCATCCTTGAAACTTGTCCGTATTGTGCCTCGAGATTATATTTCTCTTTTTCCTCTGTAAGTCTGGATGCCCTTTTAATCGCCATTGTATGAACCGTCAGGCTGTCAGGCTCCATTGGCTTAAGCCTTTCGAGAGTCCTTCCGAACATAGCTGTATCTTCTCCGGGAAGTCCGCAGATCAAGTCCATGTTAATATTATCAAAGCCCATATCCCGCGCCATGTAAAAGGCTTTCTCTATATCCTCGGGAGAGTGCTTTCTCCCTATTTTTTCAAGTGTAACGGCATTCATTGTCTGAGGATTTATGCTTATTCTTGTTACCAGACTGTTCCTTATCACCCTTAGCTTATCAATATCAATTGTATCCGGCCGGCCTGCTTCAACTGTATATTCCTTCAGACCGCGCAAATCCAAATGCTCCTCTATTCCTCCCAAAAGCTTTGACAGCTGGGAGGCATTCAGTGAAGTCGGCGTTCCTCCGCCTATATAAATGCTTTCAATTTCAAATTTATTGTCTTTTATCATTTTTCCGGTATGCTTTATTTCCTTGAGCAAAGCATCCACATATGAAGCTACTGCTTTCCCGTACTGTGCAAGGGTACTTGAGCTGAATGAGCAGTACAGGCAGCGGGTGGGACAGAAGGGAATACCTATGTAAAGTGAAACGCAGCTGTCTTTTGAATTTAAGTATATATGTCTCTGGTTTTCTGCCACCTCATATATAAGGCGGGCCTTATTATTCTCAACAAAATAATCATTTTTCAAGGCAGAAATGATATCCTTTTTACTCATTCCCCTGTCAATAAATTCATTTACCAGCTTTGCCGGCCTGATTCCGGTCAATATCCCCCACGGTACAGCTTTTCCCGTATATTTAGTCAAAAGCAGGAATAGCTTTCTTTTGAAAACCCGCTTAAAATCTTTAAGCTGCTGCTTATTCCCAGTATCAAAAGCATTATCACTGGCTATTTCAACCGTATCCTCAACATTTGCATCCTTCAGCACGAGCTTAATGTATTCCTTGCCGTCATGTACAGATTTACCGCATAAAAGAAACGCCCCGGAACAATTATCCCACGGCTTATCCATGCACTCCATTTCATCAGGCATAAAAAACAATTTAATTATATCTTTAAATTCATAATCTACATTATGGACTTCATTTTTGTAAAATATCATTTTATCCTCGTTATTCAGTTACCACTGGGCAGCACTCTTTATAGGATTTGCCCTTTTTTCCAGCTCAATTGTCGTGCTGTTTCCATGTCCCGGATATACAACCATGCCATCAGGCAAGGCAAAAAGCTTGTTGACAATAGATCTGTAAATATCCTCAAAGCTGCCGTTAGGAAAGTCTACTCTTCCATAACCAAACCTGAATAGGGTATCCCCTGAAAACAGGGTATTATTCACTTCAATACAAATAGAGCCTGCAGTATGCCCCGGAGTATGAATAATCCGAAGCTCCAGATCTTCAAGCTGTATCCTGCCGCCATCTCTCAGCACCTCGTATTTACCTTGATAGCTAAAGGCTCTTCCCGCAAAAGCAGATAAATTAAACCTCGCATCCTTCAAGGCATTTTCATCATCTGTATGAATATATACCATAGCATTTGTACCTTTTATAATATCATTCAGCTCTATAATGTGGTCAATATGTCCATGGGTAAGTATCACCTTTTCTATTGTCAGGTCAGCTTCCCTTGCAGCGGCAAAAACCTTTTCACTCCTGACACCCGCATCAATCAGCACTGCCTTTTTACCGGCTCCCACCAGATACGAAATTGAATCATACATACCGCCTGTAATAGGTTTTATAATCATAATCATATCTATGCCAATATTTGATAAAACTCAAATATTACAACGGCACAGAGCAAGCCTCCTTTTTTTCAAAGCAGCCATCTTTCAGGACTTGCTTTTTAATTTTAACTTTAAAATTCCCTCCTGCTGTCCAATAAAAGCGTAACAGGCCCGTCATTGCTTATATCCACAAGCATATGAGCCTGAAATATTCCTGTCTGGGCAGTTATTCCGTATTCCTCGCACTTGTTTACAAAATATTCATAAAGCTCTTTAGCTTTATCGGGTCTTGCAGCCTTGTCAAAGCTTGGTCTTTTTCCCTTCCTGCAATCCCCGTACAATGTGAACTGTGATATCACAAGTATTTCACCCCCTGCATCAAGCAGAGATTTATTCATTTTTTCGTTATCATCCTCAAAGATTCGCAGCTTAAGAATTTTTTCAGCAAGATAGTCGGCATCGGAAAAGGAATCCTCAAGCCCCACTCCTAAAAGCACCATAAGCCCCTTACCAATCTCTCCCGTAATATTTTCATCAACTGTTACTTTGGACTTTTTTACCCTTTGCACAACGGCCCGCATACTAACCTCCACGTCTAGTTTAAATATAAAATTGGTAAAGCCTTCGTGGAGGTACGCAGCTAATTTACTCTTATATTTTATATTATTTCAGGCTAACCTCCACGTCTAGTTTAAATATAAAATTGGTAAAGACTTCGTGGAGGTACGCAGCTAATTTACTCTTATATTTTAATTATTTCAGGCTAACCTCCACGTCTAGTTTAAATATAAAATCGGTAAAGACTTCGTGGAGGTACGCAGCTAATTTACTCTTATATTTTATATTATTTCAGGCTAACCTCCACGCCTAGCTTAAATAATAAAACCGGTAAAGCCTTCGTGGAGGTACGCAGCTAATTTACTCTTATATTTTAATTATTTCAGGCTAACCTCCGCCGCTATATTTGTATAAACTTATTTTAAAGCTATTGCTTATTTCTTGTCACATCAAATACACTGTCAATCTTCCTAAGTTTCTTGATTATTTTTTCCAATTGCTCGGTATTAGTTATCTCCAAAGTAAGATTTATTACTGTTACCTGTTCTTTTGTTGTTCTTGCATTCAAGGCCTTAATCGGTATTTTAAGCTCAGCTATGCTGTTTGTCACATCAAGCAGCAATGAGGTCCTGTCATGAGCCATTACCGTAATATCCGCCTTATAGGCAACATCAACTGTTGAATACCACTTTACATCTATCAGCCTTCCTTCTTTTTCAAGTTCGGCTGTAACATTTATACAATCACTTCTGTGAACGGAAACACCTCTTCCCCGGGTAATATAACCTATTATCTCATCACCGGGAACAGGATTGCAGCATCTCGAGAGTCTTACCAGACAATTGTCTATTCCCTTGACAACAATTCCGCTTTCGGGAATGCGTTTCTTCTTCTTTTCATTTCTGGTCTGTGCAATATTTTCAAGAATCTGCTCCAATTCTTCCGGCTTAAGGGTTTTCTTGAACTCATCCTTCAGCTTTGTCAGTACCTTGCTCGTGGTCATCGCACCATAGCCTATGCCTGCAAATAAATCTTCCGTTGTTGAAAAATTATATCTGCGCAGCACAAGCTCAACCCATTCGGGCCTGAATAACTGATTGTAGGTAAAGCCTTGCTTTTTAAGCTCCTTTTCAATCATTTCCCTGCCTCTTACAATGTTTTCTTCTCTCTTTTCTTTCTTGAACCACTGATTTATCTTATTTCTGGCTTGGCTGCTCTTAACTATTTTCAGCCAGTCCCTGCTGGGGCCATGAATAGTTGAGGAAGTCAAAATCTCAATAATATCACCGTTTTGCAGTGTATAGTCAATAGGAACCATCTTGCCGTTGACCTTGGCTCCAATCATTTTGTTGCCGATAGCACTATGAATATAATATGCAAAATCAACAGGTGTGGAATCCACCGGAAGATTCAGCACGTCACCCTTTGGAGTAAATATAAATACCTCATCTGTAAACAAATCTATTTTAAGTGTTTCCATAAATTCGTTTTCATCCTTGGTATCCTTCTGCCATTCCAGAAGCTGCCTTAGCCATGCAAATTTGTCCTCGGCTTCCTTTGCCGTATCCTTTCCTGTATTTGTGCCTTCTTTACCGACCTCTTTATATTTCCAATGGGCGGCAATACCAACCTCGGCCACTCTATGCATTTCCCATGTTCTTATCTGAACCTCAAAGGGCTTTCCCTCCGGTCCTATTAAGGTTGTATGCAAGGACTGATACATATTGGGCTTGGGCATTGCAATAAAATCCTTGAATCTGCCGGGTATAGGCTTGTATAGTTCATGAACAAGCCCCAGCAAAGCATAACAATCCTGAACCGTATTAACAATTATACGAAATGCAAACAAATCATATATCTGCTCTATTGTTTTGCCCTGATCTACCATTTTCCTGTATATGCTGTAGAAGTGCTTGGGCCTTCCGTCTACCTGAACATTTTCCAAGCCGAGCTCATCGGTTTTCTCTTTTAGGGTCTGTACTATTTCGGATATATAGGCTTCTCTTTCTTTTCTTTTATATGCAACCTTCTGCACTAAATCATAATATCCCTTAGGGTCCAAATACCGAAGGCACAAATCCTCAAGCTCCCATTTTATCTTTGAAATACCAAGCCTATGAGCCAGCGGAGCATATATTTCCAAGGTTTCCCTTGCCTTCTCAATCTGCTTGCCCTCAGTCATGTATTTCAGTGTCCGCATATTATGCAGCCTGTCTGCAAGCTTAATCATAATTACACGGATATCCTTAGCCATGGCAAGGAACATTTTCCTCAGGTTCTCTACCTGCTGCTCTTCTTTTGACGTAAAAGGAATCTTACCCAGCTTTGTAACTCCGTCAACAAGCTCTGCAACCACCGAACCGAACTGAGCCTTCAGCTCATCATATGTACATGTTGTATCCTCGATAGTATCATGGAGAAGTGCCGCAACAAGCGCAGTAACATCCAGCTCCATATCAGCCAAAATAATTGCTACCTCAACCGGATGGATTATATATGGTTCCCCTGAATTTCTCTGCTGTCCCTCATGTGCCTTGCTGGAAACTGCATATGCCTTTTCCAGCAGCTCGAAATTGCCATTGGGGTCGTATTTTTTTACTCTTTCAACAAGTACCGAAAAGCGATCCGTCAAAATATAATGCCCTCCATTAGTCAATATGGCCCACCTATCTAAAAGGTTACAATAGAATTCACCTTATATTCCTTTAGCTTCTCTCTGCCCTTGAGCATTGAAAGCTCAATAAAATAAACAAGGCCGACAACCTTTCCTCCAAGCTGCTCAACCAGCTTTATATTTGCCTCTGCGGTTCCGCCTGTCGCCAGAAGGTCATCCACTATCAAAACCTTCTGACCGGGCTTAACTGCATCAGCATGTATCTCCAGAACATCTTTTCCGTATTCCAAATCATATTCCGCACTGATTGTCTTGTAAGGCAGCTTTCCCCTTTTTCTGACCGGGACAAAGCCCTTTCCCATTTTGCAGGCAAGAGGCGCACCGAAAATAAAACCCCTTGACTCAGAGCCTACAATAATATCAAAGTTCTCCATACTATCAGCCAGCTCTTCAAAAGCATCCATACAGCACCTGAATGCCTCCGGATCCTGCAATACTGTAGTAATATCAATAAAATCAATTCCCTCTTTCGGAAAACCCATAACATGCCTAAGTTTAGATTTTAAATCCATCATAATACTCCCCTTCGATAAAAGACATAATAATTAATTATGATTTATAAAAAATATAAAGTCAATCAATATCAGCTAAAGAACCCGAATCAAATCACAAATCAAATATAATATAACTATTATAATGAAATACTGACATTCTTACAAGTAAATTGATTTTTATCTGATATAGCCTGTACTTATTTGTAAAACTATATTATAAGTGCTATTTTATCCATTTGGTGTTCTTCCGCCGGCAACCATCAATAGCAGCACTTGTGGAATTTACCTATAATTCAGCAATATAAGCTGAGCATTCCTGTATCCGTTATATTCATTGACATCAATGTTAAAAGTCAAATCCAGCCTAATGTTATTTTTCTGCCCGGAATACATACTGCTTACTTCCTCTTCGCCAAACCTTTCTTTTAAATAATCATCAAATTCCTGTATATCTCCAAAATAAATACAGTCAATATATTTACCTTCAGACAATAGCCGGAGCTTCAGCACATTTTTGTTGGCACCTAATACAGCGGCCCTTTTGACCGATATATTTTTGTCCGCAAAAACCGGCTTTGAATTTCCTTTTCCGTAGGGCTCCAATATCTTCAGAGCCTCTGCCGTCGCAAGATTAACGGCACTGACAGGTATTTGCGCATCAATATACACCTTCTGAATCAAATCATCTTCCGTCAGGGCAGAGTAATTATTAAGCTGCATTCTTAAAGCCTCCACATTGCAAGGCTCAAGACTGAACCCCGCCGCCAGCGGATGCCCTCCGAACCTTGTCAACAGCTCCTTGCATTTCTGAAGCTCCTCAAACATGTTATAGGCATCAATAGACCTTCCCGAGCCTTTTACACAGCTCTCACCGTCTGTAAGAATAAATGCCGGAGCATTGTATCTTTCCCTGATCTTACCGGCAATAATACCTGCTATGCTTTCATGAATATCCGGCCTGTAAACAACCAATACCCTGTCATTTTTCAAGCTGCTGTTCTCAATGGCGGCAACTGCTTCCTCAACTCCTGCCAATGTCATATTCTTTCTTTCGGTATTCAGGCAGTAAAGCTCCCTAGCCCTCCGGGCCGCTTCCCCGCTGTCCGTACAAAGCAGCAGCTCTAATCCCTTGATGGCACAGTCCAGCCTTCCCGATGCGTTTATACACGGACCGATAATAAATCCCAGATGATAAACGCCTATTTCTTTTCCTTTTATCCCTGTCTGCTCCATAAGTGCGTTTAATCCAATATTACCGGTATTGCTAATTGCCCTGAGTCCGTTTTTAACCAATATTCTGTTTTCTCCCGTTAAATCAACCACATCACAGACTGTGGCAATAGCAAGAAATTCATAAAAGGCTGTTTCTTCCTTCTCAGGTATGTTCATTTCTCTGTACAGCACCTGAATAAATTTAAAAGCCACTCCTGCGCCGCACAGCAGCTTGAAGGGATATTTGCAGTCAGCCTGCTTCATATCAATAACCGCATCCGCATCAGGTGCAGCTTGTATTCTGTTTGAGCTGTCATCCTCTGTAAAAGGTACATCATGATGGTCTGTGACTATGACCGTCAGTCCTTCTTTCTTTGCAAAGCTTATCTGTTCAATTGCCGATATTCCGTTGTCACAGGTAATAATAGTATCAATGCCATCTTTCTTTGCCGTTTCAATGATACCGTTATTAATACCGTAGCCGTCAAATATTCTGTGAGGTATTACATAATCAGCTTTTGCTCCGCAAGCCGTCAAAGCCTTGAATAATATATATGTACTTATAACTCCGTCAACATCATAGTCACCTATTATACGTATCCTTTTACCGCTGTCTATTTTATCCTTTATTATCAGTACTCCCTTTTCCAGATCCTTCATAGCCCTGCCGTCAAACAATTCCTCCATATCAGGCTTTATGAAGCGTTTAGCAGTATCATAATCCCGTATTCCTCTATTTGTCAAAATTCTGCAAATAAGCTCACTAACCCCCAATGACCGCGACATCTTATTAAAGTCATTTTTAGGATTCTTTAAAATCCATTTTTCCAATTTTTGGCCTCCAAAATATTAATACCCTTCCTTCGGCTTTTTAAAGCCTCTGGGCAATAATAATATAATAATCCACATAAACATGAAATTCAAATAAACTTATCCCATTGACGCAATCAAAAGCTCAATTGCTACTCTGTCCGAAATCCTTCCCGTTTTTATAGCCTCATCCAGCTCCAGACTGTAATACATGGCACCTTCCAGAACACTTATATCCAAGCTTTTGCTGATATTCATCACCTTTGAAGCAACATACGGAGTGAGTCCCAATTGCTTTGAAACCAGATCCTCCCTCATGCCTTTCTGCCTCATAAGCTTAATCCTGTACAGCATTCTTATCTGTCGTATAATCATAAATAAAACCTTCTGCATAGGCTCCTTGAGTGCGGCCATATCATTCAGAAAATTCAGTGCTTTGGAAATGTTCCCCTCTGAAATTGCATCAGTGAGATCAAATATCCTGCTTTTTATTGATTTGCTGCATACCTCTTCTATATCCTTAATAACTATTTCAGACCTTTGTCCAACAAAATTAACCACCTTTTCAATTTCGTTAAGAAGCTCAGTCATGGAATAGTCGCTGTTTTCAACCAGATAAGAAGCAGCCATCCTGTCAATGCTTTTTTTATAGCTTCCAAACACCTTTGTAACCCATTTAACCAAATCCGCAGGCTTCTGAAAATCAAATTCAACAATAAGTCCATACTTTTTTATAGTGCCGACCAGCTTGAGCCTTTTGTCAATAGCTGTCTCCACCATAATCAGACAGGTATACGGGGGCATATTTTCAAGATAAGCGGAAAACGTATCCTTTGCAGCCTTTTTTCCTGAGCTGCCGCCGTCATTATCACCCTTCCTCGCTTTAAAAAGTCCGGAATTTTTTATAACAACCAGTTTTTTGTCGCTAAAGATGGGCATGGTTTCGCAGTTGGCAATAATTGCCGCTTCCTCCGTTTTACCGTCAAAGAATATATAGTTCAGCTCACTGTTTTCTTCACTTACTATTAAGCTTTGAACAGCATTTATATAGTACTTAATCAGGTATTCCTCGGCACCATGGAAAAGATAAATATTTTGCAGCTTATTCTCTTTGATTTGTTTTTTTAAAATATCAATACTCATATATTTTCCTCTTTTATATTTTATAAGGCTCATAGCTCACTCTTTTAAAAAGTCTTGAGCAGGTTCAATCAAGGTTGTAAAAGCTTATCGCATTGTTTTTATACTGAAGCCCTCACCGTAGCTGACAGCAATAACCGCTCCCCTCTCATCCGTTCTTAAAGGCAATGTTCCTCTTTCTTCAAGCCTGTCTATAACCAGCGGAGAAGGATGCCCGAAATTATTTCTGCCCACAGAAATAACAGCATACTTAAATATAGACCCTTTTACAAAAGCCTCACCTGTCGAACTGAATGAGCCGTGATGTCCAACCTTTAATATGTCTGCGCTCAAATCCGATCCCTGCTCCAGCAGCCTCTGCTCAACCGGAATTTCCGCATCCCCCTGAAACAAAACCTTAGAATTCTTGTATCTTAATTTTAACACTAATGAGCTGTCATTCAAAGATTGTTGTGACAAAGAATCCTTTTCAAAGCTTAAAGGATTAAGCACATCAAGAACAGTATCCTTGTCAAGTCTTATTATATCCCCTTTTTTGCACTCAGCAACACTAATTTTCTTTTGCCCGCATATTTCTATTATTCTCTCAAAGCCCTTACCGTCGGTATCAGGCAATATAACCCTTCCAACCTCAATCTCCTTCAATATTGCCTCCAAGCCCTCGGTGTGATCGGAATGTCCATGGGTTGCAATAACAATATCTATTTTTTTAGTTCCCTGATCCAAAATATATGGTACCACCACAGCTTCCCCGACATCATATCCTGATTTTGATCCTGCCGCTCTTCCTCCTCCGTCTATGAACAGCTTTCTGCCATGGGCTGTTTTAATAAAGGCACCGTCTCCCTGACCAACATCCAGAAACGTTATTCTCAAAGGCTTAGGAAGCAAATTGCAGACCATAATAATTATAACAGCTAATGTTATGCAGATATATTTTAAATATCTGTAATATTTAAAATTTTTTATATAAAGCCTTCCTTTTAAAAAATACAGTACCGCCGAGTAATACAGTATAATCATCCAGACAGGCGGTGTCGGCAGTTTTAAAGAAGCATAAGGAATTTTTGAAGTATACTCCGTTACAAAAAGCACAAAGGACAAAAAGGTATTATTGACACAGCCAATAAGAACGGCAAGATTTATGCTTGCCAGTCCTGCAAATACCATGGCAAAGCCAATAATTGTAATCAATTGCACCACTGGTACCACCAGAAGATTTGACAGGACTGAAATAGTTGAAAAATTATTAAAATAATATAGGGTTATGGGTACAACACCTATTTGCGCGGCAATAGTGGCTGCAAGAGTATCTGAAATAATTTCCGGCAGAGGCCTCCGGTCGATAAACGCCTTTATTCCGGGGTAAAACATTACCAGTGCAAGGGTTGCAGAAAATGAAAGCTGAAAGCCTATATCAAAAAGTGTATATGGATTTATAAGCAGCAAAACAACGGCAGCGGCAGAAATACTCGTATATATATCCGTTTCCCGCATAACCGCTTTTCCCAGCAATATTAATATTCCCATTATTACAGCACGAACCACCGAGGCTGAAAATCCCGCGACAAACACAAAGAGAAGAAGAACGGCTATAGCCATAATACTTGAAGCGATATTGCCGATATGTATTTTTTTAAAAATATATAAAAGCGGTAAAATAATAAATGCAACATTCATACCGGATGCAACCATTATATGAGTTAATCCGGCTTTACCGAAAGCATTATAGGCATTTTCATCAAGTCCGTCCTTATAGCCTATAAGCATTCCCGCAAGCAGCCCCGCCTGTTTTTCATCCAGACACTGCTCAACCAGTCTTAAAACAAAATTCTTTATACCGAAGCCAAGCTTGTGAAGCCATCCGCCGTCTTTAACCCCAATTAAGCAAAGGTCAGCGCCTCCCTTTAAGTATACGGTTCCCGAAACTCCTGCTGCTGCCAGATATCTCTTGTAGTCAAAGCCACCCGGATTTGTCATGGTTTTGGGATTTTCTATGCTTCCAGAAAAGGATAGCTCGGTTCTGTATTTTATTTTATTCGTGTCAAAAGCCCTGTTTTCCTCTGAAACACTCACAAGCAGCTTGCCAGCAGCCTTTATTTCATTCTTTAAATAGGTTATTTTATTTGTTTTCAGATAGAATTTAATCAAATTGTCCTTTTTTTCAATTTCACCGGCTATATACCCTTCAACAGTTACCGGCTTATCATAAACCTCATTAAAAGCGCCGTAATATTTCCTTTGGGCATTATTAAAGATAACACCCCCAAGGGTAAAAAAAATAAGTGCTGCAAGTGTAATACATATTATATTTTTAAGCCTGCTAAAAAATATAATGCATATAAACAAGCAAGGAATTAAAAAAATCAGCAGTAACGTCAGCCCTGCATTACAGCACAGAATTATTCCGGCAATAAAAGACATGCAAAAAAGGCATAGGGGTCTTTTTACACAAACACTTAAGTCCTTCAAATAATTTCATCCTCTCAAATGCGCTTAAGCTTTTTAAATTTTATATAATAAGTTAAGATAAAATAGAAGCATAGACCGGCAAAATAATTTCATTTCGCTATTTTTTGAATAAGTTGACATAAGCCAATTACTATCGGCTAAACAATAAGATTATATATATTTTTTCAGGTGAATTTTACTTTAGACTTGGAAAGCTGCGTAGCTTGCTCATATTTTGAAAATATAGAATAAAACAAAACCTTAACCTGCCTAAGAAAAATAAAGAACGCAAAACCTATATAATTAGCTTCTGCGTTCTATGAAAAATTACATTACTCGTTTAGCACCGATATAAGTTCCTTGATATTCCGATAACTTTTGAATAATAACCTGATTATTCGTTGATGATGCATGAATAAACTTGTCACCACCCATATAAATACCAACATGATCTATCGACCCTGCTTTTCCTCTTGAAGATGCATCAAAGAACAGAATATCACCTGCTTTTAATGCACTCTTGGAAACTTTTGTGCCGTTTGAATACATGCCGGAAGACGAACTGTTAAGACTAACCCCGAAATGCTTGTAAACAAAACCTACAAAACCTGAGCAATCAAACCCTTTTGGGCTTTTGCCGCCGGAAACATAACGAACACCAACATACTTCTTTGCATATTCTATTACTTCGCTGAAGCTGTCAGACTCAGTAACAGTTACTGCTGTTGTTGAACGTGATGATTTTGCGGAAGCACTTGAAGCTGTAACAAACTGAGCCGAAACATATCCTTCTTCAGAATCAACTTTTACCTTGTGCCAACCTGCCTGAGTATCAAGAATAACAACATTCTTTCCATTATTCAAAGTATCAATTATCTTACTTTCGGTACTGGCACCCGCTCTGAAATTAACACCATTAGCATTGATAGTTCCCGCTGTTGACAGTGCCTTTATGTAGTCACCGTTAACCCAACCTGTGTCTCCCTCGAAGGAAATCTTATACCAGCCGCTGGATTTGTCAAGAATTGATACCTTTGAATTGGATATCTTTTTAATTACATTTGAAGATGTATCCGGTGCAGTCCTCATGTTTACGTTTGTTCCGACAATTTGTCCCGACTGACTTGCAGCCATTGCAACCGAACAAACAAGAACAAGAGAAAAAGCAAAAATACATGCTACCAGTATTTTGTTAATCTTACCCAACATCAGTTCCTCCTATATAGACGCTTCCGAAGTTAGCTGCCGGGCTCGGGCAATAGGACAGCCCTACTATTTTCATAGATTCACCCCAATTTCTTGGTTCCTCCGTACCCCTTCAACGGGGATTCAGCTATTTTTATATTACATAACCATTATATTCATTTTGTAACAGATTGTCAAACTTTTCGTAATAATCACGCAATTTTTTGGTAATATTTTTGAAATGCAGCCATTTTATTTGGTATTTATGGTTGCTTTACGCATCAAAGCAAATAATTTAAACAGGCCTTATATTAAGCTGCAATCCTTGTACATGAACCGTATCAGCTGATTTGACTTATCCGGACATATATCTGATAAATTAAAGCATTCTTCATATCCGCAGGTACTCCAGAATTTAATTCCCGCACTGTTATTTTTATGTACTGACAGATAATTTCTTGTAATATTAAAATGCTGCTCTAAATATTTTTCCAGCAGCTCCATTACTTTTTGTCCATATCCGTTTCTTTGGTACAGTTTATTTATAGCCAGGGAATTAATCCAGCCTATTTTTTCGTCTTGGATAATTGAGCCTTTAACAAAGCCTATTGCTTCACCGGATGCTTTAAAACAGATATCAAGGAAAAAGGCCTCCTGCCTTGTAATAAACTTAGAAAGCTGATGTGAAAATTGGTCATAATTTATCAAGTCAAAAATACCTGTAGCAAAGCTGAAGTCATATGTATTCCTGTATATGGAATAAATATTCCCGATGCTGTTTTTATTTATACTTTTAATATATAATGTATCATCCTCTATATTTATATCTAGCATAATTTTTCACCTTCATTAAATTATAGGATTTAATAAGCTGTCTATAAAATTATATCAAAAATAATGAATGTTAAAAGATTATATTTCAAGGAAATAATTGACATAACTTTAATTTCATTGTATTTTTTATATATCAATATAAATTGAATTGGAGAGATAAAATGATATTAAATTTTTATGATAGAGATGAATTATTTGAATGTTCATTTTTATTGCTTTCAATTTTATTACAAAAATACAACGAGAAGGAAATAGATATAAGCACCTTTAAAAGCCATACTCAAACTAAGATAAACTACATGCTTAATAATTTTCATAAAATAAATGACGGCACACAGAAAACAGCTGTTGAAAATTTATTAAGTGAATGCACAGAGATAAATAATACACATTAGTCAAAATTGTAAAACTCCAAAATAAGACTATCCAAACGTTTACTTAATATGAGAATATCATGTTTTGCCCATGGCTCATTTTCTAATAAATAATAGAGTTCATTTTTAAGCAATTCCACTTCTTTATTAAGCATAACATTTTTATTTTCCATTATATACCACCATTCTCTTCATTCGTGGATTAAATGTACTACACAATTTTATCATTATATTGCCTAAAAGTAAATATATCAGAAAGCATGTAAGGTTTAATATTCCTTATAAAATTCTTACAGCTATTATAATTTTTAATATGTACCTGTTTTTTTCATAAAGTCAATTACGGTTGAAACCTTTGCCTTCCATGCGAACATATGCTTTCAAGCATTTATTTGAAGGTTTCAACGGTTTAGTTTTTAGGGTTTGTACTTCAGGAGGCTTTCAGCCGATAGTAATTGACTTTCTTTACCTTTCCCTAAATAGCAAGAAATATTAACCCTAGTATTGGTCAATCTAGAACAATATTCAAATTTACCTCCCGACTGTCTGAAGAAAAAATAGCCGGACAAGGCTTCCGTCTTTTTCCTGCCCATGCTTACCTTTTTTGCCGATTACATATATACAATAATTGCTATTTTATAGAATAAAATGCATATTAAAAAGGATTATTTTTAATTTTATAGAATAATTAAAGAATACTTATATTTTTACTGAGTCAATTACGGTTCGAGCCTTCGCGACGATATCTATATCGTTTATTTAGTCAATAGTAATTGACTTTATTCTGCCAAGCAAATACAAGGAAAGGACGTGTTAAAGAATGTTTAGTCTTAGTAATGCCACAACGTTTGAAATTGTTGGAATATGGTGTGTTCTTGCAATCGCTTTTTTAGGATTGGCTTATGCCTTGCTGCTCCGCAGTCAGGTATTGAAGTTTGACAAGGGAACGCAGAAAATGCAGGAAGTGTGGGGTTCAATTAAGGGCGGTGCAGATGCTTATTTACACCGTCAGTTAAAATCAATTCTTCCCCTTATTGCTGTACTCACTATTTTATTATTCTTCTCAGTTTACATTGTTCCGCCAAGCGATGAAGCCATGGAAAGATTTTCAAACTTTAGCGAAAGCAATGTAAAGCTTATTATTGGTCTTGCCAGAGCAATTGCATTTATTATGGGTGCCGGTTTTTCACTTCTTGTAGGTCAATTCGGAATGAGAATGGCTGTTGAAGGTAATGTTCGTGTAGCTTCCGCATCAAGAAGAAGTTTCGGTGAGGCATTAAAAATCGCCTACCGCACAGGAACTATTACAGGTATGCTTACAGACGGACTGGGGCTGCTTGGAGGAACCGTTATATTTATAGTATTGGGAGTGGCAGCTCCTGATGCTTTATTGGGTTTTGGCTTCGGAGGAACCTTATTGGCTTTGTTTATGAGAGTGGGCGGAGGCATATATACAAAGGCTGCCGATGTAGGTGCCGATTTGGTTGGAAAGGTTGAGGCAGGGATTCCCGAGGATGATCCGAGAAATGCTGCCGTTATTGCTGACTTAGTGGGTGACAATGTAGGCGACTGTGCTGGAATGGCAGCCGATATATTCGAATCCTATGAGGTTACAATTGTATCAGGCTTAATATTGGGACTTTCCCTGTATGCAGCAACAGGCCAGCTGAAATGGATTATATTCCCTCTTCTGGTTAGAGGCATCGGCGTGTTTTCTTCAATCATAGGTACATATCTTGTCAAGGATTCTAAAAAAAGTGACGCGCTGAATTCCATAAACAAAGGCTTCTATACCTCAGCTGCCATAAGTCTGGGCTCATTTGCACTTTTGGCAGCCTTCTATATGAATGAATGGAGAGCCTTCCTGTCGGTTGCAGTTGGTATTTTGCTTGCTGTGGCTCTGGACGAGGTTACAAAGCATTTTACAGATACAAAATACAGACCTGTTAAGGATATTGCGGCATCCTCGAAATCCGGCTCGGCAACCCTGATTCTGCGCGGAATTGCAGAAGGCTATGAAAGTGCCGTATGGCAGACTTTAGTAATAGCTGTCACTATTATGAGCTCAATACTTATTTATTGGGGGCAGGATGTTCACTATGTATTATACGGTGTGGCGATGACAGGCATCGGTATGTTGACTCTTACCGGCAATAACGTAGCAATGGACTCCTTCGGGCCTATTGCCGATAATGCAAACGGAATTGCCGAGCTGTCTGGTCTTGACAAGGCCTCCAGAAAGGTTCTTGACAGCCTCGATGCAACCGGAAACACGACCAAGGCCATTACCAAGGGTGTTGCTATCGGTTCTGCCGTAATAGCTGCCGTTTCATTATTCGGCTCCTTCCTGACTGATGTTACAAAGATTCAGGTGGGAATGGGTGCCAGCGAAACAATTTTTGATACAGGTATCAGAATTTCAAGCCCGGTTGTTTTTGTCGGTATGCTGATCGGCGCATGTATTCCGTGGCTGTTCTCTTCTCTGATTATCAATTCGGTAACAAGAGCCGCTTCTTTGATTGTGAATGAAGTGCGCAGACAATTCAAGGTTCCGGGGCTGCTTGAAGGCAAGGTTAAGCCGGATTACCAGAACGCAGTTGATATATGTACGGTTGCTGCCCAGAGAGAGCTGCTGCCCTTGGCTGTAATTTCCGTTCTGGCTCCTTTATTAGTGGGTATATTACTTGGAGTTGAGGCATTGGGAGGCTTGCTCGGAGGAGTTATTGTTTCCGGCCAGCTGTTAGCCGTATTTATGGCAACCTCAGGAGGAGCTTGGGACAACGCAAAGAAAACCATTGAGGACGGCAATCATGGCGGAAAGGGTTCTGATTGCCACAAGGCCGCCGTTGTCGGCGACACTGTAGGCGACCCCCTGAAGGATACCGCAGGCCCTGCTCTCAATCCCATGATAAAGGTTATAAACCTTGTTTCCCTGCTGGCGGCTCCTGTCCTGATACAGTACAAGAGCACTGATCCCGGAATGATTATTGCTTTGGCAATTTGTGCGGTCTTGATAGTTGGAGCCATCATGTACTCTAAGAAGGGCGGCTTTAATAAATCAAAAAAAATTCAGGATATAAATTCATAATGGTTCAAATTATAAAAGAGCTTCAAAGTTAATTGATATATTTATCTATGAAAAGCAAAGGAGTTCCGGGATTGTATCAGCCAGTCCCGGAACTTTTAGTTCAGCCTTTAAACATAGCATATCTGTGCTTCATGTACATACGGCAATTCTGCCATAAATTTTTATCAAACCCAAACTGCGTTTAAAATCAGCCTAAAAGCTTAATTTTCCTTAAAAGACGATATATTGTCGCGAAGGCTTGAACCGTAACTGACTTTAGTCAGGAATTGACTTTAGTCAGGAATTGACTTTAGTCAGGAATTGACTTTAGTCAGGAACTGACTTTAGTCAGGAATTGACTTTAGTCAGGAACTGACTTTAGTCAGGAACTGACTTTAGTCAGGCAAGCTCTGAATACCAATCTGTAAAATTTAAAAATATATAAAATAATATTTCTCAAATTACCAAAAATATAGTATACAATTTTGTATTTTTAGTATATCATGAAATTGAATTTAACTAAAATTAATTACTGTTTTACAGCCAATAGTAATCGACTTAATATATGAATTGAAAGGATGATTTAGAAATGTCATGGAAAATTGAAACCAAGTGCTTGCAGGAAGGATATAAGCCGGGAAACGGAGAGCCGCGTGTCCTCCCAATTTATCAAAGCACAACCTATAAATACGACTCAACCGAGCATGTTGCTCAATTGTTCGACTTAACTGCTCCGGGGCATATGTATTCCAGAATCAGCAATCCTACTGTTGAATGTGTTGAAAATAAAATAGCGGCATTGGAGGGCGGAGTTGGAGCTCTTTGTACCTCCTCCGGACAGGCAGCTTCGATGATTTCACTTCTGAATATATGCAAAGCAGGAGACCACATAGTATCTTCATCTGCAATATACGGGGGCACCTTTAACCTTATGGATAAAAGGTTCAGAGAAATGGGAATAAGCATTACGTTTATTGATCAGGACTGCTCCGAAGAAGAAATCCAAAAGGCTTTTAAGCCAAACACAAAAGCATTGTTTGGTGAATCTATTGCAAATCCAAAAATAAGCATCCTTGATATAGAAAAATTTGCCGGTATAGCTCATAAAAATAATGTCCCCCTGATTATTGACAATACCTTTGCCACCCCTATTTTACTGAGACCTATTGAACACGGTGCGGACATTGTAATCCATTCCACCACCAAATACATGGACGGACACGCCGTTTGTGTAGGCGGAGTAATCGTGGATTCAGGCAACTTCAATTGGGAAAACGGAAACTTTCCCGGCTTGTGCGAGCCTGACCAATCATACCACGGCATTGTTTATACAAGAGACTGCGGGAAGGCAGCCTATATTACAAAAGCCAGAGTTCAGCTTATGAGAGACTACGGAGCTGCTATGACTGCAAGCAGTGCATTTCTTTTAAATTTAGGCTTGGAAACCTTACATCTGAGAATGGAACGCCATTGCCGCAATGCGGAAAAGGTGGCCCGTTTCCTGTCGGAAAGCGGCAAAATAATCTCTGTCAGCTACCCGATGCTGGAAAATGATAATTATCATGCTTTAGCCAAGAAATATCTTCCCAATGGCTGCAGCGGTGTCATTTCCTTCCAGATCAGCGGAGGCAGAGAAGCTGCCGTTAAGTTTATGGACAAGCTGAAGCTTGCTGCAATAGTAGTACACGTTGCCGACTGCAGAACTGCCGTTCTCCATCCCGCCAGCTCAACACACAGGCAAATGACAGACAAGCAGCTGATTCAGGCAGGAATCGAGCCGGGTCTTATAAGATTTTCTGTCGGTATTGAAAATACCGACGATATAATTGATGATATACGTCAGGCGCTTGAGGACTGATAACCAAAAGCCAGCTAAAGTCAATTATTATCGGCCTATGTCAAACGATGCACTCCTTGGAGATATCCTCGTTTTTAGCTGATAGTAATTGACTTTGCAATTAATGCCTCCGCGTTGCCTTCATTATTTATTGTGCCCATAACCGGCATGGAGGTTACCCATAAGGAATGTGGACAAGGCGGGAAAAACACCGGTTCTCTGCGAAGCAGAGGTTTTCCGCCGGTATAGTTTGATAAATTATTTTGTGCCGATATCCGGCATAGGAGGTTAGCTTGAATGTCCGTGACTTTTGATGAGCTTGATAAACAGCTGATAGACCTGTTGCAGTCTGATTCTTCAATATCCAACAAGGATCTGGCTGAAAAAGTAGGTCTTTCCCCCTCTGCATGTTTAAGCCGCACAAAGCGTCTTAAAGAAATAGGAGCAATTAAAAAATTTGCTGCGATTGTTGATGAAAAAATGTTAGGGTATGAGGTTACAGCATTTACTTTTATAACCTTATCCCCTCATAACAGGGATATATCCAATGCTTTTCTGTCAAAAATAAAAGACACCCCCCAGATATTGGAATGCTACAATATAAGCGGAAGCTGGGATTACCTGATAAAAATCATTTCCCATGACCTTGCTGACTGCCGGGATTTTTTAATTGATACTCTTTTATCCTTCCCGGGAGTTAACAAAATTGAAACAAGCATGGTGCTGAGTACTGACAAGCAGAGCTTTTGTCTGCCATTTGAGACTTCCGGGCCATAGAAATTGACCAAAGTCAATTTATGGTTCAAGCCTTAGCGACGATATTTATATCGTCTTTTTAATAGAATTACTCTTTTTAGCTAATTTTGAACGCGGTTTGAGTTTGGAAAAATCACTAGGATGTTAGTGCCCATAATGGTATAATTAACATACAAGGTACGTAATAAGCCTTGTGTAAAATATCAGGAACGCCTTTCACACAAGGCAATAAAAGATAATATAAACTAGGAGTTCAAACAGAATGCCATTTGACGGAATTGTTACAAAATGTATCGTAAATGAATTAAACCGATTGCTGTCAGGAGGAAGAGTTGATAAGGTTTTTCAGCCGGAAAGCGACGAAATAGTGCTTCTTGTACGCTCAAACGGTCAGAACTACAGACTTGTTGCAAGTGCAAACGCCAGCTATCCCCGCCTTCATGTAACGTCGGCACAGAAGGAAAACCCTCAGACACCTCCTGTATTTTGTATGCTCATGAGGAAGCACATCTCAGGGGGAAAGCTGCTCAATATCAGTTTCCACGACTACGAAAGAGTTATCTCCATAAATGTCGAATCAGTTAATGAGCTTGGTGATCTGTCAGTAAAAAGATTAGTTGTTGAAATAATGGGCAAATACAGTAATATTATTCTTCTCAACAGTGAGGACAAGATAATTGATGCTGTTAAGCATATAGACAGTGATATCAGCAGTGTCAGGGAAATTATGCCTGCGAGGCAGTATTTTCTTCCTCCCCCTCAGGACAAGCAGCTTCCTGAGAGCATTTCTCCGGCTGCTCTGCTTGACAGTGATGTAACTTCCGCAAAAAACATTGAAAATCTGCTTTTAAGCTCAATCAAGGGCTTCAGTCCTTATACCTGCAGAGATATTTGCGCTTATGCCGGAGTTTCTCCAAAAACACCTTTAGCTGATTTGCTTAATACAGACAAAGTAAATATTATATCCGCATTAAGTAACTATATAGATAAAATAAGGAATAATTCTTATAAGCCTTGCATTATTTACGAGGATAAAAATTTTTTGCATCCGGCTGATTTTTATTGCTTTACACCTTCACTGTCAGATTTTGTACAGCAGTTTGACACTCTTTCCTCCGCACTTGACGAGTTCTACGCACAAAGGGACACTACAGAGAGACTTGGCCAGAAAAAGGGCGATGTTGCCAAGGTTGTAAAGAATGGTATAGAGCGTTTGGAAAAAAAGCTTTCAATTTTTGACGATAAGCTCAGGGAAGTTGCCGGCAGAGACAAATTAAAGCTTTACGGAGAGCTTATTACAGCGAATATATACTGCATACCTCAAGGAGCGGAGACTGCCAGAGTTCTGAACTACTATAGCGAAAATGAGGAATATCTGGATATCCCCTTAGATGAAAACAGATCTGCACAGGACAACGCTCAAAGATATTTCAAGCAGTATTCAAAGGCTAAGAGCACACATCTGAATGTAACCCGGCAGCTGCAGGATACACTTTCCGAGCTGCAATACTTTGAGAGTGTTAAAGCCATGCTTGATAATTGCGGCACAAAACAGGAAATCGACGAAATAAGGCAGGAGCTCACTGATCAGGGCTATATGAGACTTTCCTCCAGAAACCTCAAAAAAAAGCAGGATAAGCCTTCCTCACCCTTGGAATTTACATCAGCTGACGGTTTCCGCATTTTAGTGGGCAAAAACAATAAGCAGAATGATTTACTTACTCTGAAAACCGCCTCGTCATATGATTTATGGCTTCATACAAAAAACATCCCAGGCTCACATGTAATAGTCAGAACCGAACGGCAGGAAATACCGGCTTCAACCCTTTTGGAGGCGGCAACTTTAGCCGCATATTTCAGCAGTGCAAGAATGTCCTGTAATGTTCCGGTTGACTACACTCAGGTAAAAAATGTCAAAAAGCCAAGCGGAGCAAAGCCCGGTATGGTTATATATGAAAGCTTTAAAACAATAAATGTATCACCTGATGAAGCAAAAGTTAATTACTGCCGGGTGAATAGACGATGACTGACATCGTCAACAATTTTATCAAGCCGATAAAATCAAGATAGCTAATAATAATTCTTATTTGATTTATATATACTATATATCTAAAAACATATTAAACTTTATTACATATTTTTTAGGAGGTAAGGCGTCATGATATCTGATAAAATCAGCAACAGCATAAAAAACTCATCTATGATAAGAGCTATGTTCGAGGAAGGTGCAAAGCTTAAAAAAATTTACGGTGATGACAAGGTCTATGACTTTTCACTGGGAAATCCCGATCCTGAGCCGCCGGCCGAGGTAAAGGCGGCACTTCGTGAGCTTGCAAATTCCGAGGAGCTAAAAATGCACTCATATATGAACAACGCCGGTTACCCCGAGGTAAGAGAAGCCCTTGCAGAAAAAATCAATAGTGAAACAGGTCTTAAACTCGGCTCCGATAATGTAGTTATGACTGTAGGCGCAGGAGGGGCCTTGAATGTTGTATTAAAAACTCTCCTTAATCCGGGTGAGGAGGTTATAGTTTTTGCCCCATATTTTGTAGAATATAACTCATATATTGATAACCACGGCGGAAGGCTTAAAGTAATTGACACAGATTATAAAACCTTCTTGCCGGACACGGAGCTTTTAACAAAAAGCATTACTTCAAATACAAAAGCAGTTCTTATTAACACTCCGAACAATCCTACGGGTGTTGTTTACAGTAAGAAGATTTTAACCGAAATAGCAAATGTACTTGAGAAAAAAAGCAAGGAATACGGGCATACAATTTATATAATTTCTGATGAGCCTTATAGAAAGCTGGCTTATGACGTAGAGGTTCCCAACATATTAACTATATACAGAAATGCAATTATGATTGACTGCTTCAGCAAATCCCTATCCTTGCCCGGGGAACGTATGGGCTATATTGCCGCAAATCCTGAAGCTGATGATATTGCTTCTCTTATGGGCGGTCTGATTTACTGCAACAGAATTTTAGGCTTTGTAAATGCACCCGCACTCTTTCAAAAAGTAGTTGCAAAAGCAATTAATTCTTCTGTAGATATAAATATTTACAAGGAAAGAAGAGACTTACTCTACAATAGTCTTATCAATTTCGGTTATGAGTGCGTCAAGCCTGACGGAGCCTTCTACCTCTTTCCTAAAGCACTGCTTGCAGATGACGTTGAATTTAAGAACAGAGCTTTAAAGCATAATCTTCTTATTGTTCCGGGTTCCGGCTTCGGGCGTCCGGGTTATTTCCGTCTGGCATACTGCTGCAGCCTCGAAACAATCAAGGCCTCACTGCCCGCATTCAAGGCATTGGCAGAAGAATTCAAATAATTGAAACAGAGCCTTACATATAGGTTCTAAAGCTTAACAGGCGTATACATCCGGTCAATATCCGCCGGATGTATACGCCTGTTAAGCTGCTGTTCTTATGAATATTTAGGGAGGTGCTGCCATAAATTCAAGACAGCTCGAACTGCCCCGTATAAAGCTGGTAGTATTTTCCGCGTCCTGCTATCAGCTCCTCATGGTTTCCCAGCTCTATTATCTCTCCGTTTTCCAGAACTGCAATGACATCGGCATTGCGAACTGTTGAAAGCCGATGTGCAATAACAAATACAGTACGCCCGTGCATAAGCTTATCCATGCCCTTCTCAATCAGCGCTTCCGTTCTGGTATCAATTGAGCTTGTGGCCTCATCCAGTATAAGAACCGGAGGATTTGCAACAGCGGCACGTGCAATTGCAATCAACTGGCGCTGTCCCTGACTTAAATTGGCACCGTCTGATACAAGCATAGTGTCGTATCCTTGCGGAAGATGCTTTATAAAGCTGTGAGCATTTGAAAGCTTTGCTGCCGCCATTATCTCATCCTCAGCGGCATCAAGCTTTCCATAACGGATATTGTCACGTACAGTGCCGGTAAACAGATGGGTATCCTGCAATACCATTGCCAGAGATCTGCGTAAATCATCCTTTTTTATTTTATTTATATTTATCCCGTCATAGCGGATTTTGCCGTTAGGCACATCATAAAACCTGTTAATCAGGTTGGTAACAGTGGTCTTGCCAGCTCCTGTGGAACCCACAAAGGCAATCTTCTGACCTGCCTTGGCAAAAAGTGATACATTATGTAAAACCAGCTTCTTTTCATCATATCCAAAATCAACATCAGAAAACTGAACATTTCCCGTAAGCCGGGTATATGTTACTGTCCCGTCATGATGAGGGTGTTTCCATGCCCACAGGCCGGTACAGCTTTCACTTTCAGCTAAGACTCCGTCATGATTTTCCTTTGCATTCACCAAGGTAACATATCCCTCATCCTGCTCCGGAATTTCATCAATAATTTCAAAAATCCTTTCTGCCCCCGCAAGCGCCGAAAGTATTGCATTAAACTGCTGGCTTATTTGAGTAATGGGCTGTGAAAAGGACCGGGTATACTGCAAAAATGATGCCACAGAGCCAATGTCCATACGTCCGTACATAACCAATACAGCACCGGCAACAGCTGTAAGGGCATAGTTGAAATAAGAAAGATTTCCCATAACAGGCATCATAACATTGGCATATGTATTGGCGTTTGTCGAGGCCTGACGCAAATTTTCATTTAGTCTGGCAAATTCATTTACAGTCTCCTCCTCATAACAAAAAACCTTTACTGCTTTCTGCCCTTCAATCATTTCTTCTATATAGCCGTTTGCCTCCCCGATAGCCTTTTGCTGCTTTTTAAAAAATAATGCACTTTTTCCGCCTATCTTTTTGATTAAAGTAAACATAATAAAGAGCATGATAATAATAAGCAAGGTCAGTACAGGACTGAGTATCAGCATCATAATAAAGGTTCCCGCAACCGTAATAAAGGAAGTGATAAATTGAGTAAAGCCATTGCTGATTGCTTCACGGAGAGTGTCAACATCACTTGTGTAACGGCTCATTAATTCTCCGTGAGTATGAGTGTCAAAATATCTTATAGGCAGATCCTGCATTCTGTTAAACAAATCCTTGCGAATAGAATTAAGGGTGCCGTTTGAAATTTTAACCATAGTCCTGCTGTACACAAAGGTGGATATTGCCCCAAGCAAATAAATGGAACATAATACCATGATTATCCCTATAAACGGGCCTGAATCTATATCATGCGGATTTGAACCAATTAAAGGAATAATATAATCATTAATTATAGGCTTTAAAAAGTAGGTGCCTGCCACACCGGCTCCTGAACTGATTATTACAAAGACAGCCACCATAATAAGCAGCCACTTCTGATGCAGCATATATCCAAAAATGCGTCCAAGAGTTTTTCCGGCGCTTTTGGGCTTTTGAAAATTTTGTTTTGCCGGTCTTGGCATTATGCACCCACCCCTTCCTGCTGGGAATAATAAACTTCCTGATAAATCCTGTTGTTTTGCAGCAATTCCTTGTGACTTCCTACTGCATCAAGCTTTCCGTCATCCAATACAATTATTTTATCCGCATCACACACAGAGCTGATACGCTGTGCAATTATTACAGCAGTAATTTCTTCGCTGTAATTACGGAGAGCTTCACGGATTTTTAAATCTGTGGCAGTATCTACCGCACTTGTGCTGTCATCCAGAATTAAAATCTTCGGCTCCTTTAGCAATGCCCTTGCAATACAAAGGCGCTGCTTCTGACCTCCGGAAACATTTACTCCTCCCTGTCCCAGCTCGGTTTCATAACCGTCCGGAAAGCTTTCTATAAAATCATGTGCCTGAGCTGCTTTACAGGCAGCTATAATTTGTTCATCAGTTGCATTTTTGTTTCCCCACTTCAGATTATCCTTAATAGTACCGGAAAACAAAACATTTTTCTGGAGCACCATAGCTACCGAGTCTCTTAATTCCTTCAAATTATAATCTCGGACATCTACGCCTCCTACAAGAACTCTTCCGCCCGTCACATCATACAATCTGGGTATAAGCTGCACCAAGGTTGTTTTTGAAGAACCTGTACCGCCTATAATTCCAATTGTCTGCCCTGATTTAATATGTATATCCACATGCTCAAGAGTATCACTTTCCGCCTGAGGATCATATCTGAATGAAACATCCTCAAAATCAATGGAGCCATCCTTTACCGTTTGTCCGCCTTTTATGTGCTTATCGGCAATATCAGCTTTTTCATCGAGCACCTCTAATATCCTGCTGACCGATGCTCTGGAAAGCACGACTGTAATAAGTACCATGGAAATCATCATAAGTGATACCATTATTTGCGTAACATAGCTGATAAAGCTGATTAACTGACCTGTCAGCATTGTTCCCGCAATTATCATATTACCTCCGAACCATAGTATTGCAGCTATGCAGAAGTATATTGTAATCTGCATAATAGGCATATTACAGACAACCACTTTTTCAGCTCTCATGGCGGCATTCATAAGCTCGTCATTCGCAGCTTTAAATTTCAGCTTTTCATAGCCGGAACGCACAAATGCCTTTACAACCCTGATAGCTATTAAATTTTCCTGAACAGAAGCGTTCAGAGCATCATATTTTTTCAACAGCTTTGAAAAACGTGGAAATGCCAGCCCCGCAATCACAATCAATGCTGCTGACAAAACCGGAATAGCAGCCAGAAATACCTTCACGAGACTTTTATTTATAGTGTATGCCATAATAGTTGCACTGACCAGCATAACCGGTGCGCGAACCAGTACACGAATCATCATCATAAATGCATTCTGGGCATTATTTACATCAGTAGTCAAACGGGTAACCAAGGACGCGGTACTGAATTTATCAATATTTGAAAAGGAAAATTCCTGAATCTTGTTAAAAAGACCTTTTCTAAGCTCACTTCCAAAGCCCATGCCTGCGGTTGCACCGAACTTAGAGCCAAGTACGCCAAACAGCAGCGAAAGCAGTGCCATAACTACCATCAAGCCCCCGGTTTGCATTACATAAGCAATGTCCTTTGAAGGAATACCATTGTCAACAATCTTAGCCATGAGAAACGGTATCCGTATCTCTAAAAGTACTTCACCTATAATTGCCAAAGGGCAAAGAACTGCATAAATACCGTATTTCGATAAATACGGCATCAGCTTTTTAATCATCAAGCCTTCCCTCCTTGCTTTGCCGGGCTAAAAGTTTTTTCCCTTCGGCAATCAGCGAAAAAAATGTCTTGTTTTCAAGTTCCTCCGTAGACAGGTTCTTTATCATTCTCTCGAAGTAACCGCACAGCTGCTCGCATTCCTCATCTGAAAAGCCTGAGAACATCTGAGCATCCACCCTGTCAAAGTCCTTACGGCATTCCTGCGACAGCTCTCTTCCCTTTTCCGTAATTTTAAGGCGATTATATCTTAGATCACTTTCATCGGCTACCTTTTCAAGAAAGCCTGATTTTTGCATACGCTTTACAGACGTGGCAATTGAAGCAGGAGATACCTTCATAAAATCCGCGACCTCACACTGAGTGCATTTATCGTGATTTGCAACATATTCCAGAATAGGCGGCTGCCCAAAATAAAGTCCGTTTTTAGCCACCTGCTTCTGAATACAGATACGGTGCAGAATGTTAAGGGTATTCATTTTCTTTGTTATATTAAAAAAAGAAAGCATTAAACAACTCCTTTCAAAAGATTAATCGGTTAATAAATAACCAATTAATAGTTAACCGGTTTATTGTTTAAATATATTCCTAGTATACATACTTGTCAAGTACTATTTTTTAACTAAAAGTTAATTACTATGGGCTAAGCCTCAGTTTAAAAGCTTAATCCCCTGAAAAACGATGGAATATCGGCTGTGCCGGCAGAATTTCTAAGGCTTGTCTAAAGCTATGGCAGCTCCGTATGCCGCCCTGCTGAATATATTTTCCGCATCAACCAAGGGTATGCCCTCTATGCTTATTTTTTCTATGTCACTTTCACCTACGTTTTTACCTGCACACTCAAATAAATATCTTACTCCTTGGGGTCTAAAACCCAAAAGCCTTGCAGCTACCGTATCTGCTGAAACAGGATCACAGCCTGCAACCACCAGTCCGGTATGGCGCGATATTCCCTTTGAAGGCCCTGTGCCTATCATGGCAGGACTTGCACTTATAATTGACAAATCAATGGGTATCTGCTCTGCCATAGCTGATATAAAGCCGTGCAGTTCTCTGTGTATCCCTGTTTGCTTTTTTGGAAATCCGTGTTCCTCAGCCGGGGGCCAGCCCATTGCAATATTCTTTATGGCAGCGGAAACAGTTGCTTCCTCATGATATTTTAATTGCGTAAAGGATATAAGTATAGTTGCCTCATATAAAATTTTATTTATATTGGTTGAGGCAATAACGGAATGCTTCAGCGTAAGCCTTTCAAACGGCCCATGATTTAAATCTATGAATTCTGCTCCTTCATCTGTAATAATCTTTTCATATCCCACTGCTTTCATTACATTTTTAGTCTCATCATCCGCCGAACCGGCTGCTATTACTATTCTCTTGGGATTTTTGCCCTTGAAAAGCCTTATAATTTGTCTCAGACTCTCCTGTCCAACTACTATCGCAGAATCCGGCGCTTGATTTTTTACCCAGTTTGGTGTTATAACTACCACATCACTGCTGTTTACAGCCGGAATTACCTGAAGCAGGTTAATTGCATCTTTTATTGCTGCTGCTTCATTATCATTATGAGTAATAGAAACCCTTGAATTCATCCAGCGTCTTTGTCTCATAGTCTTCTCTCCTCTTTTTGCCATATATTCAGTTGCTGACAGCTTGCTTGACAGCTTGACAGCCCAATTTTCCCGCACAAAAGGCATATCCCTGCTCAGGCTTCCCCTGTTATATTCTTTCCAAATCCGCAAATAAAAAACCCCGCGATTTAAACCTATCTCCAATCATCAGATTTTAGCTCTAACCTTTGGGGCAGGTTTAAATTGCGGGTTTTTACCCCTGATTTTTTTGCTGCTTCCGTAAAGCAAATATAATATATAGAACAGCTTATCCTCCTGCTATGAAATATGCGCTAATTCCTTAAAACCATTGCTCCTTTCCATGTTTTTCGGAGCCGGTATATACCCTGCCGATACAAAATGGTCAAGATACCTGAACATAAGCTTTTCATCCACCGGTGCACAGCTTATCCCCGAATTTCCGAGACCCTTAAGTACATTTGAGGTATCATAATGAGCCTCGAGGTCAGCATACCTTCTGAGGATTGATTCCTCCTCGCTTTTTTCCTCCAAAAACAAAGGCTCAAGTAATTTCAAGGCATTTTCGGAACCGGCCTCCACGAGAAGCTGCTTCCAAGCCTCATATGGAATTATCCTGACATTAAACCCGAAGGAGCGGATATATTCTCCTATCTCCCTCACTGTCTTAACGCTTTCATTTACAAGATTAAAAGCATTGCCTATTGATTCCTTCTGCATTGACAGATATACAATTGAAGCTGCTATATAGTCAACCGGCGTGATATGAACCTTGACAGATATATCCGGAACAGCCTCCATCTGAATGCAGGCTGCAATAAAACGGCTCACCATATCGTTCATTTTCCATATTCCCGATGTTACTGCTCCCGTTATTTCACCCGGACGGTAAATACAAGCCTTCAGCCCTCTTTCCCCGGCAATGCGCACAAGCTTTTCCGCAACCCACTTTGATTCCGTATAGCCAAGAAAGTATCCCTTGTCAGATTCCAAGGAATCATTTTCATATGCAACAGTTCTAAAATGGCTTGGGTTATCAAAAACACTGAAGGTCGATATATGGTTAAAAACCTTTGCCCTGTTCCTGCAGGCAAGCCTCAGACATTCCTCAGTACCTGCAACATTAATGTTTCTAAGGTAGCTGTACGGATAGATAAAATTCAGCATGGCTCCATTATGGTATATAGTATCAATCACTCGTGACAATTGGTCAAAGGCCGCCTCGCTCATCCCCAGCATAGGCTTTGTCAATTCACCAGGAACAGGTACTATTCTTTCCCTGTATTCCTCCTTCCAGCAATTAAAATATACGGCATTATCAATAATACGCTTATATGCATCCTCCTGATTTTTTGATCTGACATGACAATATACGGCGGCTCTGGTCCTATCCATCAGGGAAGCTATCAGATGAGCACCTACAAAGCCTGTAGAACCGGTCAAAAATACATTTTCGGGATTTCCTATCTGCAAAGCCCCCTGTAAATCCGGTATAATTGATTGATCCAGCCTGCACTCCTCCGCAAGTGTTTTTTTACTTGTATAATAAGCTTCCAGACTTTTATTTTCCTTTTCCAGCTGAATACAATTTGAAATTGCATGTATTGTCGGATTTTCAAGAATATACTTCATCGGTATTACAGTACCGAATTCACTTTTTATCATTGAGGCAAGCTGTGTTACAGCCAAGGAATCACCCCCTATTGTGAAAAAGCTGTCATCGGTGCTGATTTCCGCTTCCGGCTCAAGAAGCCTTGTAAATATTTCCATGACCCTTTCTTCATATGCATTTTGCGGCTTCAGGATTTTTCGTGAGCTGTCTCCTGAAAGCTCAGAGGCTTTTGTACTGTAAACTGTTTTCAGCAATCCGGTATCATACAATTCACCTGACTTGATAATTTGTATCTTTCCGTTATCGGTTCTTGGGAGTGAACGCTCCTCCACAAACACAATATCATAAGGCGTAAAAGAAAATACGCAGGAAAAACTTTCATTGATTTTACCTTCTAAATCCTTAAAATCATGCCTTGCTCCGGCTGCAAGCTCAACACAGGTAATTACCCTTTCCTTGCCTCCTATAGTCTTTGAAAAGGATATAATACTGCACAGCCTCAAGGCAGGAACTGCTTCCTTGAGATTCTTTTCTATATCCTGTGAGTATAAATTGTGTCCGTTAATAATAATAACTTCCTTAAGCCTTCCTATAATGTACAGTTCTCCATCATACAGCGCACCGATATCTCCCGTCTTCAGGAAAAATCCCTTGCGGTTTTTAATAGTTCCCCTGAAGGTTGTGTCCTGTTCCTTCTGATTCCAATAGCCCCCGGAAACAGTTTCACCCTGAAGCCATATTTCCCCTATTTCATTATCCCCAAGCTCCCTTCCGGTTTCCGGATCAACTATAACTGCCTTCAGATTGCCTATAACTCTTCCCATGGATGCAATTTGCATTTGGGAGGGGCTGTCATCACCGCATAAAACAAATTTATTCTTCCTCTTGCAATCATAATCAATATTTTTAAAATCCACCTTATGCAGTGCTCCCGATGCAACGCATGTTGCTTCTGCCAGTCCGTAGCCTGTACAGAACATGGATAATTCAAAGCCGCACTTTCTGAATTTCTGTGTGAAGCTATTCAGAGTTTTATGTGTGATTGGCTCAGAACCGTTTATAACAAATTTCAGAGTACTTAAATCCAAGCTTGCCAAGGCTGCGTCATCAATATATTTTGTGCAAAAATCAAAGGCCGAATTTGGCGCCATTGTCAGCTCTGCCTTGTAATCGGAAACAGCCTTCAGCCAGTTAAGGGGATTCTCCAGAAAAGCATCCGGAGGCATTATTACACACCTTGCACCAATATAAAGATCAAGAAAGACGGTAAACAGGCCCATATTATGAAAAATAGGCGCCCAGAATACCAAAACCTCCGGCATATTTTCCTTAATGCAATACTTAGCATATTCAAGGCTGTAGTACATATTGCCATACGTCACCATAACACCTTTCGGCACACTGGTGGAGCCGGACGTATACTGCAGGTATAAAAGGCTTGTCCCGCAAATTTCAGGCTGTATCCATTCATTGGGATTTCCGTTGCATTCTGCCGTATTAATATTTTTAACAGCTGCTATTTCCCCCTTGCCGCTTTCCTTCATCGGTTCTTCTGATAAATTATCATAAAGTATAAACTTTGCGCCGGAGGATTCCAGCACTGATTTAAAACGCTGCTTTCTACTTTCGTTATCCGGAGACGGTATGATAGTAAAAACCCCGCCTGCAAGCATTGTCCCCAGTATGGCAAAAACATTCTCCTTGGTTTGATTTGATAAGACAACCACCCTGTCACCGGTTTTCAAGCCTTCTTCTATCAGTGAAACCGCAACAGCTCTGGCACGGTTATAAAGCTCTGTATATGTAACATTCAGTTCGCTTCTGTCTCCGGCTGCATAGTTCAAAAATGTCAAAGCAATCTGCATGGGAGAATTCAGTGCATATTCTTTTAGCCTTTCAATAAACTTAACTTCCATAATAACGCCTCCATTTTCAAAATTATCAGCACCTGCACAACCAGCCTTTCTTTCACCGCCCGGAAAGCAGCATACACAGCAAAAGACCGGTGAGAGCAAATGCGTATAACATTTATATTATTCCTGTCAAATATAATTGTCAATTATTGGATTTATTGTGCGCAAGTATAACCTTTTGCAAGAAGAATATAATCTTCCTAAATTGTTTAATTCAGATAAATTTAGAATAATTTGAAGCATGGCTCACTTGAAAAAGATCATTCCCGCGCTTTAAGTGCGAAGGCTCTCAACTGCAATTTACTCCGGCATATGTCTTAATGCGGATTAGTGCGGCAAAAGTATAAATTAAAAAGAGCTGCGGATAATATCTTTATTGCTAAATCCAATTTTATCAGCTGGAAAACAGAGTTTGTACAAAATATAGCACATTTACAGGCATGGAGGTTTGTATGAAAAAAGACAGTATTTTCAGCAGGGCTTTGTCTCTCATAACCTATAAAAATGCTGAAAAAGCCAAAACATTTACAATTCCCGAGGTTGAGCAATCCAAGAATAATGCTGCCGGCACAGCTCAATATGACAATAACGGGCAGACTTCAAAAAAATCTGTTCATAAGAACACCAGAATTATTAAAAAGCCCATAGCCCCCTCAGAGCAAAAAAATAATAAAAGTGCAATCAAAGCCGATGAAAACCATATTTCAAATAACATAGCTTCAAATATGGCTTATTTAAATAACAAATTCAATTATCCAGATAACAAGGATTTTATAATACGTGAATTTATCATAAAAGGCAAGTATAAGGCTTTTTTGGTATACATTGACGGGATGGTGGACAGGATGACCATAAATAATTTTATACTTCGGCCCCTTCTTAAAGATGAAAATTTTGTCAATGAAAATGAAGTATGTGAGCTGGATTATATTCTGGCTAATGTTATTGAAACCAATCAAGCTGTTAAGGTCACAAAGCCTGATGAAGTAATAGAGGAAATCCTGATCGGGGATACAGGTCTGTATGTTGACGGCTGTGACTACTATATTTTCAGTGAAACAAAAGGATATGACAAAAGAAATGTAGACAAGCCGTTGATTGAAGGTGTTGTAAAGGGTTCTCAGGAAGCCTTCAATGAAAATCTGAAAACAAATACAACCTTGATAAGAAAAATCATTAAAAACAACGACTTAATGACAGAATTTCTTAAGATTGGAGAAAAAAACAATAATCTCTGTGCAATAATGTACGTAAAGGGAATCGTAAATCCTGCAATAGTCGAAGAGGTCAAAAGAAGAATAAGCAGCTTGAAAACAGATTATATTTCAGGCAGTGGAATGCTCGAGCAATTTATCGAGGAAAATTCCTGGTCCATTGTTCCTACCATTCTTTCGACAGAGAGGCCGGATAGAACAGCCTCCCATATATTGGATGGAAAAGTGGCAATAATTGCTGAAGGCACCCCGTTTGCTCTCATTGTTCCAATTACTCTGTTTTCCTTGTTCCACTCTCCTGAAGATACATCAATGCGCTGGCAGTATGGAACACTAATGAGATTTATCAGAATCGGAGCTTTCTTTTTTGCCACTTTGCTGCCGGGCCTATATGTCGCATTAACAAACTTTCATAGAGAAATGATACCAACGGATCTTCTTATAGCAATAGCAAAGGCCCAAGAAAACATACCTTTTCCAACCATACTTCAAGTCATCTTTATGGAATTTGCCTTTGAGCTTATAAGAGAAGCAGGTATCAGAATACCGGGTATAATCGGAAATACAATAGGTATAATAGGAGCGTTGATTCTTGGACAGGCAGCGGTACAGGCAAACCTTGTAAGTCCCGTATTAATTATAATAATAGCCATTACAGGTCTTGGTAACTTTGCCATACCTGATTTCAGCCTTGCCTTCGGTGCAAGAATAATCAGACTGTTCTTTATAACCATGGGCTGCTTTATCGGATTTTACGGAATATCCCTGGGGCTTGTTGTCATAACAGCTTTAATAGCTAATACAAAGTCCTTTGGCGTAAATATGCTTGAGCCTCTGGCTCCCTGGATTAAAAAAAGTCAGGATCTGATTATCAGAAAGCCTGTGTGGAAGCAGGAGAGACGGCCGGATTATTTAAATGCAGTTGATAAAACCATGCAGCCCTTAATATCACGCAAATGGACCATAACAGATGCCCAGAATCCCATACAGGACAAAATTTCTTCCAAACGGAGGGACAAAGATGAGCAGTGAAGGTCAAATAGGACTATTTGAGGCAATATGCATATCCTCCTTTATCATAACCACAAAAATATTTTATACAAGCACAAGCTTTATTGTAAAAGAGGTCGGAACCGCATCCTGGTATACGACCCTGCTATCCTGTGCGGTAAGCCTGTTTTTCTTCTTTTTGATATATCTTCTTATGAAAAGATTTGAAGGTAACAATATAGTTGAAATATATGAGCTGGTTCTTGGTAAATTTTTAGGAAAGCTTATTTCAATATGCTTCTGTGCTTACGGTATATTTTATGCCGGTTCCACGTTAAGAGAATTCGTTGAAATGATTAAGGCCTTTAATCTCCCCTACACACCGCCCAGTGTCATAATGGCTCTGTTTATCGGGGTTGTATGCCTGATTGTATATTTCGGTCTGAACGGTATTTCAAGAATATCCGTAATAAGCTTTTTCCCTGTTATAGCCGGTTTTATAACCATTCTTGTGCTTACGTATCCCGAGTATGACGCTGATTACCTGAAGCCTTATCTGGGATACGGAATAAATAAAACACTTATTACAGGAGTATTGCGCAGTTCGGCATACGATGAATTCTTTATACTTACGGTAATCATTAATTCAATTCACGGGCTGAAAAACTTTAAAAAAGCAGGAGTTATCAGCTTGCTAATAGCCGGAATAAGCTTTGGTATATCAGTAGCCTGTTATCTGATGGTTTTTGGTTATAAAATCGGGAGCGAAAACCTGTCAGGAATGTTTGAATTAGCCAGAGTTATATATTATAACAGATTCCTTCAAAGACTGGAGTCCATTTTCCTTTTTACCTGGGTTATATCCTCCGTAGTTTCGGTGTCCATTTCCTTTTATCTGCCCATAAGTATTTACTGCAAAGCATTTAGAATAAACAGACACAAGCCTCTTATCTTCCCTTTTTCCTTTTTATTGTTTCTGGTTGCCATTTTACCTGACAATCTGACTGAGGTGCTGCAGATGAACCTGCTCGTCATAAGGCAATACAGTATGTTTTTTATATATTTGGTGC
Organism: Ruminiclostridium sufflavum DSM 19573; assembly: GCF_003208175.1. Classification (GTDB taxonomy): domain Bacteria; phylum Bacillota; class Clostridia; order Acetivibrionales; family DSM-1351; genus Ruminiclostridium; species Ruminiclostridium sufflavum. The sequence goes on along the minus strand of NZ_QKMR01000011.1, from coordinate 46,378 downwards.
CGGTTGCCGTATTAATAATCTCGTTGATAACAAGAAAAAGGGGGGCTGCCTTGAATGCTCAGAAAAATTAGCTTGTTTATATCAGCAGTACTTGTCTTAAATATCTTGCTTACGGGCTGCTATGATTCTATGGAAATCGACTCCGAGGTCTATGCGTTGGTTTTAGGAATAGATAAAGGGGTTAATAACAAAATTATCCTCTCTATCCAGTATTCCACTTACAAAAGCAGCGGCGGCGGCAGTTCCGAGGAAAGCGGCAAAAACGGCGAGGATAGCCAGTCTTCTTCAAATAAAATATCAGATACAAACATCCAGACCATAGAAGCACCAAGCATACTCGAGGGTATTGACATGCTAGGCATGGCCGTTTCCAGAAGAATTTCCTTAATGCATACTAAAATGATTGTATTCTCCGAGGAAATAGCAAAAGAAGGCGTGGGAAATTACATTGCGCCAATAGTGCGCTACAGGGAAACAAGAAAAACAATGCATGTTGCTATAGTAAAGGGCAAGGCAGAAGAATTTATAAATGAAAACAAGACAAATATAGGGGATAGTCTGGCAAAGGCCATAGAACTTTTGACCACCCAATCCAAAAATACAGGTTTTTTCCCCGAAGCCAGATTTACAAGCTTTTACAGGGGAATTATGTCTTCCTACGAATCCGCTGTTGCCATACACGGCGGTATAAATAATTTTGACAAGCTGCCAAAGGGCAATCATAGCAGTACGTCACCTTTGATTGTTGACACAGGCTTTCTGCCTGATGAACTGCCTCGAAAAGGAGTAACCAAAAGAGAATTTGTAGGCACTGCCGTATTCAGAGGCGACAAGCTGGCAGGGGCCTTGAATTCCAACGAAACCCGGTACTATCTTTTATTGCTTGGCAAATATAAAAGAGGAATTATTACAATTGACGACAGGGAAAAACCCGGTAATGAAATTGCTGTTGATATAAGGCTGGGAAGGCATCCTATGATTAAGTGCCGTTTTGAAAACGGAAACCCTGTAATTGACGTTAATCTGAAAATCGAAAGTGAAATCGAGTCTATAAACAGCAGAATAAATTATGAAAGCATCGATAATCTGGACAGCTTGGACAGCCAAATCAAGGATTATCTACAAAGCGGGCTAAATAAGCTTATTGAAAAAACGCAAAAGGAATTGAAAGCAGATATCTTTGGATTCGGGCATAAAGTAGCCGGATATTTCCCTACAATACAGGAATGGGAGCAGTATAACTGGCCTTCACATTATCCTTATGCAAAAGTAAACTTAACCGTTGATGTCAGTATCAGGCGGACAGGACTTCTGATATATTCATCTCCGTTCAAGGCTTGGGAAGATAAAACAGAGGAAAAGGAGGGGAAAAAATAATATGCTTTTTATTCTGTCTTTTTTTATTATTTGTTCCGGATATTATACTCTGACCTTTGGTATCAACATGTGGAAGCAGGACAACAACAAGCTTGGGGGCTTCGGCGCAATTTTTCTGGCATTAATAAGCACAATTGTGCCGGTTGCCGTAATTTATATAAAATTTTATTCTTAACTCAACTTTCCCCATGAAAGCTCTATTTGAGAAAAGCAAACAAGCATAAGCTTAAGCTTCTTCAGTTTCAATAAGCCCGTACTTGATTTTAATCCGGTCAAGCTTTTCAAGCATGGGCTGGGATATTGCATACAGGAATACAACTGTTGCGACAGCATGCACAATATCAAACCAGAATCCGGACACATAGTAGGCAAGCAGAGCCTTCCATGAAAGCTGAGAAGTGAACATCAGCAGCGAGCCTATATTTATTATGCCTCCGTAAATGAAAAATGTGGCAAGCCCACCGAAAATACATAAGCTTAACCTTGTTTTTTTCAGAATTCCCTTTTTATAAAGTATTCCTGCTAAAAACCCGATAATGCCGAAGCAGAACATCTGCCACGGTGTCCACGGCCCCTGTCCGAAGAAAAAATTTGATACAAAGCCGGCAACCGCTCCCACAAGGAATCCTGCTTCTCCTCCAAAGCATACACCGGCAATAATTACAACAGCAACAACCGGCTTAAACTGGGGCAGCATGAAAAAAGCCGCCCTTCCGGCCACAGCAATCGCTGCCAGCACTGCGACGACAATCAGCTCGCGTGCCTGAGGCTTCCTTTTTTCAAATACCAGCATAAAAGGCAGCATGGTATAAATCAAAATCAGCAGACTTATAAAATAATATTTCCTGTCCTTCAGAAAAAACACACCAAACAGAATCGTTCCCGGAATTATAATTAAAATAATTACCGCCGCCAGTATAGTTCGTCTGTCTATATATTTGACCGGCATTTGCTTTTCCGGCATAGCTCAATCACATCCTCCACCGTTACCGCATTCTTACATATATGCCTTGCCATACGGTTTGCCGCCGTAGTATAGAAGCTGTTTCCCGCAAAGAATTCCTTTGCGGTATTTTCCGTTATTATACTGCCGTCGAAAAACATTGCGCATACATCTGCATGACGGGCACAGAACTCAATATCATGGGAAACCGCAATAACCGCCGCCCCCTGCCGTGTCAAGCCCTTCAAAAGCTCCGCCAGCTTTTCCTTGAAGCAGCCGTCCAGCCCTTTTGTCGGCTCATCAAGCAGCAAAATCCGGGGCTTCCGCAAAAGCACCTTTGCCAAGGCTGCTTTCTGCTGTTCTCCCCCGCTTAAATCATAGGGATGCATTGCAAGCAGATCATTAAGCTCCGTAAGCTCAACGACTTCTCTGATTCTACTCTCTTTTTCCTGCTTCTCCAATTTCAGTCCCGACAGCATTTCATACAAATCCTGCTCAACCGTTTTTTTTACGAATAATGCCTGGGGATTCTGAGGAAGTACTCCCAGATTATTATAAAAAAGCTCCTCCGGATTCATTTTTGCCGTATTTTTTCCGCCGATTAATATTTTGCCTCTATAGGGTCTGCATATTCCGCTTATAAGAGACAATGCCGTTGTCTTCCCTGACCCGTTTCCTCCCACTATGCAATAAAGCTGCCCCTTTCCTGCTTTTAAAGACAAGCCCTTTATTACATCCGGCATATCCTTTCGGTATTTAAACCATACATCCTTCATTTCAATTGCCGTATTTTCAGAGGACTTGCCATAAGCAGCCCTGCTGTTTTCTTTTTTCACCTCAGTTTCTCCAGCTATTAAATCAAGCCATTTGCGGCCATCCTTGACTGAAACCGGACAAGGAAGCTTATTCTGTACGCCTGCATAAATCTGCATTGGAGAGGTCATTACAAAAAACATCGGATGCTTTTCTTTGCTTAATTTCTTTCCCACGCTTTCAGGTGAACCGTCTGCTGTAATGCAGCCCTCCTCCATTACAACAAGCCTGTCCGTCACAGGAATAATTTCCTCGGTTCTATGCTCTGTCATAATTATTGTAGTGCCCAGCTCACGATTTATTTTTTTAACTGTCTCTATAAAATCCATCGCCGCTATTGGGTCCAATTGAGAGGTCGGCTCATCCAATATTAATACCGAAGGCTGCATAGCCATAACAGAAGCCAGATTCAGCAGCTGCTTCTGCCCTCCTGAAAGCTCTGTCACATTTTTGTGAAACCAGGTATGTATTCCGAAAAAGCTTGCCATTTCAGCCACCCTGAGCCGGATAGTCTTATTATCCATGCCCAGGCTTTCAAGGCCGAAAGCCAGCTCATGCCAGACCTTATCCGTTACAATCTGATTGTCCGGGCTTTGAAGCACATAGCCGATTTGAGAGGCTTGAACGCGCTGTTCAAGCTTTTCCAAGAGCTCCCCCATAAAATAAATTTTCCCGCTGCGCTTCCCGTAAGGTGTCAGAACTGTTTTCAAATGTCTGAGCAATGTGGTTTTCCCGCAGCCTGATCTGCCGCATACAGTGACAAACTCTCCCCTTTCCACATTAAGGTTAATATTTGCTAAAGCTTCCTTATCCTTTTGAGGATATGAAAAGCTCAGCTCCTTGATTTTATATATTTCCATTTTATATTCTCCGCTATATTTATAAAAACCGGCAGCATGCATAATATTAAATAGGCACAAAACACACCGATACTGAAAAAGGAAATCCTTGCAGCGCTTATTGAAGGGAAAAAGCGTATTGTGTTCAGGCCTGCCGCGCTGCCTGCCAGCAAGACAGCAATTAAAGCTATAATAGCTGCAAGAGCTGCCTTGTCCCTTCCGTCGAAGCAAAAAATCGAGAAGCTGGTGCGCTTTGGCAGCCCGTAGCCTCGCGATTTCATGGAATCTGCCGTTTCAATCGCATTCTCCAATGCCCATGTAGTCATAACAGAAAGAATCCTTATTCCGTTTTGAGCCCTTTTTATTATATTCCCTTGAGAAACATCTCTTCCAATACATTTCTGAGCATTTGAAATCACCTTTATTTGTGCCCTGTACCTCGGTACAAAGCGGAGCACCATTGATAAAATCAGCGACAGTGACGGTATAATTCTTCCGAATAAATATATGAATTTATCGGAAGTCATAACTGCATTATAGCATGAAAACCATAATATTACCGTTACAAACATGACGGCTGCCGCCGCGCCGTAAAGTATGGATTCAAGGGTTACAGGATTCCCGTTTTTCAAATAAAACAGTATGGTTCTTCCCTGATGATTGAATGCAGGATTAATAACCGCCATAAACAAAAGCATCGGTACAAGGCAAAACACATTAAACTTTACCGTTCTTTTTCCGTTAAGCAGCACTGAATATGTGAATGCACTTACAGCGGAAATTCCCAGCAGTACCGGATGCAGAAAAAACATGCCTGACATTATTACCGCCGTAAAATAAACAAAGTTTATAACAGGATGAAAATCAGAAAATGCGTCTCTCATTATCCCTTGCCTCCCACTGCTTTCCCTCCTCCGATATCACGCCCCAAATCACAGGTGTAAATCCATTCCACAACATCTCCGTCCTTAAGCATATACCTGCTGCAGCCATAATTCGGAAACCATCCGTTTACCCTGTACATCCAGCCGCTTAGCTCTCCGCAGTCAAATTCGTACAGATTGTGAATACCCTCTATGTAGTTGCTGTTATATATAGGCGTCATTTCAAATTCCATATGTATTTTGTCACTTTTCATTTCCCTCAGCAGTACGTCAAATACGGATTCCCCTTCATAAAAGCCTACCTCGCGGCTTTTATATATTATTCCGTCTGCCGGCAGCACCTCAAGCTTATCCTTGTTGAACCTGTCCATATTATCAAGTATTGTTTTGCAGGTCACCGATAAAACACAGGTTAATTGCTTCTGCTTATCTATTTTTGCAGACTGCCATTCAACCGGTTCCGGTTTCCCTTCCGGTACAGGATCTGTCTGATATTTATCCTTTTCATTTACTTCCTGTGAAACAGTACCCCCAGCTTTATTTCCGGTTTTGTTTTCAGCAGTCATTCCGGGGGAAGCAGCCCCAGCCTTTTTCTCAGCCTTCTTCTGACTGTCCTTTTGTGCCGGTTCCTCTGTTTTAATGGGCGGAGACACCCTTTCCTCCTCTTCCGAATCTAATTCACCGGTACTATTATCCCTACGTGTAACAGATTTATCATTTTCCTGTATATCCGAGCCATGTAAATAAGTCCCGTCATCATACACAGGCTGAGCTTGAGCATTGCCTCCGCTAACCTCTATCTCCTTCTCCTGATAATTTCCTCCCCAGAAAAAGGCGGCAGCCAGCAAGATTATTACCAGCACAGCCGTTAAAAGATGCTTTTTTTTCATTTGCCTTTTTTCACCTCTTCATTGCTGAAGCTTTTTTATTACTTTTTGACATCATTCATGTCATAGAGCTTATTTTCCCCTCCGGCAAACCGTTCATAGGCCACAAGTGCATACATTCCCTGATCGGTAGCCATAGCATCGGTTTCTCCGTTCAGGACATGCCGGAAACCTCCCCCCTCTGAATAAAAACCAAGCAGGGCAGTTATTGTATCATTGCCGTTTTTTATAAATCTCTGATCCTCCTTGGGATCAATACCAAGGGCAGTAAGAGCAACTATAACCTGAGCAATGCTTTCACTGCTGACCTCATCTCCCCATGAGCTTTCAAAGCTGCCGTCCTTCAGCTGCGTATCGGACAGATAGCTTAGAGCCCTCTCAACAGCTGCCCTTACACTTTCATTATCCTGATAATTTGAAAGCGCCTGCAGTGTCATAGCGGTTATATCCGTATCAGCAGGTGCCTCTGAGGTTAAAGACCAGCCCCCGCCTTCAATTTCCCTTGACAATATATAATCAACCAGCAGCTCTCTTGTAGTCTGAACCTCAACCTTACCATCGGCAGGTATTTCATAGCTTTTGCTGTCAAGGGCTATCAATGCCCAGACAGGCCCGTTCAAGCCCTGCTTTATCAGAGTGCTGAAATCCGCCAAGGGCTTTGTCAGATTATACCCCGCAACACTTGTTGCATCCTTTCCGATAGCACCTAATGCTAAAATCACCCTGTCATACTCGGTATACTTAATATTGCTAAGCTTTCCTGACGATTCTGCAAGCTTTTCTTCCACATTTGAGTAATAGCCTGCATAATAGCTGTCCGGTACCTTGATGCCGGAGCGGGCGAGGGACAGTACTGTCCACTCTCCCCCCACACTGGAAACAACAGGATTTGAAACTGTCTTCTGCATCAATGCCCCGGTTTCCTCAATATATTTTTTTATGTCTGAATTTTTCTCATATGAGCCGCTTCTATAGTCATATACCTTTATGGCAATAACGGCTGCCATTTCCCTTGTTACAAAGCTACCCGGATTGAAGCTTTCGCCGTCACCCACCATTAATCCAAGAGCATACACCGTTTCAACCTCTGCTTTAAAGCAGCGGGATACCTTATTTATATCTTTTATTGAAGAAGCAGGCTTGACAGGCTTTACTCCAAGTGCCTTTACAATAATTGCCGCCATTTGCTCACGGGTTATTTTGTCATTCGGATTGAAGCTGCTGCCGCTGCCTTTAACAATTCCGGCTTTATATGCCGCATTAATATAAGGATAGAACCAGTTATCCTCCTTGACATCTGCAAAGCTGATTACGTTAGGGGAATTAATATCCAGTCCCAGAACCGATACAATTATTTTTGTAAATTCCGCCCTTGTGATATTGTCCTTTGGCATGAAGCTGCCGTTGTTTCCTGTAATAAAGCCCTTCTCCGCATTAATGCTTATCGCTTTATATGCCCATTGTGAAATTAAGCCTTCATCCTTATATATCTTTTTAAGGTCAATAGCATCAGAGCTGTCATCAGAAGGCTGAGCCGTTTCACCGCCGGCTGCTGCTTCGTCATCTGTTTCTGAGGTCTGCTCATCTAAATTTGGCAGCTGTCCGCCGGGATTTTCCCATTTGCTGAGGTCCTCTCCCAAATCTGCGCCCAAATTGGTAGTATACCTCCACTGAAGCTTGTCCCCTTCCTTAAGCACATACTTTGAAGCTCCGAAATTAGGATATTTTCCGTTTACCGAATACATCCAGCCGCTGCCGCTGCCATGGTCAAACTCACCGTCACCGTCTATAGACTGGACATAAACGCTTCCGTATTGCTTGGACCACATAAATTTGCAGCTTATGCCGCGTGCATCCAGCTCGCGTTTTAATAATGTCCATGCGGTGTCACCGGCTTGCAGCTCGGCCCGTACCGGTGAAATCGCATAACCCTCACCGATTGTAAGCTTGTCAACAGATAATTCCGCATATTTTTTTGTTCCGCCGTCATTGTCGGAGGTTTTATCATCACTTGCCGAGTAAACTATGAAATCTGTAAAATGTTTTGTTTTTACAAGCAGATCCTTGCCGCTGTCATATGCATATTCGCTTTTCCCTGCTGCAAGGCCTGCTGTATCACCGGCATATTTTTCAATAGGGTGAAGTATGCCGCTTTGGATATATGCCGCTTCCTTGCCCTGCATTCCCTTGAAGGTAAGAAGGACAAAGCCGTCAAAACTTATACTCTCGCTGCTTCCCATAGCTAATGCGAAATTAATGGAATCCAGCTTTTTACCGCCGGGAATGATATTCTTAATCTTACTGCTTATTCCGGCATCTCCCGTATCAAGTGAGGTTATCAGCTCGGCCTTTACCCCGGTTCCTCCGCTTATAACCTGTATTCCCTTTGTGAACAGTACCTCAACCCTGCCCTTTACAGCCGAAAGCCCGGGCAGACTCGTATTTGCCGGCAGCTCGGCAAAAAGCTTCGCCGTATTGTTCTCCGGTATATATACGGTAATTTCCCTGTTGCTGTCCCCCGCAGTTATTTGCAGCTTATAATCATTGCTGTCTGAAGGAATTTCTATTTCAGGCCTGTCTCCGGCAGGAATTTCCTTTGTCTTTGAGCTATAAACAATTGTATAGCTCTTCTCGCTTTTATTCCCTGCTGAATCTGCCGCAATTATTGTTATTGTATTTGAGCCTTCCTCGAGATTAACACTGTAGTTCCCGTTTATTTTCTCGACCGCTTTGCCGTTCAGACTTATAGCAGGCACAATAGGGCCCTCTGAAGCATCAACCGCACCCGCCGTAAATTTTAGTACGGAAGCGTTCACCGTATTATCGGCCAAATCCGTTGATATAACAGGTGCAGTTATATCAGGTGCATCATTGACCTTTTGTGTGAAATTATAAATGCTTTTTTTACCGTCAAGCTGTCTTAAATACTGATCCAAGGCATAGACAGCCTGCTCTGTTGCCATTGCTATACTTCCCTCATCATTTTTCTGCCAGTTGAAGGTACCGTCCTCGTTTTGCAGTCTTAATATAAAGCTGACAAGGTTTCCCTCTGCCTTTGTAAACAGCTGTGACTGCGGGTCTATACCGTTAAAGCTCAAGCCCATCAATACCTGTGCGGCAGTATTTACATTGTTTTCCGCAGACCATGCTCCGGCTCCGAAGCCTCCGTCCTCTCCCTGCCTGCTTGCCCATGCTGCTGCAACCTTGTCTACCGCTGCTTTTACCTCCGCCTTTTCACCATAGTATTTTCCCAAGGCGGTCAAAACAAAGCCTACTCCGTCCTCGCCGCCTGTGGGGCTGGCAAGCGATATAAGCTCGTTTATAATATCCTCTCTTGTAAATCCTGCGTCTGCCGGAATCTTATAATTAACGGCATCCAGTGCCAGAAGCCCGAAAGGCGTGGTGTAAATACCGCCTTCGGTACTCACGTTTTTCATATCACTTAGCCGGCACAGCTCCTCGAGGAGATTTCTTCCGTTGATATTGGTTGGATCTCCTCCCGCTGCCAATATTCCGAGAATATATTTTCCATATTGCCCGGAATTATTTGCCGGCATGTCTCCGTCGTTAACATCTCTTAAATATGAACCGGGAACCTTTTTCCCCAGCCCGTTTATAGCAATCGCCATCCAGTGCTTCTGATAATTGAAGTCGGAATCGTCAAATCTCTCAATCAGCTTGTCTGTGGCTTTATCCAATGCACTTACAATTGTCTGCCTGTCAACCGGAATCGCAATCGCAGAAGGAATTCGTTCAAAGTCCACTGTTACCTTCTTTAAAGACTGTATCCCCGTAACAGTCAGCACATTGGTTTTATTACCTGCCACCGTAACGCCGTCCACAGCCCAAGCCTTAACTCTGTAAGTATCCGAGGGCAATGCGGTAAACACTATATTTTTGCCTTTTAATACCTCAGAACCGCTTGCTATTGGCATATTCTCCACAGCCGCGGTCAAGGCTCCATTTTTTCCGGCAGTGAAGGTTACCGTATAACCGGCAGCTTGCTTCTTTCCATCCCTGGCGGCATTGTTAAATACATCCGACGCCGTGCCCAAATTAATAACAGCCTGATTAATCTCTGACTGTACGGCATCCGCTTTATCGGATATCCTCTGCGCTTCGGCTATAGCTGCCACGTATGCGGTCATTATTTCCTGTACAACCCATTTTTTTGAAGTCTCCACCTCTGAGCCGTTAAGGCTCACAGCAACAGAAGCCTTCCCTGAATTTGCGGCCTGAATTGCGGCTGTCAATAAGCTTTTATTAATAATATCAGATGCTTTAACCGTCAATTTTAAATCTGACGGCACAAATCTGCCGGTACCGTATAAATATGTACTGAAGCCGTACTCTCCGGTATCTATGTCCGTAGGTATTTTAAATACTGTACTGCACTTTCCATTCTCGTCAAGAGTTCCGTAAGCATACACTGTATCGCTGTAATAATCGTCCAGCTCAGGCGACCATAGCTTCTCAGACGTAAAGGTGTTACCGGTTTTATCCAGAAAATATATCTCAAAGGGCCGGTTTGAATCTGAGGAATTATCGGAATACAGTGAAAAAGTAACCGTATCCCCCAGCTTTGCCTCTGTTTTGTCCAATTCCAAGGGCTTGCCTAAGGCAGTAACCTTTATTTCTTTAGTTGTTCTTACAAGCAAGGGATAATTGTTCGCTCTTTCCTTGCTTATCTCAAGAGTATAATCACCTGCTGCCGCAGGTGCCGTAATAACTGCCTGTCCGTTATTGTCTGTTGTATATGTCTCATCCAGAAGCGTAATTGCCGCGCCGGTAACATTCACAGTTACATTATTATTTATATTCCAGTCAAAATAGGTAGCGGTTATTTTTGCCGTAAAAGCAGTGCCCGCCGCTACCTCCCCGGAGGATAACGACACCTCCGGAATATAAGTTTGAGGTGAATAGCCTCCATAGTATACAAGGATACTGTCTCCCTCATTGATACTGCAGGAATCCATCGAAACAGCACCTTCAACACCATTCACTGCATACATCCAGCCGTCGTAGCCTCCGAACTGTCCCGCAGCCTCATTATTGATTGACGATATGTACTTGCCGTATTGACTGTCCTGAACAACCACCGGTACATCGTTGTCCTCCAGAACCTCATACAAGGCATCATACACTGTTTCCTTCTGTGTGGTATAATCCTTGCCGGTAGCGGCAATATTGCTGTAAATACCCTCTACCCTTATGCTTACATGCCTGTCAGTTTCTAAAGCATACGTATCCATGCCCAGAAAAATATTGGTTATCAGGCATAAGATTAAAAGCATTGAGCTAAGCCTTTTTAACATTTCAAAACCTCCGTTTTTATAGTTGCGTATTAGTTGTGTATTAATTGCGTATATTTTTCAACTGCTCCCCATTAGCCGGGTTTGTATTTTAACTCTTAAAATTCAACAATCTTAATTTGCTGTTATTGTTACGCTCTTTCTCCATGATTTAACGTGCTGCAAACCTGTATTCAAAGCTCCCGATGTAAAAAATTTATTTTTTACATATAAATAGCAAGCTGTATTAGCCGCCACATCCGGTGCCACAATATAAGCATTGCCGCTCGCATCAGTAGTAGCGCTTGCCAGCTCCAGCCCGTTCGATGCTTTAGCCAGTACAACCGTCGCACCTGACAGATTATTAAATCCTGTTAAAGTCCAGTTCATTATATCTGTAAACTTCTGAGCCTTGACATTAACAGCTATTGAGCTTCCTTCCGGATATGAAGTCCCTATGCTTGAGTAATTGCTCATGCAGGTATACCATGATTCCGCCGGTATTGCATAATACCATGTCATCTTGTCTCCTCCCTGCATTGTATATGCCCCCGCACTGACAGACGGCAATTCATCGGTTGTCGGATCAGCTTGTCTCCACACACGGAACATCCACCCGGAATAATAAGAAGAGTTTGGAGTAAAATAACCTTCTGTCTGACCGTCTATGCTGGATACATATGTACTTGCACCGCTTCCCGATGCAACAAGGCTGATGGATTTATCACTGCATGCTTTGCTTAGTGCAGCATATGCTGTAAAGCCCGTTGAGTCGTTAAGTGTCACCTGATACTCATTCAAAATAGAGCCGCTGTTTGCACCTGCACTATAGCCTTGAATCCTGACTGTCACAGTTATCGGATCTGCCCCAAGCACTATGCCGCTGAGCATTGTGGAAAGGATAACTGCCAACATGAATATACATAATATTTTTTTGATATTCTTACTCACTTTATTACCTCCGTTATTTTTTTAACCGGCTAATGGCTCATTGCAGTAAAGATTAAATTAAATGAAAATGCTGCTGCCGGCACAGGCTTTAATCCAGCACTATGTTCTGGGCTGCTGCATACTGCTCCAATTCCTCGTATGAGCCGGTAATAAACTCATAGACAAGATATTCCGGCTTAATAAAATCAATTACACGCTTGATTGACGGATTCATAAAAGGAAGATGCCTGTCAATCCGGGCTATATGCCCGAAGGCCTTCAGATACCTGTCAAAAAAGCTGTCCTTCACGTTATAGCCTGTACATTCATTTATCTGCCTTTTTACATATTCACCCGAAAGAGAGCTGTTGAGATGAATGCCTTTAATTAAGCCGGAAACCTCCTCCAGCTGTTCCAATACCATGAGCGTATACTCAACAGCTTCCTCTTCCGAGGACAATTCTGTGTTTGTATTCATCAAGTGCCCTATATCAAGCATAAAGCCCTTTTTACCGTACCGTATACCCTCCAGAAGACGGACAGCCGCATTCTTGTTCAGAAGTGTAAGCCCGGGCCACCACTGATTTTCAAGCAATATGTCAAAATCAGCTTCAACACCATCCAGTATTTCATTTATCATTTCAATAAATGCATCTATTATCTCATCGTCAGAATATGTAAACCGGTAGTTATAGCAATGCTCCAGCTGCACATGGCTTACATGGAATACTATGTATTTGACTCCCATATCACCTGCTGCTTTTATTTCGCTTCGGTAATACTCCAACAGAGCTTCTTTTGACCTGCCTCCGTAATAATGCACATACGAGGCTTCATCACCGAACTGCCTGAGCAGTTCTTCCCTGTCATCCCGCCAAAAGTCAAGCCATATTGGCCAGAAGCGCATATGCAAGCCTATAATCATAGAAGAGGGGATAAGCTCCTCCTTCCACTGGGCACACTGAATCATTTCCAATCCGTTCAAATAATGCTTTTTAAGAAAATCATTAATTTGACGGTAATCATTTGAAAACCTGTCTAAGTCATATGAAGAGTCAGAAAAATTCATCAGTCTCAGCATGCAACCAACCTTTCCCTCTCAAATTTATCCGAAAAATATAAAAACCTCTCAACTTGAATCGTTAAGAGGCTTAAAAGAATAAAACCGCATTGGCATATACTGTTAACACACCCCCTATCGCTCGTAGAGTTTATGACATTAAGAAACAGGCAGGTCTTCTGACTCAAGCATCATTGCTCCTGCTGCCTTCCCGGTTTCCCAGTGGCATAATACAGTAGCTCTTCTTTCACAGCGGCGGGACCGCGCGGGATTTTCACCCGCTTCCCTTTTCATCAATTCATGCTTTTATTTATTAAAAACATAATTGACACCTGTCTCAAATATTTAATTTTTATTATATTCCGCCTTGGCGGATGACTCTTACATGCTAACTATACCTTATATTCCATTTTTTGTCACGTACTAAATTATTTGTTCAGCTTTCTTCTCAGATTAATTTTTCATAGGTAGAGCTTATCTGCAGAAAGCTGGATTATTCAGTAAATTTTATAGCTTTTCAGAAATAACACAGCTTGAATTACCTTGCAGCCTGCTTTCTAATCCCTGGAAACACAAGCCAGCAATAGTCCTTTATCAAGGGCAACAGTAACATTATCCTCCAGAAACTCGTTACTGACACCCCAAGATGTGCCCAGAAGCATTGTAGCATTATGAAGCCTGTACCTTAGTCCATATGTAGTAACGCCTGTGACCCTTTCGGAAACAGGAATCAATGACAGCTTGTATCCCGCCTGCTTCCCGAGAGTAAAGGTCGAGTTAAACATATATATCTGATTATTCTCATCAAGAATGCAAGCTCTGATACCAATATCCAGACATTTTTTCAGCAGAAGCATATTGGCGAAGGAATGGTCTGCTCTTGAGCCCAGCGCACCAATAAAAACCAATTCCTCGGCTCCGATTTCGGCTGCCTTTTCAATTGCAAGCTCAGAATCGGTCATGTCCTTTTCCGGAGGAAATTTAAATATGCTTACTCCACGGTCTGCAAAGTATCTCAAGTCCTCAGAAGCAGCAGAGTCAAAATCTCCTATAAGTATATCAGGTTCAATGCCCATTTTCCTCAAATGGCCTGCTCCGCCGTCAACTGAAATAATATAGCCGCCGGAGCCGATATGTTTTTTAATCTCATTGTAATCTCTTATAGAGCCGTTACAAACTAAAAAAGCCTTCATCTTACCACAAGCGCCTTTCAAGCATCTATTTGTTTTGCCAAAAGTCAATTACTATCGGCTAAAAAACCGATTCCGTCGGTCGATAGTAATTGACCTTTATTGTTTCAGCTTTCTTTCATAATTATAATAAACTAAATTGACTTTTTGTAAGCATTCATTCTCAATTGCTTAACCGCTTCTTCAGGGTCAGGAGTATTATATACCGCAGAGCCTGTAACAATTATACCTGCACCGGCTCTTACAACGACATCAATATTTTCAGCATTAATTCCTCCGTCAACCTCAATATCAATATCAAGCTTATTACGTATTATCATATTTTTCAAGCTCTGTATTTTCTGCGTTGATAAGTCAATATATTTCTGACCTCCAAATCCGGGATTTACGCACATTATCAAAACCATGTCAACATCCTGTAAAACATAGTCAAGTACAGATAATGACGTAGCAGGATTAAGCGCAATTCCCGCTTTTTTGCCGCAGCCCTTAATAAGCTCGATAGTCCTGTTCAAATGAGTGCCGGTTTCGGCATGAACAGTGATAATATCTGCTCCTGCCTCCGCAAACTTTTCAATATACTGGTCTGGATTCTGTATCATAAGATGTACATCAAAGGGCGTTTTTGTGGCTTTCCTTATACATTTTACTACCTCAGGTCCAATTGTAATATTAGGAACGAAATGACCGTCCATAACATCAACATGAATTAAATCAGCACAGCTATCAACTTTTTTGATTTCATTACCAAGGCAGGAGAAATCTGCGGATAGTATAGAAGGTGCAATTTTAAGCATTTTTTCATCTCCTCGATTCAGATTTTTTTGTTTTGTATTGTGGTATGTCTTTTAATGTAATATATAACTGCGTATATCTCTGAAATCTGTCTTTATCTATTTCAAGGCGTTCTACCGCTTCTCTCACCGGGCATCTTGGCTCAGTAATATGACTGCAAAAAGTAAATTTGCAGGTATTTAAATACTTTCCGAATTCAGGATAGTAATTTTCAAGCTCGTCATAGCGGATATCCTCTATTTCAAACGAGCTGAATCCCGGAGTATCCGCCACATAGCCTCCATTTTCCAGCTCCATTACTTCTGCATGTCTTGTGGTGTGCCTCCCTCTTTCGATTTTACAGCTGACACTTCCTGTCTCCATTACAAATGAATTCATTATATGGTTGAGTATAGTTGACTTGCCTACTCCCGATTGACCTGCGAGAGCAGAAATATGACCCTTCAGCTTTTTCTGCAAAATATCGTAGCCCACCTTAGTAACAGAGCTTACTTCTATGCAATCGTAGCCTATAGGAGAATATATATCCCTGATATTTTTTGCGGTACCGTCATCTAAATCGGTCTTGTTGATGCAAATAACAGCATTAAGCTTCTTCTTTCCTGCAGTAATCAAAAGCTTGTCCAATAACATAAAATCTGTATTCGGAGCTTTTGCTGCAACAACAATAATAATTTGATCTATGTTTGCAATTGATGGCCTTACCAGCTCAGAAAACCGGGGAAGAATCCGGTCTATAGATCCTGTTTTCCCCTGCTCATCTAATATGCTGAATTCAACCTTATCACCGGGAAGAGGAATAATGGAATCCTTTCTGAATATTCCTCTGGCTTTACATTCGTATACCAAGCTGTTGCTTATGTCCTCCGCATAATAGAAGCCGCCAATTCCCTTTAGAATGATACCAATGGGCAAATAATTACCTCCTCAAATCCCTCAAAAACAAGCTGCGAAATGCAGCCGTCTTAAACGCCTAATCTGCCTAAAAAACGATACATACCGTCCCCGTATTTTCTCGTACAAAGGCTTGAACCGTAATTAGCCAAGCCAATCATATATTTTGACTGTTACCCCTCCTGATACTTTCTAAGGAATAACCTCCTCCTCCTTACCTGGAGATGACTTTGTATCAGAAGCGGAATCTCCGGTTGGCTTTTGTCCTGTTTCCTGCGGATTATTTGCTGTATCTGTTGACGGAGCCGTACTTGTTGACGGCCCTTCTTCCTGCGGAGTAAGGAAAATTGTTACTGAGTCACCCTCGGTCAAGTCCTCAAAGGCTGCCGGCAACTGCTTGTTTACAATACCCTTTGTAACACCCGCCGGTAATATTTTACCGATAACAAGCTTTGAATCCGATAAAAGCTTTTCAGCCTCAGCTTCTGTCTTTCCCACCAGATTGGGCACTTTTACCGTTTTGAGCTGTGCTCCCTTACTGACATATATCACAACCTCGGAACCAACCTTTACTTCATTTCCTGTAGCCGGTTCGGTTCTAATGACATAGTCGGCTGAAACGTCCTCATTATATTCTTCAGCGATTGAAGAAGTTAAATTGGCTGTTTTTATATCATTTTGCGCTTCTCTTTTTTCTTTTCCAACAACATCCGGAACCTTTGACATTTGAGGGCCCTTGCTTATTGTAAGCTCTAAATTCGTATATTTTCCGTCCCTATATGTCGTACCTTCCGGCAGACTTTGCTCCAATATAATCCCTTTGTCATAGTCCTCATTATCCTGCCATATCTCAATAACCTTCAGCCCCTTTGACTCCAGCTCCGCCTTTACTGCCGAATACTCCTGCCCCTTATAATTCCCTATCTGATAAGTTTCAGTATTGCCTTTCATTAATAAGCTTATGGTAAAAAACAGCGCTATGGCTATTACCAGTACACTCGTTATTCCAGCAAGCCAGTATGCCGTGGTGTTCTTCTTTTTTATTTTCTGTGCCTCCGAGTGCTTGCCGGCCGAACTGCTATTTCTGGCTTGATTACTAATATTTGAATTATTTAAGGTAGGCATCCTGATAGTGGACTGATTTGATGCTGTCTCCTGTCCGACAAAGCCGCCTTGGGGGCGAACCAATACCTTGTTCAAATCAACAATCATAGCTGTCGCAGATTGGTACCTGAGCCCCTGCTCCTTCTGAATGGCCTTTATAATTATCTCATTAACTCCATAAGGCAGGCTGGGAAGAAATTTCCTCGGTTCAGCCGGTGTTTCCTGTATGTGCTTCAACGCAACAGCTACCGGTGAATCGCCGTCAAAAGGCACTCTGCCCGTTACCATTTCATACATCACTATTCCAAGAGAATACAAATCTGATTTATCATCAATAAATCCTCCTCTGGCCTGTTCCGGTGAAAAATAATGCACAGAGCCTATTGTGCTTCCGACCATAGTGATGGTTGAAGATGTAACCGCTCTTGCAATACCGAAATCCGTTACCTTCGCGATTCCCTCTTTTGTCATCAAAATATTATGAGGCTTAATATCCCTATGTACAATATTGTTTTTATGAGCATGCTCAATGGCAGAGCAAATCTGTATGCTGATTTTAATAGCCTCCTGCCAGTCAAGTGCCCCGCTTTTATTTATATATTCTTTTAAAGTCAATCCATCCACATACTCCATGACAATATAATGGACATCACCCTGAAAACCAACATCATATATTGATACAACATTAGGATGAGATAAGCTTGCTACTGACTGAGCCTCAACATTAAAACGCTTAACAAATTCTTCGTCTGTTGAAAATTCACTCCGAAGTACCTTTATAGCAACAAACCTGTTCAATAGCGTATCCTTAGATTTATATACGACAGCCATCCCGCCGCCGCCGATTTTTTCCAATAATAAATATCTGTTTCCCAGTATCTGACCTTCCATAATTCACCTCAATCTATATTCTTCCGACTATAACGGTAATATTATCTTCTCCACCCTTATTATTTGCATTTTGTATCAAACTATCACATGCCGATTGCGGATTTTCGGCTTTTGTAATTATTTCCAGAATTTCTTTTTCTGACAGCATGTTTGTTAAGCCGTCAGTACAAACAAGTATCCCGTCATTTTCCAAAACCTCTACTTCGTATGTATCTACAAGCAAATCATGCTCATACCCTACGGCACGAGTGATTACATTTCTTTTAGGATGGTTTATAGCCTCGTCCTTGGTTATTGTTCCGTTTTTTACAAGCTCTTCAATAAATGAATGGTCACTTGTCACCTTTTGAATGGTGTTTCCCCTGATTATATATACTCTGCTGTCTCCCACATGCCCGATATAAAGTTTTTTATTTTTATGGACGGTAATAATCAGAGTTGTCCCCATACCCTGTGTAGATTCATCAAGCAGCGAAAATTGGTATAACTCCTTATTGACATCAGCAATAATATTCTTTAATAATTCAGGTATATTATCACTTTCCCAATCCGCCTTAAGCAAATAACTGCAAACAGAATCGACCGCCTGCTTGCTTGCAACATCTCCGCACTTATGTCCGCCCATTCCGTCAGCAATGACAAAACAGGGTGGAATACCTGTGTATCCAACCAACACACTGCAATTATCTTCATTTAATTGCCGTTTTAATCCCCTATCTGTCTTTATGCCATAGTTCAATCTAATCACTCCTGATACAAACATTGAAATCCAAAGAACTTGCTTACAATTGCTGAAGCCTGTTTTTCCTAAGCTGTCCGCATGCAGCGTTGATGTCGCTGCCTAATTCTCTTCTGACAGTAGTTTCAATACCTCTTGATTCCATAATGTTCTTAAATTTTTCTATCTGAATTCTTGAGCTTTTTCTATAGCCATTTCCTTGTACTGTATTTACCGGTATAAGATTTACATGACACAGCATCCCTTTTAATAAACCGGCCAGTTCTCTTGCGTCCTGCTCAGAATCATTTTCTCCTGAAATCATTGCATATTCGAAGGAAATCCTTCTTTTCGTCCTCTCTGTATATATATTACATGCTGAAATTAATTTGTCAATACAGAAGGACCTGTTTATGGGCATCATTTCCGAACGCTTGTCATCTCTGGCACTATGCAGGGATATAGAAAGCGTAACGGGAATATTCTCCTCGGATAGCTTTAAAATCCTTGGTACAATACCGCAGGTAGAAAGAGAAATGTTTCTGAAGCCTATCATTAAGCCGTCAGGATGGTTGATAATTCTCAAAAACTTAATTACATTGTCATAATTGTCCAGCGGCTCACCTATTCCCATCAGCACAACATGCCCGATTCTGCTGCCTGAGTCCTGCTGCATCGTCATAATCTGATCCAGCATTTCTCCCGGAGTCAAATTTCTGGCAAACTCCGCACCTGTAGAGGCACAAAAGGCACAGCCCATTTTACAGCCCGCCTGCGAAGAAATGCAGGCAGTAAAACCGTACTTGTACTCCATTAAAACACTTTCAATTATATTCCCATCTTCAAGCTCAAACAAGTACTTTACCGTAGAATCCAGCTTTGATTCCAATTTGCCTGCAATTCTGAGTCTTGTAATTTTATATGCCTCACTCAGCTCCTGCCTGAGCTGTTTTGAAATATTTGTCATATCCTCAAGGGAACTAATCCCGCTGTTCACCCATTTAAATATCTGCTTTGCCCGAAAGCGCTGCTGTCCCATGTCTGCAAGCATCTGCTCCAGCTCTTCCAAAGTCATATCCATCAAATTGTTCATTTTTCTATCTCTCTTAATTTAATTAAATAGTTATTGTTTTCCGGTATTTTATCTTTCCCTTATCATTTTACTTATAAAAAAGCCATCTGTCTGATTTATATTCGGATACAGCTGTATGTAGCCTTCACGGGAGGTATTTATTTTCAGGCTTTGAGGCATCAGCTCTTCAAAGCCGATTAATCTGAAAGCTTTATTCTCCTCAAGAAATGCCGTAATGTTTTCAAGGTTTTCCTCCGGCTGTATTGTACATGTACTGTATACCAAACAGCCTCCCTCCTTAACATATTTCGAGGCATTGCTGAGTATTTTCCGCTGAAGCCGGACTAATTCATCAGCCCTTCCGCTACCTTTTGAGTATTTGATATCAGGCTTTTTTCTTATTATGCCTAAACCGGAACAGGGAGCATCCACCAATACCCTATCCGCTTTGCCAATCATTTTTTCATCCAGCAGACATGCATCGAATAATTCGGTTTTTATAATATCTGTTCCCAGCCTTGCGGCAGCCTTCTCAACAAGCTTCAGCTTGTGAGGATGAATATCCCTGGCTATTACTGTACCAGTATTATTCATAAGCTGCGCCAAATGTGTACTTTTCCCTCCGGGAGCACTGCATACATCAATAACCAGCTCCCTTTCCTCAGGAGCCAATATCCTGCTTACCAGCATGGAGCTCTCGTCCTGCACTTGAAATAATCCGTCTTTAAAGGCATTAAGCTTTGCTATGGAGGAGGGGTTTTCCAATATAATTGCCTCCTGTCCATATCTGCCTTCTTTGGTTTTAACGCCTTCCTTATGTAATTCCTCAACAAGCTGGTTTCTGCTTGTTTTAAGTGTGTTTACTCTTATTGTGAAATCCGGTTTTTCATTATTGCTTTTTAACAATGTCTCGGTAAACTCCGGCCCATAAAGGGAAATCCACTTTTCGGCCATCCATTTTGGATGGGAATAAATTATACTGAAATATTCAGCCATATCAGTCTTATCCGGAAACGGGAGGCTGTCAATCCTCTTTGCTATACTCCTCAGTACAGCATTTACAAACCGGCTTGAGCTCTGATGCCCATATCTTTTTGCCAAATCAACGCTTGTATTGCAGGCTGCGGATACAGGGACTTTATCAGTATGCAGCAATTGATAAATTCCTATTCTTAATATATTTATAATCCAAGGCGAAAGCTTTTTCATCTTTACGCTTGAAAATTTCTCTATAATATAATCAATTTGCAGCAGCCACTTCACAGTACCATATACGAGGTCAGTCGCAAAAGCCCTGTCAAGCTCCTTAAGGCTGCTATTTTCCAAATATTTATTGACAGAAATATTTGAATACGCTGAATTTTCATTAATATCATATAAAATCTTTAAAGCAGTTTCTCTAGCTAAATCTATTGCCATATTTTTCTCCAATACATTTCTTAAAACCCATATCTCCATAATTGGCTTTGGTTATTGATTTTCTGCTAATCCCTGTCCCTTCTTTGACCAGATAGAAGCAATAATCTTGCAAAGCTTGCAACTGCCACTAAAGCAGATGCAACATAAGTCATTGCCGCCGCATTTAGCACCCTTTTGGCAGCTGTCAGCTCATTTTTCATAAGCAGCCCCGTACTGTCCAAGGAAGCTATCGCTCTTCTGCTGGCGTTGAATTCCACAGGAAGCGTAATCAGGTAAAAAAGGATTGCCGCCGCAAACATCAGCAAGCCTATATTAATTATTACCGGCATTCTCAGAAATAAACCCAGAATTGCAATATACGGTCCTGCGGATGAACCGATATTTGCAGCAGGCACCAGTGAGCTGCGCAGTGCCAGAGGCCCGTATTTAACATCATGCTGTATCGCATGTCCGGTTTCATGTGCCGCAACACCTATTGCCGCCACAGAAGTACTTCCGTAAGTAGCTTCCGATAAACGCAAAATCTTTTTCCGAGGATCGTAATGATCCGTCAGCCTTCCGCTAACCCTTGCGACCTGAACATCATGTATCCCGTTTGCCTTAAGAATATATCTTGCCACCTCTGCTCCCGTCATGTTCTTTGAGCTTCCGACTCTGTCATATTTGTTAAAGGTGCCCTTTACAAGCATCTGCGCCAGCATTGAAATAATTAAAGCCGGTACAACAAGAATTATATAGTATTTATCCATGTAAAAATATCCCATGCTATTCCTCCATCAAAAGCTAAGCTCCTCAACTCTTTTTTTAATTGCATTAATATCCACATCAGTATTATGGCACGGTCCGTTGGGAGTTCTGTTCACTATACCCACCACCGGTATCCCTCTTACATCAGAAATACCGCTCATAAGATCCCTTTCGCAAGCGACTGATATTATAAGCCTTGGCTTAATTTTCTTAATTATGTTGCGGGCAACCGTACCTCCTGTGGCAATATAAACACTTATATTTTTTTCCTTCGCATACTCCATTATATCTCCGATTTTGCATCTGCCGCAACGCTTACACAATTCAGGGCTGCCTGTAACCTTTATACCGCATTCGCTGTTTTGAAGGCAATGAGGCAAAAGCAGCAGCATATCCTGTGTCTTATACTTTTTATTGTCAGAATCAACAATAATATTGTTCAGCTCAATAAAAAACAGCTGTATTATTTTTCTGGTCTTATTGTCCGTCTTTTCAAGTATAAGCACCAAGGGCAGCAATACCTTTAATCCCAGCTTCGTAAGTACAAGAAATATTCCGCCGGTCTTTTTCCTTATATCGGTGTAAGCAATGGCAATAAACATCAATACAGCCAAAAGTATGCAAAAACATATTATTATTATTATAAAAATTAATATGCTATTATAGGTATTAATCGACGAATACCGGTACGCAAAGCAAAGCAATATCAATAAAAGAGTAAATGAGGATAATATTAATAAGGCTGCCCTGAAAAAGGCTTTCATATTACTTTTCTCCAAGCTTTTCACCCACATTTATCTGACGTCCTCTGATATAGCACTCCACACTCATTCTTTTACAGCAATCCAGCTGGATTTCCCGTACAAGAATACAACCGTCCCCGCACTTTATCAAAAGCCCCTCATTATTAATCTCAAGTATCCGGCCACTTTCACAGTCCGGATTAATTTGCCTGCTGCCCGCCATACTTGTACGCCAGATTCTCAACCTTTCACCGTTTAAAAAGGTATAAGCACCGGGCCAGGGATCTGTTCCTCTGACTAAATCGTGTATTTCCTGCGAGGTCTTGTTCCAATCAATAAGTCCCAGCTCCTTTGACATCATAGGTGCATATGAGGATAAAGCATTGTCCTGCGGCTTTCTCTCAAGAGTTCCTTTTTTAAGCTCTGTTAATGTAGCTTTTAATACCTCGGCCCCAAGTAAAGCCAGCTTGTCATGGAGCTCACCTGCCGTAGCATCAGGCTCTACAGCCAGTTCCTTGCTGAGAAGCATATCACCCGTATCCAGTCCTGCATCTGTAAACATAGTTGTGATTCCGGTTGCTTTCTCTCCGTTTATTACCGCCCAATTAATGGGTGCGGCGCCTCTATACGCCGGTAATAACGAGCCATGCACATTTATGCAGCCAAAAAGCGGAACATCCAGCAAAGCCTGTGATAAAATCTTTCCGTAAGCCGCCGTAACAATCAAATCAGGCTTTAAAGCCCTGATACTATCAACAAATTCCTCTGTCTTTATTTTATTTGGCTGTAAAACCTCAATACCGCTTTTTATAGCAAACTCCTTTACAGGAGGCTCACACATTTTATTTCCTCTTCCTTTTGGTTTGTCCGGCTGAGTAACTGCAGCAACCACCTCATAGCCTTCTTTAACAAGCATTTCAAGACTTGGCACCGCAAACTCAGGCGTTCCCATAAAAACAATCCTCAAAAAACACCCCTCCCTTATAAGTCAATTACTGCCGGCTAAATAACCGCTGATACCGGTCTATAGCCGGGTTTCAGGCCTGCCTCCGCATCAAAGGTCTGAATCCAGTTGACTTCAGCAGCTCTATCAGTCAATAAATATTCCTCTGTCTACTGTTTCATATTATCAAGCTCATCCTGCGTGTACATTTTATGAGCTCTGTCCTTGTATAAAACTCCGTCCAAATGATCCAGCTCGTGACAAATACACCGTGCAAACAATTCCTCCGCCTCGACTATTACAGTCTCGCCGGCGGGATTTGTATACTTAGCCTTGACATACATCGGCCTTTTTACATCTCCGGTTGTCCCCGGCAAGCTCAAGCAGCCTTCCGGCCCATCCTGCTCACCTCTTTGTTCAAGTATTACCGGATTAATCATTCCTATCAGTCCTTCTCCAACATCTATTGTAACCACTCTTTTCAGAATTCCTATCTGGGGGGCTGCCAAGCCAACCCCATCTGCTTTATACATTGTATCTGCCATATCCTCTATAAGAGTAAGTATTTTTTCGTCAATTTTTTCAACCTGCCTGCTTTTCTTCCTCAAAACCTCGTCACCATCTATTCTTATCTGCCTGTATGCCATTTCATAACCTCCAATTGTCAGCTGCTGTTTTATATTATTCCCATACTGATATCACTCAAACTGTATTTATACTATTTTCTATTAATAACCCGCATATTATTATAGCATATTATACGGATTTATATCTATGCTCATCAAAATATCCTCAGCCTTTGCCTTTTTCCAAAACCTATCCGACATTTCAGTTAATTCGTCAAGCAGAAGCTCCTCGGCCTTTGCCTTCAAAACCAATCTCCAGCGGTATTTATTTGATATTTTAGGTATCGGACATCTCGACGGGCCTAAGACTTCAATATCAGAAGAAACCCTTTCAGCCAGCTCCGCCCTGATGTCCCTTGACACGTCAAAAACAGCTCTATCCTTGCGTCCGCTGAATACGACAATAGCTATGCTCGAAAACGGAGGATAATTCAGTCTCTTTCTAATCAGTATTTCCTGCTTGTAAAAGCTGATAAAATCCTGATTGCAGGCAGCCAGTATACTATAATCCTCGGTATTATAAGTTTGAATGATAACTCTTCCGTTTATGCTGCCTCTTCCGGCCCTTCCGGCTACCTGTGTGAGAAGCTGGAAGGTTCTCTCCGATGATCTGAAATCGCCTGTATTAAGCATACTGTCCGCAGCCAGCACTCCAACCAAGGTAACATTCGGGAAATCATGGCCCTTGGCTATCATCTGGGTGCCAACCATTATATTGATGTTTTCATTCCTGAAGCGGCTCAGTATCGCTTCGTGTGAATTCTTGAAGCCTATTGTGTCTGCATCCATTCTTATTACCGAGCTTTCAGGCAGTCTTTGCCTGACCTCTTCCTCTATCTTCTGAGTGCCTATTCCAAAATATCTTATGTTGACGCTTTCACATGAAGGGCATTTAACGGGATTTTTAACAGTAAAGCCGCAGTAGTGGCATATTAATCTATTGCTCTTTGAATGATAGGTCAATGCAATATTGCAGCCCGGACATTTCATGGTATATCCGCAATCCCGGCAGAATACAAAGGTTGAAAAGCCGCGCCTGTTCAGAAACAGTATGCTTTGCTGGCTATTATCAATATTTTTTTTCAGTTCCTCCATCAATCTGAAGCTAAAGGGTGTCCTGTTGCCGTTTTCAAGCTCGAGTCTCATGTCTGCGAGCTCAACAGCCGGCAGTTCCGATGCATTCGGACGATTTTTCATTTCTATAAGCTCGATTTCCCCTCCGACAGCCCTATAATATGTATCCACCGAAGGCGTAGCTGAGCCATACAAAAGAAGGGCTTTGTTTATTTCGCATCTTTTCCGGGCTACTTCCTTTGCACTGTATCTTGGCAGAGATTCTGACTTGTAGGAGCTTTCATGCTCCTCGTCAATTATAATCAGGCCCAGCCTGCTTATAGGAGCAAAAACAGCCGAACGGGCGCCGACAACAACGTCAACCCTACCTTCACTTATCAGCTTCCACTGGTCAAACCTTTCACCAAGGGAAAGCCTGCTGTGCATGACTGCCACTCTATTTCCGAATCGGGCCGCAAACCTTTCAACCATCTGAGGAGTTAACGCTATCTCAGGAACCAGCATTATGGCCTTTTTACCCAAAGCAAAGCAATGCGAAATCAATTGGAGGTATACTTCTGTTTTTCCGCTTCCTGTTATACCATGAATCAGGCTTTCATTAAACACCTCGCTGTCCAGCTTCTGTTTTAAAAGCGTTAACGCCTTTGACTGCTCCCCGGTCGGAAGAAGCGGCTCTGTCTTTTCATAGTACTTATCGCGTAATGGGTTCCTCATAACCTCTATATCGGTGTATCTTATGTAGCCGTACTTGCTGAGTGTATCCAGAACAGATGACGTGACACCTGCGAATCTTTTAATATCCGCGGCAGAAACTATTTCATTGTCCAGCAGGATTTCCAGAACCCTTACCTGTTGAATCCTTTTTATTTTATTGTTTTCAAGCTCATTTATTATTTCTTCCCTTTCCTTTGCCAGGGAAACAGCCTTTATGGACTTTGCGCTTACCTTTTGCTCATAGCTTTCCTCTATATAAATTGCTTTGCACTCACACAGCTCTTGTATATATCCCTTGAAGCCCCTTATTCCGCACATGTCCCGCAGCTGCTCATATTCACATTCTCCGCCTGCGCAAGTTAAGTTATGTATTATCTTGTTTAAATTGCTTTTTTTGTAAGCCTTGTTTTCAGCCTTTGATATAAGCCTTACATTTTTTATCGCTTTAACACTTATTCCGGGCGGCAGCATACATTTAATCACATCGGAGTATGTACAAATATACTGTTTCTTCATCCACTCCAAAAGCCTTATATTATCTTCCTTTAACAAAGGATACGGCTCCAGTACGCTTTTGACTGTCTTATATCCGATAGGCTTTGCAGAATCCTTTTCAGGATTCATTTCAAGCACGAAGCCTTCTTTTACCATACTTCCGCTGCCAAAGGGAACCAGCACTCTGCAGCCGGCACAAATCTGGCCCTTGAGACCTTCCGGAACAGCATATGTATATTTTTTATCAAATGATCTCGTAGTATTGCTGAGAACAATTGATGCAGTTGTAATATTCATGTTTTTCCTCAAATAAATTTTATTTTCAAGCTGTAATCCATATTATTATAACAGATAATCAGTTAAAATAATTCTAGCATTTCTTATCTGTTAAGCAAACCCTAATTTAACCTCCTTTGCCGGTTAATCCCGCGCTCTTGCTTTCCCTCATAAAAATTTACAAGGGTAACGCTGTTAGGGCTTTATAAACAGCTGCAAAAAAACCAAGCACCTCATTTTAAGAAACAGCATAAAATGAAGTGCCTTTTATAATTATTATTTGAGCCGAAAGCCAATCGCTTCATGATGAAAAGCTTCGCCTTCAAGAATATTGCGTAAAAAAATGCTGAGTATTATCCGACTGTTATTCCTCTGCTGCCGAAGAGTTTTCATTTTCTTCCTCGGCTTCCTTCTGTTGAACTCCGTCACATATTTCCATTTTTGAAACAGACACCTCATACGCTGTCTTGGAAATAACCTCGCCTGACTCCAGCTTCTTTTGATATTCTCTGCTCTGGATTCTTCCCCATATTTTTATATTATCACCTATAGTCAAATTCTGAGAATATCTTGCATTTCTTCCCCATGCTATGCATGGTATATAATCGGATTTGTTGTATGGCCTGTTTACAGCTACAAGAATATCTGTGATTTCTCTTCCAAAGGGTGTCATTCTATATATTGGATTCTTACAAATGTAACCATTCAAAAAAATCTGATTTGGATTTTTTATTCTCCTGTCTTCATCAGCAAAGATGATTTCTCGGGCAAAAACAGTAAGAACAAGCTTGTTTGACTCACTCTTATAACTATTATAAGATCTGAATTGACCTTCTATCTCCAGCGGCACTCCTATTTGAAGCTTGCTCTTCGGTATCAGGCGTTCCGAAAATGTAACAGATATTTTATCACTGCTGTCACTTAATCTTGGCACATCTAAATAAAAAGAATAAAAGCCCTCACCATATACTTCATGACTATATTCAACATCCGATACTACTTTTCCTGAAATGGTCACTACATTGTTTTCTATCACATTCCCGACCATTTTCCCCCCACTCCTCTCTTTTGCCGTTGTGTATCTCTTTTATTTATCTAATGTAATATGTATTCTGTTACAATACAATTTAGAATATTTCTAAATTAATTATTTAAAATAAATTCTATAACTAAGAATGAAGGTACAGGTTAATACCATATACTGAAAGCCTCAAAAAATATTGCCAAAATAATACAATACTCTAATATTATATTACATAATTGTTAAAATGGAAATCCTTTATTCTACAAAAATCATATATTATTTTTGTATTTTTTTAATAAAATAATAGTGATAAAACCCAAAATAATACAATACATCCCAAAAAACAAAGCAAATCCCAATCATCTGACTTCCTGAATTGCAGATCAGAGTCTCAGGCCCGGAACATATTGAGCCTGTATGCATCAAGCTGACACATACAGGCTTTTATAGCAAATTTACCTTACTGCCATTTCAAAGGATACACAGTAATTGGGGATTATATTCCCGCTCGAGCTGCCGATGTATTTATCCGAATCTCTCAGAAGCCCCCATCTGTAAGTTCCCTCGTTCCTTTTAGCCCCGCCGGCAGTAAAGGCATATCCGACTTTTAAGTCTGTAGTCTCAATATCCCCGCCGCAGGTAATTTTAACCGAACTGCCTGAAATAGCAACAGAGCTGATTATTATTCTTTTGTTTGCCGCAGTAACCTCAAAGCCCTTGCCGTTTTTCCACTCAGTCAATGTACTCTGATTAGGCTCCGGCAAGTCTGTATCCCAAACAAGCGGACCGGAAGGCACATTAAAATTCACGGTAATAACCTTCCCGCTCTTCTCTGCACTTATTGGCTGAAGCGGCTGCCAATCATGCTCCAGAACAACCCTTTCATAATATACCTTGCCATACAGCTCACCCAGCTGCTGATATCCCTTTGCAGTCAAATGAACTCCGTCACTTACATAGGAATTCTGATAATCAGGCCCTGCACAAATAATTTCCCCCGGATAATCCAATCCGATACGCCATTGCTGCAGCAAGGAAGCTGAGGTTCCGCTGGTGCCGGAGGAATGCTGCTGAACTAAAAAAAGCGGTATTTTTTTGGTTTGCCCCGTTATCGCACTTAAATCCTGATTATAGTCTGACCATAATTTATGTATTTCATTTTCATAGTTTGTATTTCCTGAGTCTTTTTCGCCATGTGTCAATATTATTGCACCGATTCCATATGTCCTGCCTGCCTGCTGTGCCAATCTCCTTACAGCCTTTACTTCAAACAGTGTTGCCTCATATGCATGCCCTGAATAGCCTGTAGCAGCGGCGCCCTTGCTAAGTGCATCTATCCCCTGTCCGGATTCCCCCACGGCAGTATGTACTGAAACGAAGTCCTTTCCTGATGCGGCACGAACCAGTGAGGTAATCTGATTTGCCATAGCCGTATGAGGAGTTTCACCGAATATGTTTCCCGGATAAGGCCCTCCTTGATAATAGCCATAAACACGAACCGGCTCAATTAGAGGAATCATCCTGAATTTGCTGTTTGTGTCATCCCAGGGCGGCACCATTTCACCTTCCAATGATATTTTAAGGTTGTTATAAGGCTGGGCTACAGTAATTGCCGGATTAGCTTCACAACCGACAGAAAGGCTCTGTCCTGTCCCGATAATACCATTCCAGTCCCAAGGTGTACTTTCATTATTCATGGACTCCGCCGGAAATTCTGTTATCAGCCCTAGCAAATAGGCTTTTAACAAAGCAAAGTCAAGTGCATCCGCCGACTTATCCCCATTTACATCAGCACAGTCAATATTATTGCCTGCCGGAAACTCCGAAACAGTATTTAACAGATATTTCTTGTACAAGGCATAATCCAAGGAGTCCACAATCCCGTCACCGTTGACATCTCCATATTTCAGCGGGGCTGTGCCAGCAGCAATGCTTCCTGACGAGAATAATACAATTGTAAATGTCATAACAAGACACAAGCATATTTTATTAAGCTTTTCAATGCTGAATCCGCTTGCAGCACTTTTTAACATAGAAATCCCCATTCCCCAAAGTATATAACCTACACTTTATTAAAGTATTTTATTAAAATTACAGTATATGTATATATTAGCAGTAAAATGTTTCAGTTTCAATACATAAACCTCCATCAAGTCAATTACTGTCGGCTGAAAAACCGATGATGACGATATCATCCCGAAGACTTTAACAATAATTGACTTTAGTCATCTATTTCCTCTGCTGCCGGCCTTGACTGTCAATATAGTAATTATCCGTTATTATCATTTCGGAAACAGGTGCAAATATCAACCCTTCCCCTTTTAATCCTGTTATTATTTTTGGAAGAAGCTCTGCCGTATACTGCGTATCATTATGAAACAGGATAATAGAACCGGGTTTTGTTTTTTTAAGGATTCTATCCAAAATTGCCTGCCTGCTCATTTCCTTTTTCCAGTCGAGGCTGTCACTGTTGGATACAAAAGTAAAAACCCTAAAATAAATAATACACCCGAACTGCTTCTGACAAAGAAGCTCCGGTGTATTATCCATTGTAAAACAAATATGCTTTTAAGCGGGCTTTAAACCCGGTTTAAGTCTGGCAAGCAGCTTATATCCTGTAATCATCCTTAAAATTATCAAATAATCCATATTCAACAAGAATCTCTTCCAAACGCTCCTGTGTCATGGGCTTGGGAATAACAAACTTTTTATTGTTTTCAATAGCCGCAGCCAGCCTTCTGTATTCATCAGCCTGATGCGATTCAGACTGAAAATCAATAACAGTCTTTTTTCTTATTTCCGCCCGCTGCACAACATTATCACGAGGAACAAAATAAATAAGCTGTGTGCCCAATTCTTCCGCAAAAGCCCTTAAAAGCTCGTGCTCCCGATCAACGTTTCTGCTGTTGCATATAATACCTCCAAGTCTTACACCTCCCTTGCTGGCATAACGCGCGATACCCTTTGAAATATTATTAGCCGCATAAAGCGCCATCATCTCCCCGCTGGCAACAATATAGATTTCTTTTGCCTTGCCTTCCCTTATCGGCATCGCAAAGCCACCGCATACAACATCTCCTAAAACATCATAGAAAACATAATCCAAATCCTCAGTATACGCTCCCAATCTTTCAAGAAGACCGATTGATGTGATAATACCTCTTCCGGCACATCCAACTCCAGGTTCCGGTCCGCCGGATTCAACGCACTTCGTACCGCCGAAGCCTTCCTTCAGTATATTATCAAGCTCGATATCCTCTCCCTCCTCACGCAAGGTATCAAGAACAGTTTTCTGTGCAAGTCCTCCCAGAAGCAGCCTTGTTGAATCTGCCTTAGGGTCGCAGCCGACAACCATAACACTTTTGCCAAGCTCCACAAGGCCGGCTGTAAGATTTTGAGTCGTAGTGGATTTACCTATTCCGCCTTTTCCATATATTGCTACTTGTCTTAATTCTTTATTTGACATTTAATTAATCCTTTCTTAAATTGACTAAAGTCAATTACGGTTCAAACCCTCGGGATGATATCGGCATAATTAGTATTTTAGCGGATAGTAATTGACTTTTAGCAAGTATTATTTGCTGCCTACCGTTGCGGTATAAATTCTTTCAAGAAGCTGCAGCGCACCTCTATAGCCTATATGGCTTCTATTCAATACAACCGTTTCCGAGGAAGGAGGATCTATTTCCAGAAGCAGCGCATTCTTTTCTCTTGCCACATCCGATTCCCATGTAGACCCTAAAATAAGAGGTACGCCTGAGCCAAAATCTGTTTCTGCCAAAGCCTTTTCGGCAAGATATCCATCCTCCATGAACTCGATTTCCACAGACACGCCCTCCGATAACTTTCTGAACTCCTCTCTTATCTCCTCTCTGAACTGCTCCGGAGGATTATCGGTTATAATTTGTTTTACAGGAATAAGGCCGACCTGATCCGCAAGGAATTTCGTATAGGCAAGGGTATAGGCACTGTCACCGACCACTGCAAACCGCGAGGGCAATCCATACCAATACTCCGCAAAAAAATGTGAAAAGGAATCCAAGAAATAGTAATATAATTCAGCCTCCTCCTTAATAAATTTTTCAGATTCTTCCTCATCTATTTCCGCATATTTGACAAGCTCCCTGATAAATGCCGATGTGGCCTCCTCACCGATAGGAATAACAGGAATATGCAAATACGGCTGGTTATATTTTTTCTCCAAATGCCTTACAATTTCTATTCCTGCCCAGGGTGATATGATAAGATTGAACTGTGCCTTGGGAATATCCCTCCATTCGCTTACGCCCTCGCTCTGGGGCCCGAAAAGAACATTTACCTTAAAGCCTATCGCCCTTAAAATCCTTACAATTTCAATATAATCACCACGCCAGTTTGTATTAAAATATGGTGTTTCAAACCACAAATTCACAAGGCCCTTTTGCCTCTTTCCATCATAATCTCCCACAAACTGGTCAATAATTGCCTTAACAACTATCTCATGCCCTATAAGGTTTGAGCCCTTGAAGCCTCCGGTATCCGCATACACTACAGGATATCCCGCCTCACGGTATTTTTTTACAACAGAGCCTACGTCATCGCCAACCAGCTCACCGGTACAGCCTGTAGCAACAACAAATAAATCAGCATCATAGATTGCCAGTGTTGCTTTTATTAAATCATCCAGCTTTTTCATTCCTCCGAATACGATATCGCTTTCACCTACGTTTGCACTCGGAACATTTCCTCCGCCTGCTCCCGTCGAGCCCTGAAACCCATTTTCAAAGCCCATGAAAAAATACTGCTTATACATGCAGCCGGGGCCGCAATTTGCAATCGGCACCCCGCCCTTTATCGCTACTGCCGAATACGCTCCGCCTATAGCGCAGGCATAATGCGGATGCACAATCGTATTGTTTCCTCCGGTAACCTTCAAGTTCCTTTCAGCCATTGCAATTCTCCTTTATACAAGTTTTACCCTTTCATCAAGCACCTCCGGGTGCTTAGCCAGCAGGAACGGATCCTCCTGTGAACGCCACCAAGCATTATATGGACTTCTGACATGCCTTGAAAGCACTCCGTTAAATTTTTTTCTTGCAAGAATATCAATAAGGACTTCTCCAGTCCGTATAATTCCATCATATCCAACAGGAAAATGCTCATCCCCCATAGCTAGCGACGGTATTCCAAGCTTAGCCGCCTCAGGTGCAAGACCTTGATGACGTATGATTACAAAATCAGTTTTAACGCGCTTGAATAATGCATTCAGCTGGAAGGCCTGTGTTTTGCTTACTGTAAAATACGGTATATCTCCATATGTATCAATAAGCTCATGCAGTGTGTCCTGATTTTCATGTCCTCCGTCATATACCGGGTCATGATGAAACACAACTGAGCCCTCCACTCCTATACCAAGCTCACGAAGCACTGAAATCAAGCTATGTGCATAAGATGAGCCGGTCATGACAAATCCGTTTATTCCTTTAAACCTTTCTCTCAATTCCAGAAGCTTAGGAAGTATTCTTTCATGCTCACTCTTTATATACTCTTCTGTTTCCGCCTCTTTTCCAACAATCTTTGCAATAGCTCTGAGCCATGCATCTGTACCGGCAATTCCATACGGCTGAGGTGCATCAATCTGAGGAACTCCGAAATGCTCCTCAAGCGCCGTTGCCATATACGAGCCTAATGTATGGCAGAAGGTGGCTGTTGCAGCAGCCTCCGATGCCTGAGCCAGCTCATCATAGCTAGCCATATCTATCATGTAGTTCACCTTTAGTCCCAGCGGTCTTAATATTTCGGTAAAATAGTCCGTTCCCCATAAAGCAACAATATTTATCAAATCCTTTTGCTTTTCAGGATTACGATTTACAATCTGACGCAGCACACCATGCTGTGAAACGTCAAAGCCCGTACTCCAATGCTTTGAACGAAAGCCTTCACAGTGCAG
This sequence comes from Ruminiclostridium sufflavum DSM 19573, assembly GCF_003208175.1. GTDB lineage: Bacteria > Bacillota > Clostridia > Acetivibrionales > DSM-1351 > Ruminiclostridium > Ruminiclostridium sufflavum. Next base: position 12,700 of record NZ_QKMR01000011.1, on the reverse strand, counting down.
GGGAATAATGCTTATTCCGGTTTCCTCCTCCATTTCCTCTGCTATGCTGTCAATATCCTCACCTATAATTGCTGTTGCACAAGCCATAGAAATAAAAATAGCCTTTGGATTAAAGCGTTCCTTTGCATCGAGGATAGACCGCCGGAGTTTGTCCGATGCACCGAACACCATATCCCTTTCCAAAAGATTCGTGCTGTAAACCTGTAAATTCTGAGGAGGCTTATTCCTTCTGCTAAGCCCCATCTTAAAGGCAAGGTTGAACCATGGATTATCTGCGGAACAGCCAATGGGTGCATGCTGAATAAGCACGCAATCGGTAATATTCCCTATCTGACATTCCACTATAGCATTTGCACACATTGTCTGCTGATTAAGGGGAGAATTTAATTCGCACAAACGGCAGACCTTTTTCTTCCCGCAGCCTCCATGCTTCCTCTGGCTCCTGAGCTCATAGTTGGATTCCTTCCAAAGCTCCGTTGCCGAACCATCCCATGCCGTTATAGTGCCCAGACGCATTTCCCGGTTTTCAACAGCAGTCATATCAAGATTTATTGTTTTTTTTGGCATCTATATGTATCCTTTCTGTGATATCATCCATGTGAAAATGTATTCTCATGTGAAATCCTTTTTAAATATATCTGTTCTCCATAATCTTTTTCACCCGGTATTCCTATTGCATCAGCACGACATCTTTGACAATGCCTGAAAACATCAATATATTTTTCTGCCTTCTGCCTTGCCTCATCAACCTGAACACACGACGGTGCATGACAAGCTGCCAGTTCGTGCTGGGGGATAAGGGGGATAATGTTATAAATTGATGCGCCGGCCTTACTCACAGTCCGCGCTATTTCTTCAATATGCCCGCTGTTTATTCCAGGCACCAAAACAGTATTCACTTTTAATGTAACCCCCCCGCGGCTGACCCTCTTAATTCCCTCCAGCTGATTTTCGATAAGTATTTCCGCAGCCTCCGTCCCCGTATAATGCACTCCCTGATAAAGGATACCTCCGTTCAATTGAGCTGAGATTTCAGGCTCTACCGCATTAACCGTCACAGTCAGGGAATCTATTCCAGTCTCAATAATTTCATCTGCTTTTTCAGGCAGAAGAAGCCCGTTTGTACTCATGCATTTTATCAAATCCGGAAAATCGGTCTTGATAAGCCTGAAGGTTTCCAAAGCATATCCCGTCGCTAATGTATCACCGGGGCCTGCAATTCCTGCAACAGTGATATTCTCACACAGCTTCAGGGCCTCTCTGACGGCATCCAGCGCTTCAGAAGGCTTTATAACCGTTGAAGCCACTCCCGGCCTGTTTTCATAGTCATTTATTCTCCTGTCACAAAACTTGCACTCAATATTGCAGGTAGGGCTCACGGGTAAGTGAATTCTGCCTGTCTGCCCTTTTTTATCCAAGGCAAAGCATGGATGCTTATTTGTTAATTGCTGATATGAAATCGCCACTTATCCACCTCATATAATTTTTCATCAAGAATTTTTTGAATTATTGGTTCAATTGGATACGGCGCTTCATATATGGTCAGACCCTTGCTCTCTAAAAATGCCGCAGCCCCTTCTCCGATTTTGCTTACTATAACAGCCTGAACATCCTCCAAGGCTTCTATGGCATTATAAAATGCCTGCATCTCATGCTCACCGTTATTGCAGCAAGGCTGTATGCTCCTTGACTCCACAAAGCAGTATTTATCCTCCCCGGTTATCTCAAAAATAAGAAATTTTTCAGTATGCCCAAAATGCCGGTTTACTACTTTTCCGTCAGTACTTGATACTGCGACTCTGTATGTCATCACCTTTCACCTACCTATACAGTATAGTAATACATCATATATCTGCATTGAATAAACAGGCTCCTTCATCAAACATCCGCTTAATACATCGGCTTTTGCATCTGATTAGCTTTTTCAACATTTTGCCAGCCCTCCTTAAATCATATAAATAACATATGTTTTGTATTATTATAGTCTGATAGCAAGCATTTGTTTAATATGTAAAAGCTATAAAATCTTATAATAAAATTTTATAGCTTTTACAAAAATCTCTCTGTTATGAGCTTAACGCAACTTTAGGAATTGAAAGCGGCAGGTGATGAAGGGGCAGGCCCGGCGGTTTTCAGCATGACACAAAAGAATTTTTTTAAAACAAGGACTGATTAAATTTTTATATTTTCCATTTGATTGCCACCTCATCATCTTTTATGGATATCTTTTCAATGAGAAACTTAGCAACCGTTTTTTTCTGCTCCAATGTACTTTTTTCCCAATTATTTATGCATTTATTAAGGCTGTCCGGAGTATTATCCGGCTGTACCCTTTCCGTACATTCCTTCAGCCGGTTGATTAATTCCTTCTTTTCAGAATCCATCCCGGCTATTTTTTTATTTATGTAATCTGTAAGCACTGTTCCCGCTTTTGCAAGACTATTTACAAGATTATCTATTTGTGTATCAATTTCAAATATCCTGATTTTCAGTCTGTTTGCCTCGGCATTTTCAGCCTGCACGGCTTCAGCAGGAGTGTCCTTTATGCTTCTGACCTTATCAAAGATTTCATTCCTGACTATTTTCTCTACAGCGTCGACATATATGGCTTTCGTATGCCCGTCACAGCACTTATAGTTTGTCTTTCCCCTGCATATAAAATATTTATAGGTTCCGTAAGAGGTGCTTCCGTTCTTTACTACCGTCATAGTATATTGGCAGTATCCGCATTTTGTAAGTCCCGACAGCCATGTATGCTTTCCCCTTCCGGTGTTTTTCAACTGTTTATTGCTATCAAGCTTGTACTGGCACTTTAAGAAAACCTGTGAGGTAACCATTCCTTCGTGCAAAGCCAGCGAAAGCACATGCTCCTTTACGTCTGTATATTTTCTTTCATTGGAATCCCTTTTACCGTATAAAAAGCATGCAAGCTCATTAACGAAATCATTGATATCATTGCTGATGATACACCCTTTATTTTTATAATAAATATATACCTCCGCGTCTGCCCTCACATAGACAGGATTTCTCAGTATCCTGCTTATCTTGCAGGAATCCCATAGCCCTCCCCTTGGAGCTTTTACATTGCTTTCATTTAACTGGCTGCTGATTTCCCCCAAGGATGCCTGAGTATTGGCATATAAATCATAAATTTTCCTTACCGCCTCATACTGAATGATACTTGGCACCAATGCCGAGGTTTTGATTCCATCCACCCTTGCACTTATCTTGTCAAAGCCGAAGGGAGGCGGTCCCCCCATAAAAAAGCCCTTCTTGCCTCTGGCATAATAGTTATCCTTGATTCTTTTTCTGATGGTATCTCTCTCAAGCTCTGCAAAAATCATAATTATACCCAGCATGGCCCTTCCCATGGGAGTCGAGGTGTCAAATTTTTCTGTTGATGAAATAAACTCAACCTTGTGCCTTTGGAAAAGCTCTATTATTTTTGCAAAGTCCAGCAAAGATCTGCTTATTCTGTCCAGCCTGTACACAATCACTCTGGAAACCCTGTTATTCTGAACCTCCTCCAAAAGCTTTTCAAATGCCGGACGATTTATGCTGCTTCCGCTGTAGCCTTTATCTGTATAAACCCTGTATTCTTCGCCATCCTTTATTTCACGCTTGCAGAACTCTATCTGGCTGCTTATTGATAAGCTGTCCTTTTTATCTAAAGATTGACGGGCATATATTCTGATCATGAAAAACAGCTCCCCGAAAGTTTATTTATGTGCAGCAGCCTTGCAAGCCTGCTCTTCCAGCCTGTTATACTCTCTCAAAATATTCCTTGCCGTTTCCCTTTCTGCGTTCTTCCTCTCATTCTCATCCATGTCCGGCACAAAATTAACAACCCTGCAGCCTTCAACAATCTTTTCCGTAACCATAAGGCCCCTCCTTACCCTGCATTAAAATTCTCAAATAATCTTCCTAGTAAAATCTATTCCTTGCCCAAGGCTTTTATTTCAGTTAATTAATTTTTCTTTGCAGCCCATATATAGTCTGAACCCGAACTATTATTAATGAAGATACCGAGCTGCAAAGGTTAAGCCTTTTTTAGCCGGCTTTGGAAACCCTTTGGGGCTATATTCTATTAGTATTTTTTGCAAAGGTGTTTTCCTTCGGGAGAGTTCCCGGAAAAGATTATAAATAAATTACTGCAGGCTGGAAAGGCGGGAGTATATCGCCGCTATGGCTTTCAGCCTGATTGAATTTGATAAACCGCACCGGCTGCCGATAAGCAAGCTAAAGCCTATAAACAAAAAAGTCAATTGAAAGCATAAATACCTTCAATTGACTTTATAATTTTATTATCAAAAAATATTAAAGCTCAATGACGTTCAGACTTATTACCATCTATTGCCGAAGCTCTTTCCTGCGCCGCTTCTGTTACCGCCAAATCCGCCTCTGTTATTGTTGTTCCTTTGCTGCTTTCTTGCCCTTCTGCAATCAGGACATCTCTGTGGTTCATTGTCAAACCCCTTTTCCTTGTAGAAAGCCTGCTCATTTTCAGTAAAAGTAAATTCTGCATTGCAATCCTTACAGGTTAAAACCTTATCAGCCATATCTATATACCTCCCTAATTTATTTGGATCATTTAATTAGTAACTTCTCACTCCAATAAATTAAAGAGAGTTGTATTAAAAGATGATTCCATATTAATATATAGTATCTAACTCCTTTATCATATCACGAAACTGTAATTTTTTCAATACATTTTTTTCTTTTCCGGTCAAACCTTTAGCAGGGCATTTCTTTTTCAATTGGACTAGCCTTGCCCAAGGCTGACTATCCCCGGATAAAATCCTTACAAGGCTATTTTTTCTTCACAGGAATCCAAATTTCGCTGTAATAGCTTTCATCCTTGCTGCCTTGAGGGTAATCAGCAATATCTGTGTACATTTCAATATTGTAGCCTGCTGCGATTTCATAATCCTTGCAATTAGGCAGCCATTCAGAAAAGACTTTTTTTTGCACCTCCTGAAGAGCTTCCGGCATTGCACCCTTGCAGGCAAAAACAGCCCATGTATACTTTGGAATAAGCTTTGTGACAAAGCCCTCGGGTATTCCCGCAGACGGCCGGTAATTGTCCGCAATCAAATATTCAAATTCATCCGAGCCCATACTCTCATCTATGCTTATTCCGTACATTCCGCATACGAGCTTGCCCTTCCCCGTCTGATAATGCTCTGACCAGAACCTCGGAATCTCTCCGGCTGCACTGTCATACTTAAAAAGCCTTGACACTCCGATGACAGTAAACGAATCCTTTTCAATAATTTTGTAATCCATAATATAACCGCCTTCCAATGAGAATTTAATTTTGAGCGGAGCAAAGGCCTTAATCATTGCCCCGTCTTTTCTAACGGCAGTAGGTGTGACACCATGGAAGCGGGTGAAAGCTTTTGTGAAGCTATCCGGTGAGTCATAGCCATATTTCAGTGCAATATCAATGATTTTTTTATCAGTAGAAACAAGCTCACTGCCGGCAAGTGTAAGCCTGCGCTGTCTGATATACTCTCCCACCGTACAACCGCAGAGCATTGCGAAGCCCTTTTGGAAATAAAACGGAGATATTAATGCTTTTTTAGCAATATCTTCTATTGCCATGCCTTTATTAATATTCTCCTCAATATAGGTGACAGCCTCACCTATCCCCTCAATCCATCCCATAATTATCACCTCTGCCTCACATATATCTTATCTGTTTTCCGGCGGTTATTCCCGACTTTTTGTGTTTTGTTTTGTCTTGTACAGGCATTATCAGTTTTTATGCCTCTTAACCTATTTATCATATCTCCTGCTTGCATATTTGTCACCCCTCGACGTTATATCGTGATAATATATTCGTCTCTTTAGCCGATAGTAATTAATTTGGCAGGTTTTGCATCGTGTTAAAGGAATGATATTATATATTAAAGCATGATATAATAAAAGCATGAAAAAACTTGAAGGATGGTGGCTGCATATTAAAAATTTTATATATAAACAAAAAATGCTTTTCATACTGCTGGCTGCATTTCTCACAGCAGCGGTGCTGACAGCCTTGCTTAACCTTCCGGGGCTTATGGGAGGTACTTCCGAAGAAATCACTGTCCCGGAGCAAAACGGCATATATGACCTGACAGGCGCGGCAAGTCTGGAGAAAGCAGTTTTCCGGCTGCCTCCCGGTACAAGCTACTACCCTGATACATACCTTGCCCCTGAAAATGTGAATACCTCTGTCCCCGAAAGCATTGACCGTTACAAAGAAATCAGGTCGGACTACCTCTCTCAGAGGTTTGTTGTTATAGTTCCAGACAGCAGCAGCGTATACACCCTGACCTTCACCCTTTCAAGCCGCCATGCCCTGCGGGTTTTCGTGAACGGGGTTCTTACAGGACAGACCGGCAAGCCGGGTACCGCAAAAATATCCACTGAGGTATGGGAAAACAATATTACCTGCAACGCCTCGGCAAAAAACGGCAAAATGGAAATTATCCTCCACAGCGCACAATTTTATCATGCCAAAAGCGGAGCTTCCCTCGCGGAACTAAGACTCAGCAAATCAGGAACAGTCCCCGAGCCTTATTTCTTTGCGCGGATTAAGGGGACAGTAATTATTGGAGCTCTTCTGTGCGCGGCGGTATTGCTGCTGGGAACTTATCTGATGCTTTTCCGCACAAGGACCACCCTTTATTTTGCTACAGCCTGTATCGTCATGTCATTGCGGGAATTCCTGCAAAGTCAGATATGGACTTATTTCCCCATATCCGGAAATCTGTCCTTTATGCTGGAATACCTGAGTGTTGTCCTGCTGACTGTTTTCCTTTCTCTGTATCTCGGGCAGTATGCAACCGGAACTTTTCTGAGGTGCATTCAATATACGGCAATTTTTGGCTCCTGCGCTTACGGGGTATGTATTATATTTGGGGACTCTGTTTTTTACACCTCAGTGCTGAAATATTACCAGATATTTCTTGCTTTATGCATAGTTCCCGGAATTACAGGCTTGCTCCTTAAAATGCGCAAGCCGGCAAGGGAACAGGGTGCTGCAATATTTGGCATTGCTGTCTTTTACCTCGCCGCCTTGTATGATATTGTAATGTACAGCGATATTTTCGGTGACCGGTCCAACATACCTGTGGCAGAAACAGCAATGCTGGTTTTTGTGCTGGCACAGACGGTATCCCTGTTTCTTATGAGCAACCGCGTGCTGGCAGAAACCAAGGCCGCGGAGCATACTCTTGAAGCTGAAAAGTCGGCTTTGGAAAGCCTGAACCGCCTTAAAACAGAGTTTCTTTCCAATGTATCCCATGAACTGAAGACACCTCTGACAGTAATTTCCGGGTATGCACAGCTGATCTTTTCCCTTCTTTCGGGAAGCGAAAATACGGCTGTACGGAATAAGGCCCGCATAATTTCCTCCGAAGCTGACCGCTTGGCTCTGATGGTCGGACAGGTACTGGATGTAACCCGAATTGAGGAAGGAGGACTGCTTCTGAAAAAATGCCCCTGTCATATTGACGAGCTTATCTACCAAGCAGTAGAAACACATTTTCCCATTTTGAATAAGGGCGATAACCGCCTTGAAATAAATGTTAAACTTGATCTTCCTGATGTAAATGTGGATTCTGACAGCATCACACAGGTGTTGGTCAATCTGATTGCCAATGCACTCAGACACACAGCCCATGGTGTGATCACAGTCTCGGCATGTCAGGCAGGTGAATTTATGGAAATATCAGTATCCGATACCGGAACAGGTATGTCACCGGAGGCACTTTCCGGAGTGTTTACCCGTTTTCGGGCCGGAGCAAGCGAAACCGGCACCGGTCTTGGTCTTTATATATGTAAATATCTGGTAGAGGAGCATGGAGGTATTATCAAGGTGAACAGTATGCCCGGCAAGGGCACAACCGTAAGCTTCTCTCTGCCTCTGTGACAGCTGCGAAAAATTCTTGAAGCTTATGTGAAGCGCACCTTGCGCAGGACATATTCCATCTGTTTTGTTCCTGAGATTTCAAAAGCGCTGGCGTCATCCAGCCCAAGATGCTTGCGCAGCCTTGAAATATTCACCGGAATTATGTTTCTCCAGTCACCCTCAGCCGAACCCCATGTGCGCCTGTAAAGCTCTTCACCGCTGACACGCCGCCCTGCCGACAATGCAAGACAGCAAAGCAGCTGAAGCTCTTTGGGAGGCAAGGAAATCTGCCTGCACTCCAGTGTAACGGTACCGGATAAAATATCTATGGAAAGAGGTGGCAGCTCAATACATCCTGCAAATTCAATACCCTTGCGCCGGAGATGGGCGGCAACCCTCGCTCCCAAAACCGCAAGGTCATAGGGCTTTGCAATATAATCGTCCCCTCCCTGCATAAGACCCCTTATTATGTTGTCATTCCCGTTCCTGCTGGTCAAAAAGATTATGGGAGCCTTTGTCTTTTGCCGCAGTTCAGCGCAAAAATCGAAGCCCTGCCCGTCGGGAAGCATCACATCCAGTAAAATTAAATCCGGTGTGTATTCCTCAAGCAGAAACCGCGCCTTGGAAAGTGTTTCCGCTAAGGAAATTTCGTAGCCCTGTCCCTCCAGATACTCACGGTTAATACTGCTGACCTTCTGCTCATCCTCAACCATAAGGATATGCGGTTTTCTCACGGTTTTCACTCCTCTCTGCCCTCTCTGCGTTTTAAGTATAACATATTTTTAATGCAAGAGATTTCGATTACAATTTTGTAATCAAAGCCTCAAACTTATAAATTCTTGTTATTCTGAAATTTGTAGATATAGAAAGGCGCTGGTAATTAAGTATAGCTTATTTTTAGAGCTTGATACCGACAACCTTTTTTAACGGTATCAGGGCTATTCAGGAGGAGGATGTAAAACCGCATGGTCCTAAAACTCAGATAAGCAGTCTTTGCAATGTTTTACTATATTATAGTTTATACAAATCAATTGAATAAGGAGGAAATTTCATGAAAAAATCAATCAGCAAAATATTGTCACTGCTTATGGCTGTATGCCTGGTGCTGACCCTGCTGCCTATTACCGCATCTGCGGGCGCGGCATTTAATGGTTATTCAGTATTTTCCAGCGGCGGTGACTTCGGCACAGTGTCCCTAGACTATCAAAATCAGCCTGCAAAAGAATTATCCCTATTATTTTCGGGAGTCACCGCTCCAATAACGGGAATTCAGGCAACTCTGGGACAAGGTAACTACTCTGCTTTTGAAATCACGTCGGCTATCACTCCGACTACTGTCAACAGCGACCCGGACATACCGAAAATCAGTTTCCGCCCAAAGACAGGGCTTTCCGGCGGTACATACACCGACAAGCTTATTATTAAAGATGATAATGACTTATTTTCCCACGAGGTAGCTTTAAGCTTTACCGTACTTTACTACACCTATACCTGTACTGTTTCTCCGTCTGCCATCACCTTTCCTGATGCAATGACAGACTATGACAATTCCTCTATGGCACAGGAATTCACCATTACAAACACAGGCACAGGACAGCTTGCCGGGCTGAGCACCGCGCTGCAGAAAGGTGCGGCCTCTTCCTTTGAAATCATCACCCCATCGGCAATAAGCATAGACCCCGGCAATACTGCAACCGTCGGAATAAGACCCAAATCGGGCCTGGGGGCGGAAACCTACACCGACACCCTGGTAATCACCGGTGATCACGGAGCGGCGGCATCTGCCGAGTTAAGCTTTAAGGTAAACCAAAACCCATATTTTGCTCTGCCTCCAAGCAATCAAAGCACCAGTGCCGGCGGGAACGCAAGCTTTGCTGTTATTGCCGAGGGAATTCCCTCACCATCTTACCTTTGGTACGAATCACCGAACGGCATAAGCTGGAACTCCCTCGAAAACGAAGGCATATATTCAGGCACAACCTCCAGTGCCATAATGCTGACCGGCGTACCGGCGGCATACAACGGATATCAATACCGCTGCCATATCTCAAACAGCAACGGCAGCACCTACAGTACCGCCGCGACTCTTACCGTTACCGGCGGCATCACAGGAACAGTAACCGGCACAATGAATATCAGCAACCGGCCCGGTGTAAACCTTATTTCTGATGCGACAGGCAAAGGCTGGGACTGGAATGCATACTCCTCGACCTTGACACTTAACAGCAGCTACAGCGGCAATTCAATCGAAATCAAATGCAGCAACGGCAGCAATATCAATCTGGTCTTAACCGGTGATGTATCAATCAATGCCAATTTATGGGCGATAAGTATGTCCGGTCTTAACTATAACGATACAGACATCAGCCTGACCATTAAGGCAGGTTCCCATACACTTAGTCTGGCCTCCGGTATGGCTATTGCTCTGCAAGCCCAAGGCAGCATCATAATTGAAAGCGGAACAGTATTGGCATCAGGAGACTGCCATGGAATATCTACCGCTTTTGGAGATGTTATCATCAGAGGCAACTCAAATTTGACAACTACCGGCGGCATCGTCGGAAGCGGTATACAAGCAAATGGTGACATCATTATCGGCACAAGCGGTACAGTAAATGCTACAGGCAATATTTGCGGACTAAGACCTGTTGAAGGCGGTATCACCATTTCCAGCGGTACAGTTAAAGCCTCGGGAGGGATGTACGAGGCGCTGCATGGAGGAAATGGAGATACGGGCATAACCATTTCCGGCGGTACAGTCACAACAGGTGATATTGCAGGCTCAAATGGCAAAGTGTACGGCAATATCACCATCAGCGGCTCGGCAACAAATGTAGCAATAAACGGAAATGTCAGCGGCGGCAGCCTGAAGATTGCCGGCGGTACAGTCACAATAGGTGATATTGCAAGCTTAAATGGCACCGTGTACAGCGATATCACCATCAACGGCTCGGCAGCAAATGTAACAATAAACGGAAATACAATTGGCAGCTTGAATGTTTCAAACGGCACGGTGACTATTAAAGGCAAGGCCGAAGGCAGCCAGAACCTTACCGGCGGCATAGTATATGTAGATGGAGTGAAGGTATACCCGACTGCTGTATCTGACGGAGGCAGCAACAAAGGTTCCGTATCCTCTGATTCCGGCAAAATCTCAATTACGGTTTCAGGCAGTACAGCTATAACAGCTATTACAGCAAGTACTGATGCAAACGGCAAGGCAAAAATAACAATCCCTCAAACGAAGATAAAAGAAGCTCTTGCAAAGGCAAAGGAAGCTGCTGATAAGGCAGGGGAAAAGCCTCAATTGGAAATTAAGCTTGACAAAACAGAATCAGCGGCAGAAACACAGGTAACACTCACCACCGCTTCCATAAAGGATATTGTTTCGGGAGGTATCAGCAGCCTGACCATATCCAGCGGACTTGGCACTGTCACCTTTGATGAAGCTGCCCTAAAAAAAATCTCAGATACAGCCTCAAATGATGTTGACATTTCTGTAGCAAAGCTGGATATCTCAGCTTACTCAGAAGACATAAGAAAAATCATAGGCAGCAGGCCTGTATACAGCTTCACAGTCACAAGCAGCGGAAAAATTATTTCACAGCTCGGCGGAGCAGTTACAGCGTCAATGCCCTATACTCCGGCACCGGGTGAGGATACAAATGCCATCATTATCTACTATATCAATGATACCGGCAGCCTAGAAACAGTAACCAGCGGGCATTACGATGCCGACACCGGCACAGTTATTTTCACTACGGACCATTTCTCAGCTTATGCTGTAGGCTACAACAAGGTAAGCTTTAACGATGTATCGAAAAATGCGTGGTATTCAGATGCTGTAACCTTCCTTGCGGCACGCGGTATAACCGGAGGAACAGCCCCGTCTGCCTTCAGTCCTGATAAAGCGCTTACAAGGGGACAATTCATAACCTTTGTTATGAAGGCTTATGGCATTGCCTCAGATAAAAACCTTGAGAACAATTTTGCAGATGCCGGAAACACCTACTATACCGGGTATCTGGCAGCGGCAAAAAGGCTTGGCATCTCAGGCGGCACAGGTGAGAACAGATTCTCTCCGGAGAGGACCGTTACCCGTCAGGAGATGTTCACCCTTTTGTATAATACTCTTAAAACCATAGGCAGACTGCCTGAAAGCAACTCAGGCACAAGTGTTTCTGAATTCTCAGATGCAGGAAGCATTGCCTCCTGGGCAAAGCCCGCAATGGATTATCTGGTAAAGGCCGGAAAAATCAGCGGAAATGGCGGAAAGCTTTCTCCTGCTGAGATTACAACCCGCGGCCAAATGGCACAGGTTCTGTATAATCTGCTGACGAATACAAACTAGGGTACGCAGGTCAACCGGAAGCTTGTCACAAATCCGGTAATAGATATTTATGAAAGCAAATAAAATAGCGGGCAGGGAGCTTTGTTCTTAAACAGAGTACCCTGCCCGCTATTTTATTCTTGTTTATGGGCTTTAGCCTGTTGAGCATAAGGCAAGTTTCTCGGCAGAGAAATGAGCCATGCGAAACAATAAACCACCCGCTATGCGGGTGCGCGACAGAAGTTATACAAAAAAATCACCTTTTCGTTAAAATAGAGTTGTTCAAGCTACTAAATTAACGAGAGGAAAGGTGATTTTAATGGCAAATAAGGAACACAGCTTAGCTCACACAAAATGGATGTGTAAATATCATATAGTGTTCACTCCAAAGTATAGACGAAAGGCGATATATAATCAATACAAACAGAGTATCAGAGAAATTTTGATACAATTATGTAGCTACAAAGGAGTAG
>NZ_QKMR01000010.1 GCF_003208175.1 Ruminiclostridium sufflavum DSM 19573 | reverse complement strand
TTGAACAAAGTGAAAGCCAGCGTCTTTAGGCGCTAGCCGGTAACAAGCCCTTATAGGGCTAGCACAAGCCACCCGTTTTACGGGTGGTCATGACTGTACCCGCAGATAATACTTAAAAAAATAGCGCAAATTATGAAAACATATATTATAATATAAGTTAAACAATGGAAAAGTACATTTTGATATGTATTTTTTATAATTTACCAATTAAGAGGAGGTATAGTAATGACAAGGAAGTTTCGCCGCTTACTAAGAACGGCAATGACATTTCTGACAGTTTTTTTTGCTGCAGCCACAGTATCCTTTGCCGCACCGCCATCAGGATTTGACAGCTACAAAAGCAATATTCCCCATGGCAATGTTACAACAATAACCTATCATTCAAAAACAACAGGTACTGACCGTAAGGCAATGGTGTATACTCCTCCGGGGTATTCAACCGGCCAAAAGTATAATGTATTATATCTGCTGCATGGCATAGGAGGAGATCATACCGAATGGTACAACGGAGGAAGCCCCAATGTAATACTGGACAACCTCTATGCAGAAAAAAAGCTTAGCCCGATGATTGTAATAATGCCTAACGGCCGTGCCATGGCAGATGACAGAGCGGTTGGCGATATTTATTCGGCTGACAAGGTAGCCGCTTTTGAGAACTTTCAATATGATTTGTTAAATGACCTAATTCCATATGTCGAAGCCCATTATCCGGTACTTACCAACCGTGTCAACAGAGCTATTGGCGGATTGTCAATGGGAGGAGGCCAAGCCTTGAATTTTGGACTGAAGTATATGGATTATTTTGCTTATGCAGGAGGTTTTTCTCCGGCACCCAATACATATTCTCCAGGCATAATGGTCCCCAATCCTTCCGAGGCTGCCTCAAAAATGAAAGTAATATGGATAGGCTGCGGTGAACAGGATGGCTTATATAGTACCGCACAGGGAGTACATAATTATTTGGCTCAGAAGAATGTTCCGCATACATGGTATAGTGCTTCCGGCAATCACGATTTTACTTTCTGGAAGGACAGCCTGTATCAATACTCCCAGTTGATTTTTAAAGATATCGATAATCCGGAATACAAGTTAGGTGATATAAATTCAGACGGGCAGATAGATGCTCTGGATTTTGTAGCAATTAAAAAACACCTTCTGGGGCAGGAGACCATCACAAGCACAAAATTGGCGGATGTAGATGCCAGCGGTACTATTGACGCAATAGATTTTGCCCTTATGAAGCAATACCTGCTGGGGACAATTGCTGTATTTCCGGCAAGCTGAAAATTATTAACAGGATAAGCAAGATTTATAATTGCCATCAAGGATATACATGCAGGTATATCCTTGATAGCATAAAAGGATTATTGCTTGGTTCTATAAGGGTTATATCTGCGTCAGCCATTATAATGCAGGGAGAATTATATGGAAAAGGATAATTGTGATTATGTAAAAATCAAAGATATAAATCAAATAATAAAAAAATATTATGATGAAAAGCACCGTGAGCTGACATTATTCGAAGCTGTCCTGATTTTGAAGGAAAATGGGAGAACTTCAGCATACATGCCGCCTCCTGACTTTTTAGGCTGGAATCTTGATGATATTGAGGAACTTTGCCGCCTTATAGATGACATTCCGGTAAATATCACGTATCTGCTGCCGCCGGAAGCAAAAAAAAATATATATCATGTGCCAATGCAGTTTTCGGCTATGGTTTTCAGAGAAAACTGCTATCATTCTGAAAAATATTATACCGGAAACGTATATGCAATTACTTATGTGTTAAAAGGCAGTGTTAAATTAACAATAGATGATGAGCAATATGAATTGAAAGAACGGCATCTGCTTTTAACCTTGCCCGGCAGAAATTACTGCTCTTATCATACGGATGCCGATGTGATATTAATGGTGTCAATAGATGAAAGCCTTTTTCAGAAAGCCTTTTTCGGCCTGTTAAAGCATAACAGTGTATTGTCGTTATTTCTTCATAAAAGCTTTGATAATAAGGAACAGAACTATCTTATGTGCAGTGTTCAGAAGGACAGAGATCTGCGCTTTATTTTTCAGCATTTGTTTCATGAGTTTATATCGGGAGATACATATTCGGAGGATGTTTTTTGCAGCTATATTCAAATTCTCTGTACATATATTATCAGGGGCATTGAAAGCTCTGATTGTGTTTTGCCCAAGAAGAAAAAGCCCTTTTATGGTATATTTCCAGAAATATACAAGTATATACAGATTTACTGGAATTCATTGACCTTAGAGCAATTGGCACAGGAATTTCATTATGAACGGTCATATCTTGGAAAGTGTCTCAGCGAGGTTACGGGAAAGACCTTCAGTGAAATTGTTTCTTGTATAAAGCTTGATAAGGCGAAAACATATTTGACGGAAACAAACCTTAGGATAGAGGAAATTGCTGTTCTGTCAGGGTATAGCAGCTCGGATTATTTTTCCCATAGCTTTAGAAAGGAGGTTGGAATGTCGCCTCGCAAGTATAGGAAGGAAAAACAAAATATGGCTTTAAATTATATGGCTAAATAAAATAGCTTTTTTTATCAATTTATTCCACCCAATATGTCAAGATAATGAAAAATCATTATGGTATAAATATATTAGAAAATAAGGCTATATTTTCTAAATTTTACGAGGGGGAGATTTGCAATGAAGTTGAAAAACATGTTTGTTAAGTTTGCGGCAGCAGCAATTGTATGTGCCATAACCGGGGGGATTGCAGCACCTGTACAGGTTTCAGCTGCGGACAAAATTAAGGGGAGCGAGGTTCTTGTAATAGGAGATTCTTTTCTGGCATTATCAAAGGAAATAACAAAAAGGTTGGAGGAAAATGCAAAAAAAGCGGGCATATTGGATGCTAATGACCATTTCAAGGATAATTCCGTAAGCGGAACCATGCTCAATGGAGGGATATCACCGACAATTCCCACACAGTACAAAAATGGTGTGAATGCAGGCACGATAAAGTACGTTATCATGGACGGAGGCGGAAATGACTGTATGATGGGCAGTGTTGACGGAGCTGCCAGTTCTTTCAAAACCTTAATTAAGCAAATGGAAAGTGACGGTATAGTTAAGTTGTTTTACTTGTTTTATCCTGATGCGCAGGGAAGCCTCGCAGGTACTCTGAATCCAAACCTTACCCGATTGAGACCTATAATTCAGGAGACTGTGACAAATTCGACATCACCAAAAGGATATTTCCTTGATTTAAGACCTGCTTTCGATGGAAAATATTCACAATACATATTATCGGACGGCATACATCCCACTACAGCCGGAAGTGTTGCAGCGGCTGATGCTATATGGGCAGAAATGCAGAAGGTTAACTTTTTCGGCTCTGATTCTCCAACAATAAAATATGGTGACTATAATAATGACGGAAATATTGATGCATTGGATTTTGCAGGCTTAAAGCAATATTTGATTAATGCGGGAGGCAGCTATAATAAGGTTCTGGATTTAAACGCTGACAATGCGGTAGATGCTATTGACTTTGCAATTATGAAGAAGTACTTGCTTGGCATTATAGACAAGCTGCCCAGTAATTAATACTGTTAATGTCAGGCTAAAAGCGGAATTGCCTGAGGGACAAAAGCTTATATAATATATAAAAGCCAATAACTGCACAAATGCAGTTATTGGCTTTTAAACCCTTTATAGGGTAAAGCTGTATGCTTCAAGTGCAGCTCTACCTTTCTCAAGGATATATCCTATAGAATAGTATACATATCTCACGCAAGGAGTTTCTATAATTTTAATAAACTGCTTTTTAAAGATATAAGAGACATCATGTTAATCTCATGGCCTTTTCAACAGCTTCTTCTATTGTAAGACCACAGTAGTCCTGTGCACTGAGCCAACGTCCGCTTTTTCGGTCGTCTAAAAATACACCTGCGCAGATTCCTGGGATTACGCTTTCCGGACTGTTCGGCGCATTCGATCCGCCCATATCTGTGCGGCACCAGCCCGGATCAGCGAGATTAATCATAACCTCTGTACCTTCAACTATTGTTGCCAAGTCCTTGGTTGCTTTGTCCAGCGCAGCTTTTGAAGCTGAATAAGGTCCCTGCTGAGGTTCTTTGCTGATACCGCTGCTGGTATTCACAATACGGCCAAAACCATGCTTAATCATTTTGGGCATAAAGTGATAGCAAATCATAATCGGTGCGATGGTATTGACACGAAAGCTCAGGTCATAGTCCTCAGAAGGAGTTTCAAACCACTCTGTACTGTGTGCAACCTGAATACCCGCGTTATTCAGAACAAAATCCACTTGTAGCCCTGTATCGTCAATTTCCGCCAGCATTGCTTCAACAGCATCAGGATCAGATAGTTCAGCTTCTATAAGATAAGTCCTGACACCAAAGATTTCAACCTTTTTGGACAGTCTTTCTAAAATTTCTTTTTTTCTTGCATGAAGAATAAGATTACAGCCCTTTGAGGCCATAAAAAGGGCTGTCAGGTAGCCTATCCCTCTTGAGGCACCTGTGATAAAAGCCCATTTTCCTTTAACATCCGTCATTCTGTTCACCGCTTTCCTTAACAAAATTCAGAGCAGCCTCCAAGGCATTTATTACTTTGTCACACCATCCGTCAAATTCGGGATCTTCCCGCTGGCAGTCTCTGTGACTCATAATATAATCGACACATTCTTTTATTCCTGTGTCAAACCTTATAGCTGCCTGAAATCCGGGGACAAGCTTTTTTAGCTTGCTATTGTCAAAAACAACACTATTAGCCTTGTCACCAATCAAACTTCCTTCAAAATCGAAAGCTCCTGCCTTTGCCAGAAAATCAGACGCCACATAAAAAGGCTTAAAATCAACTCCCAGCGCATTGGCAATTGATTTGTAAATCTGATTCCAGCTGAGCGTCTCATCCGAAGTAATTTGAACAGCTTCTCCAATGGCATGAAGGTTTCCTATCAGGCCTGAGAATGCTTTCGCAAAATCAAGGCTGTGGGTCATTGTCCAAAGTGAAGTACCATCCCCGTGAAGTATAACAGGCTTGCCTTCCAGCATCCTTTTTATGACCTGATAGCTTCCGTTTTTACCATGAACGCCAAGAGGGATTGATGCCTTACAGTAAGTATGGCTGGGTCTTACAATTGTCACAGGGAATCCGTATTCACGGTACATTTTCATCAGATAGTCTTCGCAGGCAATCTTGCTGCGTGAATATTCCCAGTAAGGATTTGCAAGAGGCGTTCCTTCATTTATAACATAGTTGGAAGACGGCTTCTGGTATGCTGATGCGGAGCTGATAAAAATAAACTGCTTTGTTTTGCCGTTAAAGAGCCGGTAATCCCTTTCCAGCTGTGACGGTACAAAGGCAATAAAGTCAGCAACACAGTCAAATTCCATTTCTGAAAGCTTTTCAGCCACATCTACTTCGTTATTGATATCAGCACAAATTGAACGGAAGCCTTGAGGCAGAGAAATATTTTTCTGACATCTGTTTAGGAGATAGAGCTCATGCTTTTCTTCGATAAGTTTTTCTGATATTGCAGTGCTGATGGTTCCTGTACCGCCAATCAGTAGTATCTTCATTTCTGTGCCTCCTTAAAGTGCCAATCTGTATATTGCGTCAATATCATCTTTTCCGAGAGCCACAAAGCCTCCGGTTTTTCCCTCTCCTATACCAAAGCTTTGTACCATCAGAGGAATATCTTCCTCCTTTGCACCAAGCTCACCGAACGAGACAGGAAGCCCAATGGAATGCAGGAAATTCTTAAATCTCGTAATGCCCTCCATAGCAGTACGTTCAGGATTTCCAAAATCCATTTCACAGCCCCATACCCTTACGGCTGCCTGTGCAAAACGCATAACATCATGCTTCATGACATAAGCCATCCAGGCCGGCATTATAACCGCCAATCCGGCACCGTGTGCACAATCATACATGGCTGAAAGCTCGTGCTCGATGCCATGACTGTTCCAATCATGGCTTCTTCCCACTCCAACCGAGTTGTTATGTGCAACCATGCCTGCCCACATAATATTTGCTCTTGCCTGATAATCATCAGGATTTTTCATGACCTTAGGCACTTCGTTAATCATGGTTAGCAATACTGCTTCACAAAGGCGGTCTGTGATTTCAACATCCTTTGTGTTTGTAAAATATCTTTCAAAAACATGAGCCATAATGTCTGCGGCTCCGCAAGCTGTCTGATAGGCAGGAAGTGTTGCTGTAAGCTGCGGGTTCAGTATTGAAAAAACAGGACGAAGAAGGTCGCTTCCTGCTCCTCTTTTTAAATTGCCATCTGTTCTTGTAATTACAGTGTCGCCTGAGCCTTCGCTGCCGGCAGCCGCAATTGTCAGAACGGTAGCAACGGGAAGTGCCTTTTGTATGATGGCTTTTCCGCTGTAAAAATCCCAAAAGTCGCTGCCGTAAGGAACTCCCGCAGCTATAGCCTTTGCAGTATCAATTGCAGAGCCGCCGCCTAAGGCAAGAAGGAAATCCACCCCTTCTTTTCTGCAAAGGTCAATTCCTTCATATACCTTATCATCCTTGGGATTAGGTACTATTCCTCCAAGTTCGGAAAAGTGGACACCCGCAGCTGCAAGAGAAAGCTTAATCTTGTCCATAAGTCCTGAACGTACTACTGATCCGCCGCCATAAACAATTAAAACCTTTGTGCCGCCAAATTCCTTGACAAGGTAGCCACACCTTGATTCTGAATCGGTTCCGAAGACAAATTTAGTAGGACTATAAAAACTGAAATTATTCATAATATGCCTCCTTGAAACAAAATAATGTATTAATTCTATAAAATACAAATATAGCATAACAGTTTACAAAAAAAATGCTATAATAAAAATTATATGAAAATTGTAAAAATCTATTCTGGGAGTACATATGAAAAAATTATTCGAAGAAAGTAATACGCTGGTTTCTCCTATTGAGTGCTTTGTATTTGATTCACAAAAAGAGGTTTTCCCGGTTAAGCCCCATTGGCATTATTTTATGGAAATAATATATATGCTCAAGGGGAGATTGAAGATTTATTCTGACAATAATGTTTATTACCTTAATACAGATGATATAATAGTAATTCATTCAAAAGCCATCCATTCAATTTATGCGGATAGCGGTGAGCCTCCCTTGTATGCGGTAATCAAATTTGATATTAACAGACTAAGACTTACAACCGAGTATTCACCTAAAATGAGTCTGCTTTTCAATACAGCGAGAAATTCTGAGAAGGCCAATATTTATATTCCGTCAGAAGATACAAAAGTACTTGATGTAAAAAATATATTCAAAAGCTGTTTATCGGAAATGCACCGAAAGGACTACGGGTATGACATGCTGCTTAATGCGCTGCTGTATATATTGCTCATGAAAATATTGAGATACTGGAGAAATAGAGGCTTTGATACAACAAAGATAAAAAAGGTCCAAAATGAGAATGAATCTATACATACAATCAGCGAATACATTGATATGCATTCCGCAGAGCCGCTGAAGGTTGAAAAAATAGCCGAAAAATGCGGCATGAGCTATTCATACTTTGCAAAAAGATTTAAAGAGCTGTATGGTCAGTCCTGTAAAGATTTTATTGAATATATCCGTGTCAGCAAGGCAGAGGATTTTCTTATATTTACTGACTGCGACCTGAATTATATCAGTCAGGAAACGGGATTTTCCGATTGCAGTCATTTGATTAAGGTGTTTAAAGCATGTAAGGGGGTAACGCCGAAGCAGTTCAGAAAAAATAACAGGATAAGGACCTGAAAAATTTATCGGATATAGGAGAGATCATGTTACTTACTTCATTAATGAGAATCTGGCTGACGCGTTCTTTTAAACCATTTCATTTTACAAATAGGTATTCAGACCGGTTGGAGTTAGAAGACCTGCAAACAATGGGGCTGTATGTGCATATTCCCTTTTGCAGATCCCTATGCGGCTTTTGTCCTTACTGCAAGGTGATTTTCTGTCCGGAAACGGCTGCCGCTTACAAGACAGCGTTACTGAAGGAAATTGATTTAGTGGGAACAAGGCTCAAGAAGAAAAGAATTACAAGCTTATATTTTGGCGGAGGCACACCTGTTTTGATGCTTGAGCATTTAGAGGAAATAATCGCAAAGCTCAGGACATATTTCATCATTCAGGAAGGGATTGGTGTTGAGCTTCATCCTGAGGATATTACGCAGGATAATCTGAACAGACTGAAACAAGCAGGGGTATCAATGGTAAGCATAGGCTTTCAATCTTTTGAGGAAAAGTGTCTTAGAAAGCTGGGAAGAAGCGGAGACTCCTTTGTTGAAAGACTTCGGCTTGTCAAAAAGGCGGGCTTTGATGCAGTTGATGTTGACCTGATTTTTGCGATACCCGGTCAAACCGGTGAAATAATAACAGATGATATAAAAACTGCATTTGACAATGGTGCAACCCAGATATCAACCTATCCGTTTATTGATTTTACCTTTGCCGATAACAGGTACAAGCCTATGCCTGAAAGGGTAAAAAAGGATATGCTTAAAGAAATAACTGAATATTGTGAAAGCATAGATGCCGTCAGAACCTCTGTATGGACCTTTGCAAAGCATAATACAAAAAAATACTCATCGGTAACAAGGGATAATTTTTTAGGGCTTGGAGTTTCGGCGGCAACACTTTTAAAGGACAGCTTTAAAATTAATACCTTCTCAATTGAAGATTACATAAGCAGAACCGAGGAAGATTGCCTTCCCACATCTCTCACATTGAATTTTACAAGGAGGCAGCGTGCTGTATACTATTTGTTCTGGAGTGCATATTCAATGAGGATTTACCCTGACAAATTTGAAGAAATTATCGGAAAGCCTCTGCATGAGATGTATGGCTTTGAGTTTCGTTTGCTGGAGCTTTTGGGGCTTATTCATAAAAAGGAGGATTATTACGCTCTTTCTGAAAGGGCAGCTTATTTGTACCATTACATAGAGCAGACATATACTACGGCATATATTGATAAAATGTGGAATGTATCAGGGAAAATTGCTTTTCCGGAAGAGATGATATTAAAATGATGAGATTGGCTTAATCTCGGACGGTAATTATCATAAATCATATGAGGCTACAGGTATAAGAAGGGAGAATACATAAAAATGAATGAGTTTAAGAATGAATTTATAGGACTGTTTAATAAATATATAAAGCGGGAAGGCTCTCAAAAACTGTTATTGTGGCTGGAAGGGTCGGATTTTTTTGCCGCACCTGCTTCTACAAGATACCATATGGCATGTGAGGGAGGTCTTTGCTCTCACAGCATTAATGTGTTCAAGCGGCTTGCAGCTGTATATTGTGCCGAGACCGGCCTTCCCGATTTTGAAACCGCAGCAGCGGAGGAAAAGGAAAAGGTTGCAGTATGCGGCCTGCTGCATGATTTGTGTAAAGTCGATTTCTATGATGTGGAGTTAAGAAATAAAAAAGATGAAAACGGAGTATGGCAGAAAGTACCTGCCTATATAATTAATGATAAGCTACCTTATGGGCATGGTGAAAAATCGGTATATATTATATCCGGCTTTATGAGATTGACAAGAGAGGAGTCAATAGCAATAAGGTGGCACATGGGAGGCTTCGATGACGCCGTCAGGGGGGGCTCCTACAGCCTGAGCCATGCTTACGAACAGTTTCCGTTTGCAGTCCTGCTGCATATAGCCGATTTGCAGGCTACATATCTGAGTGAGGGAAAAAGCAGATAGCAGGAGGATAGGAGCTTGAAAAGCAAAAAGAAGAAAGAGAAGCACAGAAGCAGGTAAACGAAAGCAGTATTGTTATTTTTTATATATTGACAAAAACCTGTCTGAAATGCTATATTCTTTATAAGTAGAGATGAGAAGAGATGAGACTGGACGAGACGAGAAGAGGCAAGGCTTGTGGTTTAATGCCTGCCGCAGTTCAAGCTTTATTGCTTGAATTTAAAAACTAAAATAGCTGTGCTGCCATTATCGGCTTGCATTGCTACTTAAACTACAGAACTTCCAACCTCTGCTAATTTATTTGTGGAGGTTTTTTTATGGAAAAAAGAGTTGTCCTTAAAGAGAAAAAATCAGGTCTTTCAATTTCAGATGTTATTTTGGTCGGAGTATTACTGGCAGTAGGGGCGGTGCTAAAATTCTTTGTGGGCTCAATGTTTACGGTAATGAAGCCTAATTTTATAATTGCCATGTATTGCTTAGCCATACTTTTAATAAGGCCTAAATTTATTGAAGCAGTAATTATCGGTATTTTAGCGGGTGCCTTATGTCAGGTTTTCCCGGGGACACCTTATATAAACCTGATTAGTGAGCCTGTGGGAGCAATAGTTATGGCGTTGCTTATGTATGTTCCGATGGAAATAGGAAGGTTTTCTTTAAAACCTGTAATCTGCACTTTTATAAGCACATTAGCCAGCGGCTTTACATTTATAAGCGTACTTTATGCGGCATTTTATGCGGGAGCAAGTGTGGCAACCATTCCTATAGGAGTATTTATTACAATTATTTTTGGTACAGCCGTATTAAATTCAATAATTGTTCAGATATTATATATACCGCTAAAGCTGGCGTTAGGCAGAGGTGAAGCTAAAGCAGGCTAAGTTTTGAAGCTCCGGTATTTATACGGATACTCTATATGTTATCAGAAACGGTGAAAATATGATTGAGTTTAAGGATTTTTCATTTAAGTATAAGGAAAGTGAAAATTTTGCTTTGAGCGGAGTAAGCCTATCCATACAAAAAGGTGATTTTGTAGGAATTATAGGTAACAGCGGAGCAGGTAAATCTACCTTTACATATGCGCTGAACGGTATTATCCCGCATCATTTTGAGGGGGATTTTTACGGAGAAGTAAATGTAAACGGCTTAGATACTGTTGAAGCGTCGCCGTCACAGCTTGCACTGACAGTCGGGAGCGTTTTTCAGGATATTGACGGACAAATGGTATCGTCAGTGGTTGAGGATGAATTGCTTTTTGGACTTGAAAACTTTGGTGTCCCCCATGACAGGATTGAGAGCAGGATGGTTGAAATGCTTGCAATGGTGGGTATAGAAGATTTGCGATACAGGAATATAAGCACCTTGAGCGGAGGGCAGAAGCAAAAGGTAGCAATAGCGGCAGTGGCTGCGCTTATGCCTGATATATTGGTCCTTGATGAGCCTACGGCCGAGCTTGATCCTCAAAGCAGTCTCCAGATTTTTAATATGCTTCGTATGCTTAATGAAAAAATGGGAATTACCATTATAGTTGTAGAACAAAAAATTATGCTGCTCAGTGAATTTTCAAAGCGCTTAATGATAATAAACGAAGGCCGGATATTTTTAGATGGAACTCCGCAGGAGGTATTGAAGGATACCGGTCTTTTGAGGAATATAGGAGTAAATTGTCCCAGAGTTGCAACCTTGGCAGGCAGGCTCATTGAGAAGAATTTGTACAAAGGCGATGTGCCCGTTAATATAGGCGAGGCTGAAATCATGGTAAAAAGGATAATTTATTAATGGGCTATTACGTCAAGCCATAGTACGATAAAAGCTATGGGAATATATTTATAGGCTTTTTTGGTCAGTGAAAGAAATGACAGTTAAAATGGAGGTTATAGGGTGATTAAGTTTAGTAATGTTTGCTTTGCATACGATAAAGCCAATATTCTTGAAAATGTCAGCTTCACAATAGAAAAGGGTGAATTTGTTGCAATAGTGGGCAGAAACGGTGCCGGTAAAACAACACTGATGAAGCTTTTTAACGGACTGCTGAAACCAACCTCCGGTAATGTTTCTGTGTCAAATCTGGATACAAGATTGTCAAAAACAAGTGAGCTGGCAAGGCATGTTGGATTTTTGTTTCAGAATCCAGACAGGCAGATTTGCCGGAATACTGTTAAGGACGAAATTGCTTTCGGATTAAACTGTGTTTTGGACAACAAAAGTGAAATAGAGAAGAGATGCAGGGAGACAATTGAAAGCTTTGGCTTTTCAGGGCAGAAGGATCCCTTTTCTTTGAGCAGGGGAGAACGGCAGAAGGTGGCTCTGGCTTCAATAATTGCACTTTCTCCCGAAATACTTGTGCTTGATGAGCCTACTACGGGGCTGGATTATAAGGAATGCATGCATATAATGAATATAATAAAGGAGCTGAACAGGAGCGGCACTACGGTAATAATGGTTTGCCATGATATGGAGCTTGTTTCTGATTTTGCCCGCAGGGTTATTGTTATAGGTGATGGAGGTATTCTTGCAGATGATATGTGCAAGAAGGTTATGCTTAATTCCGCCGTATTGGCAAGGGCATCACTGGCGCCGCCTCAGATTGCTGAGCTGGCAATCAGGCTGGGAGATGATTTCGGCGGTATATTAACAATTGATGAAATGACTGACAAAATAGAGAGCAGGTGCTTGCAATGAAAGGAATTTTAGAGTATTCTCAGGGCGATACCGTCATACACAGGTTGAATCCGTTAACCAAAATGCTCATTGCCTTATTGCTTTGCATGAGCAGCTTTTTAAGCAATAATTTATTGGCGGCAGCTGCGATTATAGCTTTGAATGTTATCATAGGACACTTGGCTGGTATTGGGAAAAAGGCCCTTTCTATAATGGCGACATTACTGAAATTAGGTGCCGTCTTGTTTTTGATTCAGGTTTTACTGATAAGAACAGGGGATAAGGTCTTGGACTTGCCGTTGAATCTTTATATAACAAATACAGGGCTTAAATTTTCCTTGCTGCTGGTATTAAGGCTTGTGGGTGCTACAATGCCTTTGGTAATTATGCTTACCGTTACAAAAATGAGTGATTTGACAAATGTGTTGGTACAAAAACTGCATATACCTTATAAATATGCTTTCGCATTTATAACAGCTTTACGTTTCATTCCCATATTTGAGCACGAAATGAATGGAATAATTGAGGCTCAGACAGCGAGAGGCGTTGAGTTTGACACGAAAAATCCTGTGAAAAAATTGAAGCTTGTATTGCCTCTTTGCGTTCCTCTGTTAATTTCTTCTGTTAAGCGTATTGAAGGCAGTGCAATATCAGCTGAGCTAAGAGGATTTAATGTCAGGAAAAAGAACAGCGGATATAAAAAATACTCTTTCAGCCTTCTGGATTATTCGGCTGTGCTGGTGACTGTACTGGTGCTTATTTTCAGTGCTTCTATTGTATAATTTCTTATGGGGCAGACAGCCTTTAAAATTTAAAACCTTTTTTCAGCAGTTCTCAGACAAAAACCTGATAGTCTATGTATAATATGCGTATATAATAAATGCGAAATTTGTATTTTGAGCAATCAAGCAATTATTATATACTTTTTCCTTACTGTTTGTGTCGCCGGCGAAATGGACGGTATAGTAAAAAACAGCAAACCGCTGCGAAGCATAGGTTTGCCATTGGTAGTTTCATTATTTGTTTTGTGCCAATATTAGGCGTGGAGGTTAGCTTGAAAGAAACAAAATGCGGTCGCAAAATAGACAGCGTACCGCCACGTTGCTTTACTAAAATTTTGTGCCCAAATTGGGCGTGGAGGTTAGCTTGAAAGAAACAAAATGTGGTTGCAAAATAGACAGCGTACCGCCACGTTGCTTTACTAAATTTTTGTGCCCAAATTGGGCGTGGAGGTTAGCTTGAAAGAAACAAAATGTGGTCGCAAAATAGACAGCGTACCGCCACGTTGCTTTACTAAATTTTTGTGCCCAAATTGGGCGTGGAGGTTATTATGAAAAAAGGTAATTATTTTATCGGCTTAATACTTATTGCTTTCGGTGCTGTTGCACTGATACTGAATACGGTGTTTGATGTCAGGCTTTTTAAGTTTGATTTTTATGATTTTTGGGTATTTATTATATTGCTTGTAGGCTTGGCCTTTGAGCTGGGATTTTTTCTTACAGGGTCAAAGCCCGGCTTGCTTGTGCCCGGAGGGATAATAACAACAATCGGCCTGCTTCTTATGTTTGAAGTATCGACAGATTGGCATTTCGCAAGATTCACATGGCCTGTGTATATTATTTCTGTTGCTGTCGGTCTGCTGCAGATGTACCTGTTCTCAAAAAGAGAAAGGGGCTTGCTTATAGCAGGCTTGATTGTAGGAGGTATTGGAGCTGTTTTTGAACTAATGATGATAACCAGTTCGGTGTCATCAAATCTTCTGGGGGTATTAATACCGATATCTCTGGTTGCGGGCGGAATTGCTTTGGTATGCAGCAGTTCAGGTAAGGGCTCACGATACTAATATATTAAATCAGGTTTCTCAGCTGAATTGTAGGTGCTGAAAACTTCTTATCAATGGAAAGTTGGGTTCGAATTTGTTCTGAATTTTGGTCGACTATTCCGGCAGCAAAGCAGTGATAAGTTTCAGCACCGGCAGGTCTCTGCAAAAAACACCTTGAGAAGATTGTTGTTTCCTGCATACTTACCGATAGATTTATGGTATATTATAACTAAGCTGGAGGTGAGCATATGGAGTGGAGAAAGTTGAGAGAGCAGCAGGAGGAAGCATTGAGCCCTTTTGCGGCAAAAAGCATCGAGTCTTTCGGCAGATTGCTTTGTGAGGAAAAGTGCACTATAAGAACAGATTACGAGCGTGACGGAAACAGAATATTATATTCTGTGGACTTCAGAAGATTAAGACATAAAACGCAGGTGTTTTTTAATGCAAAAAATGATCACATTTGTACCCGTATGGAGCATGTCCTTAATGTCGGTTCAATAGCCAATACGATAGCAAGAACCCTGAATATGAATCAGGACTTGACTTATGCAATTGCACTTGGACACGATTTGGGACATGCTCCTTTTGGACACAGCGGAGAGCGTGTACTTGACAAATGTATGAAAAGAATATATCCCGGTAAAGGCTTTAAGCATGAAATACATAGCTTGAGAGTAGTTGAAAAGCTTGCAACAAGGATTTCAAAAGAGAAGATTTTTGAACGCTGCGGGCTTAATCTGACTTTTGAGGTTAAGGACGGCATAGTTTGCCATTGCGGAGAAAACTATGATGAATTTGTTATGCACAGGGATTTGACAAAAACACCCGATTCTCTTAAAAATGTCAAGCGCACTGATTCACCGTATACTCTTGAGGCTTGTATTGTAAGACTGGTTGACAAGATTGCCTATGTGGGAAGAGATATTGAAGATGCAGTCAGGGTAAAGCTTATGGATATGCAGGATATTCCAAAGGATATCCGGAATGAACTTGGAAATACTAATGGAGAAATAATTAACACATTGGTATGCGACATGATAGAAAACAGCTACGGAAAAGATTGCATACAGCTCAGCGAAGCAAAAGGGGAGGCTCTTGAAAAGCTTATTAATGAAAATGTACGTCTTATATACAAGGCGGAAAAAATCACCAGATATGAGAAAATAGCTGAGAATACACTGGAGGGGTTGTTTGACAATCTTCTTGAAAGCACGGAGGATTTTGAAAAGCTTCAATTCAAGGATAACAAGGTTTACAGGATGTTTTATAATTATATAGTAGACAAAGGATATGATGAATCTGTAAGCAACGCGCAAAAGGTAATTGACTTTGTTGCAGGAATGACGGATTCCTTTGCTCAAAACTGTTTTGAAGAAATTTATTGGATGTAAACATGTATACTGCCGATATTCGGCTTGGAGGCTAAAATGGGCGAAGAGAAATATCATTTTTATGCATTCCTGTCTAGAATGAAATACATAAACAGATGGGGACTTATGAGAAATACTTATACGGAAAATATTCAGGAGCATAGCCTGCAGGTAGCCATTATTGCCCATGGGCTGGCTGTAATAAGAAATACTTATTTTAACGGCGAGATTAATCCGGAAAGAGTTGCCATACTTGCAATGTTTCATGACTGTAATGAAATTATAACAGGCGATATGCCCACACCGATAAAATATTATAATCCGCAAATCAATAAAATATATAAGGATATTGAGGATATCTCAAAGCAAAAGATTATTTCCATGCTGCCCGAAGAAATGGCAGATGAATATTACTCATTGTTTTTTAAGAATCCGGATGATATAGACTGCTGGAAGCTTGTTAAGGCCGCTGACAGAATTGCGGCATATGTGAAATGTATTGAAGAGGTAAAGGCAGGAAATAATGAATTTAAAAAAGCCAGTGAAACAATATTGCAGACAATACAGGAGATAAAGCTTGAAGAGGTCTCATACTTTATGGATAAGTTTCTTCCGAGTTTTAATCTATCCCTTGATGAAATTGATTAGTGTTTTTATTATTATAATTGACAAAAAAAGTATATGTTATTAAAATTAAATAGGATATTTACCTAATCAAACCAAGAAAAAAAGGGGCATTAAAATGACATTCGAAGAGAATATTGGCAATATATGCATAATAAACGGAGAAACAGTTGAAAAAGAAAGGCTGGATATTTACAAATCAGAAAAATATAAGGCTTTCTACGAGGTTATAAGGATAATAAAAGGAATACCTCTTTTCTATGATGATCACTTTAGCAGGCTTAAAAGCTCAATGAACAAGGCAAGCTATGAGTTGGTCATATCTAAAAAAGACCTTAGAGATCAGCTTCAAGAGGTTTGTAAACTCAATTACCTTTCTGACTGCAATGTTAAGGTAATAGTTCTGCAATATGGAGCAGAGCAGATAACAATAGCCTTTATAAACAAGTTCTATTATCCTGCAAAGCAGGAATATGATAATGGTGTGGAATGCTGTACGGTCAATCTGATGAGGAGCAATCCAAATATAAAGATGATTAACACCGGCTACAAAGAAGAAATAAAACGTGTATCTGAGGAAAAAAATGTTTTTGAGGTCCTGCTTGTAAATGACAGCGGAAAAATAACCGAGGGCGGGAAGTCAAATGCATTTTTTGTAAAAGGAAATAAAATCTATACTTCACCGGAAGATTATGTTCTGGTAGGGATAACCAGAAAATATGTAGTTGATGTCTGCAAAAAGCTCGGCTACGAAGTGATTGAAACGCTCATTGGCATAGATTCGTTAACCAGCTTTGATGCTGTGTTCATAACCGGGACATCAATAAATGTTTTACCTGTTAGAGTTATTGATGATTTTGAAATTGATTCCGCAAAGAATGCCACGACTCAGCATGTGATGGTTGGATATAACAGTATTATCAGTTCATATATAAATGATAATTAACAAAAATAAAAATAGGAGGCCGTTTATGAGATACCTTGAAAATGCTTTTAAATTTACATTTAAAAATTTTTTATTGACATTACCGCTTTTAATTTCATTGGCAATTCCTGCACTTATTATTAATATAGGTACTGCAGGCTTTGTGACCCAGCTTACTCACAAGTATATGGGAATGCTTCAGGATATGATTCAAGGTCAGTATTATGGTTTTGACGCTAATTTTTTTGACGGAATGATTACTGCCCCTATGATAGTGAGTGTCGTTATCGGCGGCCTTTTGACGCTGGTATTTTCCCTTTTGGCTTATCCCGCCACATATGGCTTTATCAGCAGGCAGTATGATACGGGAAATGCCACCTTGAGTGATTTTACAGCCTGTATGTCGAAATATATAGGAAGATATGTGCTGTATATTTTATTACGTATAGCGATAGGTCTGGGTATGGGAATAGTGCTTGCCATTCTTATAGCTGTGTCAGGCATTATTATGGCATTTGCCTCAAATGCTTTTGGAATAATACTTATGATACTTTTTTACTTAGCGTTTATTGTGGCGGTAATTGCTCTCAGAGTATATATGTGCTTGTGGTTTCCGGCAATTTGTACTGAGGGCTGCGGTGTTACAGACGGATTGAAGCTCTCGTTTAAAACAGTGAATGGAAGCTTTTGGCCGTTACTAGGCATTACTATTTTAATTTCAATATGCGGAAGCATCATAAGCTCTATTTTAGGTATCTTCCCATTTGTAGGAGCTGTTGTATCATCTGTTGCTTCTACGCTGGCATGGATAATTACAACTGTTTACTATTTCGAGGTTTATCGTGGGAAAACCGGAAGGTTTTACAATCCTGAGGGCTTCCGTCAAATAAATGATACGATTCAGTGAATGCTGATGTCCTCAAACCTAAGATATCATCAGGTATAACCGGTGCTACAGGCGATAGCGGGGGACTTTTAAATTTGTTTTTATAAAATAACCTTATTCTGTATTTCGGGCAGATTAAGGTTATTTTTTATACAGGCAAATAGGAATAATTATTTGAAAAGTACTTGACAAAAATAAGTGCTAATGGTATTTTTATTATATGATTTAGCACTCAATACCTTAGAGTGCTAACAAAGAAAAAATACTTTAGACAAGGGAGTGACGAAAGTGCTGCTTGACGATAGAAAACTCAGAATACTGCAAGCAATAATTGATGATTATATTTCTTCTGCAGAGCCTGTTGGTTCGAGAACTATTGCCAAAAAGCATGAACTTGGCCTTAGCTCGGCTACTATAAGAAATGAAATGGCTGATCTTGAGGAGATGGGCTTTTTGGAGCAGCCTCATACTTCTGCAGGCAGAGTTCCGTCAGATAAAGGCTACAGATTATACGTAGACAAACTGATGCAGATTAATGAGCTTTCCCAGTCTGACATAGATAACATAAAAAATGCCATGGACATTAGAATTAATGAACTTAGCCAGCTTATCAGAAATGCTTCTGTTGTAATGTCAAAGTTTACCAAGTATACTACCATGGCTGTGACACCTCATTCAAAGAAATCTGCTTTAAAAGCGGTGCAGGTAGTTCCTATCGAGCCGGGAAAGGCGCTTGTTATTATAGTTACAGATACAAGTGTAGTTCGTAACAATTTAGTCAGGGTAAATGAACAGATTACTCCAGATTCATTAATTCAGATTTCAAACCTGCTGAATGAAAAGCTTAGGGGATATACCTTGGAAATGCTGGCATCAAGTGATGTTAAGAGTGAAATTGAAAGCTTTATATCTCTTCCTCACAATATTATAAGACCGATTCTTGAAGGTATTGAGGATTTGATTAAAACAATCGACCAGCCTGAGGTTTATCTTGAGGGGACTACAAATATATTGAATTTTCCTGAATTCAGAGAGGTTGAGAAGGCAAAGGAGTTCCTGAATATTCTTGACGAAAAGAAATTCCTTTCAGAGCTTCTTGTAAATACCTTGTACAATAATAATGATATAGTAATCCAAATCGGAAATGAAAATAATATTGAAGGAATAAAGGAATGCAGTCTGGTTACGGCGTCCTATAGCATTGGAAACCGTATAATAGGTACTATTGGCATTATAGGCCCCACAAGAATGGAGTATTCAAAAGTTGTTTCATCGATGAATTATATCAGAAATAAAATTAATCAGGAGATAATTAAACTTCTGGGTGATGGATAGAAAAAAATTTAAGGAGGTAAATACTGAGCAATGAAAAAAGAAAAGAATTCAAAAGATGAAGAAGAAATAGTTGATAAGATAAATAATAACAGCAGTTCCGCAGAATGTAATTGTAATTCTGAAACCGATTCTGATTCATCTTGCAATTGCAGTAATGTGCAGGAGGAGGATTCAGTCTGTGCTGAAATTGAGGCTTTGAAAGCAGAACTTGAAGAGAAGACACTTCAGTGTGAGGAGTACAAAAATGTTGTTCAACGCACTGCTGCCGAATTTGACAATTACAAGAAGAGGACTGTAAAGGAAAAGGATGCTCTCAGTCTTGATGTTGCCATTGATACTGTAAATGCTATTCTTCCGGTAGTCGATAATCTTGAAAGAGCTTTGAAGGCTGCAGAGGATACGGAGAGCAATCCCTTAAAAGATGGTGTTGAAATGGTTATGAGACAGCTGAATGATTGTATGAAAAAGCTGGGTGTTGAACCTATAGAAGCATTAAATAATACATTTGACCCTGAACTGCACAATGCCGTAATGCATGTGACAGATGGGGAAAAGGGTGAGAACACAGTCATAGAGGAATTTCAGAAAGGCTATGTTATGAAGGGAAAGGTAGTAAGACACAGTATGGTTAAGGTAGCAAACTAATAATAATTTTGCAAATTTTAAATATTAATATATAAGTTATTACATTAAGGGAGGATGTTTGATTATGGCAAAGGTAATTGGTATAGATTTGGGTACTACAAATTCATGTGTTGCGGTAATGGAAGGCGGCGAGCCGGTTGTTATTGCAAATCCTGAAGGAAACAGAACCACACCGTCAGTCGTGGCTTTCTCAAAGACAGGAGAACGTATGATTGGTCAGGTTGCAAAAAGACAATCTGTTACAAACCCTGAAAGAACAATCAGTTCAATCAAAAGAGAAATGGGAACAGACAAAAAGGTTGAAATAGATGGCAAAAAGTACTCACCTCAAGAGATATCATCTATGATACTTCAAAAATTAAAGGCAGATGCCGAGGCATATCTGGGAGAAACAGTTTCTCAAGCAGTTATCACAGTTCCTGCATATTTCAGTGATGCTCAAAGACAGGCAACTAAGGATGCAGGTAAAATAGCAGGGCTGGAAGTGCTTAGAATAATAAATGAGCCTACGGCTGCTGCGCTTGCATATGGTCTTGATAAAGAAAAGGACCAGAAGATAATGGTTTATGATTTAGGTGGAGGTACCTTTGATGTATCAATACTGGAAATCGGAGACGGTGTATTCGAGGTTTTAGCCACAAACGGAAATAACAAACTTGGAGGAGATGATTTCGATGATAGAGTCATTGATTTCCTTGCAGACTCCTTCAAGAAGGAAAATGGAATTGACTTGAGAAATGACAAAATGGCAATGCAAAGATTGAAGGAAGCTGCTGAAAAGGCTAAAATAGAGCTTTCAGGAGTAACCACCTCAAATATAAACTTACCGTTTATCACAGCTGATGCTTCAGGACCAAAGCACTTGGATGTAACACTTACAAGAGCAAAGTTTGATGAGATAACAGCCGATTTGGTGGAAAAAACAATGGGGCCCACAAGACAGGCCATGCAGGATGCCGGTTTGTCCCCTGAAAAAATAGACAAGATTTTATTGGTTGGTGGTTCTACAAGAATACCAGCGGTTCAGGAAGCAGTTAAAAAGTACTTGGGCAAAGACCCGTTTAAGGGAATTAATCCTGATGAATGTGTTGCTGTCGGAGCTGCCATTCAAGCCGGCGTATTAACCGGAGATGTAACAGGACTTCTTCTTCTGGATGTTACTCCGCTGTCATTGGGACTTGAGACTTTAGGAGGAGTATTTACCAAGTTAATTGATAGAAATACTACCATTCCTACAAAAAAGAGTCAGGTATTCTCAACTGCGGCAGATGGCCAGACAAGTGTTGAAATTCATGTCCTTCAAGGTGAAAGAGAAATGGCTCAGTACAATAAGAGCTTGGGAAGATTCCAGCTTACAGGCATTCCTTCCGCACCTAGAGGAGTTCCTCAAATAGAGGTTACCTTTGATATAGATGCTAACGGTATTGTACATGTATCTGCCAAGGATCTGGGAACAGGAAACGAACAAAAAATTACAATTACAGCATCAACAAATCTTTCAGATGATGATATTGACAAGGCTGTTAAAGAAGCTGAGAAGTTTGCGGCCGAGGATAAAAAGAACAAGGAAGAAATTGATGTCAGAAATAATGCAGATTCATTAGTTTATCAATCAGAGAAATCCTTGAAGGATCTTGGGGATAAAATATCGGGTGAGGATAAGGAAAAAATTGAATCCGGTGTAAATAAGGTTAAGGAAGCACTTAAAGGAACTGATACAGAAGCTATAAAGAAGGCTACAGATGAATTGCAGCAAGCTTTCTATGATATCTCCTCAAAAATTTATCAGCAAACGGGAGCGCAGGGTGCACCCGGTGCCGATCCGAATAGTGCCGGCTTTGGCGGACAGCAGGCTCAGTCTGCGGAGGATAATGTTGTAGATGCAGACTACAAAGTAGTTGACGATGATAAATAAATATATAATAATGTATAGGGGCTTTTATAGCCCCTATAGCATTGAAGTATTGAATAATTACTTGAGTTTTTGTACAAGGTTATTTTAAAAATTCATGCCAAAGCTGGTAATACAAGGCTCTGGCTTGTTTTATGCTATAGAATCAAAAAGGCTGGGTGTTAACATAAGCTTTTAAGCCGGTTTCAAGCCTCTTGGCGATAAAATACCGGTATGCTGTTCTATCGCCTTTAGGGCAGATTATGCTTTGGCGTAAGTAAGGTATTTGAATGTTTTGTAATTAGACGGGAGTTGAATTTGATGGCAGAAAAAAGAGACTATTACGAAGTGTTAGGGGTTAGTAAAGGTGCGTCTGATGCGGAGTTAAAAAAAGCATACAGAAATTTGGCAAAAAAATATCATCCGGATGTAAACCCGGGAGATAAAAGCGCAGAAGCCAAGTTCAAAGAGGTTAACGAAGCATATGAGGTGTTAAGTGATTCTCAAAAGAAAAGCAGATATGACCAATATGGTCATGCCGGTGTAGACCCTAATGGTTTTGGCGGAGCAGGAGGCTTTTCGGCTGATTTTGATTTCGGAGGAATAGGTGATATTTTTGAAACGTTCTTTGGGGGATCAGGCTTTGGCGGCGGAAGATCAAGATCAAAAAGAGGCCCTCAAAAGGGAGCGGATCTTAAATATGCGGTGGAAATTTCTTTTGAGGAAGCAGCCTTTGGTATTGACAAGGAATTAACAATTGGAAGAATGGAAGTGTGCCTGAAGTGTACCGGCAGCGGTGCAAAGCCGGGGACAGAAGCCACTACCTGCAAGCACTGCAATGGAACAGGGCAGGTTCAGGTAAAGCAGAATACTCCATTTGGCCAGTTTGTGAATTCAAAGACCTGTGACGTATGCCGGGGGGAAGGTAAAGTTATCGCTGACCCATGTCCTGCATGTAATGGAAAAGGCAAGCTCAGAAACAATGTAAAAATAAAAGTAAATATTCCGGCTGGCATAGATGACGGGCAAACTATTTCATTGAGAGGTGAGGGCGATCCCGGCTCAAAAGGAGGCCCAAGCGGCGATTTGCTTATAAATGTCAGAGTAAAGCCGCATCTGCTGTTTAAAAGACAGGGAAATGATGTTGTGTGTGAAGAGCCTATTACGTTTGTGCAGGCAGCTCTTGGCGCAGAAATTGAAGTGCCGACTTTAGACGGAAAGGTTAAATACACTGTTCCCGAGGGAACTCAGACAGGCTCTGTTTTCAGGCTCAGGGGAAAAGGGATACCCTTTTTGCGGGGTAATGGCCGCGGAGACCAGTATGTGAAAGTCAATATTGAAGTTCCTAAAAAATTGAGTGAAAAGCAGAAGGAATTATTAAGAGAGTTTGCAGAAATCAGCGGAGATGAAACTCATGAGCAGAGAAAAGGCTTTTTTGATAAAATGAAGGATGCGTTTAAGTAAGGTTTCGGAGGAAAAGTTTGAAAGGGGGTGCCGAGTCCGTGTCATAAAGTCAATTATGGGTGAAGCCTTCGGGCGATAAATAGCGGGACGATATTTATATGGCTTTTTAGGCGGCAGCATTGACTTTTTCATGCAGAGGCGGGACATGGACATAGCTATGAAATGGTATGAAATACGGGTAAATACAACAGAGGAAGCAAGCGACGCAGTCTCTGAAATGCTTACATCTATGGGAGCCGGTGGTGTTGCAATAATGGATCCCTTTGATATAAGAAAGGAAATATTAAATCCAAATACTTTAGATTATGCTGATGATGAGTTTCTTGAATCCTTAGGCGAGGATGTTATTATCAAGGCATATTTTCAGAACGGATTAGATATAAATGATGTTTTAAAGCAAATAAATGAGGGCTTGAAAAATATTTCCCAATTTCTTGATATAGGCAAAGGCTTGGACGGTTATGGTGAAATAGATGATGAGGATTGGTCCACATCATGGAAAAAATATTACAAGCCCTTCAGACTTACAGACAGAATTGTTATTAAACCTACATGGGAAGAGTATGAGGTTAATCCCAACGATATAGCTGTTGAGATGGACCCGGGAATGGCTTTTGGAACAGGAACACACGAGACAACACAAATGTGCTCAAGGCTACTTGATAATTATATGAAAGACGAGTATGAGGTTCTTGACGTTGGCTGCGGTACAGGAATATTGTCAATAATTGCGGGAAAGCTTGGAGCAAGAAAGGTTGAGGCAATTGATATTGATGAGGTGGCAGTAAGGGTTGCCGCTGAAAATATTTCCTTAAATAAGGAAAGCTCAAGAATAAATGTTTTCAAGGGTGTTTTGACTGACTTGGCGCAGGATGAGAAAAAATATGATATCATAGTTGCAAACATTATAGCAAATGTAATTATTGACTTAGCGGAAGTTATACCTTATTATTTAAAAAGAAAAGCTTCTTTATTTATTACATCTGGTATAATTAAAGAGAGAAGGCAGGAGGTTGTAAATGCTTGCCTGAAAAGCGGGATGTCCTGTATAGAAACTCTGGAAATGGGCGAATGGGTGGCAATGGTGTTCAAATGTCAAGATACTTTGTAAGCAGTACACAAATACTGGGAAATAGGATTACTATAATCGGTGAGGATTATCAGCATCTTAAAAAGGTTCTGAGATGTGAAAAGGGCGATGTTATTACAGTATGCTGCGACGGATTTGATTACGAGTCGGAGATATATGAAGTTGCCAATGATTGTATCCTTGCTGATATTATAAATAAAGAAACAAATTTAACCGAGTCTGAACTTAAGGTCACATTGTATCAGGGATTGCCTAAGGCAGACAAGATGGATTTAATTATTCAGAAATGTGTTGAGCTTGGAGTAAATGCGATAGTACCTGTTATAACTGAAAGATGTATATCTAAAATAAATACTGATAAAGATGCCAAGAATAAAGTTTCAAGGTGGCAAAAAATTGCTTTGGAAGCAGCAAAGCAGTCTGACAGAGGGATTGTTCCTAAAATATTTATGCCGGTCAGGTTCAGTGAGGCTGTTGAATTGGCTTCAAAATCAAATTTATCAGTAATACCTTATGAAAAAGAGAGTTCAACTGGTTTTAAAGCTATAGTGTCAAAGTGCTTTGCTGTTGAAACAGCTTCAATTTTTATTGGCCCAGAAGGCGGTTATACTGAACAGGAAATACAACTGGCTGAGTCTAAAGGTATAAAGAAATTAACTCTCGGACCTAGAATCCTTAGAACGGAAACAGCTGGGATTGTTGCTTTATCACTAATGATGTATGAATTAGGAGATGTATCTAATGGGAGAAATAAAGTTTGTAGTTGTTGATGATGCTGTATTTATGAGGACATTAATAAAGAGAATGATAGAAGAAAATTCGGATTATGTGGTTGTGGGCGAAGGCTCCAATGGATACGAAGCTATCGAACAGGCAAAGAAGTATCAGCCGGATATAATAACACTTGACATAACTATGCCGGAAATGGATGGCATAATGGCAATTAAGGGAATAGCCGAGGCAAGTCCAAAGACAAAAATACTTATGGTTTCTGCTATGGGACAGCAATCAATGGTTATTGACGCAATCAAAATGGGGGCAAAGGACTTTGTTGTCAAGCCCTTCGATAAATCAAGAGTTCAGCAGGCCATAGAAAATGTGTTAAAAACAGTATAAAGCTGTTTGTATCTATATTTAATGGAGGATAAAGTCCTCCATTTTGTGTCTCACAGGGGAAATAATTTCCCGCTGTGAATTTTTCATGAATTAGATTTTTAAGAAGAATTATGCTTATAAATTTATAATAATTAGTAATTTGAAGCATACTGATAAAAAATAAAGAAAAAGTAGCAAATAATTCTTTTAATAATGCAAAATTGTGTTATAATACTAAGCGGGATTATTGTTTTTAATTAGCTCGTCTACTGGAGGATTTTATGGTTAGGAGCATGACAGGTTTCGGAAGAGGAACCTACAGTGAGCAGGGTAAGGAATTTACTGTGGAAATAAAAAGTGTGAATCACAGATATATAGATTTCTATATTAAGCTGCCAAGACAAATTGCATTTTTAGAGGAACGGGTAAGGGAAATAGTATCTAAAAGTCTGTATAGAGGAAAGGTTGATATATTCATATCCTTAGAAGACCGGTCAGAGGATTCTAAGAGTGTTACACTTGATGAGGCCTTAGCCGATGCATACATACAGGCTGTTGAGAAGCTTAGAGACAAGTACAATTTAGTTGATGATATAAGTGTAGCATTGGTATCCAGATTTCCGGATGTTTTACGTATTGAAAAGACTGAAGATGATGAAGAACAGCTTTGGAAGGTTTTAAGCTGTGCTTTGGAGACTGCTGTTTCTTCATTGATTCAAATGCGTGAAAAGGAAGGAAACGAATTAAGGGCAAGCCTGTTACAAAAAGCGGATATTATGCAGGATATTATCTCTAAGATATCTGACAGAAGTCCGGAGGTTGTTTTAGAGTACAAGCAAAAGCTTGAAAGCAGAATTCGGGATCTTTTAAATCAACAAACTATTGATGAAAATAGAATTGCAATGGAAGTTGCTATTTTTGCAGATAAATGCAGTATTGATGAAGAATTGGTAAGGCTGGGAAGTCATTTGATACAGCTGAGAGAAATACTGGGCATTCAAAAGCAGCCTGTTGGCAGAAAGCTTGACTTTTTAGTTCAGGAAATAAACAGAGAGATTAATACTATCGGATCAAAGTCGAATGATATCTTGATAACGAAAAACGTTCTTGAGCTTAAAAGTGAGACTGAAAAAATCAGAGAACAAATTCAAAATATTGAATAACCTGATCAGGTGATTTTAGAGGATAGCTTGAAAGAATGTGGAGGTTTAGAAATCAGATAGCATACCTGCACAAAAGCTTTACCAAATTTTTGTGCCGAAAACTCGGCGTAGGAGGAAAATATGAAGCTTATAAATATCGGATTTGGGAATATTGTTTCTGCTAATAGATTGGTTGCTATAGTCAGTCCGGAATCTGCCCCTATAAAAAGGATTATACAAGAGGCAAGAGACAGGGGAATGCTTATAGATGCAACGTATGGCAGAAGGACAAGAGCAGTTATTATAACAGACAGCGATCATATTATTTTATCGGCAGTTCAGCCTGAAACTGTGGCTCACAGACTGAATACGAAGGATACCGATACAAATGATAATGATGAAGAAACAATAGAAGATTAGGAGGCGCTATGCAACAAAAGGGGTTGTTAGTTGTAGTGTCGGGTCCGTCCGGTACAGGTAAGGGGACAGTTTGTCAGAGGCTTTTATCAAAGAGAAGCACTGCAAAATATTCTGTGTCTGCAACAACCAGAAAGCCGCGTGAGGGTGAGGTTGAAGGGAAAAATTATTTTTTCGTGTCGGAAAGTAAATTTTTGGATATGATAGATAATAATGACCTTATTGAATGGGATAAGTACTGCGATAATTATTACGGGACACCGAAGTCATATGTAGAGGCATGTATCAAGGAAGGTCTTGATGTTATATTAGAGATAACGGTGGCAGGTGCTCTTGAGATAAAACAGAAGTACCCTGATTGTGTTCTTGTTTTCATTATTCCGCCGTCATTCGAGGAGCTTGAAAGAAGAATTGTATGCAGGGGGACTGAAGGCTGTGATGTTATCGGAAAAAGGCTGGAGCAGGCTTCCAGAGAAATGAAGTATGCTTCAAAGTATGATTATTTGGTTTTAAACGATAGTGTTGACAATGCTGTATCAGATATTGAAAGGATACTGGATTCGGAAAGGTTAAAGCCGTCAAGAAATGAGGACTTGTTAAGTTCCTTGCTAAAAGCGTGAGCTTCATGCTTGAATAATAGTTAATAAAAACGATTCTACAAAAGTTTTACAAAAACAGGAGGTATTTAAAATGATTTATCCTTCGATAAATGACTTGATGAAAACTGCAGACAGCAGATATACATTGGTAGTTGAGGCTGCCAAGAGGGCAAGGCAGCTCGTAGATGGTTCACCTAAGCTTTCTAAGGTAAATTCTGAAAAAGAAGTTACTATCGCCATAAATGAAATAGCAGAAGGGAAAATAACCTATGTAAGAACAAACAAAGAAAAGGTACAGGTTGAGGATGCACTTATTGAAGAGACATCTGTTGAGGAAGCTCTTGATGAAGATTTACTTATTGAATAAAATACTTTAGAATATAAGTAAGCCTCCTTATTGAAGTTAAATTACCGCTTCAAGATTTTGTGCCTTGTGAGCTAACCAATGAAATTATTTGATTTCATTGGTTATTCAGCCGTAATTAACTTTTTATCGAATGGCTTTTACTATTAATATAATAGATAAGGGGATAAAATGAAACAGATTAGAGTTAAGCTGAATTACTTAACTACATATTTTGCTGGTAATAATATTTTAAAATTTTGATGCAGGCATAATTTTGCCTGCATTTCCTTATATATATAAAATATTCAATATTATGCATTATTTATATCAGACTCGGACAATATAAAGTGAAAATAACAATCGTAAGTACGATTTTGTTATAATATAATTTTTTTGCAGGGGGGCTTTTATGTCAAAATATGTTTATCTTTTCAATGAGGGTAATGCCAAGATGAAAAATCTTCTTGGCGGCAAGGGAGCTAATCTGGCTGAAATGACCGGCTTAGGACTCCCGGTACCAAAGGGTTTTACCGTAACCACTGAAGCTTGCACAAGATATTATAATGATGGAAAAACTATTGCAAAAGAAATTGAAGATGAGATTTATGAAATGTTGTCTAAGACAGAAAAAATTGTTGGCAAGAATTTCGGTGATCCCCAAAATCCTTTTTTGGTTTCTGTCAGATCTGGTGCGAGGGCTTCAATGCCGGGTATGATGGATACAATATTAAACCTTGGGTTAAATGATTCAGTTGTGGAGGGTCTTGCAAAGCTGACTAATAATGAAAGATTTGCGTTT
Source organism: Ruminiclostridium sufflavum DSM 19573 (assembly GCF_003208175.1). Classification (GTDB taxonomy): domain Bacteria; phylum Bacillota; class Clostridia; order Acetivibrionales; family DSM-1351; genus Ruminiclostridium; species Ruminiclostridium sufflavum. The sequence continues at coordinate 144,094 of NZ_QKMR01000010.1, read as the reverse complement.
GACAGCTACAGGAGATTTATCCAGATGTTTTCCGACGTAGTAATGGAGGTTGAAAAACCTAAATTCGAAAAAATTCTTGATGATATAAAGGAAGAAAATAACGCTAAATACGATACTGATTTGTGCGCAGAAAATTTAAAGGAAATTGTCAAGCGATACAAGGCTCTGTTTAAAAAGGAAAAGGGTTTTGATTTCCCTCAAGATCCAAAGATACAGCTTATGGAAGCGATAAAGGCTGTATTCCGTTCATGGGACAACCCACGTGCCATTGTTTACAGAAGATTAAACGATATACCGGGTGACTGGGGAACGGCAGTAAATGTTCAGGAAATGGTTTATGGAAACATGGGTAATGATTCAGGAACAGGTGTTGCCTTTACACGAAATCCGTCAACCGGAGAAAAGAAGCTTTATGGTGAGTTTTTAATGAATGCTCAGGGAGAGGATGTTGTTGCAGGCATCAGAACTCCTAAGCCTATGGAAAGCATGAAGGAAGTTAATCCTGAGGCATATGACCAGTTTGTTAAAATTGCAGGTATACTGGAAAATCATTACAGAGATATGCAGGATATGGAGTTCACGATTGAAAAAGGCAGGCTTTTTATGCTTCAGACCAGAAACGGCAAAAGAACAGCAGCGGCTGCATTAAAGATTGCTGTTGATTTGGTTGCTGAGAATATGATTTCTAAGGAAGAAGCAATTATGAAGGTTGACCCCAGACAGTTAGATGCGGTTTTGCATCCGAATTTTGATTTAAAGGCATTAAAAGCAGCGGCAGTTATTGCCAAGGGCCTTCCGGCTTCACCGGGAGCCGCAACCGGTAAAATTTATTTCACCGCTGATGAAGCCACTGAAGCTGCAAAAAAGGGTGAAAAAAAGCTTGTACTTGTCAGACTTGAAACTTCGCCCGAGGATATAGAAGGTATGCATGTTTCTCAGGGTATTCTGACGGGACGGGGAGGAATGACTTCCCATGCCGCAGTTGTTGCACGTGGTATGGGAACATGCTGTGTTGCGGGCTGCAGTGAGATTAAGATAAATGAGGAAGAAAAATATTTTATAGATAAGAACGGAAAGAAATATATTGAAGGGGACTGGATTTCATTAGACGGATCGACAGGAAACGTATACGGCGAACAGCTTCCAACAGTGGAGCCTGAAATGACGGGAGATTTTTCCACGCTTATGAAGTGGGCTGATGAAGCAAGAACCTTGAAGGTAAGAACAAATGCCGATACTCCGGCAGATGCCGAACAGGCAGTGAAATTCGGAGCGGAAGGCATAGGACTGTGCCGGACAGAGCATATGTTCTTTAATGCCGACAGAATTTCCGCAATGAGAGAAATGATTGTTGCCAGAACAGAAGAGCAGAGAAGAAAGGCTCTCAATAAGCTGCTGCCGATGCAAAGAAGTGATTTCGAAGGATTATTTACTGCAATGAAGGGACATCCTGTAACCATAAGGTTTTTGGATCCTCCTCTTCATGAATTTTTACCCCAGGAGGACGAAGATATCGCTGCACTTTCAAAGGAAATGGGAATGTCCTTTGAGGAACTGAAGGGAATAGTTTCAAGCCTTCATGAGTTTAATCCTATGATGGGACACAGAGGCTGCCGTCTGGCGGTTTCATATCCTGAGATTGCAGAAATGCAGACAAGAGCTGTAATAGAGGCGGCAATAAATGTGAATAAAAACGGAATGTCAGTAATTCCTGAAATAATGATTCCGTTGGTAGGAGACATTAAGGAGCTAAAATTTGTTAAGGACATAGTAGTAAAAACTGCAAACGAGGTTATTGAAAAATCCTGTGTCAGTTTGCAGTATAAGGTCGGAACTATGATAGAAATTCCAAGAGCAGCTTTGACTGCTGATGAGATTGCGAAGGAGGCTGAATTCTTCTCCTTTGGCACAAACGATCTTACACAGATGACCTTTGGTTTCAGCCGTGATGATGCAGGTAAGTTCCTTGAGGACTATTATGCAAAGAAGGTCTATGAGAATGACCCCTTTGCAAAGCTTGACCAGACCGGTGTAGGCAGGCTTGTTGAAATGGCTGCAAAGCTTGGAAGACAGGCAAGACCTGATATCAAGCTTGGAATCTGCGGAGAGCACGGAGGAGATCCTTCCTCAGTGGAGTTCTGCCATAAGGCAGGGCTGAACTACGTATCATGTTCACCCTTCCGTGTGCCGATTGCCAGACTTGCGGCAGCCCAGGCGGCTATTAGCAGCAAAGACCAATCTCAGGGTGGTGCCGGTTCGGCTGGTCAGAGGTAGTAAACCTTTGCATATCAAGGGTTTGAGGACTTAGGATTAAAATAAAGTAAGGGTATTATCTCTTGATAGCTTTAAGGGATAATACCCTTTTTCTGAAGAGTATGACAGATATCAAGAAAAAATGTATATTGATAAAATAATAATAGAGTATAGAATATATTGTAATGGCTGTTTTTATTATGAGTAACAGCACTAATTAAAGACAATAAAGGAGAAGTTATCCGGTTATGAGTGAAAGTATTTTAATTGTCGATGACGAAAAGGAAATAGCCGATTTGATTGAGGTCTATCTGAAAAATGACGGCTATACGGTATACAAGTTTTACAGCGGTATGGAAGCCCTGAAATGTATTGAATCCACAAAGCTGGATATGGCAATTTTAGATGTAATGCTTCCCGATATTGACGGCTTCCGCATTTGCCAGAAAATCAGAGAAAATTATTTTTTCCCGATTATTATGCTGACTGCAAAGGTTGAGGATTCGGATAAAATTATGGGGCTTACCATAGGAGCTGATGATTATATAACAAAGCCTTTTAATCCTTTGGAGGTCGTTGCGAGGGTTAAAACTCAATTAAGGCGTTATGTGAGATATAATAACATATCGGAGCAGCAGGAGATATCTGCTTACGAATACGACATAAAAGGATTGCTTATTAATAAATTCACACACAGGTGCAGTCTGTTCGGAAAAGAGATATCCTTGACACCGACGGAGTTTTCAATACTTTGGTACTTATGCGAATGCCGGGGCAGGGTGGTTTCTTCAGAGGAATTATTTGAAGCGGTATGGGGTGAGAAATACCTTGATAATAATAACACAGTTATGGCTCATATCGGCAGGCTGCGCGAAAAGCTGCATGAGCCTGCGAAAAATCCTAAGTTTATAAAAACTGTATGGGGGGTGGGCTACAAAGTTGAATAAAAAAGGAAAAACTATTTCCCGCAAATTGAGAAATAATCTTGTTTTAAAGCTGGTATTCTCGTTAATTATATATACCGTTCTGGGTATCGGTGCTTTTTTTATTGCTGTCAATTTATATGATACGAGAATATGGTTCGGACAGGAGCTGCTTTACAGGATAGCCCAATGGTTTAAATTGCGGATAGAGCTTTTTGCAATGGCATATGTTATGGTCGGGTATACAGCAATTTTTTTGTATTTCTGGAACAGGCCTTTTTCATATCTTCAAGAGGTGGCGGACGCTGCGGAGCAGATGTATCAAAGTGACAGTGCCTTGATTGAGCTTTCCGAGCCTTTAAAGGAGCTTCAATTCAGTATGAATAATACTAAAATAAGCCTTCATGAAAATGAAAGAATTGCCAAGGAGGCAGAGCAGCGAAAAAATGACCTTGTTGTTTATCTTGCCCATGATTTAAAAACTCCGTTGACATCTGTTATCGGATATCTTACCCTGCTTCGGGATGAAAACCGGATTTCGGAAGAGCTGAGGCAGAAATATATGTCTATTTCGTTAGATAAGGCAGAGCGGCTTGAAGATTTAATTAATGAGTTTTTTGAAATTACAAGGTTTAACCTTTCGAATATAACACTTGAATACAGCAGGGTGAATCTTACCCGCATGCTTGAGCAGCTTATTTTTGAATTTAAACCAATGTTAATGAATAAAAATCTGAATTGTATGCTGAAGGCAGCGTCAGATATAATGATGAGGTGTGATGCCGATAAAATGCAGCGTGTGCTTGATAATCTGCTGCGCAATGCTGTTTTTTACAGCTTTGAAAATAGTGCTGTGGAGATTTCGGCTGTTCAGAATGAAATAGAAATCAAATTAAGGATTTCAAATCATGGAAATACTATTCCAAAGGAGAAGCTTGAGCGAATTTTTGAACAGTTTTACCGGCTGGACACTGCTCGTGGCTCAAAAAACGGAGGAGCGGGGCTTGGCCTTGCTATTGCAAAAGAAATTGTTGAGCTGCATAAAGGAAGAATAACGGCACGAAGCGAAAATGAGCTGATTGAATTTGAGGTAGTCCTTCCTGTTTTGTAGGAAATTCGTAAGAATTTCGGCATAAAAAAAAAGAAAATCCTTTATAGCAAACGGATATAAAGCACTTCCGGCATTGATACAATAATTGTGTCAATCCGGGGGTGCTTTTTGTATATTTGCTGATTATTGCATCCCGCAAAAATAAAGCGTCTATATTTTTTAATTAATACGGACACATGAGGTCTGGTATATGAGAGAAAGAGGTGGAGAGATGGAAAAGAAAAAAATTGCTGTTATATTTGGAGGAAATTCAACAGAGTACGCCGTATCATTGCAATCAGCCTTTTCAATCCTTGAAAATTTAAATAAGGACAAATATGATGTTATACCTGTAGGGATTACAAGAAAGGGAGACTGGTATCGTTATACCGGTGCTTTTGGACATATTTCCGATAATACATGGCTTGAGGATTCAGCTCGGCTTGTTCCTGTGGCTGTATCTCAGAACTGCTCTGTAAAAGGTATTATTGAGTTTTATAAGGACAAGAGCAAAATTACAAAAATTGATTTTGCATTTCCCGTATTACACGGGAAAAACGGTGAAGACGGAAGAGTACAAGGCCTGTTTGAGCTGGCGGGAATACAGGTCATAGGCTGCAATACTCTTTCCTCTGCCTTGTGTATGGACAAGGACAGAGCACATAAGCTTGTTCACTCGGAGGGTATAGCTGTACCTCAATCGGTATTGCTCAGGCATCCGGTGAAAAGCAGTCCGGCTGCCTTAACCGGTCATCTGGCTTATCCGCTGTTTATAAAGCCTGTAAGGGCGGGCTCCTCCTTCGGCATAACCAAAGTATACAGGGAGGAGGAGCTGCAAGAGGCAGTCAATCTGGCTTTTGAACATGATGATGAAGTTATTGCTGAAGAAAATATAGACGGCTTTGAAGTTGGCTGTGCGGTTTTAGGCAATAACACTTTAATTGTCGGCAGAGTCGATGAAATAGAGCTGAAGGACGGTTTTTTCGATTACAGCGAAAAGTATACCTTGAAAAGCTCCAGAATTTATATGCCTGCGAGGATTGATGCCGCCTGCGAAAGGAGAATACAGGAAACGGCAAAGGTTATTTATCGGCTGCTTGGCTGCTCGGGATTTGCCAGAGTAGACATGTTTCTGACTCCGGCAGGAAATATAGTTTTTAATGAGGTCAATACAATACCGGGCTTTACAATACACAGCCGTTATCCTAATATGATGAAAGGCATCGGTATGTCCTTTGCTGATATATTGGACAGGCTGATTGGTTTATATTTATGATGAACACAATTATTTTACAAAAAGAAAAGCTTTATACCGGAAATCTCCTTCTTGTAAATGCCGGATTTCCTGTCAGATATCTTTGCGAGGAGGGGTTGGTTCCTGCCGATACAAGATTCCCCCATATCCTCATAAGACGTGAGGCGGCAAATGTTTTGCAGCAGGTTATAAAAAAAATCGGCTGCTTGGATGAAATAATTCCCGTAAGCGGATACCGGTCTGCCGGTGAACAGAGTAATATTTATTCAAATTCCCTTAATGAAAACGGAAAAAGCTTTACGGAGAAATTTGTAGCACTTCCTAAGCACAGCGAGCACCATACGGGACTTGCCATTGATTTGGGGCTGAAAAAGGATACGGTGGATTTTATCTGTCCGGATTTTCCTTACTACGGCATATGCGATGAATTTCGCAAGGCTGCCGTTCAATACGGTTTTATTGAAAGGTATCGGAAAAACAAGGAGAAAATAACCGGTATTGCCCATGAGCCGTGGCATTTCCGCTATGTTGGATATCCTCATTCAGAAATAATAAGCGAAAATAACCTCTCCCTTGAAGAATACATTGAATATATCAGGGATTTCCAGCACGACAGGAAGCCTTTGCAGATACAAAAAGACGGGAAGAGGATAGAGATCTATTATGTGCCTTTTGATGCCTCTGAGGCAGTTTCCGTTTCAATACCTGAGCAGGCGGTTTATCAGGTTTCGGGCAATAATATTGACGGCTTCATTGTCACACTTTGGAGGCATGTAAAATGAATAACGGCAAGGCATATACAGGAATCGATGTTTTCAGAATTGCCGCGGCTCTTCTGATAATTGCGATACACACCTCTCCCTTATCCTCATACAGCGAAACAGGAGACTTTATTCTTACACGTATAACAGGACGTATTGCCGTGCCGTTTTTTTTCATGGTATCCGGCTTTTTCCTTATTTCGGGCTATAGCCGTAATTATGGCAAGCTCAAAGCCTTTATAAAAAATACGGCGCTTATATATGGTATTGCAATTGCAGGCTATATTCCTCTTAATATTTATAACGGTTATTTTGCCATGGATAACCTTTTGCCGAATATAATCAAGGATATTGTATTTGACGGAACGATGTACCACTTGTGGTATCTTCCTGCGGCTATCACAGGGGCTGCCGCTGCATGGCTGCTTACAGAAAGGCTGGGGCTCAGGAAGGCTTTTGTTATTGCTGCCTTGCTTTATGCTATCGGCTTGTTTGGAGACAGCTATTATGGAATTGCTGAAAAGCTGCCTGTAGCTGAAAAAATATATGCCTGCATTTTTGAAATATCGGATTACACAAGAAACGGTATTTTCTTTGCGCCTGTATTTTTTGTGCTTGGAGGAATTATTGCCGGCAAAGCAATTCGTATTTCCCTGAAAGGCTGTATTATCGGCTTTGCAGCTTCCTTTTCACTTATGCTTATAGAGGGGATGGCTTTACATGGTATTGGCATACAGCGGCACGACAGTATGTATATTATGCTTTTGCCGTGCCTGTATTTTTTGTTTTCGGCTTTGACTTTCTGGAGGGGTCCGCGGCTTTTACTTTTGAAAACCTCCGCAATGATTATTTATATTATTCATCCAATGGTGATTGTGGTTGTCCGGCTTCTTGCGAAGATACTCGGGCTGCAGGTGCTTTTAATAGAAAACAGCATTATCCATTATCTGGCAGTAAGCGCTGTGACAATTTCAGTTTCTATGCTGGCTTCACTGCTGTATCGCAAAGTAAAAAAAAAGAAGCCTGCCTTTCATAAAAGTATGGACAGGGCATGGCTTGAGCTTGATATGAATAATTTGAAGCATAATGTTGAAGCTCTCAGTAAAGCCATGCCCCATGACTGTGAGTTAATGGCTGTGGTTAAAGCAGGAGCGTACGGACACGGCTTGTTTGAAGTATCCTCATATGTAAACAGGCTTGGTGTCAAGGTATTTGCCGTAGCCACAATAGAGGAAGGAATAGAATTACGCCGCTTCGGAATTGTGGGGGAAATACTGATTCTCGGGTACACAGACCCTGAACGGGCAAAAGAGCTCTGTAAATATAACCTTACACAGACGCTGATTGATTTTAATTATGCTGTTTGTCTGAATAGTCAGGGCTTTAATGTAAAAGCACATATAAAAATTGACACAGGAATGCACCGGCTGGGATTTGATGTATATGAAACCGCACATATTCTGGAGGTGTTCAGCCTTGATAAATTAAAAATTTACGGGATATATACTCATCTATGCTCTTCTGACAGTCTCTCGGAGGATGCTGCTGACTTTACCCGCAGACAGATTGAGAAATTTTATGAATTGCTTGAATTGCTGAAGAACAACGGCGCAGAGCTGCCAAAGATTCATATTCAGAGCACATATGGGCTGTTAAACTACCCTGAACTTAAATGCAATTATATAAGAGCAGGAGTTTCGCTTTATGGCGTACTGAGCACTCCAAACAGCGAAACCAGATTACAGCTTGATTTGAGGCCCGTTTTGTCTCTGAAGTCAAAAATAATTCTTATAAGAAAAATAAAAAGCGGCGAGAGCATGGGATATGGCAGAGCCTTTACTGCAAACAGGGATAGCCTGCTTGCAATACTTCCTGTTGGCTATGCAGACGGGTTTCCGAGAAATTTGTCCTGCGGGAACGGTGAAGTAATTATACGAGGCTGCAGGGCACCCACAGCGGGACGAATTTGTATGGATCAGCTTGCCGTTGATATAACAGATATTCCCGGTGCTGCTGTAGGAGATATTGCAACATTAATCGGGAAAGACGGTCAGGAGGAATTGTCTGCTCCTGAAGCCGCGGACAATTCAGCTACCATAACAAATGAGCTGCTGAGCCGGATGGGCGCAAGATTAAAAATTGTAGAAAGACAGTAAAAAATAAATATATATCTGAAAGAGGCCTGGTGTATTCTGAATATAGAAATCAACAAACCTCTTCGGTTATTCCCAAAAGCTTTGCGGCATCACTGGGAAGCATGGGCTTTCCCCATATGTACCCTTGTATATAGTCGCTTCCGAGACTGGTTAAAATATCAAGCTGCTCCTGACTTTCAACTCCTTCGGATATTACGGAAAAATTCAAAATATGTCCTATTGAAATAATTGCAGCAACATATTTTTTCCCGGCTTCACCCGGAAGAAGTTCATCTATAAAGCATTTGTCAATTTTAATCATATCTATAGGAAGCTTTGACAAATAACTGAGCGATGAGTAGCCGGTTCCGAAATCATCCAGTGATACATGTAATCCCATCTTTTTTAATTCTGTCAGGGTTTCAATTGCTTTTGACATTGAAAAGATAAACACTGATTCTGTTATCTCAATTTCAAGCTGATTGGGGGGAAAGCCTGTTTCATCAAGCAGCTGCTTTATTTCATCTAAAAAATTTGCACTTAATAAATGCAGGACAGAAATGTTTACGGAAAGGGTTGCTTTCGTATCAGATACAGCCAAAATGTTTTTAAAGAAAAGCATGGCATTGCGAATTACCCAGATATCTATCCGGGTAATAAGCCCTGTTTTCTCTGCTATCGGAATAAACAAATTCGGGCTGATGTGATTGCCCTGCTCGTCCTTCATACGAACCAAGGCCTCAAAGCCTCTCAGCTTCTTTGTTTTAGTATCGTATTGCGGCTGTAATACAAAGTATAAATAATCCTCATCCAAGGCTGTCCTGATTTTCTGCTCCATTGCCACATTATTTTCGATTTTTTCTGTCATAGAGCGGTTATACATGCTTATGGCCACATCATTATGATTTTTGGAGTAATACATTGCAGCATCCGCATAGCGGAATATTTCAGAAGGATCCTGCGAGTCCTTGGGAAATAGTGAAATGCCTATACTTGCGGAGATATAAAAGTAATTGTTGCTGACAATGAACCTATTGGAAATTATATCCGAATACCTTTTAACAATATAGGTCAGATTATCTATGGTACCATAATTTTTTATTATTATAATAAATTCGTCTCCACCTATTCTTGCAATAAAATCATTTTTGTCCTGTAGGATTTTTAATCTTTGGGCAACCTCACAAAGGACATTGTCACCGGAATCATGTCCCACTGAATCATTAATATTTTTAAAATTATCCAGATCAACCATGACTACTGCAAAGTTATCCTCCTTGGAATCGTAGTTTTCAATAAGCAGGGACAAATAATCATTGAAGGCACGTCGATTAGGCAGGCCTGTCAGTGCATCTGTGACTGCGTATTCAGATATTATTTTTGAATTCATGTCCAGCTTCTTTAAATAAAGATAGATTATAATTATAACGCTGATACTTGTAATCTGTGCAGCCAGACCGGAAACAGGCGAATATGTATTAAACATGATTATTGTTAAGATAAGAAGGAGCTCTTGCACGATAGAAAGTATAAAAGCAGTAATAAATCCCTGCTTTCGGTAAAATATAACCATTACAATGAGAATAAACATTTGCAGCTGTCCTAAGATATCACTTATGGACAAAGAATTTATAGAAAATTCACCTATTGTTAATGATATCTCAAATTTATTAATTTGAAAATTTGTAAATAATATGATAAAGTAAAAAAGTATTGAGACTACTATCGTCCATTTTGGCAATTGTTTCGTTCCTGAAAAGCTTTTATTATTTTTAATACTTTGTTTCATAAGGTACACTCCTATAATATTCAATGAGGCGGAAAAATACAAGGAACACTTTAAATAATCCGATGAATTCTGCTTGTGCAAAATAATACACAAAATGACAAAATACATCCTTAATATACAATAACAAAAATGCAAATAAATTTCAATATTAAATTACTAAAATTGGTAAATTTTAAATGTTTTTATTTTTAGCCTTAATTTTATAAAACAATTTGATGCATGGTAATATTAATGATAAAATGAAATATACTAAAACGAATAATATTTGGAAAGGCAGGATAAATTATGAGCTTTAAGGAAGTTAAGACAGATGAATTATTATTTAACCCGTTTACAAAGATAGGCAAGGAATGGATGCTGATCACCGCGGGAAATGAGGACAAATTCAACACAATGACAGCCAGCTGGGGCGGTGTTGGAATTATGTGGGGCAAAAATGTTGTAACGACATATTTACGTCCTCAAAGGTATACAAAAGAATTTGTGGATTCAAATGAGTTGTTTACCATTTCCTTTTATGACGAAGCCTATAGAAAGGCATTAAATATATGCGGGTCTGTATCAGGCAGGGAAGGGGACAAAGTAAAGCAGGCCGGCTTAACACCATATTTTGTGGAGGGAACTGCTGCTTTTGAAGAAGCTGATATGATTTTTATCTGCAAAAAACAATATCACGGGGAAATGGTACCTGAAAATTTTATTGAAAAAGAAAATGATAAAAAGTGGTATCCTAACAAGGATTATCATGCTATGTATATTTCCGAGATAATAAAAGTTCTTGTGAAGGAATAATTAATTCAATCAGCTTTCCTGCCTTAGCGCAAAATCAACATACCATAAGTCAATTACTCCCGGCTGAAAAACCGATTGCATCGGCCTGTAGTAATTGACTCTTTTCAATCAGCCTTACAAGCTTTAGTGCCTCGGCGGGGGGCATAGGCTTACCCCATACATAGCCCTGTATATAATCGCTGCCCAAGCTGGTCAGGATATCTATCTGTTCCTGTACTTCCACACCTTCTGACAGGACGGAAAAATTCATAATATGGCCGATAGAGATAATAGCAGCAACGTAATTTCTACCGGAATCACTTACAAGAAGTTCATCTATAAAGGATTTGTCAATTTTAAGAATATCTATAGGAAGCTTTGTCAGATAACTAAGTGAGGAATATCCCGTTCCGAAATCATCAAGTGCTATACGGATGCCAAGCTTTTTTAATTCCTTCAGAATATCTACTGCTTTTGATATGGAAGATATAAATACTGACTCTGTGATCTCAATTTCAAGATTATCCGGAGGAAAGCCTGTTTCATCAAGAATCTGCAGTATTTCATCCAAAAAGCCTTTGTTCAGTAAGTGCAGAACGGATATATTTACGGAGAGCAGGATATTATCATATGCTCTGATTAATTTTTTTTTGAAAAAAAGCATGGAATTACGAATAACCCAGTTATCGACGCCGGTGATAAGGCCGGTTTTTTCAGCCACAGGTATGAACAAAGCAGGGCTAATCTGATTGCCGTATTCATCCTTCATACGTGCTAAGGCCTCGAAGCCTCTCAGCTTTTTTGCTTTAGTGTCATATTGCGGCTGTAATGCAAAGTATAGCTTGTTTTCTTCCAGAGCCGTTCTGATTTTCTGTTCAAGATTTACATTGCTTTCAATTGTTTCAGTCATTGACGGGTCATATACACTTATATCCATGCCGCTGATATTTTTCGCATAGTACATGGCGGCATCTGCAAAACGAAGGATTTCCGACGAGTCTTTTGAATGTTCGGGGAACAAGGCAACACCGAAGCTTGCCGAAACGTAAAAGTAGTTATCCTTGACAATGAATCTATCTGACAGCACATTGGAATATTTTAATATATTTTGCTTCAGCTCGTTATCAGAGCCATAATTCTCGATTATTATTGTAAATTCATCGCCTCCAAGCCTTGCAATAAAATCATTCTTATTCTGAACGACTTTCCACCTTTCGGCAACCTGACATAAAAGCTCATCACCCGAATCATGGCCGACCGAATCATTTATATTCTTAAAATCATCTATATCAATCATAACTAAAGCAAATTTACAGGGCTCATTGTTTTGCTCCGATATCAGTCCGAATAAGCAATCATTGAAGCTCCGCCGGTTTGGAAGACCGGTAAGGGTATCTGTCAGTGCAAATTCTGCTATTGTATTTTGATTGCAGTCCAGTTTATTCAAGTACAAATAGATTAAAAGGGTAACAACAATACTTGTAATCATTGCGGCTAATCCTGCTATGGAAGAATATGCATGGGCAAATATCATGGGAAAGACTAAAGTAACAGAATGTACACTGCAAAGTGTAAAGACTGTGTATATCCCTTTTTTACGGTAAAAGATAATCAGTACAATGAGTATGAACATCTGCAGCTGGGTCAGCATTCCGCTTACCGACATATAATGAATATTAACATTGCCGATATTTATATTTATCTGATAACGGTTGATTACATTTGTAAATATGATTATCAGTATATATAGACTAATAGGAATAGCTATTGTCCATATTGGAAATTGGACTGTTTTGCAAAATTCTTTATGAACGGAATTATCTTGTTTCATATTTACCCCCGACGCCGAGTTCTCGGCACAAAAATTTGGTAAAGCTTTCGTGGCGGTATACCGGCATATCAAATATTTAATTTTTAATGCAGAAAAAGAGTAAATATGTAATAACGACAGGATAAGCAAATGTGGCACAATTCAGAAGTAGTAGCAGGTATGGTATGCTGACTGTATGTAATATTGCAGTAAATTTAAGTATTATAATATAAATAATATGAAATTGTTTTAAATTGATATTTTAAGTATAGGCGAAAAAAGCCGGTTTTGTCAATTAGGCAGATATTCCTAGAAGCTTCACGACATCTTTAGGAAGCATGGGCTTGCCCCATAGGTAGCCTTGCATATAATCGCTGCCCAAGCTGGCCAGAATATCCAGCTGCTTTTGACTTTCAACACCTTCTGAAATTACTGAAAAATTCATAATATGGCCTATAGAAATTATTGCTGCAACATAATTTCTTCCGGATTCACTAAGAAGAAGCTCGTCAATAAAAGATTTATCAATCTTAAGCAAATCTATGGGAAGCTTTGACAGATAGCTCAGCGATGAATAACCGGTTCCAAAGTCATCCAGTGCAATGCAGACACCTATTTCTTTTAAATCATTCAGAGTTTCTATGGCTTTTGTCATTGATGAAATAAATACTGACTCTGTAATTTCTATTTCAAGCTGGCTTGGAGGAAATCCTGTTTCATCAAGCATCTGCTGTATTTCGTCTAAAAAACCTTTATTTAACAAATGCAAAACAGAAATGTTTACCGAGAGCATTAAATTTTCCTTGGTTATTTCAAGAATCTTTTTGAAAAAAATCATGGAGCTGCGAATAACCCAGTTATCAATACTGATAATAAGTCCGGTTTTTTCTGCAACGGGGATAAAAGACGAGGGACTGATATAGTTTCCGAATTCGTCTTTCATTCTGGCAAGAGCTTCAAAACCTCTTATTTTTTTAGTTTTAGTATTGTATTGCGGCTGCAGAACAAAATATAGATTATTTTCTTCTATTGCCGTTCTTATTTTCTGTTCAAGTGTGACATTATTTTCAATTGTATCGGTCATGGAACGGTTGTACATACTGATATTAACGTTATTGTTATTCTTTGAGTGATACATTGCCACATCGGCATATCGGAATATTTCTGAAGAATCCTTTGAATCTTCGGGATACAATGCCACACCAAAGCTTGCCGAAATATAGAAATAATTAATATTGACAGTGAATCTGCTTGATATCGCGGTTGAGTATTTTCTTATTCTTTGCTGCAATTCCTCTTCAGAACTGTAATTTTTCATTATTATTGTAAATTCATCACCGCCGATTCTTGCGATAAAATCATTTTCACCCTGAACAATTTTCCACCGCCTGACAACTTCACTTAATATTTCGTCACCTGAATCATGTCCCACTGAATCGTTGATATTTTTAAAGTCATCTAAATCAATCATTACCAGAGCAAATTTATCTTCCTCATCATTGTAATCTGAAATGAGCTGATTCAAATAGTCATTAAATGCCCTTCGGTTTGGCAGTCCTGTCAGAGTGTCTGTAAATGCGTATTTGACAATTGTATTCTGATTGCAATCCAACTTTTCCAGATATAAATAAATCAATATTGAAACAGCAGTGCTTGATATTAATATGGCAATTCCCGCTATAGAAGTATAAACTTTGCCGGTAATTATGGGGATTATAAGCAGGATGCCCTGAATAGTGCAAAGTGCCAGTAAAGAAATTAACCCGCGTTTACGGTAAAAAACTACCATCAGTATGAAAATAAGCATTTGAAACTGAGAGACTATTCCTCCCAGAGAAATATAAGGGATAACAGCATCACCTATTCTTATAGTTACCTGAAAATTATTTATCTGGTAAGCAACCAGAAGGAAAAATAAATATAGTAAAACAGGAAAAACCAGTGTCCAATTTGCCAGACATATTGTTCTATTAACCCTTTTTTGAGCTGACTCGCTTTTTTTCATGAGATGTGTCCTCCGCATTTGTATTATGCAAACTTAAAATAGTCAATTACTATCATCTCAATAATATCGGACGATAGCCCGGTTTTGAGGCTGAAGCCTCCTGAAGCAAGAACTTCTTAAAACCAAGCATTGAAACCTTCGCAAAATTGCATTGAAAGCATATCGTTCAGATATTTTATCGTGCGAAGGTTTCAAACGTAATTGACTTTATGAAGAAAGCAAAAATTTAAAAATTATATTTATCCTCTGTAAATATAACAAATAAAATTATTGATACTTATAAAATACCATAAAGTGACTATAAACTTCAACACTAAACATACAAATGTGTATTAAAATGTTAAAAAAGTAAGGAATTTTTACGTATAATTTGACTTTTTATGCACAAAAAATACAGTTCAAGACATTCTTGGACTGTATTTGATATTGCCTGAATTTCCTTTTTTCTATTTTAGGCCTGCTAAATCATTGTCATATTTTAAAAGAGTTTTTGACAGGTGCTCAGTATGTTCTTTTTCATCATCTATGATTATTTTGATAGCAGTGCGGATGTCTTTCTGGGAAAAATTGGATAACTCCGCCTCATAAAGTATAACAGCTTCCAATTCACCCTTTATGTCTTCTCTAAGATTATTCAAAATAATTTGCTTATCATAGGCAGGCTTGTAAAGCTGCATTTGTGAAATACGGCCGGAGGTGCTTTCGTGCTGGTTTACAGAATATTTGAACTCGACAGGGTCATATTTTCTGAGCAAATCAAGAACCTGACAATAGTGTCTTTTCTCATCCAGAAGGATGTGATGCCAAACCTTATTGATATCCGACATATTAGAGTTGGCGATATGACTTTGATATCCATTGATAGCTATTATTTCTGCAATAATAATCTGTCTGAGCTTATTTGTTATTTTATCTGCCGTACCCTGAGGCAGACCTGATGGATTTGTATAACTCATACTGACAACATTCCTTTCGTTGTGCTCAAAGCATGGATGTTTTTACAAACTCTGTTATTTGAGCTTTTCAAGCGGACTCCACGCCAATTTGGGCAAAGAATTGTGGAAATATTAAGCTGTTATTAAATATTATGCTTATTAATATTTGAGTATGATTTTTTTATAGTTATTTGTATGCTCATATTGATACAGCCGGTTTTAAACAGAGCTTCCAGCCGGTAAGAGCCGCATATAAAATATTTTTAAGCACTTGCTTAATGATTAAAGAAATGTTATAAGCAGTATGTATTTTGAAATATCATTTTTTACAAATTATAAATAATATGTATTATTACATAACATGAAAGGGCAATGTTTTATGATATGCAATAACGTGCTGGAAGCAATAGGACATACGCCTATTATTCGCCTGAATCATATGAATAGCCGGAGAGTGCGGAAGTACTGGTGAAATTTGAAGGGCTGAACGTCGGCAGCTCAATAAAAACAAGAGCTGCGTTCAATATGATTAAAAAGCTCGGTAAAGGGAAAACGGTTGTAACGGTGCTTCCCTACACAGCGGAAAGATATTTTTCAACACCTTTATTTGAAGAGGAATAGCATGGTATATTGAAGCCGGATAGTATATTATCCGGCCTTATTTCTACGGGAGCTAAGCTGAATGCTATTATTTTGTGGGCTTTGAAATATTAACCAGAGTATCTGCCACTTCGGTATCATATTTGGCATCGACTGCCACATCTCCAAGAGCTACTATACCAACCAAGGTGTTATTGTCTATTACCGGAACTCTTCTTATCTGACTGCTGGCCATTTGCTTTGCAACCTCTTTCATATCCATTTCAGGGGATACAGTGGATACGCCTGCTGTCATAACGTCTTTAACGGCAGTCATCTGAGGATTTTTGCCGGGGGCAACAGATCTGACAACAATATCTCTGTCGGTTACTATCCCTACTACGCCGCTTTGGTCACATACAGGAATGGCTCCTATATTATGCATCTGCATAAGGTGTGCTGTTTCTGTAACAGTTGTGGCCGGATTGACATAAGTCACATTTTTAGTCATAATATCTTTTACTTTCATTATGCATCAACCTCTTTCGTAATTATTTTTAGAAATACAATATTATACTTCCCATATAAGTAAAAATGACACGTGGAAAAATCCGTACATATACTTTTGTGAAGAAGAGCTGTACTCAAAATCAATTATGGTTCAAGGCCCCGCATGATAAAATATCGGAAGGATATTATTACGGCTGTTTTTTCAAGGCGGACTGTAAATCTGTTATATCTATTTTATTGTCCCATTGATTAAAGTAACAATTAAATTTAGCACCGCATTTTCCGCATTCTATAAATTGCTTTGTTTCTTTTTGCTCCCGGCTGTCAAACAGAAACGGAAGAAATTCCTCTGTGTTCTTTATGCCCGGAGCATCAGAATCAATAAGATAAGAATAAACATAGGTAGCCTCATATTTTACACAGAAGCTTGTGCTTGCGCATAAGGGACAGACTAAGCCTGATTCACTCATATGGAATTCCTCCAATAAACCGTTTATTATATTCATCTTTATAATAGCCTGATGTTAAAAAATTATTCCCGAAAATATGCGTTAATTAAAAAATCAACAAGCCAAAGGTGATAAACGGAAAAAATAACATTTTTAACTCGCAGCTCATAATATATGATTAGAATGACCGAGATTTATGAGGTGGAGAAATAATGATCTGTCCTAAGCTTCTTTATTCCAATGCGCCGAGACCTTCGCAGCCGGATAATCCCACAGATGAAGAAAGAAATATAATGGCTTATTACGCACTTTACAGAACCTGTCATACGGAGGACTATGAAAATATTTTTAAAGCAATGTCGCCTCCGGAGGAAATAACCTCTGTTTCTTCCCCCGGCAGCTTCAAGGGCAAGCGTGTAGGAGTTATAGGAGGAGGTCTGGCGGGTTTGTCTGCTGCGTTTGAGCTGAGAAAGCTGGGCTTTGATATAACAATCTTTGAGGCTTCAGGAGACAGGATAGGAGGCAGGGTATATACATATTATTTTGATAGGGAAAGGAAGCTGTACGGTGAGCTTGGAGCTATGCGTATTCCGGTAAATCATGAGACGGTATGGCATTATATCAAGCTTTTTAAGCTTGCCACAGAGCCTTTTATCCAGACAGACCCCAAGGCCTTTATATATTTGCACCAAACGGGAGTACGCAATGATCCTTATGGGGAAAATGTTATGAAGTATATATACCCCGGTTATAACCTCTCGCCCTGGGAGTCCGGGACTCCATGGCAGGAGCTGGGCTATTACGGAATTGAAGCACCTGTACTGAAGGCTCCTTCGAAGGTCAGAAAAGAAATCCTTCAGGTCAAACCGTCCTACAGCAGGCAATTATTATTCTGGGACAGTCTGAGCACAAGGCAGATGTTTGAATGGATGAAGCTGAGTCAGGGTGCAATAAATCTTTTGGCAAATCTCTTTCCCATCGGAGGAGAATTTTTATATCATAGCTTTGTGGATATGGTTCAGGAATATTTTCCGGTAAATTTCTGGTTCTTGTATCAGATAAAAGGCGGAATGGTAAATCTGCCGCAGGCATTTTATAAATCCTTCATAAGTAAGCAGCCGGCAGAATACTATCCCGGTATTCCTGAGGAGCTGCTTGGCGATATCAGGTGGAAAGCCGGAAATTACGTGAAGGGCATTTATAATGAGGCAGATGGGGAAAGTGTCACATTGGCATTTGAAGACAATCAGAAAAATAGCACTCAGTATGAAAATTTTGACTATGTTGTATGCACAGTTCCGTTTTCGGTATTGAGGACAATGGATATAATGCCTATGTTCAGCAGCCGAAAAATGCAGGCGATTAAAGAAGTGACTTATGGCAATGCCCAGAAGACAATTTTAAATTGCAGCAGAAAATTCTGGGAGGAACAGGGTATATTCGGAGGAGGCTCTTATACGGATTTGCCGATAACTACTATTTGGTATCCCTCCGATAATAACAAACAGCCTTCTGAAGCAGAACCCGGAGTGCTTCTGGCATCATATAATTTTAATATGGATGCGGTACGGTTGGGGAATATGACCGAGAACGACAGAATTGAAAAAATAAAGCAAAATGTTGAAGAGGTGCATGGCCTGAGAAAAGGAACTCTTGATTCCGTTGTAACGGCTTCCAAGTCTCAGGTATGGGATAATGATCCTTTGTTCAGAGGAGCTTTCTGCTACTTTACACCCGGGCAGAAAAAGCTGTTTTCATGGGAAATGACACTTCCTGAATACAATAACCGGGTTTTCTTTGCGGGAGAGCATGTGTCGGCACTGCACCGCTGGCAGCAGGGTGCCTTGAAAAGCGGTATGGAGGCTGCAAATGCTCTGGCTTTCTTGAACAGGAGACACACAGCTTTCTAGTTTGCTGCTGTAAGCAAGATTAATTATACTAATGTTTTTGACCTCCAAAGGGATTTTAAATTTTTTCAGAGAATGCTATAATAAAAGGAGCTGTTATTTTTAAAAGATATTTTTTTGGAGGTTTTCCTGAAGATGACAAAATATGAACAAATGGCTGAGCTGGGGAATATCAAACCTTCCAGATTTGTGGCTTCTGTATCTGTAATATTATATTTTTATTTGTTTATCGGTTCAATAATAATTTCTGTTCCGTTGGTTTATGTTTTTCTTACTAATAGGGAGGCTTTGTTTGATGCCGTTTCTATGACGGATTCAATGGCTTTTTTGGAAAAATATCTGTCACCCTTGCCAACATATATACTTACTAATTTATCCATATATTTAATGCTTTTGGGTGTGTTTATTGCAGTAAGGTATATTCATTACAGACCTTTTATCACGCTTATAACAACGATGCCCAAGGTAAAGAGGAGCAGGTTTTTTACAGGCTTTTTTGTGTATGGAGCCCTTCTTTTAGCAGGAACAGCTTTGGATTACCTTATTTATCCGGAAACATATTCAATGACCTTTGATTCTTCAAGATTCTGGATTGCTCTGCCTGTAATCCTAATAATGACTCCGCTTCAAGCCTGTACTGAGGAGCTGGTGTTCAGAGGCTATGTAATTCAAAGCTTTGGACTTAAAATAAAAAATGGGGTTGTTCTTTCATTGATATCCGGATTTTTATTCACATTGCCGCATCTGGCAAACCCTGAGGTATACGCATCAAACAAATTGGGGGTACCCAGTACAATATGCATGCTACTGAACTATTTTGCGGTAGGGGCAATGCTGGCTTTAATAACAATAAAAACAAATTCGCTTGAAGCAGCTATGGGAGCCCACACAGTCAATAATCTGATATGCTTTTTGATTGTAGGGTATCCTGACGGTGCGCTGCCTACAAATACCATATTCTATACATCGAGATTTGAGCCGGGCAGTTCGCTTTTATCGGCAATAATTACCGGTGCTCTGTTTTATGTAATTACCGCGGCATTTATATCCGAAAAAAGGAAGCTGCTTGATAAGACAGTAAGCTGATGTAACAAATGCCAAATATAAAGGAGTAAATTATGAGCCTTCAATTTATATATGGAAGAGCCGGCTCCGGAAAATCCTTTCATTGCTTGAATCAGATAAAATCAAAGCTTATTGAAGATAATTCCAAAAAGTTAGTGCTGCTTGTCCCGGAGCAATATACCCTGCAGGCAGAGCGAGATCTGATAAATGTTCTGAAAACGGGAGGAATCCTTAAAACAGAGGTCCTCAGCTTTCGAAGAATGGCATACAGAGTTCTTAACGAAGTGGGGGGAATAACATATCCTCATATTCATCCTGCCGGCAAAAGCATGATTATATATCAGATATTGAATAAAAATAAGGATGAATTTGCTGTTTTCCATAAGCCGGCAAATTGCAAGGGCTTTGTAAGCACTGTTTCAGCACTGATTACAGAGCTGAAAAGATACGATGTTCATCCCGATAATCTTGATACTGCTTTGAAAGAGCTCAATGGGGATAGCTATTTAAGCCGGAAGCTGGGTGAAATCAAATTAATTTATTCCCAGTTTGAAAATATGCTTTCAAAAAGATACAGAGATGCCGATGATGAACTGACTATTCTGGCAAATAAGCTGGATGCAACGGATATGTATGACAATGCAGATATCTGGATTGACGGGTTTTCAGGCTTTACTCCGCAGGAATATGCCGTAATTTCAAGACTTATGCAAAAAGCGGACAGGCTTACCATTACAATAGGCACTGATGTTTTGGAGGATGAGGGCTTTACCGATCAGGCAGATGTATTTTCATCTGCCAAAAGGTCCTACAGGAAGTTTATGAATATAGCCCGGAACAATTCAGTTTCAGTTGCTCCGCCAATCGGACTTAATGGCACAAAGCCTCCCAGATTTATAGAAAGTGAAGAGCTAGGCTTTCTTGAGGCAAATTTCTATACATATCCATACAGCTGTTATCGCAAGCCCACACAAGATATTGAGCTCTTTGAAGCGGTAAATATATATTCGGAGATTGAGGAATGCGCCGGGGATATTATCAGGCAGTGCCGTGACAACGGTCTCAGGTATAAGGATATAACGGTGGTAACCAGAAAGCTTGAGGGCTACGAAAGTCTGATAGAGGTAATCTTTGAAGAATACGGAATACCATGCTTTATTGACTCAAAAGAAGAAATAACCGGTAATCCTCTGGTAAGATTGGTTTTAGCCATGCTTGATATCTTTATAGAAAATTGGTCCTATGAAACGGTTTTTCGCTATTTAAAATCAGGGCTGACCGGAATTGATGAGACAAAAATAGACAGAATTGAAAATTATGTTCTGGCCTGCGGTATAAGAGGCAAGCGCTGGACTCAGAATACAGACTGGACAATAAGCCCGGAGCTTGTATCCGAGGAAAGGCAGAGTGCTGAAAATGACCGGCTGCTAACAGAGATAAATGAAACGCGCAAAGAAATATGTGAGCCGCTTTTACGTTTCAGAAGAAGAATAAAGGGCAGAAACAAGGCTTCGGACATTTGCGCCTGCCTGTATGATTATTTGGTTGAAATAGGTGTTCAAGGCAGAATTGAAGAGCAGATACGGCAGTTCACGCGTGATGGCTTGCTAAGGCTGGCTAATGAATATGAACAGGTCTGGAATATATTAATGGATGTTTTTGATCAGGCAGTTGAAGTGATGGGGGAGGAAGCCTTCGGACTTGAAAGATTTACAAATACTTTAAAGATAGGGCTGGAGGAATATAAGATTTCTTCCATACCGGCATCTCTTGATCAGGTTCTCGTAGGAAGCGCCGAACATTCAAAGAGTCATGAAATCAAGGCACTATACGTACTTGGAACAAATGACGGAATATTTCCTTCCTCCGGAATGAGCGAAGGAATTTTGACTGATGGAGACAGAGCGGCCCTAAGTAAAAAGGGTATTGAACTGGCTAATGATACAAAATCCCGTGTGTTTGATGAGCAGCAGCTTATTTACAGGGTTTTGACAACACCCGGGAGGTTTCTGCGCCTGAGCTGGCCTATTGCAGATCATGAAGGGAAAACCATGAGGCCTTCCTCAATCATTTCAAAAATGAAAAAGCTGTTCCCCCAAATTTCCGAAAAAAGTAATCTCCAGAAGCCGGTGACAATGCGCCGGCAAAT
The DNA here is from genome assembly GCF_003208175.1 of Ruminiclostridium sufflavum DSM 19573. Lineage (GTDB taxonomy): Bacteria > Bacillota > Clostridia > Acetivibrionales > DSM-1351 > Ruminiclostridium > Ruminiclostridium sufflavum. The sequence goes on along the minus strand of NZ_QKMR01000010.1, from coordinate 121,708 downwards.
CGAAGCTGTCTCAGCACCCGCTCCTGTATTCAACCAATTGGTTTCGGCCTTGAGACAGAAAAATGACGGGATGGACATCAGCGGGATGTGGATTGATGTATTTTCATGGTTTTCCGGTCAGCCGGACTGGAAGGAAAGATGTGCCATGATGCTCAACGCCTTGAAATACAGAAACATAGCCTTGCCTGTAGATACTGAAAAAATCAGGGAATTGTATGGAAGCAATGCTTACTCAAGTGTATCAAGGCTTGAAAAATATATCTCCTGTCCCTTTGCCTATTATATACAGTACGGCTTGGGTGCCAAAGAGAGAAAAATATATCAGATGAGTCCTCCGGATGTAGGAACCTTTATGCATACGGTGATTGAAAAATTTTCAAAAATGCTTGAGGAGCAGAATATCTCGTGGAGAGCTTTTGATAAGGACTGGTGTGCGGAACAGATATCCATAATAGTGGATGAGCTTCTTAAGGGGATGAAAAATACGATTCTGGGAGGCTCAAAAAGATTCAAGGCCTTGGCCCTGAGGCTTAAAAGAGTTGTAACAAGGTCTGTATGGCTTATTTCAGAGCATATACGAATGTGCAGCTTTGAACCTGTGGGCTATGAGCTTGATTTCGGTGAAGGAGGAAGCTATCCGCCGGTTGTTATTGAGCTTGAATCTGGACACAAGGTTACTCTGACAGGCAGAATTGACAGGGTAGATGCCTTGAAAACAGAGGACGGAACATATTTGAGAATAGTTGACTATAAATCGGGAAATAAGGACTTCAAGCTTTCCGATGTGTATTACGGGCTTCAGATGCAGCTGATAACTTATCTGGACGCTTTGTGGGAGAATGCTGAAAAGCAGGAGAACAGCAAGTTTTATCCGGCAGGAATGCTTTATTTTAAAATTGATGACCCTATAATAAGCTGCAGCGGAATATCCACTCCAGAGGAAATTGAAGCAGCCATAATAAAAAAGCTTAAAATGAAAGGACTGCTGCTGGCAGACGTACAGCTGATAAAGTATATGGACAATACAATTGAAGGAAGCTCAAGGATTATTCCTGCAAGAATAAACAAGGACAATGTCTTGGGAAGATCGTCGGCAGCATCCCTTGATCAGTTTATAGTGCTGAGGACATACGTGAAAAAGCTGCTTAAGGACATCTGCTCCGAATTGATGAAAGGACAGGTTCCGATTAAGCCATATAAAAAGAAAAAAATAACCTCATGCCAATTTTGCAGCTATTCATCTGTGTGTCAATTTGACCTTGCACAGAAGGAAAATAGCTTTATCGTGCTGCATGACAAGGAGGATGAAGCTGTCTGGAAGCTGATGACTCAATCAGAGGAAAAATAATTCTGTACGGAAGTACTTATACTTAAAAGGCTATAAGGAGAAAAGAAGGGGAGTAATAAATGCCTGAAATGAAATGGACAAAAGAGCAGTATGCCGCTATAACCGAAAACAACTGCAATCTGCTGGTTGCAGCAGCGGCAGGTGCTGGAAAAACAGCCGTATTGGTTGAGAGAATAATCCAAAAAATAATAGATGAAAAAACACCGGTTGATATTGACTCGCTGCTTGTAGTGACATTTACCAATGCAGCTGCAACAGAAATGAGAGAGCGAATCGGGGCGGCAATATCAAAGGCCATTGAGGGAAATAAGGCGGTAAAAAGCATGCAGAGACAGCTTGCGCTTTTGAGCAAGGCCTCTATAACCACAATCCACTCCTTTTGTCTTGAGGTTATCAGAAACAATTTTCAGAGTATTGATATTGACCCCAAGTTCAGAATTCTTGATGAGACAGAGGCAGCTCTGCTGAAGTCGGAGGCTCTGGACGAGCTGTTTGAGGAAATATACGAAAATGAAGAAAATAATGAGGATTTTTTTGAATTGCTTGAATCCTATGGAAGCAACAGGGATGACCGAAGAATACAAGAGCTGGTTCTTAATATATACGGTTTTGTCCAGAGCTGTCCGTGGCCGCAGAAATGGTTAGACAAGCAGATTGAAAGCTATAAGCTTGATTTAGAAATGGATTTTGCAGATACCGTATGGGGAAAAATATTGCTTGAAGCTGTAAAAATGAGGCTTGAGGGTTTGCGGGATATTATGGAGCAGGCATGCAGCAGGCTGAAATTTGCTTTGGGACTGGAAAAGTACCTGCCTGTATTTGAAGAGGATGCAGATGCCCTTTGCAGTCTGCTTAATATTTTTGATGCCGCAGTAAGAAAAGATATTCATGGAAATGAAGGGGCTATAAGTTCAGCATGGGACAGAATACATGACTGTCTGGTTAATATTGAGTTCGGTACGCTGCCGCGATGCGCAAAGGAGGCGGACAAGCAGGTTCAGGAAGAAGTAAGGAAAATAAGAGATGAGTTAAAGGCATATATAAGAAATCTGAAGGAGGAGGTTTTTTTATTTAGATCACAGGAGATAATTTCTGATTTAAGCAAAATGTATCCCGTTCTTAAGTGCCTGACCAGACTTGTTTCAGCTTTCGAAAATAAATATGCAGTCAAAAAAAATCAGAGAGCCTCTGTTGATTTTAATGATTTGGAGCACTTCTGCCTGAAAATTCTTTCCGGGACTGACGAAGAAGGCAATCTTTGTCCTACTGAGGCTGCAAAAGCCTATAAGGAAAAATATTCTGAAATTCTGGTTGATGAATATCAGGACAGCAATTCGGTACAGGAGATTATTATTAACATGATTTCAAAGGAAGATGCCGGAACTCCCAATGTATTTATGGTCGGTGATGTTAAGCAGAGTATCTATAGATTCAGGCAGGCAAGGCCGGAGCTTTTCCTTGATAAATATAACAGCTATTCGGGTCAGGAAAAAGGGCTTTATAGAAAGATACTGCTGTTCAAGAACTTTAGAAGCAGAAAGGAGGTTATTGACGGGGTAAATCTTATTTTTAAGCAGATAATGTCAGAAGGTGTAAGCGAGCTTGATTATACGGATTCCGAAAAACTGAATCCGGCTGCTGTTTTTCCTGCGAACAATGAGGAAGGCAGGAAAACGGGAGGCAAGGTTGAGCTGCATTTAATAGAAACAGCCTCTTCAAATGACAGTGCCGGCGAAGCCTTGGAAAATGGCGGGTATGAAGAGGAAACGGATATGTCTGAAAATAACGATGAGGCCGAAATATTGGATAATCTCCAGAAGGAGGCAAGAGTAGTCGCAGACAGGATAGCCGAGCTCCTTCGGCCTGATGGGAAAGGGAGAAAATTCAGTGTTCTGGATAAAAAAACAAATAAGTACCGGGATTTGCAATTTAAAGACATTGTTATTCTGCTCAGGACCACCAAAAATTGGACAGATGTATTCACAGAAGAGCTTATGAAATCGGGCATACCTACATTTGCAGATACCGGAAACGGTTTTTTTAAAACCCCGGAGATACAGGTGATTTTATCTCTTTTACAAATAATTGATAATCCTTATCAGGATATACCTCTGCTGTCGGTGCTAAGATCACCCATAGCCGGATTCAGCACAGGTGATTTAGCGGAGCTGCGTCTTGCCGACCGCAAGTCATCATTATTTGAAGCTTTAAATGTACTGGCATCCGGCGAAAAGGAAAGCAGCCTGAAGGCCAGAAACTTTTTGGGAAAATTGAAGGAGTGGAGGGATATGTCTATGTATATGTCCACTCATAAACTGATTTGGCAGCTATACAATGATACCGGATATTTTAGTATTGCAGGAGCAATGCACGACGGTGAAAGGAAGCAGGCCAACCTTCGCGTGCTTTTTGAAAGGGCGCTTCAATTTGAGAGCACCAGCTACAAAGGATTGTTCAATTTTATAAGCTTTATTGATAAGCTGAAAACAAATAAGGGTGATATGGGAAGTGCCAAAATACTTGGTGAGAATGATAATGTGGTAAGGCTCATGAGTATACATAAAAGCAAGGGGCTGGAGTTTCCAGTGGTATTTTTATGCGGCTGCGGTAAAAAATTCAATTTTCAGGATATGTATAAAGGAATCTTACTTCATCAGGAGTTGGGCTTCGGCCCTGACTTTGTTGACTATAAGAGGAGGATAAAATATCCTTCGGCTCCTAAGCTGGCTATAGGACAAAGGCTGAAAACAGAAACACTCTCTGAAGAAATGAGGATTCTTTATGTAGGAATGACCAGAGCCAGAGAAAAGCTTATTATTACCGGAGCGGTCAATAGCCTTGAAAAGTCCGCAAAAAAGTGGCTGGATTTGTCGCGGGCCAAGCAGGAAAAATTTCCGGCTTATGATATTTTAAAAGCACAGAATTATCTGGACTGGCTATGCCCTTCCATAATGAGGCACTGCTCTTATGACAGCCTGAAGGGAGAGGGGTTTTTCTTTAAGGAAGCGGCTGTTCCGGAGGTTTTATCTGGGGTAAGGCTGCATAGCTCCGGCGAGGAGATACCGTGGGATTTATCTGCTCACAATGGCAGGGAGGCAGCTGCACCCATTGTAGTTCGGCAGGAGGAAAACCATATAGACACGGCAGAATGGCTTAAAAGCGACAATAGGGCAGATTTGATAAGCATAAACGAAATAAAAAGAAGATTGAACTGGAAATACCAATACGGCAGCTTTGCAAGTATACCGTCAAAAATATCTGTTACAGAGATAAAGAGGTTTTTTAATATAAATAATGAAGGAGAGGATACTCCCATAAATAAGCAGTCAAGCATAAAAAAGCCTTTGTTTCTGCAGGAGAAGAAGGGCCTTAGCTCTGCTGAAAAGGGTACGGTAATGCATTTTGTAATGCAGCATATTGATTTTAATAATAAAAATATTGAAAACCAGCTTGCCGGCATGGTGAAATTAGAATTGATTACTCAGAAGCAGGCAGAGGCTGTTGAGGTCGGAAAGATAAGTGAATTTGTTCTATCGCCTATCTGCCGGAGAATGCTTGCATCGGGAAGGTTTTACAGAGAGGTTCCCTTTAACATTGAGCTGCCTTTTGAAGAGCTTTATCCTGCTGCTGAGGTCAATATCACCGAGGAAAATATTTTGCTTCAGGGGGTTGTTGACTGCTATTTTGAGGAAGAGGACAAAATAATTCTTATTGACTATAAAACAGACTATATTTCTAAAGGAAGCAGTCTTGAAGAAATAAAGAAAAAATACGGCATACAGCTTTCATACTATTCAAGAGCCCTTGAAATGCTGACAGGTTTACAGGTTAGTGAAAGATATGTTTATTTATTTTATACAGGAGAGCTGCTTGAAATGTAAGCAGTGATAAAAAATAAAAATATACAATAAAAGTGTTGACACATTCAAGTTATCATGCTAAAATACTTCTTGTTGAAGACGTTGCGGGTTTGTGTAATGGCAGCACGACTGACTCTGGCTCAGTTCGTCAGGGTTCAAATCCTTGACCCGCAGCCAAAAGTATTTCAATTATTTATATTGAAATACTTTTTTTTATGGGCATTATAATGAATTATAATTGAAATTAATATATAAAATTAATAAAAAGATAAGTAATATTCTACGTATTATCTCTGAAAAGTAATAATGATGTAAAAATGTATTTTGTAATATATGCTTTAATATGATAGAATAGTGTAGATAACTTATAATTGTGGATAATACTTAGATATTTCGTTAAAAGAGGAAATATTTATGAAAATATTAATGCTGTCTTGGGAGTATCCGCCAAGGATAATAGGAGGTATTTCCCGAGTGGTTTATGATTTGGCACAAAACCTTGGCGAGTCTGAAAACGAGGTGCATGTTTTAACTTGCTGGGAGCCGTATACAAAGGAGTATGAGCTTGACAAAAATGTAACAGTACATCGTGTGCATGTATATAATAACCCCTCCAGCACTTTTGTGGAATGGGTAATGCAGCTTAATTTTGCTATGGTTGAATATGCCGTAAAGCTTGTCCGGGAGCATGAGTTCGATATTATACATGCTCATGATTGGCTTGTGGCCTATGCTGCCAGAGTTATTAAGCATACAAATAATATTCCTGTAATTACAACTATTCATGCTACCGAGTATGGAAGAAACAACGGAATACATACTGATTTATCGAGAACGATAAATAATATAGAAAAATGGCTGATGAACGAGTCGGACTATATAATCGTCAACAGCAATTATATGCGGGATGAGCTGGCTTCTGTATTTGGCATTCAGCCTGATAAAATCAGTGTTATCAGTAATGGGGTTGATTTAAGCAAATTTGATAATATATATAAAGATAATGAATTCAGAAAAAATTATGCTTCCCCGAATGAAAAAATAGTATTTTATGTGGGAAGACTTGTTAATGAAAAGGGAGTTCATGTTTTATTAAATGCAATTCCTAAAATATTAAATGATTTTAAGGATGTAAAGTTTGTAATTGCGGGCAAAGGACCGTGTTTGAATAATCTTATAGAACTCAGCCAGAAACTTAATATTAACGAAAAGGTATATTTTACTGGTTTTGTAAGTGAGGAGGTCTTATTACACCTATATAAATGTTCGGATATGGCGGTTTTTCCGAGCACATATGAGCCTTTTGGCATTGTTGCGCTTGAAGGAATGGTTGCAGGCATTCCTGTTGTGGTTTCGGATGCTGGAGGTCTCAACGAGATAGTAACCCATAAAGAAGATGGAATGAAGTTTTATAACGGGAATTCAAATTCTTTGGCTGATTGCATATTAGAATTGCTAAAGGATGAAGCTTTGTCTGAAAAGATATGCTCTTCGGCAATGGAGAAGGTACATAAGCTATATAATTGGAATAATATATCAAAGATGATTTCTGATGAATACAAGTATGTTATTTCTCAATTTGACAGCTCAGCAGAGGCTAAATAGTTGCTTTATTTATAAGGAAATATTTCCAAAGCAAAAACTGAATATTTAGTTGCTCTATTTTAAGTAGTTATTTTTTATTGTTAAAATTGGAGGTTTAATTGTGTCAAAAAGTAAAAAAAAGTTAAAAGTAATTCCACTGGGTGGATTGCAGGAAATCGGCAAAAACATCACTGCATTTGAATATGGTGATGATATTGTTGTTGTTGATTGCGGACTTTCATTCCCTGAAGATGAAATGCTGGGAATAGATTTAGTTATACCTGATGTTACTTATCTGGTTAAAAACAAGGAAAAGGTTAAAGCTATAGTCCTTACACATGGTCATGAGGATCATATCGGTGCCTTGCCGTATGTTTTGAGAGAGCTGAATGTGCCCGTATACGGGACAAAACTGACGATAGGCTTAATAAAATGCAAGCTTGAAGAGCATAATTTACTGGATACCACTGATTTAAGGACTGTTGCAGCAGGACAGACCATTGATCTGGATCCCTTTAAGGTTGAGCTTATTCATACTACTCATAGTATTGCGGATTCAGTTTCGTTGGCTATACACACACCAATCGGAGTTGTTGTCCATACTGGGGATTTTAAAATTGACTATACACCAATACAGGGAGAAACTATAGACTTGGCAAGATTTGCCGAGCTTGGCAAAAAAGGTGTTTTGTTATTGATGTGTGACAGCACCAATATTGAAAACGAAGGCTACACAATGTCTGAACGCACTGTGGGAGAAACCTTTAACGAAATATTTGCAGAATGCAGGAGCAGGATTTTGGTTGCAACCTTTGCATCTAATGTTCACAGAGTTCAGCAGATAATAAATTCCGCGGTTAAGTTCGGAAGAAAAGTTACTGTAATAGGAAGAAGCATGGTAAATGTCGTAAATGTAGCAATGGAGCTTGGATATCTGAGCGTTCCGGAGGGTGTGCTTGTTGATGTTGAGAACATGGACAAAGTACCTCAGGATAAGCTTGTTATTATCACAACAGGCAGTCAGGGTGAAACAATGTCTGCTTTGACAAGAATTACCTTCGGAGAGCACAAAAAGGTGGAAATTATACCCGGTGATTTGGTTATTATTTCAGCTTCTCCTATCCCTGGAAATGAAAAGCTTATATCAAGAGTTGTAAATGAATTGTTTAAAAAGGGTGCAAAGGTAGTATATGAGGCTTTAGCTGATATACATGTTTCAGGGCATGCTTGTCAGGAGGAAATCAAGCTTATACACAATCTGGTCAAGCCAAAGTTTTTCATGCCTGTACACGGCGAACACAGGCATTTGAGGCAACATGCAGATTTAGCCGTAAAAATGGGAATGTCAAACGAAAATGTTTTTATTCTTGAAAACGGCAAGGTGCTTGAGCTGACTCATGATTCTGCAAAAATCAACGGAAGTGTTACGGCAGGCAGGGTTCTTGTGGATGGACTGGGTGTCGGTGATGTTGGTAATGTTGTATTGAGAGACCGGAGACATTTGTCACAGGATGGCTTAATTGTAGTTGTAATAACTATAGAAGGTGATACCGGCAATGTGGTTGCAGGTCCTGATATAATCTCAAGAGGCTTTGTTTATGTGCGTGAGTCTGAAGACCTTATGGAACAAATAAAAGAAATTGCAAAGCAGGCTGCAAATAAGAGCGCCGGAAAAAGCCGAGGCGATTGGTCCATCAGAAAATCCGCCATTCGTGAGGACTTGAAAGATTGTATTTATGAAAAAACAAAACGCAAGCCAATGATTTTGCCTATAATAATGGAAATATAAAAAGAAGCTCCTTTGTAAAAACAGTATTATACAGCTTTTACAAAGGGCTTTTTTGTTCGAGGTATCAAAATCGGTTTAAAGCTTGCTTATTGGCTAAAATTTAGAAGTGCAAGGGTCCTGCTTATAAATAATCATGTTTTTGGTATATTCCTGACCTGCCTTTCTGCAGGAGGAATTGCTGTATCCCAGAACGTATATGTCAGTAGACTGGGCTTCGATTTCAAGCATTCTTGCAAGAAGTCCGTTGCAGGAATTTTTAAAAGCTGCCGGCTTGGTGATAACGGGAAGGATAGAGGTCCTTTTCATTCTTGATAGAAGCTCTCTGCCGGTTTTGTTAAAGCCTAATATTCTTGCATATTGAGGGCCGCCGTATTGCATGAATAATTCTGTATCACGCTTTGTGATACCTGCCGTAAGAGATAAAAGAATTCTTTGAATTCTGGTCTTGGTATACCTTTTTGTACCAATCTTCGATAAGAGCTCCTCAAAGCTGCCTGAAAGCTCGGCAGCTTTTTTTATTCTGTATTCAAGGCCTTCCGAGATACCTGCTATTTTGCCAAGCTTACAAATATCTGTATTTCTTATAAGGGCTAGAAGTATATTTTCATATTTATATATATTAACGGGGCCTCTTCCTTCATTAAATTCCTTCTCAATAACTGTTTTGGAAATATCAGGAACAGCTTGTGCGGCATTGCTGCATAATGAAGGGGTATTCAGGGCATCTGCGCTGCAAATGCTGTTTCTGATTGCGGTGGCACTTGAAATATTACCGGTAAAGGCTTTTGAATTGTACAGGTTTGCTATTCTTTCGACAGTATAGGGTCTGATATTGCTTTTAAGCCGCTTGAGTGCTTTCAGATATTCAATCCCTAATATGTTGTTTGAGGTTTCCAAAACGGTTGGCAAAGCAGCTGAAAAGTTTGCGGCAGGTTTATTTTCCATATATTTACATACTGCTCTTTGCCTGCAAACCGGAAAGGATAGTCCCAGAGAAAGCTGTTTTTTCAGCTCGGCTTTGTATTCGGCCGGTTCATTGACCAGAATGTCGGAAATAAATTCAAGAGCCTCAAGGTCACCCTGTTCGCTGCCAAATGAGATACAGTCTACAATTCCTATGCTGTCCAAAAGTTTTACGGCTCCGAAGGCAAATGACTCAGCGCTTGACATAGCAAAGGGAAGAGGCAATTCAATAACCAGATCGACTCCGTTCTGAAGTGCAATATCTGCACGGGCAAACTTATTTATAACGGCAGGCTCACCGCGCTGTATAAAGTTACCGCTCATTGCGCAAACTACCGCATCACAGCCGGTAAGCTCCTTTGACTGCTCAAGGTGATACTTGTGTCCGTTATGAAAAGGATTATATTCGGCAATAATACCCAGTACTTTCATAAAACCTCCGCGATTTATAAAGCTATTCTGTTCGGTTATACGCCTTAAGCGCTATGGCTATTATAACAACTAAGCAATTAATTCTCAACCTGAAATTTGTATATAATCTGCGCAGAATATTGCTTGCCATAAGCCCATGTAAATGCTAAATTATGTGTGAGGAATAAATATATTATATTTTGAGGTGGAGAAATGGACGGATATAAGATGTTTCAGGTTGTTCCGGGGGTAACGGAGATAGAGGATACAGATACAAGCATTTATGTGATTGAGGGGGAAACCTCCGCTATGGTGATAGACACCGGCTATGGCTGTCTGAACCTTAAGGAGGCGGTGAAAGAGATAACTAAAAAGCCGCTGATAGTTGTGTGCACACACGGGCATATAGATCACGCCTTCGGTGCCCATTATTTTGACAAAGCCTACATAAGCAAGGACGATATTTCTTTGTACGAGGAGCATAAACAAATTAAATTCGCTATGAAGGACGATATAAAGAAGCGATACAATCTGACGGACAAGGAGGTGCAGGAGTGGTGTGAAAGTAATGCAGCATTGGAGTTTATTTCAGCCGGAAAAACATTTGATATAGGCGGAAATATTCTTGAGGTGATTTCTCTTAGAGGTCATACCCCCGGAAGTATCGGAATTTTGGACAGAAAGCACAGAATTCTTTTTTCGGGTGACGGAATAATATCCCATGTATGGATGCAGCTCGGGGAATCAACAACGCTTGCGGAATACCTTGAAACGGTAAAGGAAGTAAAGGGCTACCGCAAAGATTTTGATAATATTTATATGGGACATAGGAACAACGAAAATGTTTCATTTATTGATGAACTGGAAAATGCTCTTAAGGATATTTTATCAGGATGCACCGGAAGGCCGTATGACAATCAATTCCACAGCGGGCTTATTTATAAGCGTGGGAGGTGTGAGGTGGTATATAATCCTGAAAGAATCAGATAATACAATATCGTTTGATTTGAGAGAAGCAGGACAGGTTCAGATTAAAGCCAATTACTATCGGGATAAGGCTTTGACAGTAATTGACTTTAATTAGAAACCAAATCGGCTTCAAAGCAAAGCTATCGGTTGATATCCTCGGTTCTTCAATCGATGGCAGCTTAGTTGTTCAGCACAGAGGCACCTGTTTCTTCTTCAAACTGCTTCTGATACAGGGAGTGGTAATAGCCCTTTTGCTTCAATAGCTCTTTGTGGGTTCCGCGCTCGATAATATTTCCATTCTTGACAACCAGTATGATATCTGCTTTTTTAATAGTGGATAGCCTATGAGCAATTAAAAAAGAAGTCCTGTTTTTTAATATGTGCATAATGGCATCCTGAATAAGCTGTTCTGTCTGTGTGTCAATTGATGAGGTGGCTTCGTCCAGTACAAATATCCTCGGGTCGGCTATAATTGCACGGGCAAAGGATATGAGCTGCTTTTCGCCGGTGGAGAGCCTGTCTCCGCCTTCACCGATATTTGTGTCCAGACCGTTTTCCATGCCATCAATGACGGATTGGGCAGAAACTGCCTTAATGGCTGCTTCAATCTCTTCCTCCGATGCGGATGCTCTCCCGTATTTTATGTTTTCGCGAACTGTTCCCGAAAAAAGATGAGGGCTTTGCAGCACATAGCCTATATTGGTATGAAGCCATAGCTGTGAACGTTCCTTGTAATCCTTTCCGTCAATCAGTATGTGACCTTCCGTGGGTTCAAAAAATCTGCAGGCAAGATTCACGAGAGTGCTTTTTCCTGCGCCTGTTTCTCCGACAATTGCAACGGTGGTTCCTGCCGGTATTGTGAGGTTGAAGTCCTTTAATATATATTCATCTCCGTCAGGATATTTGAAGGAAACATTCCTGAATTCAATATCTCCTTTTATTGCTTCCCAGTTTTCCCTTTTAGGATTGAAGCTGTCCCCGTACGTTTCAATAACCTCAGGTGTATCGGTAATGTCCGGCTGAGTTTCAATCAGTCCCGTTACACGTTCAATATTGGCCTGTGTGGATACAAAATCGGCAAACACACGTGCAATTTGCTGTATCGGCTCAAAAATGCTTATTCCGTAAGTAATAAAGACAGAAAGTGTTCCGAATTCCATTGCATCATTAATAACCAGATAACCTCCGCGGACAAGAACTATGCATACTGCAAGAGTGCTGAAGCATAGCACTATGGGGATAAATACTGCATTAAGAACGGTGGCGCGTATGGAGGAATTGTAAAAATTATCTGTTATAACGGAAAAATCCTTGAGGTTTTTGTCTTCTATAACAAGTGTCTTAGAGGTACTTGCGCCGGTAATGCCTTCATTGAAAGCTCCTGTCAGCCTTGAATTTATTTTTCTGATTTTTCTGTTCACATTAAGTATTTTTTTCTGAAAATACATTGTAATAAGTGCGATAATCGGGATTACACACATAACCAGCAATGCCAGCCTAAAATTCAGGAAAAGCATTGCAATAAAAACACCCAGTACATAAACAACCGCCCAAAGAATATCCGTCATGCCCCAGGATACCATTTGGCCGATGCGCCCTGTATCGCTCATTACTCTTGCCATCATATAGCCGACAGGAGTAGTATTGTAATAACTGAAAGAGAGCTTTTGAAGATGGACAAACGCGGCTTTTCTGATAGCCTTGGCAACATTCAGCTCAACAATCATTGAATTTTGAATAAACACTATTACTGCAATTACCTGCAACAAAAGAACGCAGCTGTATAAAAAGGTAAACCTACCAATGCCCGAAACTGAAGCCGGTATTATAAAATTGTTAATCGCATATCTTTGAAAAAGCGGGTAAGTTACATCTATAACAGATATCAAAATCAAAAAACCTACTGCCGAAATAAAATTCTTTTTGTATAGCTGTACAAAGGGTATTATTTTAGCCCAGACTTTAAGTGAAAAGGGCTTTTTGTACTCTTCCTCTTCTAAATAAGCCATTAATTACCACCTCCGGAGGAAACAGCCTGAACAGAGTCTGAAAGCTCAAGCTCAAAGCTGTTTTGAATATCATATATTTTTTTGTATATTCCGTTTTCGTTTTTCAAAAGCTCGGAATGAGAGCCTGCTTCAGAAATCTGACCGTCACTCAAAACCATTATTACATCAGCATGCATTAATGTCGTTATTCTATGTGATATAAGAATTACAGTACTGTTTGCCGTATTTTCATTAAGCTGAGCACGTATTTTTGCATCTGTTTCCGAGTCAACGGCTGAAAGAGAATCGTCAAATATCATAACAGGGGATTTCTGCATGAGCATTCTGGCAATAGCGACTCTTTGCTTCTGACCGCCTGACAGTGTGACTCCTCTTTCGCCTACAATTGTGTCATAGCCTTTAGAAAATGCAATGATAGCATCATCGACCGCAGCAACTGATGCATTGTGGCGAATCAGCTCCATATCTCCGGTATGCTCAAAGGCATCAATGTTTTCTCTGATGGTTTTTGAAAACAGGAAGGGTTCCTGAAGTACAAACCCGATATTACTTCTCAAATAGTCAAGCTTAATCCTTTTGATATCAACACCGCCGATTTCAATTGCTCCGCAGCCGTCAGGAAGCTCGTAAAGCCTGTCAAGCAAATACATAATTGTTGATTTTCCTGATCCTGTGCCGCCCAAGATGCCAAAGGTGGTGCCTGATTTGATTTTAAAGGATATATTTTTTAAAACAGGTTTAACACCCTCATAGTTAAAGGTTGCGTTTTTGAATTCAATATCTCCTGACATATCAGGAGTTACAGCACCTTCAGAATCCTTTTCCTCCTCTTCGGAAATAATCTCTTTGATACGACTGAGAGAAACGCTTGTTTTACTCATTTCCGATAATATCCGGCCGAAGTTCCTTATTGGCCAAACCAGCATGGAGTTATAGAATATAAACACCAGAAATTCTCCGAGGGTAACCAAACTGTGTGCAGCTTCAATAGAGCCGAAAACAATTATTAGCATTACCTGAAGCCCGGAGAAGAAATCACCTATGCCCCAATATTTGCTGAGTACAAAGCCCAGCTTAATCCAGTAATTTGCAAAATAATCGTTTTTCACATCAAAGCTCTCAATCTCATGAGCCTGACGCCCAAAGGCACGAACTACACGCACGCCCGTAAAGTTTTCCTGAACCATGGCTGAAAGTGCTCCCTCGGCTTCATCGGCGTACTTGAATCTATCGGCAATTTTTTTATAAAAAATGGCGGAATAAGCAATTACAATTGGAATAAATGCAAGTGCAATCAACGATAGCTTAACATTCATCATGAACATAAGAAAGAGAGAAAAGGTAACCAGAAATACTGTCCTGACCATTTCTATAAATTGAAGCAGCAAAAAATTCCTGATTACTTCAACATCAGAAGTACAGCGCTGTATGATATCTCCTGTCTGATTTTTTACATGCCAGCTGTAGGGAAGCTTCTGAATATGGTTAAACAGATGGTTTCTAAGCTTTCTGACAGTACCTTCCGATGCCTTGGCTATGCACACTCTGTACAGATATGTAAAAATACCTGATAGTACGGCTAAAACAACAGCTGCAGAAGCGCATATAAGAAGGTTGCTTCTGAGCATATCTCTTCCGCCGTGCAGATTTATATACTCAAGGACGGGCTTTGGCAGCTTTAGTGGCTCGGTTCCGATAATTGAGTCTATAATTATTTTGGTAATCTGAGGCAAAAGATAGTTAAAAGCAATTGCAAGCATTGTACAAAAAATTGCGGCAATAAATAACCATCTATAGCCCTTAATAAATGATAAAAGCATTTTTAATTTACCTTTGTTTTTAAATTGCATACTAACCTCCCACGCCGGACTTCCGGCACAAAACAATTAAAGCTTTCTTGGCCGGGGTTACGGACCTTAGTCATATAATATTGTTTACCATTGAATAAATATCATTTAAAGAAACGAAAAATAATAAAAACAGGGAACAAAAAAACACGATAACTCATGCATCGTGTTCAATAATATGTAAACATATTTTAACTGTAAATGACGGTTACTCAAATGCTGACCAAAAGAAAGCCTAAAAAGTGTGCTTAGCTAAAGGTCCGATATTGAATTATTGATGAAACACCTCATTGATTTTAGCTGTTTCCATTTTATAAACACTCCTTTCACCGTTTATTTAAAGTCAATTACTATCGGCTAAAAACCGATTTCATCGGTCGATAGTTTGGGTTTGAGGCTGAAGCCTCCTAAAGTCAAAACAAATTCAAACTATGTTCAAAATTAGCTTGAAAGCTTAATTCGCCTGAAAAACGATAGAATATCGTCCCGATATATCGTCGCGAAGTCTTGAACCGTAATTGACTTTAGTCAACAAAAGCGACATGATGATATGGTATTATATTATGAAAGATATGTCAATGCATGTAATGAATTTGTAAAATATAGAAGGTTTTATGAATGTAAGCTTTATATTAAAATGAGTACAGCTGTACAATACAGCATGACGGGCAAAAAAATAAAAACCTTGGACACAGTGCAATGCAAAGGTACAAGGCTTTATTGGTGGAAGGAGATGGATTCGAACCATCGAAGCGAGACGCAACAGATTTACAGTCTGCCCCCTTTGGCCACTCGGGAACCCTTCCAAAACTTATGATTCTTGTTGTCAGCGACATATTTTCGCAACAAATAAGATTATGCATTAATTTGCTTAAAATGTCAACACTTTTTTACTATATTTAAAATAAATATATTTTGTGTAAAATTGTAATTATTACAGCAAATTGTAAACAAATAAAATTAATATAAATAAGATTAAATGTAAAATGTCGCGAAGGGATAAAAAAAGCCTTGAAGCTCAAATGATTATTGGATTTGCAGCCGGTAGAAATAAAATATTTTTTGGAATAATCTGCGGATTGGAGTTGCGCACTGCGGAGAACTGTACGTTTCAAAAAGAGCAAAATGGTGGGCCTTCAGGGACTCGAACCCCGGACCAACCGGTTATGAGCCGGTTGCTCTAACCAACTGAGCTAAAGGCCCTTAAGAAACGAACGAACTTTAGTATAATAAAAAAAGTAATTTATGTCAATAGGAATTTTAAAAAATATTTTTATTCTTATTTTTCATCTCAATTTTATATGGGAAAGCTATGAAATTTTTGTTAAAATATTATATGTGTAAGTGTATTTGATGTAACTGGGCATGTTTCAATAAAGGCAGAATATATCTCATAAAACTTTAATATATCAGATATAATAAATTAACAAGGAAGCATGCTGTGTACTGATATTTTCTGATTAAAGGCATAATTTACTTAAAAAATGATTTCAGCCTATTTATCAGGGCTTTTATGGGGAGAGAGGATTTATACATGAATATAATTGAAAAACTGAAATATTTATCAGAGACTGTTGCTGTTGCCGGATTTGAAAAGGATGCTGCCGAAAAAGTGGCAGATTTGTTCAAGGGCTATTCAGCCCATGTAGAGGTTGACAGGTTTTTTAATGTCAGATGTCTGAAAAAAGGCACTGATGAGAAGGCAAAAAAGCTTATGATAACAGCGCATCTTGATGAAATAGGCTTTTTAGTAAGGTCAATTGATGATAAGGGCTTTATTGGAATTGTGAACGTAGGCGGGATAGACAGCAAAATTTTATTGGCACAGGAGGTTGTAATTCACGGTAAACAGAATATAACAGGCATAATAGGTGCTACTCCGCCGCATCTTTTGAAAGCCGAGGATGCCGGTAAGGCTCTTAAAATCAGTGATTTATATGTAGACACAGGATACGGCGGGGAAGAGCTGAAAAAGCTCGTTTCTGTGGGAGATACCGTTTCGTTTAAATCAAAGGTTTCCGTTATGAATGATTCAAAAGCAAGCGGAAAAGCATTTGACAACAGGGCCAGTGTTGTGTGCCTGCTGGAGATTCTGGAGATTTTAAAGGATTTTAATCATGAAAATGATATTATATTTGTGGCTTCAACCCAGGAGGAAACCTCTATGGTTGGTGTGAAAACCGCTTCATATGCGCTTTTGCCTGATGCGGCTATTGTTATAGACACCTGTCATGGTGATATCCCTGATTTGTCAAAGGACTGTTCTTCAACACCGGGCAAGGGGCCGGAGATTTCAATAGGTCCAAATTTGCATCCTGGAATGGTCAATAAAATGTTTGAATTAGGCAAGGAATATTCTATTCCTTGCCAGAAAATGGTTGAGGCAGGAGATACAGGAACAGAGGCATGGGCCACGCAGGTCAGCAGAACCGGTATTCCGACGGCTTTGCTTTCTGTTCCTGTCAGATATATGCACACTGCGGTTGAGACAGTAAGCATCGAGGATATAAAATATACCGCAAGGCTTGCGGCAGAGTTTGCAAAGATAAGCAGCATACAGTTGGAGAAACTGGCTTGAAGGCTGGAAAAGGCACAAGCATAGTGCATTTTCAGCTGCAAAAACCGCAAGTGGTTTTTGACGTGTGTGTAGGTATATATTAAAAATTGATGTGTGCCTCTGTAAAGCAGAGGTTCTCCACAGAAGGCTTTACTAAATTTTTATGCCGTAACTTGGTATGGGAGGTCAATATGCTTATAAAAGAGCTGACAGATTTAAACGGTGTTTCAGGAAATGAAAAAGAAGTGAGAGATTTTATCCTTAATAAAATAAATAATTTGTGTGACTCAATAAAGGTTGATTCCATCGGAAATATTATCGCATATAAAAGCGGTAAAAGCAGTAAGCAGGAAAAGCTGAAGGTTATGCTTTCGGCACATATGGACGAGGTGGGGTTTATTGTATCCGGTCATACGGAAAAGGGCTTTGTCAAGTTTAAGGCGGTGGGAGGAATAGACGACAGAATACTCCCGGGGAAAAGGGTAGCTGCGGGAAAAAAGAGGCTGGCCGGTGTAATAGGTTCAAAGCCTATTCATCAGCAGGATAAGGATGAAAGAAATAAAATTACAAAGATAAAAAATTTATACATTGATATAGGTGCCGATTCAAAGGAGGAAGCGGAAAAGCTGGCTCCTCTCGGAGAATTCATATCCTTTGACAGTGAATTTACAGAGCTGGGAAGGGACTGTATAAAAGCAAAGGCACTTGATGACAGAGTTGGGTGTGCGGTACTGATTGAAGTTTTAAAGCACAGCTTTGATTTTGACATGTATGTATGCTTTACCGTACAGGAGGAGGTAGGACTAAGAGGTGCTCAGGTTGCAGCCTACAGGGTTATGCCTGATGTGGCATTAGTTCTGGAGGGAACAACCTGTGCCGATGTTCCGGAGGTTGAGCCTTATGAATGCTCAACAATATTGGGAAACGGTGCCGCGCTTACAATAGTGGACAGAACCTGCTATTGTGATAAAGAAATGGTAAGCTTTTTAAGCGGGGTTGCGAAAAAAAACAACATCAGATTTCAATACAAGCAAACCACCACAGGGGGAAATGATGCGGGGCAGATACAGAGAACCGGCACAGGGGTTAAGACGGCGTCGATATCCGTACCTTGCAGATATATTCATTCACCGGTTTCTGTTATGAGCAGAAGTGATTTTGAAAGTGTTGAAAGGCTTACCCTTGCAGCATTAAACGAAATGAACAGGGATAGGGAGTTTCTGAAAAATCTGACTAAAGTCAATTAACTTCAGGAGGCTTCAGCCTCAAACCCAAATTATCAATCGATGAAATCGGTTTTTTAGCCGATAGTAATTGACTTTTGATGCGGTTTAGCTCAGATTTATAATATTATAATAAAAATTTATAATTTTGGAGGATGCCATGCAGGATATATTGAGAAAGGTTACTCAAGCTTTTGGAGTATCCGGAAATGAGGAAGAAATAAGGAAGGTCATAACTTCTGAAATCGAAAAATATGTTGATGAAATAAAGATTGATGCTATGGGAAACCTGATTGCCGTAAAAAAGGGCAAAAGCAGTGCAAAATCCGGAGGAGCTTTTCCCGGCAGAAAAATCATGCTGGCTGCACATATGGATGAGATAGGTGTCATAGCTACCTTTATTGATGAAAAAGGCTTCATCCGGTTTTCGAATTTAGGCGGTGTGTCAGCTTTTAATTCATTGGCTCAAAGGGTCAGGTTCAAAAACGGTACAATAGGCTGCATAAATGCTGAAGAACAGCTGGAGGATTATAAAAATCTTAAGCTGGAAAAAATGTATATAGATATAGGCTGCAAAAGCAGAGAAGAAGCGGAGAAGCTGGTAAGAATCGGTGATGCGGCCAATTTTACAGGAGATTTTTATGTTAATGGGGATCGTATGATTTCAAAGGCGATGGATGACAGAAGCGGATGTGCTGTATTGATTGAAGTGATTAAGGCACAGCCTAAAACAGATAATGAGGTTTATTATGTTTTTACGACACAGGAGGAGGTAGGACTGAGAGGAGCGAAAACCGCAGCATTCGGTATAATGCCGGATTGTGCCATTGCTGTTGATGTTACATTTTCAGGGGATACACCTCAGTGCAGAAGCAGAGAGGTGAAGCTTGGCGCAGGGCCTGCGATTAAAGTAAAGGACAGCGCTTATATCGCTCATCCGCAGATACGCAGAGAGCTTGAGGAACTGGCAGGCAGCAATAATATTCCGTATACGCTGGAATTGCTGGACAGAGGAGGAAGCGATCCGGGGGCAATTCAGGCAGCAGGTGCTGGAGTGCCATGCGGTGGAGTTTCGATACCTTGCAGATATACCCATTCCCCTGCAGAAATGGTCAGCATGGAAGATTTAAAAAACTGTGTAAAGCTGGTCGAATTATTTATAAAGAAGTGAATATTAGTACTTAAATATATAATCAAGAAGGATTTTGTTATTGAGATGCAGAATTAAATCCGTATAAAACGGATGAAAATATTTGTCTATTAAATATTATATTATTTAAAATTTTTGAATCGAGGTGCTGTTATGAATATTACTTTTCTAGGAGCAGCGGAAACGGTAACAGGTTCATGCTATTTGGTTGAAACGAGGGAAACAAAGTTTCTGGTTGATTGCGGAATGTTTCAGGGCAGTAAAAACGAAGCAATTTTAAATGCCGAGCCCTTCTCCTTTAATCCCGGTGACTTGGATTTTATGCTTTTGTCTCATGCGCATATAGATCACAGCGGCAGAATTCCAAAGCTTTATATGGATGGCTTCAAGGGTGATATTTATGCTACAAAAGCAACTGTACAGCTTTGCGGAATAATGCTGCCTGACAGCGGGCATATTCAAGAGACAGAAAACGAGTGGACAAACAGAAAAAGGCAAAGGGCCGGAAAGTCAGCTGTTAAACCGATTTATACTGTAAAAGAAGCTACGGACTGTCTGAGGCTCTTCAAAAGCGTGAAGTATGATGAAGTCACTAAAGTAAGCGAAGATGTTAAGGTGAGGTTTAACGATGCAGGGCACATTCTGGGATCTTCCATAATAGAAATATGGGTCAATGAAAGCGGAAAGGATACAAAAATAGTATTCAGCGGCGATTTGGGAAACAAGGATATGCCGATTTTAAAGGATCCCTCTTTAATAAGTGATGCCGATTATCTGGTTGTTGAATCAACATATGGCGACAGGCTGCATTCCCATAAGCAGGGCGCTGAAAGAATAGAAAAATTTATAAACATAATTACAGAGACTGTTGCAATGGGAGGCAATGTTGTTATTCCTTCCTTTGCTGTCGGCAGAACTCAGGAAATCATATATGAATTAAACAAGTATATGGATGTTTTCAGTGATAAGGTCAATAAAATATTGGATTTACCGGTTTTTGTAGATAGTCCTCTGGCAACATCCGCGACACAAATATTCAGAGAAAATCTGGACTGCTTTGATGAGGAAGCGAAGGCATACATAGCTAACGGAGACAATCCTCTGGATTTTCCGACACTTCAGTTTACCAAATCTCCGGAAGAATCAAGAAAGCTGAATGAAAGGAAGGACAGTATTATAATAATTTCTGCCAGCGGAATGTGTGATGCGGGCAGAATTAAGCATCACCTCAAGCACAATCTCTGGAGAAAGGATTCTACCGTCCTGTTTGTGGGGTATCAGGCAGAAGGCAGTCTGGGAAGAAGAATTATTGACGGAGCTCCAAAGGTAAAGATATTTGGGGAGGAAATATCTGTTAATGCCAGAATTGAAGTGATAGACGGATTTTCAGGACATGCTGATAAGGAAGGCCTGCTATCGTGGATAGGAAGCTTCAACCGCAAGCCTAAAAAAGTATTTATTGTTCACGGTGAAAAGGAAACAATGCCTGTATTTGCGGAGACAATTACCGGGGAATTTGGAATTCAATGTATTATTCCGGCCAGAGGTGACAGCTTTGTTGTAAGTACCGACAAAGTATACGAAAATGTTCCGAGCGCCGAGCTGCAGCATAAGTTCAAGAGGCTTACCGTTGTTAATATGCTTGAGAATTTGAAAGAAGAGTTCAATGAGTTGGCACAAATTCTTAAAACTGACTTAAAGCAAGAAAAATCGGATGTTGAAATTGATGAGGTTGCGGCAAAATTAAAGCTGATAGAAAAGGCATTTCTTGAGGCACTAAAATAAACAAGATTTTTATTTTTTGCAGGAGCACTGCATGTTTTTTATCAAAAAGTTAAAAAAGTCAATCACTATTGCCTGAAAAAACTATATTCTATCTGGGTTAAGAATTTCAGGCGAAAATACACAAAAAGCAATGGGATTTACCATTGCTTTTTGTGTATTTTTTAGCCATAAAACATAGGAAATACAAGGAATTGAGGAATATTGAACAGATGAAAGGAAAACTCACCTTTTCTATTGAATATGAATATAATTAATATCAGAAACTGCTTTTTTGTGTTTTTTGAATGTTTTAAATAATTGACAAATAGTTGATTTATATGTATAACAATTAAGGGGATTAGAGAAGAACATTGTAAGTATTTAACTTTTGGTATATATTTTGATTGATGCATTAATGGAGGACGTAAAATATTATGAAAATATACAGGTTAAAGAGAAAAGCTTCTTTTTCTTTAATTGCGCTAATGATATGTTGTATAATGCTTTATATTGCAAACAGTATTTTTAATATAACCGGGTTTATTGATGAAAAAGCAGAATCGATAAAAGAAAAAGAAATGAAGTACATGTTCGGGGAGATTGGCACCTTGAGCGATGATTACTCTTATGAGAATACCGCGGGTTATTCTGTTAATAATATAGTATACCAGCAGGATGCTGTTAAGGTATCTGAAGAAAGCACCTCCTCAGACGGTGAAAAAGACAGAAAAGATTACTTGCTGCTGGAAAACAAGAAAAAAGACATACCTGTATCAATAAATGATTATATTGAAGAATGCAGGAAATATCAAAGCATATCAGACGAATTAAAAAATCAGGTTCAAGCGGATTCATACAGAAATAAAAAATTTGGAATTTATTATATTTTTAATTATGAGTATACAATGGACGCTCTGAAAGAGCTGGATACGGTAATAGAAAAAACGGCAAAAGCTCAGAAAATGCCAAAGGCATTAGTTACATCAGTATTATTTAGAGAAATGATGTTTCTGGGGCAGGAGGATCTTCTTGACGGTATTAATTTTATAGGCGGTAAGTCTATGGGCCTTTGCCAGATAGGCATTGAAAATGTCCGGTTTAATGAAAATACCGTTCATGGAAAGGCTTCAATAATTGCCGGTAAGACCGATGATGAAATAAGGAAAATGCTTCAGAACCCCAACCAGGCTGTGTATTTTTGCGCGGTTCAGCTGAGGGCAAGGGCTATAACCCTGACAGGAAATAAAGACATTGATTTGAGCAAGCTGGACGAAAAACAGCTACATAAAATATTAGAAGAGTATAACCAATCAAATATTGCTAAAACAATAGGTCCCGTTAAAACAAAGGAAAAGTATGCCGAGGAGACATATAAGTATTATCAGATTATTTCCAGATTATATGAATGCAAAGCCGGAAGATAGATTTCAATATTAATGTCAAAATAAAGTGTAATTATTAAATTACACTTTATTTTTATAATAATTTGTATTAAAATAGTGTCTGAAGCAAAGTTAATTACAAGAAGACAGTAATTGACTTTTTGTAAAACGGTGTGAAATTTTATTTACGGAGGACGGTTAAAATGGTAGGTCAGTTATTATTGACATTGTTACCTATAGCGGTAATAGTATGTATGCTTGTAATTTTTAAAAAGTCGGCGGATGTCAGCGGTATCGTTGGCTGGCTTTGTGTTTCGGCAGTTGCTGTTCTTTTTTTCAGAACCTCCCTTGAAGTAGTTCTTAAATCTACGGCATCGGGAATTCTCAGATCCTTTCCAGTTTCATTGATTGTTCTGACTTCCTTGTTTATGATGGCATATATGGAAAAAACAGGGGCGTTGAAGAGAATTATCATACTGATAAAGACAATTTCAAGTGATAATAAGGCTGTTCAGATAATGATGATAAATATCGGATTCGGAACCCTGATGGTATCCGTGGGAGCAACACCTGTTTCCCTGCTGCCGCCAATTCTTTTGGCTATGGGATATTCGACAACTGTTGCAATAGGCTTGCCTGCCATAGGATATGATTCGCTTTGCACATATTCATTACTGGGTGCTCCGCTGGTTGCCTTTCTGGATTTCGCAAACAGATTTTTAGGCCCCGGCAAGGAAATAACCCCTTCACAGGCGGGCAGTGTTTTTTACTATTTCCTGCCGCTGGTATCAACCTTGATTGGTTTCTGCATGTTATATATTGTGGGCAAATGGAAGGGAATAAAAGAGGGCTTCCTGCCATGTATAGTGACAGGCGGTACTATTGCCGTTGTTGCATATTTTACAAATAAGGTTGACAATTTAGTAACCCTGACAGGTGTGCTTTGCGGTATTGCTGTAATACTGGTTATGGCTCTTTACCTGAAATTGACGGGTAAAAAGCTGTTTGACAGGAGCAAGCTGACAGAAGAGGAAAAGGCATATGAGAAGCAGTATCCTCTTTGGAAGGCTTTGAGCCCGTGGATTATCTTGGTGGGACTTATTCTGGCGCTGAATCTTCCAAGGTCCGTATATGATTTTCTGTATAATCTGAAGCTGCCCATAAGCGGTATTGCTGTAGACGGAAAGCCTATTGCAACGAGAGCCTTGTGGAATGCTTATACATGGATTGCAGTAGCAGTCTTTTTGTCAATGCTTGTTATGAAGCCAAAGCTTTCAGAAGTAAAGGCTTCTGTAAAGGTATGGTGGAAAAGAGCTCCAAGACCTGTTTTCTCTGCCGCGATTTTCTTTGCAATAGGGGAAATAATGAACTATTCCGGCTGGAGTATTGAGTCAATGAAATATGAGACAAGCAGTATGATAAGAGTATTGGCGGATGTTTCTGCTAACGCGTTTGACAATGCTTATGGATTTATTACAGGCTTTATAGGGATGTTCGGAGGATTTATTTCCGGCAGTGAAGCTTCTACTATTGCAATGTTTGCCAACTATACAATGGAGACAGCGACTAAATTAAATCTGGGAACAAACGGGTTAATAATAGTTACGGCGGCTTTGGCTTTCGGCGGCGGTCTGGCAAGTGTCATATCTCCGGCAAAGCTTCAGAATGCGGCAGCCTCGATTGACAAGCTGGGTGAAGAAAACAAGGTAATTAAGATGGCCTTTGTATTTGCCCTGATACTGATAATAATAACTTCATTGTATGCATTAATGCTATTAAAGATAGGTATAAGCATATAAAGCTTATGTATTGAAAATAAATTCGGGATTTTTAGCTTATATTGGGAAGATTATATTGTGGCACAGGCTGTATGACCTGTGTCATTTTATTTGCTTCCTTTTTTCCGGCCCGCGATAATTTTTAATTCTTTCAGGTATAGTCTTACAGGCTGCTAGCATTTTACCTGTAATTAGTATTATAATAGTATTATTACAAATAAAAGCAGGTAAGGAGAAAAAAGCTATGAATAAAATAGGTTTTATAGGAACCGGTGCAATGGGCTCGGCGATGATAAAAGGAATAATAAAAGCTGAAATTGTTACACCTTCAGATATTTTTGTATACGATGTGGATAAGCAAAAGTTGAATCTTCTTTGCAGGGAAACAGGCATAAATGCGGCAGCCGATTCAATTGAAGTGGTAAAAGCATGTGATTATACAGTTTTGGCTGTTAAGCCCAATATAGTTAAAAAGGTATTATCAGAGATAAAGGATGTCTTTTCATATGACAAGGTTTTTATAAGCATTGCCGCCGGTATTCCGTTGAAAACATATAAGGGTATACTGGGTGAAAGCAGAAAGGTTATAAGGGCATTGCCGAATACTCCGGCTATTATCGGTGAAGGAATGACACTTATAAGCTTTGACGGATGTGTTAAGGATGATGATATAAATAATGCTGTAAGTATTCTAGGAGCATTGGGCAAGGTTGAATGTATGGAGGAGAGGCTTATGAGCGAGGTGGTTGCATTGACTTCAAGCAGTCCTGCTTATATTTTTATGTTGATTGAAGCAATGGCAGATGCGGCAGTACTTTCGGGTATTCCAAGGCAAACGGCTTACAGGCTGGCATCGCAGGCAGTTGCAGGCAGCGCAAAAATGGTGGCTGAGACAGGAAAGCATCCCGGTGAACTAAAAGACCAGGTATGCTCTCCTGCGGGAACTACTATTGAGGCTGTTGCTGCTTTAGAGATGAACGGATTCAGAAATTCTGTGATACAAGCTATGAACGAGTGTACAAAAAGGGCTCGGGAGCTTGGCAATATTTACGGTTGAAAAATAGTATTGTTTTTTGAATGGGGAGGCATATGAAACAGATAGAAATATATACGGACGGAGCTTGCTCGGGAAACCCGGGACCGGGCGGATGGGGGGCAATACTCATTTATGGTGAGCATAAAATTGAACTGTCCGGTTCTGAAAAAGAAACTACAAATAACAAAATGGAACTGACAGCCGCACTTGAAGCCTTAAAAAGGCTTAAAGAGCCATGCTGTGTGAACTTATACAGCGACAGTGCATATCTGGTAAATGCATTTCGACAGGGCTGGCTTGATAAGTGGATTAAGAACGGATGGAAAAGAAATAAAAACGAAGAGGTGAAGAATACCGAGCTCTGGAGGGAGCTGGTGAGACTGTCCGAATATCACAGGATTACATGGATAAAGGTAAAAGGACATGCCGACAATGAGTATAACAACTTGTGTGACAAGCTTGCAACCGGAGAAATAAAGAAGCTTTAGCTGTTGTAAATAACTTGATTTGTGAGAATTGACGGAGGAGAGTCATAATGGACTATACTGAGAAAACACTTAAAACTGAAGATATATATACCGGCAACATAATAAAAGTACAAAACCTGACTGTCAGCCTTCCCAACGGGAAGGAAGCAACCAGGGATATTGTCTTGCATCCGGGGGCTTCTGTCGTTATTCCTATCAGTAAAAAGGGTGAGCTGTACATGGTGAGGCAATTCAGAAAGCCGCTTGATGCTGCCACTCTTGAGCTGCCTGCCGGAAAGCTGGATTCTCCTGATGAGGATCCAAGGGTTTGTGCTGAAAGAGAGCTGATGGAAGAGACAGGCCTCAGAGCCGGAAAAATCGAGCATTTGATCAGCATTCACACAACTCCCGGCTTTTGCAATGAAGTTATCCATATGTATACGGCAACTGATTTGACTCAGGGAGAGTCCTGCGCTGATGAGGATGAATTTCTGAATGTTGAAAGGATTCCTGTCGGTGAGCTGGTGGATATGATATTGAGCCATAAAATTACTGATGCGAAAACAATAATAGGTGTTTTAATGGCTGAAAGAAGCCTGAGAAATAATAATGGATAAGCATTCGGCAGAATGAAAATAAATTATGTATTATGTAATGTAATATAGAGTATGTAATCCGCATATATTTTATTAAAGCATAAAGATACTTTAGTAAGATATATGCCGGAGGATTACATGGCTGATAAAAATTTTGGATATATTATAAAAAACCACCTAAAAAGCAATAAGCATACTTATATAGGATTGTTCCTGTTTTACATAATAGGTGTTATACTGGGTGCCTTTGCCGTTAATGATTTGGATTTTCAGCAGAAGGATGATATGACAAAATATCTGAATGGCTTTTTGAAGATTCTTAACAGCGATGAAATTAACAGGATATCACTGTTCAAGATATCGTTATCGGATAATTTTAAACTACTGGTGTTGTTCTGGGGACTTGGGTTTACTGTAATTGGTATTCCGGTATACTATTTGATTATAGGCATGAGGGGCTTTACAACCGGGTTCAGTTCGGGAGTCATTATGGGAGTGTTAGGGACAAAGGGAATATTTATCTCGGCTTTTTGCTTTCTTCCAAAAGAAATTATTGTTATTCCTTGCTTAATTGCACTTGGGGTTAACGGGATAAAATTATCACGGGGTATCCTTAAAAGCTGGCTGAAAAAGTCAATTAAGGATGAAAACGGAGTTATGCAAAAAATAGGGCCTTATAGCTTTGTAACAGTGTTTTTTTCTATATTTCTGTTTCTTGCAACAATATTTGAAACCTATATTTCTTCAGGAACATTATTTTTTCTTAATTCATAAAGTCAATTACTATCGGCTGAAAACCGATTTCATCGGTCGATAGTTTGGGTTTGAGGCTGAAGCCCCCTAAAGTCAAAACAAATTCAAACCCAAACTGTGTTTAAAATTAGCTTGAAAGCTTAATTCGCCTAAAAAGACGATATATTGTCGCGAAGGCTTGAACTGTAATTGACTTTAATCAATTACAGCTGAAAGAGGTTTTCCGCTGACGGATTCCTTGAATTTTATTCCTGAAATGGGTGTAAAGGTTTGTTAATTTAGTCCTTTTGATATATTTAGATATAAATACAAAATAATCCTTTAAAAATAGAAATATTTGTATTAGAATATAAAGTGAAAAGCAACTAGACATTATGAAAACCAATGGATTTGAAATATTGGAGTTAGTGCTTAAATAGATAATAAAAGGAGTCGTTGTTAATGGAAGGCCACATAGAACCATTTATTAGTTTCCTTGAGAGTGATAAAAGACTGTCCCTCAATACGCTTCAATCATATAAGAGGGATATAGAACAGTATATTTCATATCTCCATGATATTTATGTCACAAACATTGCCATGACGAATAAAACCACTGTGATTGCTTATCTTCTGCATCTGCAGAAGAAAGGGAGAGCAACCTCGACAATTTCAAGGAATTTAGCTTCTATTCGATCTTTCTATCAGTATTTATATAAAAACAAGGTTATTGACACTGATCCCACAAATGAGCTTGAATCACCCAAGGTTGAAAAAAAGCTTCCGCAGATACTGTCGACTCAGGAGGTGGAGCTGCTTCTTGAACAGCCTAAGTGTCTTGATTTAAAGGGTATCAGGGACAAAGCCATGCTGGAACTGCTCTACGCCACAGGTATCAGGGTTTCTGAGCTTATTTCGCTGAATATAGATGACATAAATCTG
Organism: Ruminiclostridium sufflavum DSM 19573; assembly: GCF_003208175.1. Lineage (GTDB taxonomy): Bacteria > Bacillota > Clostridia > Acetivibrionales > DSM-1351 > Ruminiclostridium > Ruminiclostridium sufflavum. The sequence goes on along the minus strand of NZ_QKMR01000010.1, from coordinate 93,301 downwards.
GAGCTTAACTATATTACATGTAATAAAGGCAGCCGTGAGCGTACAATTCCAATTGGAACGATATCTGTAGCCGCAGTACAGGAATATTTGACAAAGTCCAGAAAATTATTGCTGCAGGATGCCAATGACGAAGCCCTGTTTGTGAATATAAACGGTAAAAGGCTTACCAGACAAGGTTTTTGGAAAATTATAAAGCACTATAAAAATCAGGCAAACATAAATAAGGATATTACGCCTCATACTCTAAGACATTCTTTTGCAGCACATTTACTTGAAAACGGCGCAGATTTAAGATCAATACAGGAAATGCTCGGACATTCGGATATATCCTCAACTCAGATATATGCACAGATGGCAAAGAATAAAATTAAAGAGGTTTACAAAAAGACCCATCCGAGAGCTTAGTTTAGCATTATATTGGGGATACTCCTTATGAGTACTCCCTTTTTATTTATACAGAAAAAACCGGCTGTGTTTAAAGGATAAGCAGCTTCATTATGGAGGAAATTAAAATGAGGATGTATGATATTATTGAAAAAAAGAGAGACGGATTTGAACTGGATTCAGAAGAAATCAGATATTTTATTACGGAATACTGCAGCGGTAATATTCCTGATTATCAGGCGGCAGCATTGCTAATGGCAATTTTCCTAAGGGGTATGAATGAGAGAGAAACAGCTGATTTAACTACCATAATGGCTCATTCGGGCGATATGGTTGATTTGTCGGAAATCCCGGGAATAAAAGCGGACAAGCACAGTACGGGAGGTGTGGGAGACAAGACAACTCTTATTCTGGCACCGATAGTTGCTGCATGCGGGATTCCGGTTGCAAAGATGTCCGGAAGGGGCTTGGGACATACCGGAGGGACAATAGATAAGCTGGAAGCCATTCCGGGCTTTAATACGGCAATTTCACGCGAGGTTTTTATTAAAAACGTAAAGGAAACAGGCATTTCAATTGCAGGACAGACAGGTAATCTGGCCCCTGCCGACAAAAAAATTTATGCTCTCAGAGATGTAACTGCCACAGTTAATAACATTTCTCTGATAGCAAGCAGTATAATGAGCAAGAAATTGGCCTCAGGTGCGGACAGAATCGTACTTGATGTTAAAACCGGCAGCGGCGCTTTTATGAAGTCGCTGGAGGATTCTGTAAAGCTGGCGCGGGAAATGGTTAAAATAGGTGAGAACACAGGGAGACGTACGGTTGCAGTGGTAACTGATATGGATATTCCTTTAGGGTATGCTGTTGGTAATTCTCTGGAGATTATTGAGGCTATTGAAGCATTAAAAAATAAAGGACCTCGCGATTTAATGGAGGTGTCCTTTGAATTGGCTGCACGGCTGCTGGAGATTTGTGAGCTTGGCACCCTTGATGAATGTAAGCAAATGGTGAGGGAGGCTGTTGAAAGCGGAAGAGCGATTTTAAAGCTTGAGGAATTAATCGAAAGACAGGGCGGAAATAAAAGAGTTATTAATGATTACAGTCTTTTCCCTCAGGCGGCATATAAATATGATTATATATCCCAATATGACGGATATATAGCATCAATGAAAACAGACACTATAGGAGTGGCTTCTCTTGAGCTTGGAGCAGGAAGAGAAACAAAGGAAAGCAGCATCGACTATGCGGCAGGTATATTGTTCAGAAAAAAAACCGGAGATCATGTGGAAAAGGGGGATATAATAGCCAGCCTATATACAAACAAGCAGGAAAAGATATCCCCGGCGTGTGCTCTATTGGATAAGGCTATTCATTTTTGTGAAAGCAAGCCTGAAATAAAACCTTTGATTTTGGCCTATATCGACAATAAATGATTTGGCAGATACAGGGCTTCAAATGACAATATTCTTTGGTACGGAGACTAAAATAAAATTTATTATAAACAGAATATACCATTATGGTTCTGCATAAAAATTAACTAGGACTAATCTTATGTTATACACTATATAGTTAATATTGGAGGGACCATAGTGAAAAGAAGGTTATTAATAGCATACATCACTATTATGGCTATACTTTTAACGGCAATGCCGGTTAATGTTTTTGCCGATTTTAATGAAGAAGCTGTTGAGGCATCGGCAAAATTTGACGAAGTAGCTGTAAATAAACTCGTTGCCAAAACGAATGTTTTGGATTTAAAGGCAAAATCGGCTGTGCTTATGGATGCAGCTTCAGGAAAGATACTAACTGAAAAAAACAGTCATGAAAAGTTGGCTATTGCAAGTGTAACAAAGGTTATGTCTATGCTTTTGATTATGGAAGCCATTGATTCTGGGAAACTTTCCTTTGACGATAAGGTTACTGTGTCGGAATACGCGGCAGGAATGGGCGGCTCCCAAGCGTATATAGAAGCGGGAGAGGAATTCACTGTTACTGAAATGTTAAAGGCTCTGGCAATACATTCCTCCAATGACGTAACTGTTTCATTGGCGGAAAAGGTCTGCGGCAGCGAGGAGGCCTTTGTTGCCGAAATGAACAGAAGGGCTGAGGAGCTGGGAATGAAGGACTCCCGTTTTTTGGACTGTACAGGATTGGAGGATGACGGCAGCAGCTCTGCAAATGATGTCGCACTTATGTCCAGAGAGCTTATTGTCAAGCACCCTAAGATTCTTGAGTTTACAGGCATACGGCATGATACCTTCAGAAACGGCACCTTTAATCTGGATAATACAAATAAATTAATTAGATTTTATGCCAATACCGATGGGCTTAAAACAGGGTTTACAAGCAAAGCAGGCTTTAATTTAACGGCAACCGCAAAAAGAAATAATTTAAGACTTATTTCAGTAGTTCTGGGAGAACCAGATTCAAATACCAGATTTGCAGAAGCCAGAAAGCTTATGGACTACGGATTTGCTAATTATGAAGTCGTGAGCCTGGATCAGAAGGGAAGTCTGGTTGGCAATATATCTGTTAAAAAGGGTACAAAGCTGATAGTAAGCGCGGCATATGGCAGTGACACAAGTGTATTGGTTGCAAAGGGCGAAAAGGGTAAAATAGAAAAAGAAGTAGTACTCACACCTGAGCTGACTGCACCGGTTGAACTGAATCAAAAGGTTGGAGATATTGTATATAAGATTGACGGTAATGAGGTAGGCAGGTTTGACTTGGTTGCAAATGAGGCCGTAAGCAGAATATCTTTTATGAAGCTGTTCAGCCGTTTGCTTTTAAGATGGTTTAATGTTGGAAGAGCTTGAACCTGAAGCAGGTACGAAGTATTGAACAGTTTTGGACTGTCCGGCATTTCGTACCTGTTACTTCATATTTTCCTGACTTGCCTTTCGCAGTTTTCCCGGCGTTGTACCATACACATCACGGAAGGTCTTGTGAAAATGCCCGTCGCCGCAGTAACCGACGCTCTTGGCAATTTCCAGAACAGGCATATCACTTTCCATTAAAAGCTCAAGCGCCTTTTGCATTCGAACTCGCTTCACATATTCATAAATGGTTATACCGTTGAGCAGCTTAAAACCGGACATCAGCTTCTGTTTATTCAGTCCAGTGATACGTGTCAGCTCCTTGATTTGAGGAGGATTCAGCAAGCACTCCGATAATTGCTTCCGAACATTTTCCAGAGCCTTTCTGTCAAAGGGTGAGAGCCGAACAGAAGGCTCTTTTTTATTGGTACAGATATAATCCAGAGTAATTGCAAAGGCCTCCAGTGCTTTGCCCCGACAAAAATCTTCAGCGCTTCTCCATTCAGTTGGCAGTTTTTGAGCTGATCGCAAAGTTCCTTTATAAAACCTATTTTTTCAAAGTCCAACCAATACTGCTCAACTGTTCGCACCGGCTGTACCTCCTGTTCTTAGCTAAAGTCAATTACGGTTCAAGCCTTCGCGACGATATATTGTCTCTTTAGGTAAATTAAGTAAAAATTAATTATTTACAATATCAATTTGATTAGTAAGTCATAAATATTTTGGGTTATTGGATTTATTATCCTGCCCAATATATTAGTAAAAGCCAAAAGCATAAAGATAAACATGCCGTATTGCTCCAATATGCTGAAAATACGGTATTTCCAAGTGTTAAAAAGGCTTGTAAGCACATGGTATCCGTCCAATGCCGGAATGGGCAGTAAATTTAGTACAAATAAGAGGATATTTATACGTCCGGAGTAAAAAAGCATCCGGGTTATATTAATCTGAAGCTGTTCGTTTGACGAAAAAGCACCTGTAAACATAAATATTTTTAATAATAAAATAAAAACAATGGCAAGTAGAAAGTTTGTCAACGGTCCTGCCAGAGAAACAAGTATACTGTCCCTTCTGAGATTTTTGTAATTGCGAGGATTTGTCATTACAGGCTTTGCCCATCCGAAGCCCACTATAAGTATTAAAATAAAGCCTATTATATCTATATGTGCCCTAGGGTCTAAGGTTATTCTTCCCATGGAGCGCGGAGTGGAATCTCCCAGCCTGTCTGCTGTCAATGCATGTGCGTATTCATGAAGGACAAAGCCCAAAAGGATTCCCGGTAAAATCATTAAATTATATATCATGGCTTCCTGAGTAAACATATTACTAAACATATTAACCTCCCACGCCGGGTTTCCGGCACAAAAATTTGGTGAAGCTTTCTTTGGAAAACCTCTGCTTCGCAGGGTACATATCAATTTTTAATATATATACAGCCGCACATGCCAAAACCCATTTGTGATTTTGCAGCTTGAAAATGAACTATGTTTGTTCAAGCTCATATTTCCGATATCAGGAAATAAATTGTACTTCTGATTGATATTTAATTGTACGTTAAGTTCCTTTAAATGTCTATATAAAAAAATATGATTTCCACAAAAATCCACACTGCTTATAAATATGCAGGAAAATTCACAAACTGCCGGACTTGAATCCTAAACCAGTCAAGGAAGGTGCTTTTAGGCTCATTTTATTGATTTGCCGGAATGGCTTGCATTAGCATGCACAGAATTGATTTACGTGTTATTCCCCTTAATATTATTGTAAACATTGTCCTAATTATGATAAACTAGAGTAGTTCGTTTTATCTAAAAAATTTTTTGGGTGGTAAGGATGGAAAGCTCTCTTACAAATGCATGTAAATTAAAACTTGACAACTTTGAAGGGCCGTTTGATTTATTATTTCATTTATTTGAAAAAAATCAGGTGGATATCTATGATATCCCTATAAATGTTATTACAGATCAATATCTGGACTACCTGTATGATTTGCAGAGTCCTGATTTAGAGATTGCCAGCGAGTTTTTGGTTATGGCTTCTACGCTTTTGCATATTAAGTCAAAAATGCTTCTGCCTGACAAAAAGGAAGAGAAGGAAGAGGAAATTGACCCAAGGGAAGAGCTTGTAAGGCGATTGGTAGAATATAAGCGTTACAAGGAATTTACCGCCGGGCTGAGGGAAATGGAAAAGAAATGGGAGACTGCTGTTTACAGGTTGCCGGAGCCGTTAGAGCTGCCTGTAATAGAAGAGGTACTGGAAATAGATCCTCAGGTTCTCAGAAAACAATATATCTCCTTGCTTGAAAGAAATAGGAAAAAAATGAACGCAGGGGCAAAGAATATAACTAAGCTTATTGAGCACGAAAAGGTTTCTTTGAGAAGTAAAATCAGAGAAGTAGTAAAACAATTAATAAACAAGACCTCTTTTATATTCTCAGAGCTGTTTTCCTTGAAAAGCAGGTCTAAAACAGAGGTGGTTACCGGATTTATGGCAATACTTGAGCTGGCAAAGATGAAAAGGGTAAGGATAGTTCAAAATAAGCAGTTTTCTGAAATACAGGTTATCAGTAATTCCGATGAGGAAATTGATGAATATCAGATATATAATGATATTAAAGAAAATATTAATGAGTTTTAGTTTCCCAGACGGGGTGTGGAGGTAAGAATGGAAATAAGTACTATAGAAAGCATTATTGAGAGCCTGATTTTTTCCTGCGGCGATGCTTTGTCCTTGGATAAGATATGTGAGATACTAGAGCTTGACAGGAAAACGGCTCGAAATCTGATTAAAAATATGATGGATACATATAACAAGTCCGACAGAGGTATTATTATAAGAGAAATAAATGATAAATATCAGATGTGCTCTAAGCCTGATAATTTCGAATATGTATCGAAGCTGTATCAGATACGGCAAAAGCAAGCCTTGTCTCAAGCCGCATATGAGGTTTTATCAATAGTCGCCTATAACCAGCCTCTTACAAAGGCTAAGATTGAACAAATAAGGGGGGTTAATTCTGACAGTGCCGTTACGAGACTGTTAGAAAGAAATCTTATAAAAGAAGCCGGAAAGCTTGATGCACCGGGTAAGCCGAGACTGTATGAAACTACCGATGAGTTTCTTAGATGCTTCGGGTTTAAGTCCATCCGGGATTTACCTATGCTGGATATTCAGGATTTAAGCGAGCTGAATCTTGAGGAGCTTCTTGAAGCAGAGAGTTTAATTGTGAATAAATAATGTTTATTGTATGTATAATGATTTAAATCATTGTAAAGTGTCAAAAATAACCAGGAGGTGATTTCACTCTTGGTTATTTTTTATGTATTTTCAGCTATTGCTTTTACTGTAATTATATTAATAATATGGGGCAGGGTTACTTTGGGTTTTTCATTTATTATGGAAAGCCTTGCTTGTAATGTCTCCGTAACGGTTTACTTTTTTGGCGATAAGTTTAAGAAGGATATTGCGGTTTATCCTGCAAGGAAAAAGGAAAATAAGAAAAAGAAGAAAAGTTACGGTAAGAAAATAGATTTTAAGATATTTAAAAAGAGTTTTCCTGATATATTAAAAGCGTTAAAAATATTGAAAAAGGGAGTTACCATTAAAGAAATAGAGGTTTATCTCAAGGAAGGAACCGGAGATGCTTTTAACACTGCCTTTCTGTATGGATTGCTGTGGAATTTATCGGGATTGCTGGAGACAGCTGTTTGCAGTAATTTTATTGTTAAAAATAAAAAAATTATAATTGAAGCGGATTTCAAGGAAAAAATGTGGAAATTAAATATAGGCTGCATATTTAGAATAAGAATTGTAAACATTATACTTATGTGTAAACAATTATTAATATTTTATCTGAAAAACAGAAAAGGTGGTGATGGTGATGTCAGAGCATCCAATAGAAGGTTTAATGACTACAGCAATGCAAAGTATTAAGGAAATGGTTGATGTAAATACTATCGTAGGAGATGCTGTTCAGGCACCGGATGGGACGGTGATAATTCCCATATCCAAGGTTTGCTTCGGATTTGCTGCCGGAGGCGGTGATTATGGCCAGCAAGCAGGCAGCAGTGAAGAGGGGCCGGGCAAATTGCCCTTTGCCGGAGGCAGCGGCGCAGGAGTTTCAATTAATCCGGTTGCATTTATGGTATGCGGTGAAAATCAGGTAAAGCTGCTGCCTGTGGATATAAATACATCTATAGATAAGGTTTTAGATCTTATACCGGGAGTAGTTGATAAAATCAATGACATCTTATGTTCAAGACATTCCGATAAAAAGGATAACGGCGGCTGCAATAAGAAAAAGAAAAAAGAGGATAAAGAAGACAAGGAAGATGAGGAAGCTTAAAAAGGTGTTTTATTTAAAGGCGGGAACTGAAAGTTCTCGTCTTTTTGCCGGTAATAGCCGGAAGAGTCAATGCGGTTCAAGCCTTCGCACGATAAAATATCGGAAGTCAATTACTATCGGCTGAAAGCCTTCTGAAGTACAAGTTTTCAACCGTAATTGACTTTATGATATGTGTCCTTTTTAAAGCAGTTCGGGTTTTGCTTTCAGACTAATCTAAAACTTTATATTGACTCTGTCATTAACGAATAATAAAATACATTTGATACATATTTAGTCAAGAAGGATATTATATAAATGGAAGATATGAGATTGCAGAAATTTTTAGCACATGCAGGCATTGCTTCAAGAAGAGCAGCCGAAGGCATTATAAGGCAGGGCAGAGTTACCGTGGACGGAAGGACAGTTACAGATATGGGAGTCAGGGTTTCCTCCGGGGACAGGGTTGCCGTAGACGGGAAACCTGTAGTTCTTGAAGAGGAAAAAATATATATAATGCTTCATAAGCCTGCGGGATATGTTTCAAGCGCAAAGGATCAGTTTGGAAGGCTTACGGTATTGGATCTTGTAAGGGATATCAATATACGGCTATATCCGGTAGGCAGGCTTGATTATGATACCTCGGGACTTATACTGCTGACCAATGACGGAGATTTTACATATCAGCTGACACACCCGAAGCACGAGATTAATAAGGTATATGAGGCTGTTATTTCAGGGGCTCCCGGCGAAAAGGAAATAAAAATGTTTGAGGAGGGGCTTAAAATAGAGGATTATACTACTTCTCCTGCAAAGATAGAAATTATAAGCAGCTTAAGGAACAATTCATTAGTTCATATAACAATCCATGAAGGGAAAAACAGACAGGTGAGAAAAATGTGTGAAGCAATAGGTCATAAGGTTTTCTCATTAAAAAGAATATCAATAGGCTCTGTGGCTCTTGGCGAGCTGCCGGAGGGAAAGTGGAGAAGGCTTTCGGAAAAAGAGCTGAAAAGCCTCTGCTGAGGTTTTTTCAGCCCGTATATACCCGCTGATGCTAACCTGTAGTTTTATTACCGGTACTAATAATAGTAGTAATTATTAAATGAAAAATATGCCATAATCATAAAAAATACAGATACTATAATACAGATAATCAAAACAATAACCGCAACGATAGTCAGTATCCCCTGAATTTTAAAGTACTTATTCATGGATATAAAGACTTCGTTGAGCATATAGGAGTTGTTGTACTGTTTGTATGCTTTAAGGCTTTTTGAGCTCTTTTGAAGAGCAATTCCTGCAAAAATTAAGGGTACACCTATAACCGCTGTTATTATGCCTAAGCATGACAGTATTCCGCATATGAACGTGCATATGCCCATAAACCTCATCCATCCTGAAAGACTGTCAATTATGGAATTCATAAAAAAGGCTGTCTGCTGATATCCGTTCATGCTGTAAGGGTCTTGCTGATTGTCCATACCGTAAAAATTGCTTTGTCTGTTCGCTTGCATATCGTGCATGTCTGAATCGTATTCTTTGTTAGGATTTGTTTCGTTTGGATTATCCATTTATTCACACTCCCTGAAGTATCTGTTTAAAATATTACACGTAAATTATAGCATTAGTCAATATGATACAAAAGAATAAAATTTGTTAATTTATAAAATATATTTTATTATAATTATTCAATTCAATACCTTGACACTATATAATGGCATATTATATACTTATTACTAGGTAATAATAACTAATAATAAGTATTGGTCATATATAATTTTCTTAAAGAGGTGATTGGCAAATGTCACAGAGTGAAAAAATCGAGAGCTTGAAAAGCTTGAAAAGTTCCATTGCATTAGGCGGTGGAAAGGATAAGATTGATAAAAGGCATAATGATGGAAAGCTGACTGCCAGAGAAAGAATAGATTTGTTATTTGATGAAAACAGTTTTGTAGAGGTAGATGCTTTTATTGAATCAAGATGCTTTGACTTTGGCATGCAGAAGAAGAAGCTTGCGGGTGACGGTGTTGTCACAGGATACGGTACAGTTGACGGAAGAAAGGTATTTGTTTCCTCGCAGGACTTTACGGTTATAGGCGGTTCACTGGGTGAAATGCATGCCAAAAAGATTACAAAGGTAATGGATATGGCGTTAAAAATGGGAGCACCGTTTATATCAATTAATGATTCGGGCGGAGCAAGAATTGAAGAAGGCTTGGATGCGCTTTCAGGCTATGGGGATATTTTTTACAGGAATACGCTTGCATCGGGTGTTATACCTCAGATTTCAGTAATTATGGGGCCTTGTGCAGGCGGAGCCGTATATTCTCCTGCTATCACAGACTTTATATTTATGGTTGACAAAACCAGCCAGATGTTTATAACAGGACCTCAGGTAATTAAGTCGGTAACAGGTGAGGATGTTTCCGCAGAAGCTCTCGGAGGTGCAGAGGTACACACGGGAGTGAGCGGTGTGGCACACTTCAAGTGTGCAAATGAGCAGGAATGTATTGAGGATATAAAAATACTGCTCGGCTTTATTCCCGACAACAATGTTTCAGATACCGTGTATTATGGCGTAACTGACAGTGCAGACAGGATAGCTGACAGTCTTAATGAAATTATTCCTGAGGAGTCAAATAAGGCATATGATATGTACGAGGTCATCGGGCATATTGTCGATGACGGCAATTTTATGGAAATACAGAGCTATTTTGCACAGAATATTATAATAGGCTTTGGCAGGTTAAACGGAAAATCTGTTGGTATAGTTGCAAACCAGCCAAAGGTAATGGCAGGTTCATTAGACATGAATGCGGCAGATAAGGCTGCTCGCTTTGTACGCTTCTGTGATGCTTTTAATATTCCGCTGTTATCCTTGACGGATGTTCCGGCATTTTTACCGGGTGTGGCACAAGAGCACAACGGTATAATCAGGCATGGCGCAAAGCTGTTGTATGCATTCTCCGAGGCAACGGTTCCAAAGGTAAATGTCATTTTGAGAAAGGCATACGGTGGAGCTTATATCGCAATGAACAGCAAAACAATAGGAGCAGATATGGTGTTTGCATGGCCTTCAGCAGAAATAGCCGTAATGGGGCCTGACGGAGCCGCAAACATAATTTTCAAAAAGGATATTGCTGCTTCTGAAAATCCTGCTGAAACCAGAAAAGAAAAAATAGAAGAATACAGAGATAAATTTTCAAATCCATATGTCGCTGCCGCAAGAGGTTATGTTGACGATGTTATAGAGCCGTCAGAAACAAGATTAAGAATAATCATGGCTCTTGAGCTGCTCAATACAAAGAGAGAGAACAGGTCTGCTAAAAAGCACGGTAATATTCCGCTTTGATATCTGTTAAGATACTGCAAATTAAGTCTCGCACATATTTGTGCCTGATGTATGATAAAAGATGCCGCTGAGGCAAAACGGAGGTAATAGCTTATGAGCAAATATATTATAAAGGTTAATGGAAACCCATATGAGGTAGAGGTTCAGGAAGTTGGCGGAGCGGCCTCAAATGCTGCCGCACCTGCAGCAAGAATGGCGTCGAAATCTGCCGCGCCGCGTGCCGCAAAAACAGCACAGCCGGCTTCAGGCAATACAGGAGAGGTAATTGCTCCTATGCCCGGCACGGTTTTAAAGGTTAAGGCTGCCGCGGGAGATACTGTTAAAAAAGGACAGGTATTGCTGATACTTGAGGCTATGAAAATGGAAAATGAGATAGTTTCACCGATAGACGGAAGGGTTGCCGCATTAAATGTAAGCGCGGGTCAGTCTGTTGTTGCGCGTGAAGTTATGGCTGTTATTGAATAAAAAGGACCAAGCCCGGTTACAGTTTATGCCGGGAAGTCTGAAAGAGCTGAAATAATTAGAAAAGGGGGACAAATCATGGCAGGAGTAAGAATTACTGAAACAGTGCTCAGAGATGCACATCAGTCACTTATTGCAACCAGAATGAGAACAGAGGATATGCTTCCGATTGTCGAGAAGCTTGATGATATAGGCTACCACTCGTTAGAAGCATGGGGCGGAGCTACATTTGACGCATCCTTGAGATTTTTGAATGAGGATCCCTGGGAGAGACTCAGAAAAATAAAAAATGCTGCAAAAAAAACAAAGCTTCAAATGCTGCTGAGAGGTCAGAATCTCTTGGGATACAAGCATTATGCGGATGATGTTGTGGAATATTTCGTACAAAAGGCCATTGCCAACGGTATGGATATCATGAGAATATTCGATGCACTGAATGATCCCAGAAACATAGAAACAGCAATGAAGGCCTGCAAAAAGGAAGGCGGACATGCACAGGGCTGTATTTGTTATACTGTAAGTCCTGTTCACAGTCTGGAGCTTTTTGTGAAGGATGCAAAAAGACTTGAAAGCATGGGAGCTGATTCAATCTGTATTAAGGATATGGCGGGACTGTTAGTTCCCTATCAGGCATATGACCTGGTCAAGGCACTCAAGGAAAATGTAAGCGTGCCGGTACAGCTGCATACCCATTATACAAGCGGTGTTGCTTCAATGACATATTTGAAGGCAATTGAGGCAGGTGTTGATGTGGTTGACTGTGCAATATCCCCTATGGCAATGGGAACCTCACAGCCGCCTACCGAGCCGTTGGTTGCAACTCTTAAGAACACACCCCATGACACTGGACTGGAGCTGGAAAAGCTCAGTGAGATTGCAGATTACTTCAGACCACTAAAGGAAAAGTATATTGAAAGCGGCTTGCTTGATGTAAAGGTTATGGGTGTTGATGTGAATGCTCTCATATATCAGGTTCCAGGAGGAATGCTTTCCAACCTTGTTTCCCAGCTGAAGCAGTCAAATGCCCTGGATAAATATGAAGAGGTTTTGAAGGAGGTACCCAGAGTAAGGGAAGATTTCGGTTATCCTCCTCTTGTTACGCCTTCAAGCCAGATTGTCGGAACACAGGCTGTTCTTAATGTTATAACAGGTGAAAGATACAAGATGGTTCCGAAGGAATCAAAGGGCGTTGTCAAGGGTGAATACGGAAAGACCCCCGCACCTGTCAGCGAAGAAATTATGAAAAAGATTTTAGGGGATGAAAAGCCTATAACATGCAGGCCGGCGGATTTAATCGAGCCTGAGCTTGAAAAGATAAAAGGAGAAATAAAGGACTTCCTTGAACAGGAGGAGGATGTCTTGTCATATGCTATGCTTCCGCAGGTTGCCGAAAAGTTCTTTAAGCAGAGAATAGAGGACAGACAAAAGTCTGAAGCCGCTAAAAACGCTCCAAAGGCAAAGGGCGATATAAATCCGGAGGTAGTCGCCGCAATTTCAGCCGCAGTTTCCGAAATAGGCAAAAGAGACGGCAAGCAGTACTGCGTGGGAAATATCTCAAGGATTAACAATCAGAATAAATGGGGCCTGTATGGTATGCTTGAGAGATTCAGAACAAAAATATAAATTGAATAAAAATTGTATTTATACATGCTGCCACCGTAAGCAGGAACTAAATAATCTGGCAATTAAAAGTATCTGTTAAGAGGAATTCCTTGCAATACGGATACAAATACACATATTCCTTCCAAAAGGCTTTCAGCGTTCAATATGCTGGAAGCCTTTTAAAAGTGTTCAAAAAAATTCATAAAATAAAGGAATTTGAAATTATATGTTGAAATAACTTATTTGTTATATCAAGTTATTTAAGGAGGTGAGAGAATGAAAAGAAATTTTGTATGTGTCTGCTTGTTTTTTGCTATGCTTATTATATTTGCTTCATTTACTCAGATTTGCCGTGCAGATAGTAATGAGGATACACAGGTAAAGGAGTTAAAGCAGAAAATAGAGCAGCTTAATAAGGAAAAAGCTGAATTATCAGATAAATTAGCTGTTCAGGCGGATATTAACAAGCTATTGATTGATAAGGAGAATAATATTCTGGCATCTGCCGATAACACCATAAATAGAATAAATTCCCTGCTGACACTGCTCTCGGTAATAATTGCAATAATAGTAGCTGTTTCAACAGTGGGAACCTTTATTCTTCAAAATTATAGGTTCAATTTATTAGAAAAAGAAATTGATAAATCAAAAGCTGATTATAATACCTCCATACTAAAATTCAATGAATCAAAAACAGAATATGATAAATCAAAGGAGGAATTTGAAACCGTAAAAACGGAAGCAAGGACGGCGGCTGAATGTGCCGTGGCAACACAGGATTCATATGAGGGTGTGCAAAAAGGCTATGAAACAATAGCGATAGATTTGGAGGGAATAAAGACAAGCTTTCAATCCTTGGCTGATGACAGGATAAAGGAGTTGGAGGCTAATTATACAAAAACCAAGGGTGAATTGGAAGCTATTATAGCTAAAGTAAACGAATTGGCTGATAATGCAAAGGAATCCGAAAATAAGGCAAAGGAATCCGAAAATAAGGCAAAGGAATCCGAAAATAAGGCAAAAGCATCAGAGTATTTTAATAAAGCCTATAATTCTGATAATATTGACGAGAAGATAAATTTATATACAAAGGCTATCGAATATGACAGGGAGCATGCTGCGGCATATAATAACAGGGGAAATGCCTATTCTGAGCAGAAAAAATACCATAAAGCAATGGAAGACTATAATAATGCCCTTAAGCTCATTCCAAAGGATTCATTATATCTTATAAACAGAGCCAGCACGTTCTGTGATTTAGCCATGGAGTATAAAAAAGCATCTGAACTTGAAAAATATAATGAGAGTCTTAACAAGTCAATAGAGGATTATCAAAGGGCGTTAGAGCTAATACCGGAAGATAACAGAGAGGAGCTGTCTGATTTATATAACGGAAGTGCTGTTTCATACATAGGCATGGGAAATATGAGCTTAGCTTTAGATGACGTTAATAAGGCTATCGGATTAAATAGCAAAAACGGATATGCTTATTCCACCTTATCGGAAATATACGCATCGGAAGAAAACGAAGCTGGCTTTTATGAAAATGTTGAGCTGGCCTTGAAGAATGATTGTCCTGTTTGGGAGCTGTCAGAAGCAGACCCCGTATATGATAAATACAAAAACACACAAAGGTTTAAGGAGCTTATAGATAAATATAAAAATAAATAATCAGAAGTTTTAATAAATTACGGGAAGCAAATTAATTTTTACACTTCTTATGCAAATATATATAATTACGCTTGTTACTGAAGAATTCCAGAACAGCAACATCTGTGCCGGCTTTTATGCGCTTGCCGCATTTCAGACAGTAAAAATTGGTATGCTTCATTTTTCCGTAAGAAACAGTTGTTTTTATATCCTTGAGCCTTTGCCAGCTTTTCCATCCAACCTTACATAAGGATATCCTGTTGTCATAATCAGACAGAACCCATCTCAAAAGCTTATGAAAATGAAAGGGATATCTTGTATATTTTATATATTCAGCCGGAAGGCCTAGATTTATTGTATACAATTCAAAGTTTTTTTCAACAACATCCTGAATTTTGCCTGTAATCTGGGTTACATACCAGCAGAAACCCTGCGAAGACAACCAGCCTTTGAGTTTTTCAAACATATATCCCCTGCAAATTTCTATTGTTTCATTTTTGTTTACATTAAGAGCTTCAAAGGCTTTAATTGCTATAGCAAGGACATCCTCCAGATAAAGCTTTTTTTTGAAGTTTTCAAAGCTATATAATTCAACAGGAATAATATCGAAATAGTATTCATTTGTTTCCGGCCTATAAAAACCGATACAAGTTCCTCCGACAAAGCTGCCGCTTCCTGCATCATCTATTTGTATCATAAAAATTCTCCTACAGGGTTGGAATACTTAAACAAACTTCCTTACGGCTGAAAATTTAAGGTGTGCAAACTTATTAAATGAAGGACAGGTTAGAAATAATCGCAGGAACCATTATTCAAGCAATAATTTTAAAGCAGGCCTTTGATAAGTTTGGGCACCGGTAGATTTTTCATTGGGAAAGCAGAGTGTTTAATTTTTATTATTAGTATATTTTTTATTTATATGTTATCTTTTTTGTCAAATACAGAAATTTTATTCGTAAGTATTTATGAATTTACTTGTATTTCCTGGAAATAATCAGTTTTAAACCTTTGAGAATGTAAGTCCTATTAATAAATAAACATAATTTGCAAGAGCTTGATTTTTAGCTTGCAAAAAGGTAGAATGTAAGTAAGTTTTTATTTGAGTTTGGTTATTTGCATACAGAATAATATATTACATTAATGTTTAGGCTGGTGAGGTTATGAATACACAAAAGAATAATGATTTATTGAACATAATACAAGAGCGTTATGAAGGCTTCAGCAAAGGTCAGAAGCTTATTGCCAATTATATTGTCGATCATTACGATAAGGCGGCATATGTAACGGCAGCCAAACTCGGAGAGATTGTTGGAGTCAGTGAATCAACAGTTGTGAGATTTGCCATAGAGCTGGGATATGACGGTTATCCAAAGCTTCAGAAGGTGCTGCAGGAGCTTATAAAGAGCAAGCTTACATCTGTGCAGAGAATAGAGGTTTCTTCAAACAGAATAAACGAGGATAATGTTTTAAAAAGCGTACTGCAGTCAGATATAGAGAAAATAAAGATAACACTGGATCAAATTGACCTTGATGATTTTAATAATGTTGTAGAGACTATTTTGGAGGCAAACAGAATTTTTATTCTTGGAGTGAGAAGCTCAGCTACTCTTGCAAGTTTTCTCGGATTTTACTTCAATTTAATATTTGACAATGTCAGGCTTGTCCATACAACAAGTGTAAGCGAAATGTTTGAACAGATAATGCGGGCTCAGGCGGGGGATGTTGTTATTGGTATCAGCTATCCCCGTTACTCAAAAAGAACCATCAACGCGTTACAGTTTGCAAGGAATCAGGGAGCTAAGACAATTGCCTTGACGGACAGTGTTGAGTCTCCTGTTGCACAGTGTGCAAACATGTCCTTGCTTGCAAGAAGTGATATGGCTTCATTTGTGGACTCCCTTGTTGCACCGCTGAGTGTTATAAACGCACTTATTGCCGCTATTGGTATGAGGCGAAAAAACGAAGTATACAATACCTTTGAGCATCTTGAAAAGGTTTGGGATGAATATAATGTTTATGACAAGGATGACAATCATGACGGCAAGCTGTAGAGCTTCTTCAGCCGATATTAATTGACTTTTATGGCTTTAAGGAAGGATAGGTATGACTCGAAACAAGGTAATAGTTGTAGGCGGCGGCCCTGCTGGTATTATGGCTGCAGGCATTGCTGCCCAAAGAGGCAGTGAGGTTGTTTTACTGGAGAAAAATGAACGTCTTGGAAAGAAGCTCCTTATATCCGGCAAAGGAAGGTGTAATATAACAAATGCCACAGATATCGAAGGCTTGATTGAGAATACACCCGGAAACGGTAATTTTTTGTACTCGGCCTTTTATACCTTTTCAAATGAGGATTTGATAGAATTTATAAATAAGCTTGGTGTTAATACGAAGGTTGAACGGGGAGGAAGGGTATTTCCGGCATCTGATTCTGCCAAGGATGTTATGCATGCACTTCACACGTTTTTAAATAATAGTAAGGTTAAGGTAATGACGGAATCTGCCGTTAAAAAAATACTGGTAAGGGATGGCAATGCCAAGGGGGTAGAACTCATTAACGGCAGGATTATGGAGGCAGACGCTGTTATTCTTGCTGTTGGAGGAATGTCATACCCCGGAACAGGCTCGACGGGAGACGGATATCAGATTGCAAAAAAAGCAGGCCATACAATAACTGATTTAAAGCCATCGCTGGTTCCCTTGGTTGTTAAGGAAGCATGGGCAAGGGAGCTGCAAGGCTTATCATTAAAAAATGTAGCGGTGGAATTCAGAAATCCCAACGGCAAAGAAATTTATAATGATTTCGGTGAGATGATTTTTACTCATTTCGGAGTATCCGGTCCTGTAATATTGAGCGCAAGCAGGCATCTTCTTTCGTATGACTTTAAGGATATAAAGCTTTCTATAGATTTAAAGCCGGCTCTTTCGGAGGAAAAGCTGGATGAAAGAATCCAAAGAGATTTTGATAAATACTCAAGGAAGCAATTTAAGAATGCTTTAGATGATTTGCTTCCGCAGAAGCTTATTCCGGTTATAATTTATTTGTCAGGAATAAATGCAGAAAAGGCTGTTAATCAGATTACGAGGGAAGAGAGAAAAGGACTGGCAGCTCTTTTTAAAAGCATGGAAGCAACCATTATTGCAGCCAGACCCATAAAAGAGGCGATAGTTACTGCGGGAGGAATTAAAACAGGTGAAATCAATCCTTCAACAATGGAATCTAAGAAAGTGAAAAACTTATTTTTTGCGGGTGAGATAATAGATGTGGATGCTTATACCGGAGGCTTTAACCTTACTATTGCTTTTTCAACCGGATATTTGGCGGGAATAAGCTGCGGAGCTGAGGCTGAAGCTGATTAAATAAGGAAATAATGTGTAAGCTGTCTGTAATTTGTGCATACTATTAACAAATAATATTATTGTTTTTGTACATTAGTATACAAATTAGGGGCATGCAAATGAAAATTAATTTTTTTAGGTTGAAAAAAAGAAATGAAAGCAAAAAAGATAAGCATACAATCTTTGAAAATTTGCTGTTTGGCATATGTATTTTAAGCTTCCTTCTTTTGGTAGCTATTCAAATAGTGCTGGGGGTGCCCTCAGTCAGGGAGACCTTTAAGCTGACGGATAAAAGTCTGGGTGTGCCGCTGGATAAGGATGACTATCTTTATAAGCAAGGCCAGATAACTTTAAAAATGATTGGTACGGAAGCTGATCCCACTGTACAAATTTTAGTGAACGGTGATACTGTGGCAATGTTTGAAAATCTGATAATGAATGTTAAGGTTAATGAAGGGGATGTTATCGAAATAGATGGCAGTCACTGCTTGACAGGGCATATGGTAAAAGTTGACGCAGTATCTCAAAATATAAACAGCAAGTGCGCCGGTACTGTTGCAAAGGTGGAATCAAATATTCAGAAATTAGTTAAAATAAAATTTTATTAATATGCTTAATCAATATAAAGTTAATCATTGTTTTATTGCCAAAAAACCTATATAATAAGTCTTATAGGTTTTTTGGCTTTTCACCGTCACGAAGCCTTTACCAAATTTTTGTACCCGATTGGGCGTGGAGGTTAGTATGGAAAAGGATGAGGCTTATGCTTACGGAAGTAAGGATATTTCAGGTGCGGCCATTAAGATAGCGCTTACTAATGACAGAGCTTCCGAAAAGAAACTCCAGTTGGAGTTTAATCAAATTGGCATTCAATCTGCTGCTGTGGATTATGGCGGCGAATTTATCACATCTGTCATGAAAATAGTTGAGAGGGCAGTTGTAGCCTCCAAGCGCGAAGGTGTCATATCTGAAAGTCATGCTGAGCAGGGTGCTGTTGCGGGAGCTACAAGAGAAGCCATATCTCAGATAATGCCAAAGGCAATCGGACTTAATGTGGGAGGAAAGATTGGTATTGCAAGATATAAAGATCATATCAGCGTAGCTATATTTTTTGGAATCGGCTTGTTGAATTTAAATGAAGTTGCAATTGGACTTGGACACAGGGTTGTATAAATAGATTTAATATTAATCCAATATTGCCGTTCGGAATAGAGCTGTTAACTTGTTATAACGTCATAGAATACGTCATAAACAATACCGTTCGGATAGCAAGCATTGGAGGCTGGAGGATGTAATGCCTGTAAGATCTATAAGAGGGGCAATAACTGTTGCCGAAAATACAAAAAAATCAATTTTAGAAGGAACTCATGAACTTCTTGTCGAAATAATAAAAAGAAACGGATTAGACAGTGAAGATATAATCAGTGTGATATTTTCGGTTACCCATGATTTAAATGCGGCGTTTCCGGCAGTTGCTGCCAGAGAAATCGGCTGGAAGGATATTTCATTAATGTGTACCAATGAAATAAATGTACCTGACAGTCTGAAAAGCTGTATCAGAGTATTGATACATTTTAACACAGAAAAGGCAAATAATGAAATAAATCATGTATATCTCAAGGGTGCAAAGATTCTAAGACCTGATATAAGCGCGGGAGGTTAGTATGTCAAAAAGTATAGCTATTGACGGCCCTGCAGGAGCCGGAAAAAGTACTATAGCAAAAAAAGTTTCTGCAAATCTTGGATTTATTTATCTGGATACAGGGGCGATGTACAGGGCAGTAGCTTTAAAAGCCATAAGCAGCGGTATGGATACCAAATCTCAGGCGGATTTGGCAAAATTGATTAAGGATATTGATATAAGCATATCACATGAAAACAATATCCAGAAGATATTTCTTGACGGTATTGATGTTTCCGAGTCAATAAGAACACCTGAGGTATCCTCCGGTGCATCAGCTGTTGCGGTTTTCAGGGAGGTACGGCTGAAAATGGTTGACCTTCAGAGGAAAATAGCTTCCGACAGGGATGTAGTGATGGACGGAAGGGATATAGGTTCATATGTTTTGCCTAATGCGGATTTAAAAATATTTTTGACGGCAGCAGCAGATGAAAGAGCCAGAAGAAGATTTGAGGAGCTGATGCAAAAGGGACAGAAGGTCAGCTTTGACGAAGTTAAATCCGATATGGCGGCAAGAGACAGCAATGACAGCTCCAGATCCTTTGCACCCCTTGTAAGGACCTCTGATGCAATTGAGGTGGATTCAACCTCAATGACAATAGATGAAGTGGTTGACAGAATTATGTATTTTTATAATAATTACTGCTGTTCAAATTAAATGGAGGTAAAAATGCATTTAGTTGTGGCAAGTACTGCCGGCTTTTGTTTCGGTGTGAATAATGCCGTTAAAATAGTATTTGATCTGGCAGAAAGAACAGAGGACAAAATATATACCCTCGGGCCTATAATTCATAACGATCAGGTGGTTAACAAATTAGAGGAGCACGGTATAACTGCCATTGATAATCCGGAAGATGCAGAGGTGCCTGCTAAGGTTGTAATCAGAGCTCACGGTGTAGGTCCCGGCGTGATTTCGGAATTTGAAAATAAAGGCATTCAGGTTATAAATGCGACCTGCCCTTATGTTGAAAAAATACAACGTTTGGTTTACGGAAAGCACAAGGAAGGCTATCAAATAATAATTATCGGAGACAAACAGCATCCGGAGATTATCGGAATAAACGGTTGGTGCGGCAACAGTGCTTTGATTATTGACAGCAGCGAACAGGTGGGTTCGCTGCCGGAGATAAAAAAAAGTATATGTGTGGTTGCCCAAACTACATTTATTCGAGAAAAATGGGAAAAAATTATACAGAGTTTAAATAAAAGGTTTGAAAATGTTTTAAAATTTGATACAATATGTAATGCAACGGACAAAAGGCAAACCGAAGCTGAAAAAATATCAAGAGAAGTGGATATGGTTTTAGTTATCGGAGGAAAGAACAGTTCAAATACCAATAAGCTGTATGAGATTTGCAAAGATAATTGTCCGAGAACCTTTAAAATACAAACAGCCAGTGATATTCCACCGGTTGATATAAAAAAAATTAAAAAAATTGGTATTACTGCGGGGGCGTCAACACCTGACTGGGTAATCAAGGAGGTTATTCATAACATGAGTGAATTAGATAAACAGGATTTAGAGATGAGCTTTGCTGATGCATTTGAAAGCTCGCTAGTTACTTTGACAACTGGCCAAATCACGAAAGGAAGGATTATTGGATATAATTTGAATGAAGTATATGTTGACTTGGGCTTCAAATCAGATGGTATTATTCCAATGCAGGAGTTTTCTGATGACACAGACTTTGATCCTGAAAAATCACTTAAAGTTGGAGACGAAGTTGATGTTTTTGTAGTAAGAGTTAATGACGGCGAAGGAAATGTAATGCTTAGCAAAAAGAAGGTTGATGCCGTTAAAGGCTGGGATGTTCTTGAAGAGGCTTTTGAAGCTAAGCGTCCGATATCCGTAAAAATCAATGAACAAGTAAACGGCGGTGTTATTGGTTATTCACACGGCGTTAAAATATTTATACCTGCATCTCAAATCAGTGATAGGTTTATAAAGGATTTATCATCATACGTAAAGCAAGTATTGCAGATTGAGATAATTGAAATGAACAAGCAAAAGAGGAAGGTAGTAGGTTCTTCCAGAGTATTAATTGAGAAGAATAAAGAGTTTGCTTCAAGTGAGATCTGGGATAAAATAGAAATCGGCAAGGTTTACAAGGGACAGGTCAAGAGTCTTATGGACTTTGGTGCCTTTGTTGATATAGGCGGAGTAGACGGGCTTGTTCATTTATCAGAGCTGTCATGGAATAAAATAAAGCATCCGTCTGAGGTTGTAAAGGTTGGAGATGACATAACTGTATCTGTTCTTGATTTTGATAAGGAAAAGAAGCGTATTTCCCTTGGTTATAAAAAGCAGGAGGATAATCCTTGGGTAAGTGCAATTAAAAAATATGAGGTTGGAAATGTTATTAAGGGCAAGGTAGTCAGGTTAGTACCATTTGGTGCTTTTGTAGAAATTGAGCAGGGACTTGACGGGCTTGTACACATTTCACAAATATCATCAGTAAGAATAGGTAAGCCCGGAGATGTTCTCAAAATAGGTCAGGAGATTGAGGCAAAGATTACAGAGCTTGATATGGAAGCTAAAAAGATTAGCCTCAGCATAAAAGAAGTCAATCCGATTGATCCTGTCGGCTCAAAAAAGGAAGAGCCTGCTGCAGCTGCTGATGAAGAGCTTCTGACTGAACATAAAGAGGATATGACTAATACAATTGCCGAGAATTTGACCAGCTTGAATGATGACTAAAATTAATTACGGTTCAGCTATCACGAGGATATACCGTTTTTTCAGGCGGATTAAGCCTATAGTAATTGAATTTTATTTAATTTTGAAAGCTGTATCAGCATAGATTTGAATAGCGACTCTGGCGGAGTTAGAGAAACTGCCTGAATTTGTATTCTGTATTGTTAATATAAATAAGGATGTACCTAGGTACATCCTTATTATATATGAACAGACGTACAGAAATACCTTCATAAAGTCAATTATGGCTGAAATCCCCGCACGATAAAATATGGAGGTGATCAGCCGATATTAATTGACTATGGGATGCATCTATCAGATTATTATACTTATGAGGTGGTTTATTATGGATTACGAGAGCTTTAAAGAAGAAATACTTAAAATTACGAAAATTAATCTTTCTCTTTATAAAGAGAAGCAGATGAAGAGAAGAATTGATGCCTTAATCAAAAAGAATAATTTTGATACATATTCAGATTATGTATATGCTTTAAAGCTGAATAAGGAGTTGCTGAAAGAGTTTGTTACATATCTTACCATAAATGTCTCGGAATTTTACAGAAATCCCGATCAGTGGGAAGTCCTCGAAAAAGAAATTTTTCCTCTTCTTCTGATTAAAAAGAAAAAAATATCAATTTGGAGCTCTGCTTGCTCTACAGGCGACGAGCCGTATACTCTTGTAATGGTGTTGAATAAGTTGCTGCCGCTGAGTTCTATAAAAATACTTGCTACGGATATTGATTTGGAGGCCTTGGAGAAGGCTCAAATGGGTGTGTATTCATCTAAAAGTCTGGAAAACTTGCCTAAGGATATGAAGTCAAAGTACTTTACTGTAATAGGTGACAGCTATAGAATTAAGGATGAAGTAAAAAACTGTGTTGAGTTTAAACAATTTAACCTTTTAAGGGATACATATCCAAAGGGAATTGATTTGATTGTTTGCAGAAATGTTCTTATTTATTTTACAGATGAAGCAAAGAATGATATTTACAAGAAATTTAACATGTCCTTGAATTCACAGGGGATTTTATTTGTCGGCAGTACTGAGCAATTGATTATGGCAAATAAATATAACTTCAAATCTATTAAAACATTTTTCTATGAGAAAGATGAAGACAATTTTAACTTTAATATTCTAAACTAAGGAAATAAGTTATAAAATTTAAAGAATGGGTTAAAAATTAAAAGAGTTTGAAAAATAAATTTCAAACTCTTTTGGTGCGGATAACAGGAGTTGAACCTGCATGAAATTGCTTTCACATGGACCTGAACCATGCGCGTCTGCCAATTCCGCCATATCCGCGTAAGTTGACTGCAATATGTATTTTACTATAAATGAAATAATAATGCAATAGAAGATTTAAAAAAATTAAATTATAGATTATTTAATATAAAAACATTAAAATGATAGAGGATTGAAGCTAATATTGAATAAATTGACTAAAGTCAATTTTGGTTCAGGTCTTCGGACGATAGATATTGTTTTATGGTCAATTATGCAGTAATCCACTAAAAAAAGAAAAGGGGGAGCGAGTCCATGCCGGTATTTGATGCCATGTCATATATAGGGCCTGGACATAATTATGAACAATAAGCTGGAACAGTTTAAAAACAGCATCAGAAATAAAAGGGTAGCGGTATTGGGTATTGGCATCAGCAATATCCCATTAATAAAATATCTGGTTAAATCAGGTGTCAATGTTACCGCCTTTGATAAAAATACCTCTGAAAATCTATCTGATGCATTTTCAGAGCTTAATGAGCTTCCGGTTCGGTATAGCTTGGGCAGTGATTATCTGGAGAAGCTTGAGGGCTTTGACGTGATTTTCCGTACACCCGGTATGAGACCGGACTTGCCTCAGTTATTAAATGCGGTAGAAAAAGGAGCTGAGCTTACCTCAGAAATGGAGGTTTTTATAAGCCTTTGTCCTGCACAGATATTTGCTGTAACGGGAAGTGACGGTAAAACAACAACTACGACACTAATCTATAAAATACTGACAGAGGAGGGCTACAATTGCTGGTTAGGCGGCAATATCGGCACACCGCTATTAAGTAAAATAGATAAGGTGAAGGAAACCGACAAGGTGGTTCTTGAGCTAAGCAGTTTTCAGCTTATGACTATTGGGAATTGCCCTTCTGTCTCTGTAATAACAAATATTTCTCCCAATCATCTTGATGTACACAAGTCACTAAACGAGTATATTGATGCGAAGAAAAATATTTTTATAAACCAGACTGAAAACGATAAACTAATATTAAATTATGATAATGACATTACCAGAGGCTTTGGGAGTGAGGCAAAAGGAAAATGCGTATACTTTTCCAGATTAAATAAAGTTGATACCGGTGTTATATTTAAAGAAAATAAGATTGTTGTAAAAAATGAAAATGAAGAGATTGAGATAGTCGATGCTGAAAGCATTATAATACCCGGCGTTCATAATATTGAAAACTATATGGCTGCAGCTGCTGCAACCATAGATTATGTCAAGCCTGAAACTATCAAAAAAATAGCTGTTTCATTTAACGGGGTTGAGCATAGGATTGAGCTTGTAAGGGAGCTGAATGGCATTAAATTTTATAACAGTTCAATAGACAGCAGTCCATCAAGAACAATAGCCGCACTGAGTACCTTTAAAAATAAAGTAATCCTGATTTCAGGAGGCAAAGACAAAGGAATACCATATGATTCAATAGGACAGATAATAGCTGAAAAGGTTAAATGCCTTTTATTGATTGGTGCTACTGCTCCCAAGATAGAAGAAGCATTATGTAACTATATAAATCAAACGGATAGTGAATGTGAAGTGAAAATAATTCATTGCAACACGTATGAAGAGGTAGTAAGCCGAGCTTATGAGGAAGCTGCTCCGGGAGACTGCATAATTTTATCACCTGCAAGTACCAGCTTTGACATGTTCAAGAATTTCGAACACCGGGGGAATACATTCAAGGAGCTGGTTAATAAACTGAAGTAAGCCAATATATAAATGGGTCTTTGTCTGCTTATAATATATATCAATCAATAACTATCAGTATTGGCTGATATATATTATAGAGTGGCAGAGGAATTTCCTTATTTTATTTCTTTTCTGTAAGGTGCTTCCAATAACGCTTAGGGACAAACTGCTTCTGGAGCTTGGGATTTATTCTGCTTTTTATTGCAATGTGGTTAAAATAGTTTTTCCAGAGTGATTGAAATTTTAGCTCATCAGCATGACGGTCAGGAATATTGTCTAGGTCCATATATGAAATAATCATGTTTTTTTTGTTGTACAAAGCCGCAAGATTTCTCTTTATATCATGGATAACCCAGTTCTGATCTGCAAAACGGCTTTTAAAATGCGGTGCTATGAAGGTAATTATATTGTGGTCAGGCTGGATAGGCGCATAATAAATGTCATTTTCAAGGAGCTCAAAGCGGAGCAAACCAAGCATACGATGTGACTCAACCTTTACCTTTCGTGCAGGTATCAAAACGTCTAAAACAGCTTGCGTGCCAAGCATGCTGTCTATTTTGCTGCCGATTTTAAAGCCAAGCTTTATATAATTCAGAATACTCATTTCACACCCCTTGATTTCGGAAAAAAAACACCTGATTATATTATCAAGGCTTTCGCTGGATATTTTGGTCAGTATTGCCTGTTCAACCGTTTTAGCCTTATCGATATCGGTATTAATCTCCCGGTATTCATCAATAAGATTCGCACAAAAGGAGACAGAAGACTCCATATCGGCAACATCCTGCCTGTCATAATAATAATGGTGGATTGCTGTCAAAAAGCAATCCCATGTTCCGTCATAAATGTATATCACTCAGCAAAAGCCTCCCATCCTGCGGCTGGTTGTAGTAACTAAGCCATTGCTCTGTGCTTTGAGGAGAATCAAAGACATATAAATCTGACATGCTTTCATTGCTTCCGCTTTCATTAATTGTTGATAATAAAGACATTTGTCCCGGTATATATTTTTTGTTTTGAGGAAGCAGTCTGGCAGACATAAGTGATTCCTTGACAAGAGATTCGTTCTGGCTGTAAGTATCATAGGTTTTCCCCTGACAGGTGATAAAATGTCCGGCTCGCTTTAAAACAACACCGATTTTTTTTAGATTGTCAAAGCTTAATTTGCCGGCCCTTCTTGCCGCAAGTATTCTTTGGGCTGATTTAACACCTATGCCCGGAACCCTCAGGAGCATTTGATATTCAACAGAGTTAACTTCCACCGGAAATAAATGAAGGTTTCTGAGAGCCCAATCCGACTTTGGGTCAAGCTCAGGATTAAAGTCAGGGTTTGCTTTGCTGAGTAATTCATCAGCACAAAACCCATAAAATCTCAGAAGCCAATCAGCCTGATAAAGTCTGTGCTCTCTGAGCAGAGGAGGCTTTATTAAAGCCGGGAGCCTTGGATCTGTCAGGGTGGGAACAAAAGCAGAGTAATATACTCTCTTCAGATTAAAGCTGCCGTACAAGGCCTCAGAAAGCTTCAGGATACTTAAATCTTTATCGGGGGTGGCACCTACTATAAGCTGGGTGCTTTGACCGGCAGGAACAAAGAGCTCTCTTTTTAAGGAGCCTGAGGAACTTGCCCTTTTGTATATTTTTCGCTCGTCTCTGAGCTGGATTATTTTATTGCTTATCTGCTGCATAGGCTTTAGCAAAGCTTTTTTGGGCTTCTGAGGTGCAAGCACCTCAAGGCCCCTGTCAGACGGCAGCTCTATATTGACACTCATTCTGTCAACAAACATGCCGGCTTGATTTATAAGCCTTTCATCGGCACCCGGTATGGCTTTTATGTGAATATATCCGTAGAAGCCATGTTCATTTCTGAGCCTTTTGACTATATCAAGCATTAATTCCATAGTGTGGCTGGGGTTTTTCAGAACGGCTGAGCTCAAAAAGAGTCCTTCTATATAGTTACGCCTATAAAAATTCATTGTGAGTTCAATGACCTCATCTGCAGTAAAGCTCGCCCGTGGTACATCATTTGAAGCCCTGTTGACGCAGTATACACAGTCATATATACATTCATTTGACAGCAGAATTTTAAGAAGAGAAACACATCTGCCATCATCAGACCAGGTATGACATATACCGGCAGCATGGCTGTTGCCGACCCCGTTTTTATTATTTCTGGTTCCGCCGCTTGAGGAGCAGGAAACATCATATTTAGCTGCATCAGCAAGTATACCGAGTTTATCAAATAAATTCATATTACCCCCCCGTGCCGGGCACCGGCGCAAAATATTATAAAGCAACTGTGGCTAACCTTCATGCCTATTTTTATATAACAAATTAAAGCTTTTGCCAAAGCCGTATAATTACCGTTTTTTAAATTATAGCATATAATATATTAAAAATCAAACATATGTTCTGTGTTTTCGGTTTGCATAGTATCGGCACATGGAAATACTGTGGATGGAGAGTGCTCCGCAGTTATTATACTGTAATTTCGTCATAACAATACAAACTTATTTTGGCATTTTTAACTGAGTTAAGCAGGGATTTATTTTTTATCAGCCCGGCTTTTCCGGTTGAAATAGCAGGTACTCACATTTATTAACGGAAAGTTGAGTTAATAAGATTAATTATAATTGATATTTAAATAACAAAGTAATATAATTATAATCAATTCTGGTTTTAATCAGAGTAACGGAAGAATTTTCAATTTGAGCAGTACAGAAAATAAGTTTATATAATTGGAGGTATTTTATCGTGAAAGCAGTCATTACGGTGCTAGGAAAAGATAGGGTTGGTATTATCTCGGGAGTAAGCAATATTCTTGCCGAAAGTAATGTAAATATACTTGACATAACTCAAACAATAATGCAGGATGTTTTTACAATGATTACGCTTGTTGATATTTCCGGCTGCAATATTCCATTTGACGTTCTTTCAGCGAAGCTTGACAAAAAGGGAGTTGAGCTGGGACTTAAGATTCAGATTCAACATGAAGATATTTTTAATTCCATGCATAGGATATGAGGTGAGAGCAGATGTTAGGAACTTTTGAAATACTTGAAACAATAGATATGATTCAGAAGGAAAATTTAGATATAAGAACAATTACAATGGGAATTTCCCTTAGAGATTGCTGTCATTCCGATATAAATATCTCTTGTAATAAAATATATGATAAAATAACAAGGTATGCTGAAAAGCTTGTTATTACAGGTGAAAACATTGAAAAAGAATATGGTATTCCGATAATAAACAAGAGAATTTCTGTAACACCTATAGCTTTGATTGCTGAAAGCTGTGAGAGTGAGGATTATACTAGGTTTGCAAAGGCAATGGACAGAGCCGCCGAAACTGTCGGCGTAAATTTCATAGGAGGCTTTTCCGCATTGGTGCAGAAGGGATATACAAAGGGTGATAAAAAGCTTATTGCGTCAATTCCCGAAGCACTGAGTACTACGAAAATGGTGTGCTCCTCCGTAAATGTGGCATCCACAAAAGCGGGCATAAACATGGATGCAGTTGCAGAAATGGGAGGAGTAATCAAAAAATGTGCCGATCTTACGGCAGATAACGGAGCTTTGGCATGTGCAAAGCTGGTTGTCTTTGCAAATGCTGTTGAGGATAATCCGTTTATGGCAGGAGCCTTCCACGGTATCGGAGAACCGGAATGTGTTATTAATGTAGGTGTCAGCGGTCCGGGTGTGGTAAAATGTGCCCTTGAAAAGGTTAAGGGAGCAGATTTCGGCACGGTTGCCGAGACAATAAAAAAGACTGCCTTCAAGATAACAAGAATGGGCGAGCTGGTTGCCAGAGAGGCATCCCGCAGGCTGGAGGTACCTTTTGGAATAGTTGATTTATCCCTTGCGCCTACACCTGCAATCGGAGACAGTGTTGCCTATATTCTTGAGGAAATGGGGCTGGAAAAGTGCGGTGCTCACGGAACTACTGCTGCTCTGGCACTTCTGAACGATGCGGTTAAAAAGGGAGGAGTTATGGCTTCCTCCTCTGTAGGAGGCTTGAGCGGAGCATTTATCCCTGTAAGTGAGGATGCAGGAATGATTTCAGCTGTAAAGTGCGGTGCACTGTCCCTTGAAAAGCTGGAGGCAATGACTTGCGTGTGCTCGGTTGGACTTGATATGATTGTTGTTCCGGGGGATACATCAGCCGATACAATTTCAGCAATTATAGCAGATGAGGCTGCAATCGGAGTTGTAAACACTAAAACTACAGCTGTCAGAATTATACCTGCCCCGGGCAAAAAAATAGGCGATATAGTTGAGTTTGGAGGTCTTCTGGGTTCCGGACCTGTAATGAAGGTGAGTTCATTCGGAAGCTCCGAGTTTATAAAAAGAGGCGGACGAATACCGGCTCCTTTACACAGTCTGAAAAATTAAAATTATATATAGGCAAATTATGCTTTATTCTGAATTAAAGTAAAATAGCTGTTGACATGACGATTAAATGCCGGCAGCTATTTGCATATTTTTGCGGAAAACCATTGATAGGCTCCTCAGTAAAATAATTTTATAATTTGATATTTAACCATTGGGCGGGTTAGACGGAGGTTTTGATGAATAATATAAGGCTTGGTCTGTGTCAGATGAAGGTTACCGGTGATAAGCAGTATAATCTGGAAAAAGCAGCACGTATGATTGAAGAATGCAAAGACAGGAATGCAAATATAGCTGTGCTACCTGAAATGTTTACGTGTCCTTACGGTACGCAAAACTTTCCTCTGTATGCCGAGGAATTGAGAGACAGTGAAACTCTATCAGTCATTTCAAAGGCGGCGGAGTATAATGATATATATGTAATTGCAGGCTCAATTCCTGAGCTTGATAAAGAGCGATATTATAATACTTGTGCTGTATTTGACAGAACTGGCAAAATCATCGGAAGGCACAGAAAAATTCACCTCTTTGACATAGATATCAGGAAGAGTATATCCTTTAAAGAGTCTGATGTATTATCCTGCGGGAATAAAGTTACTGTTGTGGATACCGAATACTGCAAAATAGGTATTGCAATTTGCTTTGATATGCGTTTTTGCGGACTTTACAGTGAAATGTGCAAAGCGGGTGCGAAAATAATCATAACACCCGGGGCCTTCAATATGATAACAGGACCGGCACATTGGGAGCTGCTGGTAAGAGCAAGAGCTCTTGACAATCAGCTGTTCCACGCAGCCGTATCACCCGCAAGGGACAATAAGGCAGGGTATATTGCTTATGGAAACTCAATGGTTTGCGACCCGTGGGGGACAGTTATATCGAGAGCAGATGAAAATGAACAGGTTATTATTTCTGAAATTAATTTGGATTTGGTGGATAGTATCCGGAAACAAATACCTGTGGCAAAACTATCTGCTGAAAAAGCTAACTGACCGTTGGCTCATTTATGCCGGATTAAGCTGGGGGAATTATGCACAAAAAGCCTTTTTTGATGAAATTAATTGTTTGCGTTCTGCCGATTTTTGCAGCCGCCCTTGTTTATATATTTAAGAATTATATATATAACTTGAGCACACATTTCCCCGCTTGCCCCATATACAATTATTTTGGCATATATTGCCCCGGCTGCGGGAATACCAGAAGTGTGCAGAATTTGCTGAACGGAGATATGCTTGGTTCCTTAAAATACAATATTACTCCTGTGTTCTTTATAATAGTAGGTGCTTTCGCATATTTGGAGCTGATATTTTATATATTTGGACTGCCGGCTCGTATTTTACCGAGAAATAAAAGATTTTGGGCTGTTGTAATATTTATATTTTTACTGTATTTTATAATAAGAAACTTTATTCCTTTATATTGACAATTGATTAAGTTTCAGTTTTGTATTATAATTAAAAATACATGAAATTTATGTGATGCAGCGGGCAATATATGCCTTGCCGCATGAAAAAAACTATTTGAAAGGGCAAGGTAGCGGGATAATGAGAATTGACTGATTCAGCTTACAAATCAAATGGGATTTATTTTGGGCAGTATGCCCTTATTTCTGCTGGATTAGTTAATAACACATATATAGTCTGATAAAAAGTTTATTTCTGCTGAAAAGCGGCAGTATCTAAAGATATGCCGATGCTTTTTGTGAAAGTATTTTTGCTTCAGACTGGCTAGGTTTTTATAAAGTTGTTATTTAATCTTTCCGGCTAATAAAAGGAGAGATTTTTTTATGCTTATTAGAGATTTTTTTATGCTTATTTTAGAGGCTGTAAATATTAAAATGAATTTTGGTGACAGGGAAATTTTATCTTTTGAGAAGCTTCAAATTAAAAAAGGTGACAAAATAGGTGTTGTTGGACGTAATGGTGCAGGTAAAACCACTCTGCTGAATATTCTGGCCGGGGAACAGCTTCCGGATGAGGGTATAGTAAAAAGATTCTGTGAGATAGCATATATAAAGCAAATGCCGGATACAGGACTTGAGGCAGACGACAAGGCTTTGAGCGAATTTAACGTCCGGGATAAGGTCAATAAGCTGATTGTCAGCGGCGGAGAGCATACCAGATTGAAAATAGCGGCTGCTCTCAGCAGGAACACCTTGCTGCTGTTTGCGGATGAACCCACTGCAAATCTTGATTTGAAAGGAATAGAAATCTTAAGGAAAAAGCTTCTGGCGGCTGAAACACTTGTGCTTATAAGCCATGACAGAGAGCTTCTTGACAGCACATGCAACAAAATAATAGAGGTGGCTGACGGAGAAATAACGGGCTTTGAAGGAAACTATTCCTTTTATGAGCAGAGAAGACAGCAAATTATTAACAGAGAATTATTCGAGTATGAAAGCTACATTAGTGAGAAAAGGCATCTTGAAGAGGCTGTAATAAACCGTAAGGCACGTGCTGAAGCAATCAAAAAAGCTCCTGCGAGGATGGGCAATTCTGAAGCAAGATTGCACCGGCGCCATTCCAATGAGATGCAGGAAAAAATACACGGTGCGACAAAGGCAGCAGAGGGAAGGCTGAACAAGCTGGAAGTCAAGGAAAAGCCCATGACACCTCCAAGTATCCGGCTTGATTTCTCACTTACAAATCCTCCGAAAAATAATATAATAATTTCCGGTAATAATTTCAGCTTTGGCTATGGGGATAAAAAATTATATAATAAGGCTGCTTTTAATGTTTATAATGGCAAAAAGCAGGCAATTATAGGAGAAAACGGTTCAGGCAAGACCACCTTGCTAAACCGGA
Organism: Ruminiclostridium sufflavum DSM 19573; assembly: GCF_003208175.1. GTDB lineage: Bacteria > Bacillota > Clostridia > Acetivibrionales > DSM-1351 > Ruminiclostridium > Ruminiclostridium sufflavum. The sequence continues at coordinate 60,841 of NZ_QKMR01000010.1, read as the reverse complement.
TTTATTCCTGCTTTTTTGAGAAAAAAACAAATGCTTTTAATGCAGAGGAAAATTCAGACGGGATTAATATTGTCCCAAAGGCTGAAATAGGATACTTTTGTCAAGGGCTGGAGAATCTGAATGCTTCAAAAACAGTTCTTGAAAATGCCATCGAGGAAAGCATACAAGATGAAACTACTGTAAGAACAGTACTGGCAAGGCTGCTTTTAACCGGTGATAATGTATATAAAAAAGTCGGGGTATTAAGCGGAGGAGAGAGAATAAAGGTCAGCTTCGCAAAGCTCATTGTTTCAAATGCAAATATTCTGATACTTGATGAACCTACAAATTATCTTGATATGAGGTCAATTGAAGCCTTGCAGGATATACTTTCGGAATATGAGGGAACTGTTTTGTTTGTCTCACACGACAGAGGCTTTGTAAACGCAATAGCGCAAAGGCTGCTTATAATTCAGAATAATCATATAATTGAGTTTGACGGTAAATTAAGGGACTATGAAAATAATATGTCCAAAAGGCAGGAAAATACTAAAACGCAAAAGCTTTTGCTGCAGATGCGCATTACCGAGGTACTGGCAAGGTTATCAAAATCTGATAAAAATAACGAAAGGCTTGAAAATGAATATCAGGAGCTGCTTGCAAAGCTTAGAGGGCTGTAGCCTGCCATAAGAAAGCCCTGTTACCCATATAACTGCAATATGCGCAGGTGCCGGTAAACGCGACGGCAACCTGTGCATATTGTTGGTTGGAATATATGCGGCAGTATTTTACGGCTTATCTGCATTATCTCCATAAGTATCGGTTTCTGAATTTGACGGATTATTTAAAATAGATTCAAAATCGTAGCTTTTGTTCTTGTCAGGAATTACCAGATATGATTTCGATGCAAAATAGGTGTCAAATACTTCCTTTGAGTTAATAACCTTGTTTGTCTTAGTATTCTCCACCTTATTTATATAGATAAAATAATCAATATTATCAATCCTTTTGTCTACACCATATAGCTTAAAGGTATTCATTTCAGGTCTGGACGATTCTGTAAAGGCATTAACCAGAGATAGCGTATCTGAAAGAGAAACATTTGTTATTACGTTATCAAAGGCGTAGTTAATTATGGGAATAAGCTTTGGCAATTGCAATAAATTAACCTTCTGCTTTATTAACTCATTTACGAATTTAATTTGCATTTCAGTTCTTTTTAAATCAGAGCCATCGTAATATTTTTTCCATTCAGAGGATGCACGTGAATTTGACTTTCTGAAACGTAAAAATTGCTCTGTTTTATCTCCGTCAAGCAATTGATATCCCTTTTTTAAATTAATATACAGCTTTTGTGTAGGATCGGTGTATTTCAGGTCTGCCGGAATATCAAAGTATACTCCGCCTAATCGGTCTACAATTTCCTTTATTGTATCTATCTCAAGATAAATGTAGTAATCTATGGATATACCGGTTAAATTGCTGATAGATTGAGCTGTATATTCTGTTGCTTTATGCTTTGCCTCATACTGGGAAAGCTCTTTTTTATTTTCATATTTTTTTAAACCTAAATAATAAAAGGAGTTTATTTTATAGGATGCGTTACCGCTGGGCTTTGTATCTCTGGGAACTGTTAATAGGCTTATTTGCTTTGTTTCTGGATTATAGTTGGCAATAATAATGGTATCCGTATTCAAACCGGAGGCTTCTTTGATAAGCACTAAAAAATTTATCGGATCCTTACCGGCATAACTGTCGATAGTATCCTTTAAGCCTGTATCTGTCGTATTGCCTGATGGGGTTGGAAGAGTTTGCTGATTGTCCGGAGAAGCTGTCCTTATATCTGCCATAAAAAATATGCCTGTAAAAAATAAAATAATACCGCTTATAAAACTGCACAAAAAGATTAATTTTACCGACTTCATTAATAATACTCCTTATTCCGATCTATATTCAATATACTATAGGTTTAGTAATATGTAAACTATTTAATTTTAAACAAAAATCAGCTGCTATAGGTCGGAAAGCCGGCCTAAATGCAATATTTACCTGAAAAACAATATAAGGGGCTTTCAAATCATAATTGGCTAAATAATAATACTTATTATTATAGATGCTCAGAAATTGTATTTTCATGCCTGTGAATAATAAAAACATTGTTACACATAAAGTTGCTGGTTAGCAGAAATTAGTATATAATGGATTTGATGCCACCGTTGCACTATAAAAATTTTAAAATAAATAGCTGTATCAGGAGTGAATATATGTCAGATACTCAGATAAAGGTCAAGGTTTTGTGCAATGACGAGGATGTTAAAAAAGCAGTATATTATATTATCAATTATGTAAAAAAAAGCTGGAATATATTCCCTGTTGCTATTATAATAATAATTGGTAATATTATTTATGGTATAAATAATGGATTTAATAATTATTTTTTAATATTATTAACAGTCTGCTTACTGTTGACAGTATTGCTCTATACCATTTTATATAAAAGGCCGGTCAGCAGTTATTTGGATTATTACAGGAAAAGAAAAGAGAATACTTATATTTTTTCCGACGAGGGGATACAGCTTGTTAATCAAAGTGATACAAAAATTTTTGAATGGAATAAATTTATGGGGTTTTATGAAACGCCCCAGACATTTGTTTTGTCAGATTTTAAAATGATATATTACATTTTCCCAAAGAGGTGTTTTAATAATTTTTCCGAGGTTGAACAAATAGAAAAATTATTTTCAAGTAAAATAAAAAAATTGAATAAAATGTAATAATTTGAAGAATTATGTATTGAATGATTTTTTTATTACAGAAGAAGTTCAGGAGCTTACTGATATGGTGAAAAAGCGTAAGATGACAGATTTGATGAAGGAAATCAGGAGAAGCTGGGTTATTAATCCCAGAACCAGAGTGCAAGAAAATGAATTAAAAAACAAGAAAAAGCGCAGGCAAAATGAGAGAAAATTAGAAACTGATAGGGAAGTTTAATATATTTTGTAAAATAACTATTTCTTTTAATGGCATACTATGGTAAAATAAAGGATATTTAGTACATCTATGGGGGATTAGGATATGCCGAATAGGACAGATGACAATTTTTTAAATCGTTATTTTGAAAAAAAGGAACATCTCTTTGAAAGCAAATATATGTCGTATTTTAAAATTGTAACATGTATCTTGTGTTTAATTATATATTTATTTATTATAGTCATAGAGATCCGTACCACATCAGATACAGTCACAGGTATCCTTGCTCAGTTTCAGGTTATGATTTCGGTATATTTGGTGGTAAGTGCCGTGAAAAACGGATATATAATCGGTGTTTCCATAAATGTCATCCAATTTCTTCTGGTTGCTGTAAATGTATTTTCCAGAGGCAATGTACGATCTGCACCGGGAATGATACTTCCGATATGTACTATCATAACAATAACTATTATTTATTTTTTCAGTAAACGTCTGAATCAGAAATATGAGGAGATAAAGGAGCAAAAAGAAGAGTTAGTTACGTTGTATGAGGAGCTTGCCGTTACTGAAGGCGAATTGTTCAATCAGAATAAGCAGCTGCTTGAATACAATCAGGATATGAAGGAAAACGAGGAGAAATTAAACTATCTGGCCTTTTTTGATGTTTTAACCGAGCTTCCCAACCGCAAAATGATTATTAACAGATTAGATATTCTGATTACCTTGTCATTGGAAAAGAAAATGAAATTTGCAATGATTTTTATTGACTTGGACAATTTTAAGAGAATAAACGATTCAATGGGCCATCACGCGGGAGATCTGCTGCTGCAGGATGTTGCACTGAGACTAAAGGCGGTTATACATACTGATGACATGCTGGGGCGTTTAGGCGGAGATGAATTTGCATTAATAATTCAGAGACAGCTGGAAGAGGACGAGATTTTAGAATACATTGAAAGCTTGAGGAAAGAAATTTTACATAAATTTTATATTGAAAATACAGAACTGACTATAAGTGCAAGCTTTGGAATTTCGGTATACCCGAGAGACGGGGACAATTCCACGGACTTGCTTAAATGTTCGGATACCGCAATGTACAAGGTAAAGGAAGACGGGAAAAACGGAGTCCAGTTCTTCAATAAAGAGATGAAAGACAAAATATACATGCGGATGGAGCTTGAAAAAAGATTGCTGGCGTCAATCGAAAATAACGAGCTGTATCTTGTATATCAGCCTCAATACTGTTCGGATACAAAGCAGCTGAGAGGCTTTGAAACTTTAATAAGATGGAATTCTCCCGAGTTGGGGTTTGTCAGTCCTGTTCAATTTATACCTGTTGCCGAGGAGACAAAATTCATAAATTATATGGGAAAATGGATTTTGAAAACAGCCTGTGCAAAATTTAAGAAGCTGCAGGATAAGTATAATTTTAATGCAATATTATCCGTAAATATTTCAGCGGTGCAGATAATGGAGCCTTCATTTGTTCAAATGATTAAAGGAGTTCTTGAAGAAACAGGTGTCCACCCGTATAATTTGGAAATTGAAATTACCGAATCAATTTTTATATCGTCTATGGAATATGTTATAGGTGTTCTGAATGAATTGAAGGATATGGGAATTAATATTGCATTGGATGATTTTGGAACGGGCTATTCATCTCTTAGTTATTTGCAGCTGCTTCCTATTGATACGCTGAAAATAGACAAGGTATTTATTGACAGCATTGTTGGCAAGGGGCTGGAAAAGCATATTGTAGGGCCTATTATTTCGTTAGTTCATCAGCTGGATATTTCGGTTGTTGCGGAAGGTGTAGAAAACAGTATACAGCTGGATTATTTAAAGGAGCAGAGGTGTGACTGTATACAAGGATATATATGGGGAAAGCCTCTTAATGACGATGATCTGAATAAGCTGCTTTTTCAATTGACCTCGGGAAATTCAAAGGAAAATACCGTTGAATCCAGACAAGAGCTTTTAGGGGAGTCAATAGGAGAAGCAATATGAATAAATATTCACAATTAAAGAAGCTTTAATAATGCCGGTTACACTTAGAATTTACCCAAAATATATCTGGACATAATGGATTTGAACCTTCCTGCCTGATCTGCGGTCATATCCAGCAGTACATTTATAAAATAAAGCATATCCTCCCTGTCATTAACCTTCAATAATACTTTGCTGTATCTTGCATTAATATAATGGCTCGTTATCCTTGTAAAATCAGTCTTGTTAAGAGAGTAGCCCTTAAAGTCAAAAGTTTTTTCAATCCTTTTTCCGAATTGGGCAGGTGTTTCTCCAGGCTCATAAAAAATATTCCGGGTATGCAATACTTTCAGAATATAGCTGTATCCCTCAAGAACAGATTTGTTTGGCTCAAGCCTCCTTATTTTCCGAATAGCAAAATTGTGCTTAACTGTATTTATGATGATTAATAATATAAAAGCAAGTAAAAACATGCCAAGGGATGTTAATATAATAATTATTACAAGAAAAACATTGCCTGCTTCATTTTCTTCTGAGAGGTCGGAAATATTTCCGTCATAGCCTGCACCTGCTTTATTCTTGTTCTTTTCCAGCATTTCCAGATAATCAAGATAGCTGCTGTAGCCTGAATCCGGCATTTTGTCTTCAAAGGCTTGGGAGGTAATGGTAGTATCGTAATACATTTTCCCCGTAAAGGAGGCTGTCGGTTCAAACGGAATCCAGCCAAACCCTTCAAGGTAGACTTCAACCCATGCATGAGCCTGTTCATTTGTAACCTTGAAAATTCCGTTATCTGCTTTGGGCGGCATGACATAGCCTTCAACAAAGCGGGCGGGAATGTCTATACATCTGAGAAGTACTGTCATAGCTGTTGCATAGTATGTACAGTATCCTTTTTTACCCTCAAAAAGGAAGTAGTCAACAAAATCCTTATCTATTGGAGGCCTGCCGGGTGACAAGGTATAGGGGAAATTGCTTGAAAGATATGATTCCACTGCCTTGGCCTTGTCATAATTGTTATATTCAGTTTTTGTCAGGTTCTGTGCAAGCTGTCTTACCCGAGGAGTTACTTCCTCCGGCAGCTGAGTGTATCTTTCGTATATATTATAAGTTCTTGAGATAAAATCCTTCATTTCTTTATTTGATATAATTCTTTCATTAAACAGTTTTGAGGTTCTGTCTGTATATGGAATCTTTACTAAGCCGGACATATTCAGAACAAAAGAGGGGCTTTCTCCAGCATAATATTTTTCAAGGAGGTTTGAGAAATACCCTTTATAGCTTTTTCTTAATATTGATTTAAGCTTGTCGCTGTTCAGCATTAAATTATTGTATTCTGCTGTATATATAAAGCCTCTGCTTTGCTTGCCGCTTGAAGATATCATTTGTTCATTGTCGGAGAACAGGGTCTGAAAGTTTCTGAAGGTAATTGCATTTGTTTTTAACGGTACAAATATGGATTTGGTTTTTATATTTTCAAACTCTATTTCCGTTTTAACAGGCTTGAAAATTTCATCATTATCCAGTGAGCCTGTCTCGATAAATATCCCGTCGCAAAATTCTTCGGCATCTTGATTTAATTGAATTGTGTAGTTGTTCCGGGAGGTTCCGAGCTGTGTCAATTGTTCATTATTGTCATACCAGCCGTGACCGTTGTAAAATGCCTTTGAAGAAGCCTTGAGATATAATTTTGAAGATTCTGATTTTACATTCATAACATGAGCTTTATTCAGCTTTATATTTCCTCCTAATCGGCTGTTATTTCCGAAGCCTGTTGCTTCAATTGAAAAATAATCAAAGTCAGCCCTGTCTTTTTCAAAAAAATAATTAGCTGCATTATCAAACTTTTCGTCCAGCCAGGATATTTCGATTCTGTTGCTGCCGACAGGAAGAGAAAGGCTGAAGGCTATGACTAAAATGCAGACAGGAAGAATACACACAAGATACATGAGCTTATTTTCAATAACATAAGTTGATTCCTTGCTTCTTCTTTTTAATATATGAAAAAAGTAATACAGTAAAAATGAAAAGAGAGAAAGAATAAATGATATGTCGCTTACAAAAACCTCGAATTGTAACTGGACAAAAAACACGCAAAACATCATACATGTAAGGACATAAAAATTATATGCTTTTATAGAAAAAATGAAAACAAGCAGAGTGACAAAAGAAACAAGAAGCAGTAAAATCAAATTGGCATAAAGGGGAGAGGTTTCGTCAGTATAGCCATTGCAGACATTAATAAACCAATTGTAAAAATTATTCAACCAATTTCCCATATCAGTTATTCCGATAATAAAAATCAAATACAGTGCTCCTGCGGCAGAGGCAGCAAATAAAACCAGAGAGGCTGCAAGCGTAGTAATTTTATTTCTGAATATCACAAAATACAGTAAGGTAAACAGGATAACGGCAATAAAAACAGTACCGCTCAAATCAGCTGTCATAAAAAGTGATGTATATAAGGTCTGGCAAATTCCGGATGACATAAGCATTACAAGAAATAAATATGCTGATTTGCTGATCCTGTTTTCATGCGACATAATTTTTAACCTCCAAGCACCGTCTTTAAATTGTCATTTGGGTTGATAGTATATGCTTTCACACCAATCTCAGGCAAATTGTCCAAAATATCATCGACAATATTGTCTTTTTCGTCAGTAACTAGCTTTGGCGAAATATAAACAAGGCATATAGTGTGATTTGAAATTTGAGCATTATAAATTTCATTGTAAAGCTCAATATCTAAAATACCTGTAAATATAATCATATCCTCCGAACTGCTCCGGTTCTCATAATGCAGCTTTACAATATCGGCAAGGGATACCTGCTGGCGGAAGCTTATTGAAGACAAGGTTTTATATATATAGTCAAACTCCGCCTGATTTGATGCTTTAATGATGTCCATTCTTTCATCGAAGCACATATAGCTTACAGAGATATTTTTATACAAGTAATAATGTACAACTGCAATTACTGCTTCAATGAGCTTGTCTTCTATAATGGTATTAATTTCGTCCGAATACCTGTTGCGTCTTAAATCCAGCAGTATATTTACATTTACGTCGGTAGTGCTCTGGTAATTTTTTATCATAAGGCTGCCGTTTTTTGCAGTTTGCTTCCAGTGGATTTTTCTGAGACTGTCTCCGTAGGTATAGTTACGAAGGTCCTTAATATTGTTTATATCCTCAAGCATACCCTGCGAAAAGGTCTGAGAATCGGCGCAGCTGTTTGTAAATATATCAAAGCTGTCAAGATACTCAATTTTGGGATAAACGATAATTTTTTTTGTTTCAGGGATTTTATACTTCAAACGGATAAGACCTAAAAAGTCCTCTATGTAAATATCACTTATACCGATTTCGTATTGGCCTCTATACTTGCACACCATATCAAAAGCAAATTCCTTTTTTGAAAACGGGGTAATAGTAAGGCTTTGGGAATAGCTGTCTGCATTAAACAGTGAATGCGAGCCGAAGAAGGACACAAACACATACGGGAAAATTAAAAAATCCTCATTGCAAAGCTTTATAATAAGCCTTACACTTTCACCCTTGACGATAATTCGTTTTTCAATATCCTGAACGAACTTAAATCTTATATAAACATAAACAGTATATCCGGTTGAAACAAAAAGCAGCGTTATCATAGTATTAAAAAAGAAAGAGGAAACAAATCCGCCGAAATTATATTTAAAAATTATTGATAAAAAAATTAATAATATGAAGGTAATTCTATTTTTTTTCATAATCATGGCTAAACCGCATCCAGTAAAAATTAAATAATACCGGATAAGCTCGGCATCTCCCTCGCTTAGTTTTGATATCAATCCGTCTGAGCCTTTTTAAATGTATCTGACAAGGGTATATAAACCTTGTCTATAATTGAGGCTAGTATATCCAGTGCTGAAATTTTCTTTAATTTTGCTTCCTGCTTCAATAAAATCCTGTGGCAAAGTGTAGGAAGCAGCATTTTTTTTACATCCTCGGGAAGGACATAGTTTCTTCCGCTGTAATATGCCCAAGCCTGTGCTGCGCGGCAGACTGCAAGAGAGCCTCTGGGACTTGAGCCCAAGGCTATGAATTCATTCCTCCTTGTCAGATTGACTATCTCCACAATATAGTTTTTCAGGGTATTGTCTATGTGTACCTGCCTGACTTCATTCTGAACAGCTATGATATCCGAGCTGTCAGCGACCGGCTCTAGTGTTTCCAAAGGATTTTCCTGAAGAAATCTTGAAAGTATGTATACTTCCTCACCTGACTCGGGATACCCTAATGATATCTTTATAAAAAAACGGTCCATCTGAGCTTCCGGAAGGGGATAGGTACCTATATAGTCTATTGGATTCTGAGTTGCCAAAACCATGAAGGGCTTTGGAAGCTTATATGTAATTCCGTCAACTGTCACTTGCTTTTCTTCCATTATTTCCAGCAAGCTTGACTGGGTTTTGGGAGAGGTCCTGTTTATTTCATCTGCCAGCAATATCTGGCACATGGCACTTCCCGGTCTGTATTCAAATTCACATGTTTTCTGATTATAGATAGAAAAGCCTGTGATATCGGAAGGAAGAACATCGGGGGTAAATTGAATCCTTGAAAAGGATGCGGAAACAGACTTTGCCAGTGCGGAAACCAAGCTGGTTTTACCGACTCCGGGAACATCCTCTAAAAGGACATGGCCATTGCAAATAAGTGCAATCACAGCCAGCTCAATTGCATTTCTTTTTCCTACAATGACTTTCTCAATGTTATCGCAAATTTTTTTTAAAAGGACTGAATTATCATTCATAATAACCTCCGAATTATAACTTATTAATTGATTGCGACTTTTCTTATAAGCTGTTAAATATTTTAAAATTAATATATGATAATTATAATAAACAATCTTTATTTGTACCACATAATTATACAACTTTTACAAATAATTTTACAAAAAAACAATAAAATGCAATTGTATTGCGGGCAGCGAAAAAACAAACCCTGCAAGGTGCAAAATAATTCAATACTGTAATTTATTGTCCTCTGTTTTTTATCCCAAGCATACCTTGGGATATATTTCCGGTAGAAATAAATGTGGTATTTTCAGCCGTAAACCTATATTTCATATATGCAAGCAGTTTTTCCCTGTATCTTCCTGTATGCCGGCTGAAAACTATTTATTTACAATAAGCAGAAAATGTGCTAATATACTCTAGGTACAAAATGCATTTAACCATGAACTACGTTTTTGGGTTCTCCGTCCAATTACCTGGTTTATGGCGATTAAAATTATTATATTTGGAGGTATTTTGAAATGACAAAGGATTTAAAACAGGAAATTATTAACAAGTACCAGCTGCATGAAGGTGATACAGGCTCACCTGAGGTTCAGATTGCAATTCTTACTGAAAGAATCAATCACCTTAATGAGCACCTGAGAACTCACAAAAAGGATCACCACTCAAGAAGAGGTCTTCTTAAGATGGTTGGTGCCAGAAGAGGCTTGCAGAACTATCTTATGAAAAATGATATTGAAAGATATCGTGCAATTAACGAGAAGCTGGGTCTAAGAAAATAATGTTATTGAAATAGGCAGGCTTTTAGTCTGCCTGTTTTAATTTAGTAGAAATTTTAAATAATAAGTTTCTTAAAATATCGCAATAATACTATTAGTACCAAGGATGACTAGCCGGCAGTATGGCTGCAAGAGAGTTCTTGTCTCTATACAGGAAAGGCAGATACTTTAAGATTAACCTAAAGTCATATGACTATGGACGGTAGAAGGTAGATTGTGCGCCAAATTAGAATTTGACGCAGAATCTACATGCTACATGTCTATAGTTTTGTAATAGAAAATAATAACTATTTTAAAACATAGGAGGAGTAACATGTTTAAAACATTTAGTTTGGAATTGGCCGGCAGAACGCTTACCGTAGAAACTGGAAAGCTGGCTCAGCTGGCTAATGGAGCAGCATTGGTAAAGTATGGAGACACAGCTGTAATGTGTACGGCGACGGCATCGTCAAAACCAAGAGACGGTATTGATTTCTTCCCGTTGAGTGTTGACTACGAGGAGCGTTTATATTCAGTAGGCAAAATTCCCGGAGGATTTACAAAGAGGGAAGGAAAGCCGACAGATAAGGCGATTTTAACCTCGAGAGTAATCGACAGACAGATAAGGCCTTTATTTCCAAAGGATTTGAGAAATGATGTAACGGTCATCAGTACTGTTATGTCAGTTGATCAGGACAATTCACCCGAGGTGGCATCAATGATCGGTGCTTCAATAGCCTTAAGTACATCGGATATACCCTTTAACGGGCCTACAGCCGGAGTTGTTCTTGGGCTGGTTGACGGTGAGGTTATCATAAATCCGAACGAGGAGCAGCGTGAAAAGAGTCAGATGTATGTTACTCTTGCGGCAACCAAAGAGAAGATTGTTATGATAGAGGCTGGAGCAGAAATGGTTCCTGATGATGTAATGCTCGATGCATGTAAAAAAGGCCATGAGGTTATAAAAGAAATATGTGCTTTTATAGACAGTATAGTAAAGGAAATCGGTAAAACAAAGTTTGCATATGAGTCGGCAGAAGTACCCTCTGATTTATTTGCGGCTGTGAAGGCTTTGGGATACGAAAAAATGCGTTCAGCAGTTTTAGCTGTGGATAAGCAGGACAGAGACCAAAAAGTAAATGAATTGACAGAGGAAGTCCAAGCTGCTCTTGCAGAGGAATATCCTGATATGCAGGCTAAAATAAATGAGTGTATATACAAGCTGGAAAAGAAAGTTGTTCGTGAGTATATTTTAAAGGAAAGAAAGCGTGTTGACGGAAGAAGTCTGGATGAAATCAGGCCTCTGAGTGCCGAAGTCAGTCTGCTTCCTCGTACACATGGCTCAGGCTTGTTCCAGAGAGGCCAGACACAGGTATTGACTACTTGTACTCTTGGTGCCATGGGCGATGTTCAGAAAATGGATGGTATTGACACAGAAGAAACAAAGAGATATATGCATCATTATAATTTCCCCGGCTATAGTGTGGGTGAGGCTAAAACCTCAAGAGGCCCCGGAAGAAGAGAAATAGGTCATGGTGCTCTTGCAGAAAGATCCCTTGTTCCGGTTTTACCTTCCGAAAAGGAATTTCCGTATGCCTTCAGACTGGTATCAGAAGTATTAATGTCGAACGGCTCCACTTCTCAGGGAAGTGTATGCGGAAGCACTCTGGCATTAATGGATGCAGGTGTTCCTATTAAAGCACCTGTAGCAGGTATATCTGCCGGATTGGTTACAGATGAAGAAAATCCTGATAATTTTGTTACATTTATGGATATACAAGGTATTGAAGACTTCTTCGGCGATATGGATTTCAAGGTGGCTGGAACAACAGAGGGTATTACCTCTATCCAGATGGATATAAAGGTTGACGGATTGAGCTATGAAATTATTCGTCAGGCATTTGAGCTTACAAAAAAGGGCCGTTTGCAGATAATTAACGAGGTTATCCTGAAGGCTATTCCTGCTCCGAAAAAGGAGCTGTCAGAGTATGCTCCCAAAATTATAACAACATATATAAATCCTGATAAAATAAGAGATGTAATTGGGCCTGGCGGAAAAATGATTAATAAGATAATTGCAGAAACAGGAGTCAAGATAGATATAGAAGAAGACGGAAGGGTATATATACTTACACCGGATGCGGCTGCGGCACAGAAAGCATTAAAAATAATTCAAGGCATAGCAAAGGATATTGAACCCGGTGAGATTTATATGGGCAAGGTTGCCAGAGTTACAACCTTCGGTGCTTTTGTTGAAATACTTCCGGGTAAGGAAGGTCTTGTGCATATTTCAAAGCTTGATACAAAGAGAGTTGATAAAGTAGAGGATGTTGTAAGCGTAGGCGATGAGCTTCTTGTAAAGGTAATGGAAATTGATAAGCAGGGAAGAATAAATCTTTCTCATAAGGATGCCTTGTCAGAAAACAGCTGATTCATCAAAATAATCGACATATAAAATGTTATTTTGGGGCGTAAACTGCTGTTTACGCCCATATTACTGTATAATAAATAATATTGTAGGATTAAATACCACCGCGGAGGATTAAATGTTCAAAAAGATTATGTTAAAAAATGGGGTAAGGCTTGTATATGAAAACATTCCATATGTGAGATCTGTTTCTGTGGGGATATGGGTTGGAACCGGTTCAAGGAGCGAGGACTTAAACAACAATGGTATTTCACATTTTATAGAGCATATGCTTTTCAAGGGTACTGCAAATCGTTCAGCAAAGGAAATTGCAGAAACTATTGATGCTATCGGAGGCCAGATAAACGCCTTTACCGGTAAAGAGTGTACCTGCTATTATACAAAGACACTTGATACTCATCTTAACATTGCTTTGGATGTATTAACTGATATGTATTTTAATTCAAAATTTGAAGCTGCTGATATTAATACTGAAAAAAAGGTTGTTATTGAGGAAATAAGCATGTATGAGGATACTCCTGAGGAATTGGTGCATGATATTTTTTCTGAAATGGTTTGGCATGGAAATTCCTTGGGGTATCCTATACTTGGGACTCAGGAATGCATAAGCAAATTTAACAAAAAGATGATTAAGCAGTATATGAAGGAATATTATACACCATATAATACCGTTATTTCCGTAGCCGGAAATTTTGATGAGAGGGAATTAACAGAAATTATCACAAAATATTTCGGTGATTGGAATTATAAAGGCAGCTTTAACTTGGAATATTCCCCTGTAGAATATAAAATCGATAAGGATATCAGAAGAAAAGAAACAGAGCAGATTCATCTATGCATGGGCTTTGAAGGAATCCGGCATGGTGATGACAGCATTTATCCTTTGCTTGCTCTTAATAATATTTTGGGCGGAGGAATGAGTTCCCGGCTGTTTCAAAATATAAGAGAGAAAAAGGGGCTGGTATATTCAATATATTCGTATCCTTCAACATATATGGGTGCCGGTCTTTTTATGATTTATGCAGGTATGAACCCTGAATATCTGCAAAAAGTAGTTGACCTTACCAAAAAAGAAATTAATATTCTTACTAAAAACGGTATAACTCAAGATGAGCTGAACAAGTCAAAGGATCAATTGAAGGGCAGCTATATATTAGGTCTGGAGAGCATCGGAAGCAGAATGAACAGCATCGGAAAATCTGAGCTTATGCTTGGAAAGATTGAAACACCGGAGGAAGTCATTGAAAAAATGGATAATATCAAGATAGATGATGTATACCAAATAATTGAAAAGATTTTTAAATATGAAAAAATGAGTATCTCTGCGGTGGGGAATCTGAAAAATGAAATAATTCTTTAAATAATTATAAGGCACATAAATTTGAACTGCCCCTGTTTTTATGATAGGGGCAGTTCTTTTTATCTGCTGTTTTTTCATTATATAAAACCTTGTACAGGCACTTGGAATTCTCTCCGCACATAAGATATACTAGTCGTCATAATTAGTATAACATTCAATTATTTAATGAGGAGGACTTTGCGTGGGAGAAAAAAAATATAGCATTATAGGCGGAGATTTGAGAAATGTCAAGTTAGCTGAGTTGATTGCTGCGGAAGGCAACTCTGTTAATATATATGGCTTTAGTAATGCAGGCTTTGAAATAAAGCTGAAGCAAAGTGAAACTATAGCAGATGCAATCAACGACAGTGATGTTGTAATCGGTCCTATTCCATGTTCAAATGACAATGAGCTGCTAAATGCACCTTTTCATAATGAAAAAATTTATATTAACGAAGTATTTAAATGTATAAATAAAAATCAATTATTTATAGCCGGCAGAATAAGTGAAAAAATCGGACATCTGGCTCAGGTTTATAATGTTTATACGGTTGATATGCTGGAAAGAGAGGAAATGGCAGTTTTAAACGCCATACCCACGTCAGAGGGAGCGATTCAGATAGCCTTGGAGGAAATGCCTATTACTTTACATAATAGTAATGCGCTGATACTTGGCTTCGGCAGAATTGGGAAAACATTAGCCAAGACACTTCAAGGAATGGGTGCAAATGTTTATGTAGAGGCACGAAAATATTCTGACTTGGCATGGATAAAAAACTATGGATATAAGCCGGTTTTGCTAAATAATCTGTTTAATACTGTAAAAACAATAAATGTTTTATTTAATACCATACCATCCATTATACTGAATAATGAAGTGTTAAAATCTCTGAATTCCAATTGCCTTATTATTGATTTAGCTTCTAAGCCGGGCGGAGTCGATTTTGAAAAGGCTAAGGAACTTGGCTTAAAAGCAATATGGGCGCTCTCACTCCCGGGTAAAGTTGCTCCTGTAACAGCTGCAGAATTTATGAAGGACACCGCTTACAATATTATCGAAGAGTTGGGGGTATAACAAATGTTACTTGAGGGAGTTAGAGTAGGCTTTGCAATTACAGGCTCTTTTTGCACCTTTGCTAAAACAATCCCGCAGATTGAGGTTTTGGTAAAGGAAGGTGCAGAGGTATTTCCTATTATATCTGAGTCTGTAGATAAATTTGATACAAGATTTGGAACGGCTGAGGACTTAAAAAAAGATCTAATAGGTATAACGGGAAAAAATCCTGTCAGTACAATTGTTGATGCTGAGCCAATAGGCCCGAAGGGGCTGTTGGATATAATGGTAATTGCGCCATGCACAGGAAATACTATCGCCAAAATAGCAAATGCAATCACAGATGGACCGGTTACAATGGCATGTAAAGCCCATCTTAGAAATATGAGGCCGGTTGTTATAGCTGTTTCAACAAATGACGGGCTGAGTGCAAATGCCAAAAATTTAGGAATTTTGCTTAACATGAAAAATATATATATGGTTCCGTTTGGTCAGGATGATCCAATAAAAAAATGTACTTCACTGGTTGCAGATTTTGATAAAATACTTTTTTCTGTCCAGAGTGCATTGCAAAACATTCAAATACAGCCGATGCTTATCAGCAGGACATAACTTATTAAATTTTAAAATTTCTTGTTTAGAAAGCCTCTATATAGAAAAATACTGGCTAACGCATCAGAAGCTTATACCTTATTATTTATTGATATCATAAATATCATAGATAATAACGGATATAAGCTTTTATTTATACTAAATTTCAAATGAAAAGTTAAGTTTTTATTTGAAATTTAGTATACGGGAATATTGATTCCTATTTCAATAAATAACAGTATGTCAACATGCTGTTATTACGTATTGCATGAGTGTATAATTTTTTATTCGCGTATTTATTTTAATAAAAAATATATACTATTATAATGTAGTACTTTACATTATTCCTTGTGTCCATATAAGAAATTTAAACTTTATAAAAGAGGTATAACTACTTTGAATAATAATACAGAAGCTTCACCTGATACAAAGCCTTCAGAAAATGAAAACCAAAATAATGAAATTCAGGAAATCAAAGAATTTGGTACCACGAATTTGCCTCAAGAGGAAAGTAATATACATTGCCTATCCATAATTGGACAGGTTGAGGGACATATTTTGCTGCCTCCTCACAATAAAACTACAAAATATGAACATGTAATTCCTCAACTTGTTGCAATTGAAGAAAGCAAACAGATTGAAGGCTTGCTGCTTGTACTCAATACCGTCGGAGGAGATGTTGAAGCAGGACTTGCAATATCGGAAATGATTGCGAGCCTGTCAAAGCCGTCAGTCTCAATAGTATTAGGCGGTGGTCACAGCATAGGGGTTCCAATGGCGGTTTCAGCCGATTATTCTTTTATAGCAAGCTCTGCAACGATGACAATACATCCTATCAGGCTTAACGGTATGGTTATCGGAGTTCCTCAAACATATGAATACTTTAATAAAATGCAAGAACGGGTTGTTAAGTTTGTATGCGGGCATTCAAAAATTACCAAGGAAAGCTTTAAACAGCTCATGCTTAAAACAGGCGAGCTGGCAAATGATGTAGGTGTGGTTTTATTTGGTGAGGAAGCAGTTCAAACAGGCTTAATTGATGCTGTTGGAGGCTTGTCAGACGCTATTGCAAAGCTGAGAGAGCTCATAGACGCAAAGAAGGCTGAAGATAATCAGGGAGGAGTGATTCAATGATTATTTATTCTATTTATGATAAAGAGGTTGTATTTGGAAATCAAGGCTACGGTGAGCATACAAATATCAGCTATTCAAATATGGATATTGGCGGAGTTTCGGTTCAGGTTTCCAAGACAAACAACGCGGACTTGCGTATAGAAAGAATATTAAGCACAAACCCCAGGGACTATTTAAATCCAAAGCTGCAGCCGGGATGCTTAATTCAGAGATAAATCCATAATTAAATAAAAATTCGGCTCTTAAAAATAAAATACTTATCAAAATTATCGTATGAAAAAAATTCACAGGTATAAAAATTAATGGTAATATAAAATAGGAAAATCAGTAATTTATTTACAAATATTTATTGGTTTACATTTATTCCGTTTGTATAAATATGCTTGGTTACCCTATTTAAAGGACAAAGCCTATAATATTTTTTTGCCGGATATCCGGTTTGGAGGTAAGTATGAATAATAAGACAAAGGCCGTACTAATTTTATTAGCTTCAGCTTCAATTATGGCAGGCTGCAGCAAATATGCGGAAGATTGCAGCTTTCAGACTGCTGAGCAAATGCAGGAACCTCAGGTAAACCAATTAAAGGAATTGCAAAAATATAATAAGTTTTTCTTTAAGGATATTTCAATAAAAAATGAGTATTCTTATACAGGCACGGTCTGGGGTGATAATATCTTTGACCGGGATAGTGATAATACTGATGGTTATAATAATATAAAGGTTAAAGCAAAGCTTAAAATATCTCAAATTGCGGAGCTGAGCAAAGGCAGTGTATTTGAATTTAATTTTTCTGTCATGAGAGATGGCGGCAGCAAAGAAGAAATATGTGATAAATACTATTTATGGGTGACAGAAGATAATATTTTCAGTTTTAATCCCTCGAAAAAGACGACGGATAAAAATTTGTACGAAAATGGGAAATTCAATTATATTAATTATGCAAAGGAGCTTGAAGCTACAGGTCAGCTGCCAGATAATGATAAAACCTTCCTTCTTTCCGGAAGCGAAGATATATATCTTAACGATGGAATTTGGAAAACAGCAATAATTGTCAGAAAAAATGTTTGTACATATACTTCAAATAACAGTGAAAACAGTTCAAACACAAAATTTATCTGGGATGCGGATAGAGGGCTGGTTTATTATTCATGGGGACAGGGCGCAAAGGCAGCAGGAATTGAGCTTTATATGGACGAGGCAATTATCATAGGCTGAAAGCAGTATTCGTCTGAAGCCCGAACTATCGACTGATGGAATCGGTTTCTTAGCCGATAGCAGTTGACTTTTGTATGCCCCATAAATAAAATGCATTAAAAATTATTCAACCGTACCTGTTTTATAATCAATAGTTTTATTAATCCTGTAACCGGTTCCGCTGAATTTTGCTATCAATTTCCCGTCCTCATCAAGCACCTCAACATCACAGCCGCAAATTCTTTTTTCCGAGGAGGTTTCTTTTGCCTGAGCTGTAATAATACTTCCCTTGGGTGAGCTGAAATAAGTGATGCTGCAATTAATGCCGACAGTTGCAAGTCCTCCGGAATTTGTTGCTGCGGCGAAGGCAAAGTCTGCCAGAGTATAAATTGCACCTCCTTGTACAATACCTAATCCATTCAAATGCCTGTCTGAAAGCTTCAATTGCGTTACTGCGAAGCCCGGCTCAACTTTTATAAGTTCAATTCCCACATAATGAGCAAATCTGTCTTTCTCGAAAAAAACTATAATATCTTTTTCCATTATTGAATCTCCTTGTGTCAATAAAATGATAAGCACAAAAATAATTATATAGCAAAATGAAAGAGCAATTCAACTTCCCAAATCGAAAATGAAAAAATTTAACAGAACAACCGGTTAAGTTATCAGATTTATTGAATTTATAATTTATAAAGCTTACAATATATCTATAAACAAACTATAATTACAGCGGAAGCGAGCGGGGTGAAGAATTGAAGGGAGTACGCCTGGCAGGTGTCAATGATGTAAAAGCAATGAGCTATGTTCATGCAAGGACATGGAAGGAAGCCTATGATAAATTTATCCCCAGGGAATATTTGAGTAACATATCTGATGATGGCTGGATACCTCTATTCACAAGAGCTTTTGTATATAATGTTCATGAGGCAGCAGTATATGAAATGGATGATTTAATTACCGGTACAATCACATATGGAAAGGATCGGTCAGATGCAGGCTGTGATGATTGCGATGAAGGGGAGATTATTTCACTGTATGTTCTTCCTGAGCACTGGTCAACCATGCAAGGCTTTGAGCTTACAAAATTTGCAGTTGAAAGGCTTAAAATTCAAGGCTGCAAAAGCTGTTATCTATGGGTTATAAAAGAAAATGAAAGGGCCGTAAATTTTTACAGAAGGTTTGGCTTTATTAATACGATGGAAGTCAATACGGTTTTTTATGCCGGGCAGGGAGTTGTAGTTGAAAAATACGCAATGAATTTAATATAATTTATTTTGCCAAGGCTTAATATTCTGTGTGGAGAAGGCTTTTGACCGTAACTGCCTCCCTTAAAATAATTATATTTAAAATTAATAATTTTATGTTATAATAGCTTCTGTGTATTTATGTTAATATTGATATGGATTCAAATTATGGAGGAATAGTTTTGAGTGAGGGCAAAAGAGTTACAACAAAAGTATCTGCCGAGGAAATTAACCGTCAATACAAATATATAGAGGATATTAAGCAGTATAATCAGGATATTGCCATGAAGGCAGGCAAGGCTGCCAGATACAGTATTGAAACCTTTGGCTGCCAGATGAATGAAAATGATTCGGAACGTCTTGCAGGAATGCTTTGCGAGATGGGATATTCAGAATGTGAGGTTCGTTCCGACAGTGATTTAATTATATTCAACACCTGTTGTGTGCGTGAGAACGCAGAGCAAAAGGTTTATGGACATCTTGGGGCATTAAAGAGGCTCAAGGATACCAATTCCAAGCTTATTATCGCTGTTTGCGGCTGTATGATGCAGCAGCCGGAGGTTGTTGCGCACATAACAAAAACTTACAGGCATGTTGATATAATATTTGGCACACATAATTTATATAAGCTTCCGGAGCTTCTTAATACTGTAATTACAACCGGAAAAACAGTGACTGACGTGTGGGATTCCACCGGTTCAATTGCTGAAAACATGCCTATCAGCAGGAAAGAAAAAATAAAGGCATGGGTAACGGTAATGTACGGCTGCAATAACTTCTGCTCATATTGTATTGTTCCGTATGTAAGAGGCAGGGAAAGAAGCAGGAGTCTGGATGAAATACGGAAGGAAGTTGGGGAATTGGCAAAAGAAGGGTGCAAGGAAATTACCCTTTTAGGTCAAAATGTTAATTCTTATGGCAAGGATTTGGAGGGAGACTTCACTTTTGCAAGGCTTTTGAGAGAATTGGACAAAATTGAGGGAATAGAGCGTATCAGGTTTATGACTTCTCATCCAAAGGATTTGTCTGAGGATTTAATATACGCAATACGGGATTGCAGCAAGGTTTGCGAGCATTTGCATCTGCCTGTTCAATCAGGGAGTTCGAAAATTCTGGAAGATATGAACCGTAAATATACTAAAGAAAAGTATTTGGGGTTAATTGACAAGGTTAAAGAGCAAATACCTGATATCGGGTTAACAACTGATATAATAGTGGGTTTTCCCGGAGAGTCCGAGGAGGATTTCCGCGAGACACTTGAGGTTGTTTCAAAAGCAGAGTATGATATGGCATACACCTTCCTCTACTCAAAGAGAACAGGAACACCGGCGGCAAAAAATCCCAATCAGGTTTCAGAGGACGTAATGAAGGATAGATTCGAAAGACTGCTGGAGCTGCAAAATTCCATAAGCCTGCGGATTAATAATAATTTGCTGGGAGAAGAAGTTGAGGTTCTTGTAGAGGGGCTGAGCAAAAACAGTGATACAACTTATACCGGCAGAACAAGGCAGAATAAAATAGTTAATTTTAAAGGAAGTCCCGATTTGGTAGGGAAGCTTGTAAAGGTAAAAGTAGACACAATTCAGACATGGTCATTGAAAGGCCGTCTGGTTCAGTAAGGCAGCTTGAAATATAAATAAAGCAAAGGGAGAAGTGAATAAAAATGGATATTATCGAAAAGGCAAGGGAACTTGGTCTGATGATGGCAGACTCAAATGAAATGAAGTCCTATATAAAAGCTGAGTCAGCAATGAAAGCAGATGAAAAGTCAACAAGGCTTATGAAGGAATATAAGCAGCTTCAGATAGAGATGGTTAAGGTTACCCGTGAAAATGCAGGCTCTGCTGCAATTGATGAGGCAAGAATAAAATTGCTGGAAAAACAGCAGGAGATAAACGACTATGAAGTGACCAATAATTATCTTGTTTCAAAGGGCAATTTGGAAGCTTTAATGAAAAAGGTAAATGATATAATTGTTTTCTCAATTACAGGTGAGCCGACTTGTTCAGAAGAGCAGTGCAAATCATGCGGCGGAGGCTGCAGAGGTTAAAAATAACAGGCAGGTGAGGTTTAAAATGGCTGCTGCTACTCCTATGATGCAACAGTATCTTGATATAAAAGAGCAATATAAGGATTGTATTTTGTTTTTTCGCTTGGGTGATTTCTATGAAATGTTTTTTTCTGATGCAGAAATAGCAGCGAGAGAGCTTGAAATTACTCTGACAGGAAAAGATTGCGGTTTGGAGGAAAGGGCACCCATGTGCGGTGTTCCTTTTCATTCGGCGGACGGATATGTCGCCCGGCTTATCGCAAAGGGCTTTAAGGTTGCCATATGTGAGCAGGTGGAAGATCCTGCCGTTGCAAAGGGTATTGTCAAAAGAGATGTGGTTAAGGTTGTGACACCGGGTACAGTTACAGATATGGCAATGCTTGATGACAGGAAAAATAACTATCTTATGTCAATATGCAAGAATGGCAATTTTTATGGGATTGCGGCTGTTGACATAACGACAGGCGATTTTTATGCAACCAGAATTACATGGGGAAATACGAGAGGAAAGCTGCTGGATGAAATCGCTAAATATTATCCGTCGGAGCTGGTTGTAAACAGTGAGTTTAATAAGGATTCTGAATTCCTTTCCGAATTGAATATCAGATTTAGCATATATATTTCTGTATTTGAAGAAAGCTTTTTTGAATATGGTTTTGCGGCAGATACTTTAAGAGCACATTTTAACGATTTTGCTTCAAGAGTATCTGACTATGATATCTCTGTAAATGCAGCGGGAGCGTTATTAAAATATCTGGACATGACTCAGAAGGTCAGTCTGAGCCATATCCAGAGCTTTAATTCATACAACATTGAGGAATATATGATTCTCGATGCTGCTACCCGCAGAAATCTTGAGCTCACAGAAACCATGAGGGAAAAGTCAAAACGTGGTTCATTACTGTGGGTTCTGGATAAAACCATGACCTCAATGGGCGGCAGGCTTATCAGGAAATGGATTGAACAGCCTCTTGTAAATCTCGGAGATATAAATCTCAGGTTAAATGCAGTTGATGAATTCAAAAATAAATATATGGCACGTGTTGAAATCAGAGAGCTGTTAAAAAGAGTTTATGACGTAGAACGCCTGATGGGCAAGGTGGTGCTTGGCAGTGTTAATTGCAGGGATTTGACGGCATTAAAGAACTCAATTGACCAGATACCTTACATAAAAAATATTTTGAGTGAATTTGAAGCGCAATATAATAAAGACTGTTTCGAACAGCTGGATTGTCTTGAGGATGTAAGCAGTCTAATTGAAAGGTCAGTAATAGATGACCCTCCCATTACAATAAAAGAGGGCAGGATAATAAAAGACGGCTATAATGCCGAGGTGGACAAGCTTAGACAGGCCTCGACCAAGGGAAAAGACTGGATAGCTTCTCTTGAAGCGGCTGAAAGAGAAAAAACAGGCATAAAAAACTTGAAGGTGGGATTTAATAAGGTTTTCGGATATTTTATAGAGGTGACAAAATCATATTTTTCACTTGTGCCTCAGGAGTATATCCGAAAGCAAACACTTGCAAACTGTGAAAGATACATAACTCCAGAGCTGAAAGAAATTGAGGATACAATTTTAGGAGCAGAGGAAAAAATTGTTCAATTGGAATACAGCTTGTTTATTGAGATTAAAGAAGCTATATCTATACAATTAACAAGAATAAAGCAGACAGCAAGGGCACTTGCTGAGCTGGATGCATTGGCGGCACTGGCTGAAGTGGCAGACAGGGAAAGCTACTGCAAGCCTGAGGTCACAGCTGCTGATGAAATTGAGATAATTGACGGCAGACATCCGGTAGTTGAAAAGATGATGGACAAAAGCAGCTTTGTGCCGAACGATACAATGCTTAATATGGAAGAGGACAGGCTGTCAATTATCACAGGGCCGAATATGGCTGGAAAGTCAACATATATGAGGCAAACAGCTCTTATTGTTCTAATGGCTCAAATAGGAAGTTTTGTTCCTGCGGCTTCCGCAAAAGTTGGGATAGCCGACAGAATATTTACGAGAGTCGGGGCATCTGATGATCTGGCTTCGGGTCAGAGTACATTTATGGTAGAGATGTCAGAGGTGGCAAATATTTTAAAAAATGCAACTGGGAAAAGCCTGCTCATACTTGATGAAATCGGAAGAGGTACCAGTACCTTTGACGGACTCAGTATTGCCTGGGCTGTTATAGAATATATAGTCAATAAGGAAAATTTGGGCTGCAGGACTCTTTTTGCGACACATTATCATGAGCTGACAGAACTTGAAGGAAAGCAGTCCGGTATTAAAAATTATTGCATTACCGTAAAGGAAAAGGGCGAAGACGTTATTTTCCTTCGGAAAATTATCAGAGGCGGTGCAGACGGCAGCTACGGTATTCAGGTCGCAAGACTTGCAGGAGTTCCGCTGTCTGTAATTGACAGGGCAAAAGAAATACTTTTTGAATTGGATGATGCAGACGTAACTAAAAAAAGTAAATTAACAAAGGTAAAAAAGCAATTGGAAGGCCAGATGGATTTATTTGCAGCGGCGGCTAAAGCATCACAAAACAATGAGGTCCTTGAAGACATTATGAAAATTGATTTATCAAGGCTTACACCTATTGATGCAATGAATATCCTGTATGATTTGCAAAGAAAAATGAATGCCTGAATTCGTATTATGGAAGTCAGTTGGGTTGAAAGCCTTTGCGGCGAATATTCTTTTTCCGGATTCAGCAAAGTTTGGTTTTTGAAGCTTTGTTCATAGAAAGGGTGACATAAGTGGGACATATAATTGTACTTGATGAGAATACTTCAAATAAAATAGCAGCAGGAGAAGTTGTAGAAAAGCCTGCTTCTGTCATAAAGGAGCTGGTTGAGAATTCAATTGATGCCGGTGCCTCAAATATTTCGGTAGATATTCGAAATGGCGGAATATCCTACATTAAAGTTACTGACAATGGCAGCGGAATGGAAGAGGATGATGTGGAAATTGCATTTGAACGTCATGCAACCAGTAAAATCAAGAGGGCAGAGGATTTGGATTCTGTTATTACAATGGGCTTTCGTGGAGAAGCACTGGCAAGTATAGCTGCTGTTTCATCTGTTGAGCTGCAAACAAAAACTGCCGGCGGCACATATGGAATGTATGTTCATGTTGTAGGCGGAGTCTTTAAGGAGGTAAGACCAGCAGGATGTCCTGTCGGCACAACATTTATCATTAAGGATTTATTTTTTAATACTCCGGCAAGATATAAGTTCTTAAAGAAGGATGCAACCGAGGCAGGATATATTTCTGATACTCTTTCCAGAATAGCTTTGGGAAATCCGGATATTTCCTTTAGGCTGACTAGCGGAAAAACAATTCTGGTGCATACTCCGGGAAATAATGATTTAAAAAGCGCTATTTACAGTATTTACGGGAAAGAAGTAATCAGTCAGCTCATGTGCGTAGAGTATATGGATGAAAGATTTAAAATTTCAGGATATGTTGGTAAACCAGAAGCAGCAAGGTCAAACAGAAATTACCAGTCTCTTTACATAAATAAGAGGTATATAAAAAGCAGGGTGATTTCATATGCTGTGGAACAGGCTTATTCCAGTATGCTTATGAAAAATAAATTTCCTTTTTTTGTTTTGAATATTGATATAAATCCACAATTAGTTGATGCCAATGTACACCCTGCAAAAATGGACGTGAGGTTTGCGGATGAAAGCTATTTGTCAAGAGCTGTTTATATGGCGGTATCAAAAGCTCTCAGCTCAAATAGCCTGTTTAATCCTGTTTCAGTTCCTGCTAAGGATAGAGAGCTGTTTAAGTTTAAGACAGATCCGCCGCAAAAGGACTATATTCAGGAGCAGCTTTCAAGGCAGACTGATGTTAATGTACTTAATAAGACTTCCGATAAGTCTCAGTCACTAAAAGCGACTGACAATTTCCCGCAGAAAGAGAATAATCAGTATAGCCTAAACAATCCTATGGAGATTTCAGACAGAACGGACGAAATAAGGATACTTGCCAAGGCATTAGAGCCTTTGGCAAGAACAGACTTCAAGAGCGGAGCTGTGAATAGAGAGGCAGAAAGATTAAAAACTGATGAGCTTTCTTATGATATATCAAAGGAGGACAATGTTACAAGCTTATGTGGCATTAAGGATATCTCAGGGAATCAAGGCTTAGATAATACAGTTTGCAAGGAAGTCCTGCTGTCTGAACCCGGAGAAGAGAGCGATAGCTCACTCACTGAGCCTGATATGCTAAGGGCTGATTTAAGGCTTGCTGATATGAAATATATAGGACAGGCTTTTTCAACATATATTATTCTTCAGACAGGTGATGAGCTTGTTCTTGTTGACCAGCATGCTGCTCATGAAAGAATATTGTATGAGCAGCTTAAGGATAAATTTGATTCGCAGGAAAATACAACTCAATTACTGCTTGAGCCGGTGGTTATCCAGATACAGGCTTTTGAAGCCGAAGCAATTAAATCCAACACGGATCTGTTAAATAGAATAGGTTTTGTTTTTGAGGATTTTGGAAATAATTCAATAATAATAAGAGGGATTCCATATCTTACAGAAGGCTATTCTACAAGAGATATATTTTTGGAGCTGGCAGATAAAATCGAGAGTTCTGTTAATCCCATTAATACGCCGGTTGCAGATGATATTATTCATACAATAGCATGTAAAGCGGCTATTAAAGCAAACAAAAAGCTGGACGATAAAGAAGTCAGGCAGCTCCTCACAGAGCTTGAGAACACCGGCAGAAGGTATACATGTCCTCACGGACGTCCGACTGTAGTACGTTTAACAAAATATGAAATTGAGAAAATGTTTAAGAGGATTATTTAAGTGATGGTCTTTTAAAAATATATTTATTGCAGAGAGGATTTATCAATGAACCGTGTAATTGTGATAGCAGGGCCTACCGCTTCCGGCAAGACCAGCTTGTCAATTGAGCTTGCCGGAAGAATGAATGGAGAAATAATATCGGCAGATTCGATGCAATTATATAAATATATGGATATTGGTACTGCAAAGCCGACTGAAAATGAAATGCGTGGAATAAAACATTATCTGATTGACGAGGTTTTGCCCAGTGAAGAGTTTAATGTCGTAAAATTTAAAGAGCTTGCCGAAAAATATATAAAGGAAATTGTTGAAAAGGGTAAGCAGCCAATTGTAGTAGGCGGTACAGGACTATATATAAGTTCATTGATTGATAATATAAATTTCAGTGAAAGCGAGTGTGATTGGGAACTTCGGGAAGCCTTAAAAAATGAGGCTGAGGAATACGGTTCTCAGTATTTGCACGATAAGCTTAAAAAGGTTGATGAAGAATCTGCCGATAATATTCATCCAAATAACGTCAAGCGTGTAATACGTGCTTTAGAAGTTTTTTATCAGACAGAAAAGCCCATGTCTTACCATAATGAAATGTCCAGAGGAATACCGCCAAGCTTTACCTATAATACTATCGGATTAACAATGGACAGGCAGCGCTTATACGAAAGAATTAATAAAAGAGTAGATATTATGATAAAAAATGGTTTGGTTGAAGAAGTTAAAAGACTTGTTGAGCTTGGGTTTGCAGATTCAATAACATCTATGCAGGGAATCGGCTACAAGGAGATATTGTCATATTTAAAGGGAAAAAGCACTCTGGATGAGGCAGTTGAAATTATAAAGCGTGATTCCAGAAGATATGCAAAAAGGCAATTAACCTGGTTCAAGAGAATGAAGGAAATAAAATGGTTTAGCATTGATAATTATGGAAATAATCATAATGTTGCTGAAGCCGTAATAAATTATTTATGATATTTTTGAATTTTAAAAAGTATTTGCTCATTATATGGTAAAATAGAAGTGGTGGTTAAATGTACATGAACAGCTAATTTGCTTGGGTTTTCAGTTTCAGTTAGTACTATATTCTTATTGCAATATCTGGAATATTCTAGTAAAATGAAAATGTTATTTGTTTCAGATATTGTTTGAGGACTTATTGAAGCTAATAAGCAGTAACATTAAAAACTAAAATAAGCTATGAAGTACCGGTTTAATATTCATAATGTGTGGTATGACATACTTATGTATGAAAGAAATATATAATACAAAGGAGTGGATACTTTGGTAAAGAGTACAATTAATTTGCAGGATATTTTTTTGAATCAGGTCAGGAAAGAGCATATAGCCGTTACTATATACTTAACAAACGGATTTCAGCTAAAGGGTATGGTTAAAGGATTTGATAACTTTACGGTTGTTCTTGACAGCGACGGAAAGCAGCAATTAGTGTATAAGCATGCGATTTCTACTATATCTCCAATGAAAATGGTAAACTTAATATTCAATGATCAGGTTAAAGAATAACAGGTTTTACTACAGGCTGTCACGGACTAATCAAAGGTCTATCGTGACAGCCTGAGATATTACATGCGTCTGAATACTCCTATTACTTTACCTAAAATAGATAGATTGTCTTTTACAATAATAGGCTCCAAGCTGCTGTTTTCAGGCTGAAGCCGTATATGGTCATTTTCCTTGAAAAAGGTCTTACAGGTAGCTTCGTCATTTATAAGAGCTACGACAATATCACCGTTATTTGCAGAAGACTGCTGTCTTACCAGTACAAAATCCTTATCCAGTATACCGGCTTCTATCATACTGTCACCTTGAACCTTAAGCATAAATGCATCTCCGTTTTGAAGAAATTCAACCGGAAGAGGAAAGGTATCAGTAATATTTTCTACAGCTAATATCGGCTGTCCCGCTGCAACCTTTCCTATAATCGGGACATTGACCATTTCACGGGAAGAATAATAACCTTCTTTATAATCTGTTTTAGTTTCTTTTACTTTAATGTTTGAATTGTCAACAATTTTGATTGCTCTCGGTTTAGTAGGGTCTTTCTGTAAAATACCGCTGTCTGTAAGCTTTTGTAAGTATGCATGAACAGTAGATGTAGATTTGAAACCGACTGCGGTGCAAATTTCTCTGACAGAAGGCGGATATCCATTCTCATTTACATATTTATGAACATATTCAAGAATTTCCTGCTGCTTATTTGAGTTTTTCTTTGTCATATTAACCTCCCACGCCGAGTTTTCGGCACAAAATTTTGGTAAGGACTTCGTGGAGGTACGCTAGTATTTTCGCAGCTGTATCTAAAGTCTTTCAAGCTGACCTCCACGCCCGGATCGGGCACAAAAATTTATCAATATAAGTAAAAAGTGTCTATACCTATAAAAAAGTCAATTACTATCGGCTGAAGAACTGCAAAATAACTTGAAAGCAGTATTCTCCTGAAAAACGGTATATATCGCCCCGATAAATCATCGCGCAAAGGCTGCAACCGTAATTGATTTTATGAATTATCTGCTAATTCCATAATTAGTATAACATAATATAAAGTTAAATCAAACTAATGTTCGAAAAAAATAAAAAAATTATTTAATATATTGACATTAGAACATATGTTCTGTATTATATTATTATAAAAAGAACATATGTTTGGAGGCGGATGATTTATGAAGAAAAAATATATTTTAAGGAACAAAAGAAGATTTTTTGGTTTTTTATTTTTCCTTTCATTTGTTTCGTTTATTATGATTTATGCAAATGCGGTATCAGGCTATAAAGAAAGTAACTACAGGTCTATAGCCGTAAATACGGGAGATACGCTATGGTCTATTGCTGAGAAGTATGGAAAGGATTATGATATTCGGGAATATATACATAGCTTAAAGAAAATTAATAATTTAGAATCCAGCATAATACAGAAAAATACTGCTATTCTGATTCCAAGTAATGATTATATTAAGGAATAAGCAGGCTATATAATGTAAACCCGCATATTTGACAATTATATAATGCGGTAGTATGATAGATGCTGTGCTTGATAAGAACTTGGTAGCTTAACCGTGTGGAGGTTTTTGTTTCATGACAGCGAATAATTTAACAATCTGTTTTAGCATATGTTTGGTAGTATATTTTATTGGAGCGCTGTCTTCTTTATTTACATTTTCATCCCCAAGAGTCTCAAATAAACTCTCCAACTCGTGTGCAGTGGCTGCAAGTGGATTTTTAAGCATATTAATGATACTTAAGCTGCTATTTGCTGAAAAAATTTCCTTATCACCAAATTTTACCAACAATATACCTTTTTTTTCTTTAAGTTTTAATATTGATAATCTTTCTGCATTTTTTATTTTAATAATATCCATTGTTACCTTTGTGGTTTCGCTGTTTTCATATACATATATGTCTCATTACTTTTTTAAAAGAAATATTTCAATTTTTGGATTCCTGTATAATTTGTTTGTTTTGTCAATGATTCTTTTAGTCTCAAGCAGCAATTTGCTTTTGTTCTTATTTTTTTGGGAGCTTATGTCTTTAATTTCATATTTTCTTGTTAATTATGAAAACGAAAAAAAAGAGGTTCAAAAGGCAAGCAGGATATATATTATAATGACATATGCGGGAACAGCTTTCATAACTGCTGCGTTTGGATTAATTGCTTATTGCACAAAGAGTTTCAGCTTTGAATTTTCAGCAATCAGCAATTCTTCAATTCCGACCGGCTATGCAAATTTAATATATGTGTTTTTGCTTATAGGCTTTGGAACTAAAGCAGGACTGATACCAATGCATGTTTGGCTGCCGTATGCGCATCCTGTCGCTCCCGGAAATATATCTGCACTGATGTCAGGTGTAATGATTAAGATGTCGGTATATGGTATATTGAGAGCAGTGTTAGACTTTCTGCCTGAAAATCCGATGTGGTGGGGGACTTTGACTCTGATAGCCGGTGTTGTTTCTGCAGTATTTGGAGTTGTTTATTCAGTTGCGTCTACAATAAATATTAAAAGATTATTGGCGTATTCAAGTATTGAAAATATGGGCCTGATATTTTCAGGAATTGGTATGCTGCTTATTGCCAGAACAACAGATAATTCCTTTTTGATTGCTTTGGCTATGACAGCAGTACTTTTGCACACTATAAATCATGCCGTATTTAAATCGCTGTTATTTATGGGAGCAGGAGCAATTCAATATAGTGCACATACAAAAAATATGGAAAAGCTGGGTGGCCTGATAAAAAAAATGCCTGTTGCATCACTGTTTATATTTATAGGCTGCCTGACTATTTCAGCAGTGCCTCCTTTTAGCGGTTTTATTAGTGAGTATATAATTTTTCAGACTGTCATAAACAGTATTATTTGGTTTTCTTCCAATTCACCGCTTATTATTTTGTTTATAACTGCGGCGGCGGCTTTGTCTATGACAGGTGCTTTAGTTGCCTTTTGCTTTGTAAAAATGTACGGAATATCTTTTTTAGGCATGCCTCGATCTGTTGAAGCTGAAAGCGTAAAGGAGCCGGGAAAACCAATGCTGATTGCTCTTGGAATTTCATCCTTTCTTTGCGTTGCACTTGGCGTTTTTTCAAAATACGTGATTGGACTTATTGATAATATAAGTAATGAGCTTATGAATTTACGGCTTTTATCAACTGATTGGTCATTAACAAAATTTGCACATTATCCTGTAAATAATGGCAAGCTGGATATCTCCATTGGGTTATTGTCAGCTTTTATAGTACTTTTGTCAGGCATTATATTGCTTCTGGTAATGTTTATCAGAAAACATACAAATGTGGAGAGATACAATACTTGGGATTGTGGTTATACTCGGTTAAATCCAAAAATTCAATATTCGGCTACAGGTTTTTCAAAGTCCATAAGAATTATCCTGCGAGGAATATTTAAGCCAAACAGAAATCTTACAGTGACAGAAGGATATGCTCCATACAATATAAAGAAGGGAACTTATACCATGTCCACTGAAAAGGTAATTGAAAAATATTTATATGCTCCGTTTATTAAGTTTATAATCAGCTTTTCAAAGAAATTCAGGTATAAAATACAAACAGGCAGTATCCATATATATTTACTGTATTTCTTTACTATTTTGATTTTAATGCTGTTATATTATTCATTTATGGGTTAATTGCGGGAGTATTATTTTGAGACGGGTTTTAAATTATTATTGCTAAAAAGTTTGACTAGCAAGTAAAAATTGATTTTAATTTTATTAGCTATATACATATTGAAAAGGATTGAATTTATGATAGTATCAGTTTTAAAGCTATTAGTACAGATTATGTTAATATTGATAATTGCTCCGTTTTTTACAGGTGTTATCAAGAAGCTGAAATCCAAATTTCAGCATAAGATTGGTTTATCTGTATTTCAGCCCTACTATAATTTGATTAAGTTGTGCAAAAAGGATTTGGTGGTTTCATCTGTTACATCATGGATTTATAATGTTGCTCCTTATATTTACTTTATGACATCACTATTTGCTGTTCTCTGCTTGCCTGTAGTTCATCAGTTGATAGGGCCTGCATATTTTACAGACTTGTTAGTCATAGTATATTTGTTAGTCGCAGGCCGTATTTTTATGGCTCTTGCAGGATTAGACACAGGAAGTGCTTTCGGAGGAATGGGGAGCAGCAGAGAAATGCTTGTATCGGCATTGGTTGAGCCTGCTTTATTTGTAATAATTATTACTGTAAGCTCAAGGACAGGCATTGCATCGACAAATGTTTCCTCAATATATGAATATACCTTGAGTCATACTGAAGCAGCTTTTTCTCCGATAAATTTATTATTATTTGCAAGTATGCTGATGATTTTAATTGCTGAATCTTCCAGAATTCCGGTTGATGATCCGTCTACGCACCTTGAGCTTACAATGGTCCATGAGGCAATGGTATTGGAGTATTCAGGAAGGCATCTTGCTTTTATTGAAATGGGAACACATATTAAGCAGCTTGTTTTCATGACATTTATGGCGAATATTCTTATTCCGATAGGCTTTAATATTGAAAATATATTTATAGGCTTGGGAATTTATATATTAAAAATATTAGCTATTACCGTACTTGTTGCACTTGTTGAGATTAATACTGTCAAACTTCGTTTATACAGTATTCCTAATTTTGCAGCAATTGCTTTTATTATATCAGTTTTAGGGTTTCTTACTTGCTTCATACTTAAATAAGTATTTATTGGCTATATAAAATAAAGCAAGTTAATTATTGCGGAGTTGGCTTGAAAGCCTCGAAAGCAGAGCTCGTACAAACGTAGTGTATTTTCGGGCTGTGTAGGTAGTATATATTAAAATTGATTCGTACCTCTGAAAAGCAGAGGTTTTTCACAGAAATCCTTATAAAGTTTTTGTGCTCTGATAGAGCGTGGAGGTTATTATGTACAGCAATGCTATAAACCTATTGGCTATTTTAATATTAATTTCATCGTTTATTTTAATTGCAAATAAACGTCAAAATGCATATATATCTACTTTCAGATTTCAATCCTTGCTGCTTGCTTTGGTTTCGCTGCTGGTATCAGTAAGAAGTATGCTTAGTAACAAAAAATTTGACGAGGTAATTATAATTTTTTGTTTAATCGTTTTATTTAAAGTAGTTATAATTCCAATTGTTTTAAAAAGGACATCAAAAAAGGTAGAATACACAGTTGAGAAGGACTTCTTTATCAACATTCCGGTTTCAATGTTGATTTGCTGCGGATTGGTTGTGCTGTGCTGGCATGTTATTTATAGCATTGAAGGGATAAATAATTCTGATACCAGAAATTATCTTATATATTCAATGTCAGTTGTAATGCTGGGATTATTTTTTATGATAAGCCGTAAAAAAGCAATTGGACAGATAGTCGGCTTTTTGGTTATAGAAAACGGGATGTTTCTTGCAGCGATGCTTACTACAGAAGGAATGCCTATGTTTGTTGAATTAGGTCTTTTCTTTGATTTGCTTACAGCGGTTTTGATTATGGGTATATTTGTTTTTAAGATTAATGACACATTTGATTCAATAGATATCAATAAGCTAAAGAATTTAAAAGGTTAGCTTTGAAGATTTTAGGGGGGCATATGATTTCTGCATTTTTAGCTATTCCTTTAATAGCCGGGAGTTTTGTATGGGTAACAAAAAATAAGCTTGTGATACATTGCACCAACTTGGCAGGAGCTTTATTGCTGCTGATATTTTCCATATTATCACTTGCTGATATTAAAAAGTATGAAGCAGTTACCGGCAAGGGTTTATTTAAGGATTTGTTTTATATTGATTCATTAAGCGGATATATATTATTTATAACTGCGCTGGCATTCTTTCTGGTTTCATTGTTTTCTATAAGCTATTTCAGCGAGGAATTAAGAAGAAATGTAATTACCTTAAATAAGCTAAAACTATATTATAGTCTCTCAAATGCTTTTGTTTTAGCAATGCTTCTGGCATTGATTACAAAGAATATGGGGGTAATGTGGATAGCAATTGAGGCAACAACACTGGCATCAGCTTTTCTTGTAGGCTTTTATAATAATAAAAGAGCAATTGAAGCTGCATGGAAATACCTTATTATTTGTTCTGTTGGTATCGCCTTTTCTATGCTCGGAATTATACTTCTATACTATTCATCAACAATAACGCAGGTTGGTTCAAAGATTTCAGGACTTAATTGGAATTTTATGCTACAGAATGCATCCTCTCTTGATCCAAGCATTTTAAAAATTGCATTTATATTTATATTAATAGGCTTTGGTACTAAGGTTGGTTTTTCTCCCATGCATACCTGGCTGCCTGATGCTCACAGCCAAGCGCCGTCGCCTGTGAGTGCCCTTCTTTCGGGAGTACTTTTAAATACTGCAATGTATGGTATTATAAGAACCTTGTCAATTGTAAACAGCAATCTGGGAAACAGCAAATATACAGGAAACCTGCTTATACTGCTGGGATTATTATCTATTGCAACTGCTGCCATATTTATTTTGGTACAGCAGGATTATAAAAGAATTTTGGCATATTCCAGCATAGAGCATATGGGTATTATCGCCATTGGCTTGGGAATATGTACACCGATAAGTGTTTTTGCAGCACTTTATCATGTATTTAATCATGCAATGACAAAGTCAATGCTGTTTCTGGCTACAGGGAATGTTTATTTAAAATACCATACCAAAAAAATATCAGGGATACGAGGCTTGATAAATACAATGCCTGTTACTGGTCTGGTTTTTATCCTTGGTGTTTTTGCCATAACAGGTATGCCTCCCTTTGGTATTTTTATGAGCGAATTTAATACAGTTGCGGGGGCTGTTCAATCAAAAGCCTACATCGCTGCTGTATTGCTGTTAGTCTTTTTAGCAGTTATATTTGCCGGCTTTATTAAGCAAACCGGCAAAATGTTTTATGGAAATAATACTAATCCAGAAATAAAAAAAGGCGAGCTTGATTTTATAGGGCCTGCGGTCCTTATTATACTGCTTTTTATAATTGTGTCTTTTGGTATATATATACCAAAACCGTTTAAGTTATTAATGGACGCTTGTACTGATATAATTTTAGGAGGTATGTAAGTATGGTTTCTGAGGCTATTTTTGATACGATAAACAGACTGCTGTCATCACATATGCTTGAAAGCAAGCTGCTTAATGAAAACGAGATATATTCAGAGGTTTCTTTAGCTTCTCATAAATATGACTGTATTAATATTTATAATAATATTGACTGTGTTCTTGTAGATTTATTCGGAAATGATACTTCTGAAATTGATGGCAGCATAACTGTTTATTATACCTTTGCCGTTAGGTCATCAAACACGCTAATAACGTTATATATTAAACTTGATAAAAAAGGCTCGATGCAAATCAGTTCAATATCAAAGGAAATTCCTGCTGCAAGCTTGTATGAAAGAGAGATAAAAGATATGTTCGGCATTTCTTTTACAGATTCGGCAGACAGCAGAGAATTGGTGCATCATGGCAACTTTCCGCTGAAGGTACATCCTTTAAAAAAAGAGTTCAGGAAAAATACAAGGCTGGCTTTCGAAAAACGTGAGCAGAGCTTTACAAGTATTTCAGGTACAGGGGTATTTGAGGTTGCTGTTGGGCCCGTTCACGCAGGTATAATTGAACCGGGGCATTTCAGATTCAGTGTCGCCGGTGAACCTATTATCAATATTGAAGCCAAGCTCTACTATACACACAGGGGATTGGAAAAATTATCAGAAAATGAAGACTATATGAAAGTGCTTCTGTTTTCTGAAAGAATATCCGGAGATGAAACCTTTACAAATTCTTTAGCTTATTGTCAGGCAATCGAGAAAATTAACGGGATAACATATCTGCCTGAAAGAGCGCTTTATTCAAGAGTTATATTTGCTGAACTTGAACGTATTTGCAGCCATATTGGTGATATTTCCGGGCTGTGCGTTGATACCGGTTATATTTTTGCAAACGGGCAATTTGCAATGATGAGAAGATGGATACAGATGCTGTGCGAGCAGCTTACAGGCAGCAGATTTTTAAGAAATACGAACAAGCCGGGCGGATTAAGACGAGATTTTATAATGGATAATAAAAAATTAATTTTAGACTGCCTAAATAATCTGTATACAGAATTTAATGATACAATAGAAATAATAAAAAATAACGGCATGTTTATTGACAGGGTAGAACATACCGGCATTTTGAATAATTCAATAGCTGTTGATTTAAATGCGGTTGGTCCCGGCGGAAGAGCCAGTGGAATTAATACCGATGTCAGAAAGGAATTTCCATATGCGGCATATTCAAAGCTGAAATTTAATGTGCCAAAACATGCTAATTGTGATATTAATTGCAGAATGAATGTTAAAATTGAAGAGGTTATTGAGTCTATAGGCATTATAAGGCAGGCCTTAGATAAAATGACTGATAAGGGGTCTGTAGCTGTTGAAATCGGAAAATTGAAGCCTTATTCTTTTGCCTTTGGTATGACCGAATCACCTCGGGGCGAGAATATTCATTTTGTTATGACAGGAGCTGATAATACCATAATGCGGTATAAGGTCAGAACACCTTCATTTTGCAACTGGCCTGTGCTTTGCCATGCTGTTAACTCAAATACCTTAACTGATTTCCCGCTGATAAATAAAAGCTTTAACCTTTCTTACGCAGGGAATGATTTGTAAAAGTAGTCTGTTATATGAAAATTTTAAAAGAGGTAAATGTGGAATGTATAATGCAATTAAAAAGCTTTTTCAATATGGTACTGTTACCGTTGATTACCCCAAAAAGCATATAAAAAGTTCATATATTACAGGTGTGCCGAAGTTTAACTATGATAAATGCATGCATTGTATGAAGTGTAAAAATTCATGTCCTACCGGGGCTATTGTTTTGTCAGATAATGACGGGCAGAATGGGAAGGTACCGGCAGTAAATATTGATGAATGTATCTTCTGCAGATTTTGTGAAGAAGCATGTCAAAATGATGCGGTATATTTTTCAAATATATTTGAGCTGGCTCAGAAGAACAGAAATGATTTGCGGGCAGCTCCGCTTATAATTCAGGATGAAGATGTAAGCGTGCTGGACTATGAGCTTCTTGGAAAACAACTTAAAGAAAACGTAAAAAAATTTTATGGGAAAAGCTTAAACATCAGAGAGATAGATGCAGGCTCATGTAATGGATGTGATTATGAAATAAATGCTTTAAGCTCACCCTATAATGATATAGAACGCTTAGGTATTCAGTTCGTTGCTTCGCCGAGGCATGCGGATATGTTAATGGTGACAGGCTGTGTAACCAGAAATATGGAGGAAGCACTAATAAAGACATACAATGCGACGCCTTCACCTAAATTAGTTGTTGCCGTGGGTGCATGTGCCTGCAGCGGCGGCATATTTAAAAACAGCTACGCAGGCAGAAATGGTGTCGATTCCATATTGCCTGTTGATGTATACATTCCGGGATGTCCTCCCAGACCTCAGGCATTAATATACGGTATTTTAAAAGCCATCGGCAGATCATAGCAAAATAATAAAGCTTAGGCTTCATATTGTTTTCTATGCCGGCTGTTTGTGAAGTCTGGATTTTAAATTTGTTTTTTGAGTTTAATGGTGCTTTTAGCCGGTAGTATTGACTTCCGTGGCAGAATTATTATAATATGCATATATTCAATGAAGAACTTGGCGTGGAGGTTAGCATAGAAAAACAAAATGTGCGGTTACAATAATCATTGCGTGCCGCCACGATAGCTATATTGTTATTTAGTATTAAACTTGGCGTGGAGGTTAGCATGCAAAAAAATAAATGTGATATATATGACAGAGAGTGTATTAATTGCGGAGAATGTGATATTTGTGATTTAAATCCAAAAAAACATTGCGATAATTGCGGGCGCTGTATTGATGAGGTTGATGATTACAGAAGCGTAAATATAGAAGATTTTATGAAATCAAATATTACAAAAGAGCAAGTTGATAACCTCAATAAAAAACTAAGTGAAAAAGAAAAAAAGAATAACTAAGGTTAGATTTGGAAAGGTTGGGTCACATTAGATGAGCAGTGAGATATACTTGGATAATAGCGCTACTACAAAGCCCTATGATGAAGTTATTCAATATATGTATGATGTAAGTAAAAATTTTTACGGTAATCCTTCGTCTCTTCATACAAAAGGGATTGAGGCAGAAAAGCTTATAAAGCATGCCAGAGCTCAGCTTGCTGCAGAATTAAAGGCAGATACAAAGGAAATCCTATTTACATCAGGAGGAACAGAATCAAATAATCTTGCTGTATCAGGATATTTAAAAGCAAATCCCAGAGCCGGAAACCATATTATTACAAGCAAAATAGAACATCCATCTGTCATGGAAGTTTTTAAACAGCTGGCAAAGGACGGCTACAGGGTTGACTATATTCCCGTAGATAGTTATGGCGTTATTGAACTGGATGCATTAAAAGAGGTTATTGATTCAGAAACTGCTTTGCTAAGTTTTATGCATACAAATAACGAAACGGGTTCAATACAGCCTATCGAAGAGATTAGTAAGCTAAGAAACACTGTATGTCCATCGGCAGTCCTTCATGCAGATGCAGTTCAGGCATTTGGTAAAATGCGCATTTTCCCTGCAAGCTATGGTATAGACCTTATGTCAATTAGTTCTCACAAAATTCATGGTCCTAAAGGCGTAGGTGCCATTTATATAAAAAAGGGAGTAAAAGTCAGACCTGTTTTATTGGGAGGAGGGCAGGAAACTTCACTGCGTTCGGGTACAGAAAACGTACCGGGAATATGCGGGTTTGGACTGGCGGCAGAAAAGATATTTGCCGGCATTGATGAAAATTATGTGTATGTAAGCAGCTTAAAAGAGCATTTTGTAAGAAAGATAAAGGAATACTTCAGTGAGGCCGTTATTAACTCTCCTGAGCAAGCCTTGCCGTATATTATTAATGTTTCATTTTCAAATTTAAAATCCGAGGTATTGCTGCATCATCTTGAACAGAAGAATATATTTGTGTCAACAGGGTCTGCTTGTTCTTCTCATAAAAGCAATCACAGCTATGTCTTAAAGGCTATGGGAGTCAGTACAAAATATATTGACAGTGCTATAAGATTTAGTTTATCGCCATCAAATTCTATCAGTGATATAGATGAAACAATAAGGGCATTGGAAGAAATTATTCCGGTAATAAGTATCAAACATGGAGGTAAAAAATGAAAAAAATTATATTGGTACGTTATGGTGAAATTATATTAAAAGGCTTAAATCGACCGGTTTTTGAAGAAAAGCTTGTTGGTAACATAAAAAAAGCGATATATAAATTCGGTAAGTCCAAGGTTTTAAAATCTCAGGGAAGAATCTATATTGAGCCTGAGGAGGAAAATTATGATTTTGATATGGTGCTGCATAAGGTTATAAAGGTATTTGGTGTTGTCTCTGTAAGCCCTGTTTGGAAAATTGATACTGATTATGAACAGATAAAAGCCTATTCTTTTAAAATGGCCTCCGAATTAGTGAATCAAAAGAGATACAAGACCTTTAAGGTAGAAACAAAAAGAGGGAACAAAAGATTTCCCATGCAGTCACCTGAGATTTGCAATGATGTGGGCGGCTATATCTTAGAAAATATTCCTGGATTATCAGTGGATGTTCATAGTCCTGATTTTATTATGTATATTGAGGTCAGAGAAAATTCTTATATATATTCTGAAACGATAAAAGGACATGGCGGTATGCCTTTAGGCTCAAATGGAAAGGCTGTGCTTTTATTATCCGGTGGCATAGACAGTCCTGTAGCAGGATGGATGATGGGAAAAAGGGGAGTGGAAATTGAAGCTGTTCATTTTTACAGCTATCCGTATACAAGCGAGAGAGCAAAGCAAAAAGTAATTGATCTTGCTCAAATTTTATCCGGATTTTGCGGTAAAATTCATCTGCATATTGTTCCGTTTACAGAGATACAGTTGGCTATAAATGATAATTGTCCGGAGGAGCAGCTTACTATAATTATGAGACGTATTATGATGAAAATTGCTGAGCAAATAGCGCGTAATTCAAATTCAATGGCCCTTATAACAGGTGAAAGTATGGGACAGGTTGCAAGTCAGACTATGCATGGCTTATATTGTACGGATTCAGCTGTTAATATGCCTGTATTCAGACCTTTGATTGGTATGGATAAGGTAGAGGTTGTGGATATGGCAAGAAAAATTGATACCTTCGAAACCTCAATTTTACCATATGAAGATTGCTGTACTGTTTTTGTCGCAAAGCACCCTCAGACCAAACCTAAGCTTGATAAAATTCTTCTGTCGGAATCAAAGGTAGATTTTGAGCCCTTGATAAAAACAGCTGTTGAAACTACTGAGGTTATTGTTATTAAGCCATAAATAGCCGTGGAATACAGAATGCTTTGTGTTTATAGGACATCCAATCATATACTTGAAATTTTTATTTAATAATATTCTGTAAAAGGCTTGCTTTGCTAATTAATCTTTTGAATGAATATAGCTGCATTAGAGCAGGCTTTAGTTCCGGATAATACAGCTTCCAGCTTGATATCGGCCTTATTTGAATAGTTTTTTACTGCTATGCAGTCATCTGCGGAAGCAGAAACAATTCCTACGCCTATATTGTTTTTTATAATAGGTGAGGTGGCCAAAGTACTTAACAAAACAGGATGAGTATTGTGAAACAGTGTAAATACATTTTTTTTACTTTCGGAAACATAAAAACTTATTAAGTATATACCGGGAGTCTTAATTATAATTAAATCTGTGTCCGGCGTATGGATAATTCCTTCGGTGACGGCTCCGTCATTGCTGAAACGTATATTTGCTTCAGGCTCAATAGTTTGGCCTGTCAAATTATAAATATAAGCATATACATTTATTTCAGAAGCTCTCATTACAGAAGTATCTATGTCGACAGCAGCAGAGCCGGAGTCTGCATCTATGGCTGCACCTGCATCTACGGTTGTACCTGTATCTACGACGGTAGGCCCGGCTACAATATTAGTGCCTGCATCTACGGTTGTTCCTGTATCTACGGTAGGCCCGGCTATGATATTAGTGCCTGCATCTATGGTTGTACCTGTATCTACGGTAGGACTGGCTATAATATTAGTGCCTGCATCTATGGTTGTGCCTGTATCTACGGTAGGCCCGGCTATAATATTAGCACCTGTATCGATAACAGGACCTGCCTCTAAATTAGGTCCTGTTATTATATTAGAACTTGTATCTATAGTAGGTCCTGTGAGGATATTTGTACCGGTATCTATACCCGGACCGGCCAATATAGTTGGTCCTGTATCAACAGCAGTACCGGTGTCAAGCGAAGATCCGGTATATGTATTCGGTCCTGTGTATGCGATAGGTCCTGTTATTACTTTGCCCCCTGTATCCAAGCTGGGGCTTATTTGCTTAGTGGGACCGGTTATAACGGTTGGTCCTGTATTTAAAGTAGGACTTAATTGTATTGCTTTCCCATCTGAGCCTGCCATCAGGCAAGGCGGACTGATATAGCACATGCAGCTGCAGCAGCCGGAGCATTGACCGTGCATACATATATTTTTATTTTTAGTGCATTTACAACAGTTATAGCAGCTGCAGAACTCTTTTTTGCAGTTATCGCTTTGAATATGTTCCTGAATAGATTCCAGAATATTTAGCTTAGAATTGTTTTGTTTTTTTCGGCGATGATGATTTTTGGAATGAGATGAACTATTAAGTTCCATGATTAAGTCTCCTTAAACAACTGCGTTTAGTACATACTATTTTAAGAATACCTCAAGTGTTACTAATCATGCGTAAATTCAGCGTTTTGCCAATTAGCTCTGTTTCTAAAATCCAATAATATATTGCTAAAACTAAATAGGGAGGTTAGCCTCAGCTTCGGACTATCGGTTCTCCGGCTGATAGTAATTGACTTATATTTCATTGGTTTTGCCATGATTTGAAATAATGTTATTAATTGAATAATAAAATAAATATATAGTTTTTTACTATTGGCTAAAAAACCGATTCCATCGGTCGATAGCTTGGGTTCAAGCCTTCAGGACGATATTTTATATGGTCTTTTCAGTCAAACAAGGAGGGCTGCTTTAATACAAATTTGTGTCCGGATATGGCGCGGAGGTCATTATGTATAAACATTTATTTAAAAGATATGCCTATGATAGAAGGAATCAAAAAGCAGCAAATAGTATAATTACTGTATTTTTAATTATACTTATATTAGTAAATATGGTTTTTGGTATATCTGCTTATAGAAAGCTTACATACAAGTACTTTTACAGCGGAATTTATGTGGATGGAATAAAAATATCGGGTATGGCAAGGGATACGGCAAAAAAAAGGCTTCAGGAGGAATTTGCAAAAAGCTATAACAGCAGAATAATTTTATTAAAATATAATGAGAAATCATGGCCTTTGCCGCTGGAAGGCATAAATTATTTGTTTGATTTTGAAGCCACCCTTGATTATGCATATAAAATAGGAAGAGAAGGAGGTATAATCCATCGCTTGAAAACAATCTTGAGAATTAACAAAAAACCCGTTAACCTTATTGTATCTGCTAAATATGATACGGATAAGCTTGCAGAAAAATTAGACACCATTAAAAAAGAAATAGATTTTTTAGGCATTTCCTCCACATATAATTATAATTGTGGTAAAATAAACTATACAAAAGCTGTTGAAGGAAGAAACCTTGATATTGACTTAAACAGAAAGCTGGTTGACTCATATCTGCTTAACAGGAATTTTAAGGATATTAATTTAATTGTTCAGCCGGTGAAGCCTCAGATAACAACTGAGGATGTTAAAGAAATAAAGGATGTTCTTGCTGTTTATACAACAAATTTTAATGCAAATAATTATAGCAGAGCATATAACATAAAATTGGCATGCAAAAAAATCAACAATTATTTAGTGCTGCCCGGCGAAGAATTTTCCATGGATCTGGCACTTGGGCCAAGAACTACAGCCCATGGCTTCATGGAAGCACCGATTATAATGAAAAGTACTGTCGTGAGAGGAACGGGGGGCGGGGTATGTCAGGTTACCTCAACATTGTACAATACTGTTTTGCTGTCAATGCTGAAAGTTACCGGAAGAGTAAACCATTCGATAGCTTTGAATTATGTTCCTCTTGGGCAGGATGCAACAATATCGGAGGGATATATAGACTTTAAATTCAAAAATAACAGGGATTATACGATTTGCATTGCAACAGAAGCAGGTGAAGGCAATGTGACTGTGAAAATAATCGGCAGAAAAAGAAATGATGATCCCTCAGTCAAATTGAGACCGGTTATTGTTGAGGAATATGCTCCTCCATACCCTGAATATATTGTTGACGAAAGTCTTTCTGATGCTCAGGTTGTTATAAGGACAAAAGAAAAAAAGGGATTTAAGGTGGTATTATACCGGGATACATATAACAGTCAAGGTTCGCTTATTGATACAGAAAAAATAAGTCAGGACATATATAAACCTGTCCGGGGAGTACTTGCTGTAAATAGAAAGGTTTTTAAAGCCCTGAAAAAATAATTGATTTTGTTTTTCAAGAATTTAAATTTCTCAAGAGGTATTGACATGAATGAATTACTTTATAATAAGAAGGTTATGTGTCCTGTATGCAACAGGGAGATAGAAGTAACAAGAGTTAAAACCAAGGCTTGCAAAGTTCTTTCCAGAGATACGGATATGTGTGTTCATTATGAAAATATAAATGTACTTTTTTATGATGTATGGGTATGTGGTAACTGCGGATACGCAGCATTGCAGGATAAGTTCGAAGGGTTGTTTACCAGAGATATAAAAGCTATAAAGGATAATATAGGCATCAGTTGGGTAAAAAGAAGCTTTTTGGGAGAAAGGGATGCTGACAAGGCTATAGAGGCCTTCAAGCTTGCACTCCTCACATTAAAAGTACGAAATGCAAAAAGCAGTGAAGTGGCAAAAGTATGCTTGAGAATAGCGTGGCTTTACAGATTTAAAAAAAGTCCGGGTGAAATTAAGTATCTCAAATTTGCATTGGATTCATATAATCATGCATATCAAAATGAGAGGTTTCCTTTGGACAAGCTTGATGAGATAACTTGCATGTATATAATTGCAGAGCTGTTCAGAAGAGTTGGCATTTTTGATGAAGCAATTGTTTGGTTCAGCCGTATTGTTGCGTCTCCTGAAGCCAGAAGCAAGCCCTCATTAATTGACATGGCCAGA
The DNA here is from genome assembly GCF_003208175.1 of Ruminiclostridium sufflavum DSM 19573. GTDB lineage: Bacteria > Bacillota > Clostridia > Acetivibrionales > DSM-1351 > Ruminiclostridium > Ruminiclostridium sufflavum. Next base: position 16,780 of record NZ_QKMR01000010.1, on the reverse strand, counting down.
GACCAGTACCAGCTTGCAAAGGATCAGCTGGCTTTAGCCGACAGTAATTGACTTTTTTTATAAAAAATACTTAGTTTATGTTTGTTTCAGGAGCTAATTTTGGAGGAAAGTAATGGAGTCTGGTAAAGTACCAAATGAAGTTTTAAATAAAATTGTCCTTAGTAAAATTAATAAATTCAGAGAAGATGTTTTTCTTAGGCCTGGAATCGGTGAAGATTGCGCTGCTATAGCTTTTGGTGATTATGCGTGTGTGCTGTCAACTGATCCTATTACGGCGGCCGTAAATGAAGCAGGTCTTCTGTCTGTTCACATATCGTGCAATGATATTGCATCAAGCGGAGTAGAGCCTTTAGGCTTATTGGTTACAATTTTGTGCCCTGTGGGGACAAGTGAGGCAGAGCTTGAGAAGGTAATGGAGGAGGTATGTATTACAGCTGCAGAGCTGAATGTTGAAATAATAGGGGGACATACTGAAGTCACCTCAGCTGTAAATCAGATTGTTCTTTCAACAACTTGTGTAGGAAAGGGCAAAAAAAGTGAAATTGTACTATCCTCGGGAGCACAGCCGGGTGATAGCATAATTATGACAAAAAGTGCGGGCATGGAAGGGACAGCCATAATTGCAGGTGATTTTTCATATAGGCTTAAAGGACTGGTTAGTGATGACGAATTACTCCATGCCAAAAGCTTTATTAAATCGATAAGCGTTGTGAAAGAAGGTGCTCTGGCAGGCAAATTCGGTGCCACCTCTATGCATGATATCACCGAGGGCGGTGTATTAGGTGCGGTATGGGAGATTTCTGAAGCTTCCGGTGCCGGTATTATCATAAACAAGGATGATATTCCTGTTGAAGCTGTTACCGAAGAAATATGCAAAGTATTAGACCTGAATGCACTTAGGCTGATTTCCAGCGGCTGTATGTTAATAACCTGTCCTGATGGTGAAGGACTTGTAAGGCATCTGCAAAGTAATGGAGTCAAAGCAGCAATTATTGGTTCAGTTACTGCAAATAAAAATGAAAGACTGCTTATAAGCAAGAATAAAAAAACTATAGAGGAGATTGAGCCGCCGGCGGCTGATGAGCTTTATAAGCTGAAATGAAAAGTGGCAGTTTGGGTCTGAATTTGTTTTGACTTTAGGAGGCTTCAGCCTCAAACCCAAACTATCGACCGATGGAATCAGTTTTTTAGCCGATAGTAATTGACTTTTGCATAATTATTTCAGATATAATTGACATATATGCGGCTGTTTTATTATAATACTTAATAGTATATTATTAACGAATAATGTCAAATATTAGGTTTTGGCATGGAGTGGAGGCAAAAAAGTGTATAATATTGATACAATTAAAAAAATGGATCCTCAGGTAGCAGAGTCTATTGAACTTGAGGTTAACAGACAAAGAAACAAAATTGAGCTGATAGCTTCTGAGAACTTTGTAAGTGATGCTGTAATTGAAGCTCTTGGCACACCTTTGACAAATAAATATGCAGAAGGCTATCCCGGAAAAAGATATTACGGCGGCTGTGAGCATGTTGACGTTATAGAGCAGCTGGCAATAGACAGAGCAAAGGAAATATTCGGTGCAGAGCATGCAAATGTTCAGCCTCATTCCGGAGCACAGGCAAATGCAGCTGTTTTTCTTGCTTTCTTAAATCCCGGTGATACCTTTTTAGGAATGAATTTAGCACATGGAGGTCACCTGAGTCATGGAAGCCCTGCAAATATTTCGGGAAAGTATTACAATGTAGTCCCCTATGGCGTAAGAGAAGATAATTGCTACATAGATTATGACGAGCTCAGAAAAATAGCAAAGGAGAATTCTCCAAAGCTTATTGTTGCAGGTGCAAGTGCATATCCTAGAACTTTAAATTTTAAAGCCTTCAGAGAAATTGCCGATGAAGTCGGAGCTGTATTAATGGTTGATATGGCACATATAGCAGGTCTTGTTGCAGCAGGTGTCCATCCAAGTCCTGTACCCTATGCAGATGTTGTAACCACAACTACGCATAAAACCTTGAGAGGACCAAGAGGCGGTATGATTCTCTGCAAGGAAGAGTATGCAAAGAAAATCAACAGTGCGGTTTTCCCCGGAACTCAAGGCGGACCCTTAATGCATGTAATTGCTGCAAAAGCCGTTTGCTTCAAAGAAGTACTTTCTGCTGAATTTAAAACCTATCAGCAGAATATTGTTAAAAATGCAAAGGCGTTCTCTGAGGCACTTATGGAAAAAGGCTTCAAACTGGTTTCAGACGGTACTGATAACCACTTGATGCTGGTAAATCTCACAAATATGAATATAACAGGTAAGGAAGCTCAGTTAAAGCTTGATGATGTTAATATTACCTGCAATAAGAACGGTATCCCTTTTGATACACAGAGTCCGTTTATAACCAGCGGTATCAGGCTTGGAACTCCTGCTGTAACAGCAAGAGGCATGAAGGAAGAGGATATGAGGGAGATTGCTGATCTTATTCATCTCACTATAACTGACTTTGATAATTCAAAAAATAATATCATAAGCAGGGTGGAAGCTCTCTGCGGAAAATATCCGTTATATAAATAATAGCTTTACTTCTTGAGCCGGTTTTGACCTAAGCTTAAGTTTGTTCTGAATTTGAAAAGAAGGAGCTATACAGATTATTCAGTCTGTTATAGCTCTTTTATTATATTTTCTTCATCAAGACTTTTAAGCTCTTTCCGGCTTTTTGGTTCAAACTGGCTGAGTGGATTTTTGTTTACAGCATCACGCAGCTGCTCCTGCTCAAGGTGAGTATATATTTCTGTAGTTGCAATACTCTGGTGGCCTAATAATTCCTGTAATGCTCTTATATCAACCTTTCCGTATTTATACATTAAAGTGGCGGCCGTATGTCTCAGCTTATGGGTTGAATATCTCTGGGGATCAAGGCCTGCTTCCTTAATATATTTTTTTACGATTTTCTGAACGGATTCCTTACTTATCCGCTGCAAGCGTTTACTTAAAAACAATGCATTTTTATCCTTCACACTGTTAACGGGCCGTACCTTCATGTAGTCATTGATAGCTTTGAGACATGCATTATTAAGAGGTATGCTGCGTTCCTTGTCCCCTTTTCCGATAACAGTCAGACTGTCATTTTTTATATTATTTAAGTTTATGCCTACCAATTCGGATAACCGGATGCCGCAATTGAGAAATATGGTTATAATTGCATAATCACGCTCTGAATATTCGCTGTTTACAGTGGTAACAGAATCAAGCAGCTCCTTGCTTTCCTCAACATTCAAATATCGGGGCAGCCTTTTTATAATTTTAGGTGATTCCAATTCACTTGCAGGATTATAATCAATAAGCTTTGCCTTATTTGCAAGATAATTAAAAAAGGCTCTCAGACTTGCAACCTTTCTGGCCCGGGCATTGGAGGTATTATCACGGTTATTGCTTACAAAAGACATAAATGAATATAAGTCACTTAAGGTAACGGTTTTTAAAAGCTCAGTGTCAACATCTGTAATATTTATTTCATCAAACTCAATTTGCTTGTCTGCAAGCCTTCTATGAAGCTTTAAAAAACGAAAGAAAACCCGTAGGTCATAAAAGTACACCTGAACTGTATTCACGGATTTTCCCTTTATTGTCTGCAAGTAATTCAGAAAATCTCTCAGGACTAAAGGCATTTCAAAATCAGAAATATTTTTCATACATAACTCCAATTCTAGATTATTTTAGCTTACAGCCTTGCGACAATAAGCCGGTTTTCCTCTTGCTAAAACTATGTGTAAAATTCTTTCACAAAATATTATATCACCCATTTGACTGAAATTGATATTACATTAAGGAAATACTTACAGGATTGATATAAATATCGTCGCGAAGGCTTGGACAGTAATTGGCTTTAGTCAGGCAAATCCTGCAAGCAGTTATATAAAAGATGCTTTGACTTTCATTTATATTTGCCTTAAACTATATATAATTGTAAATTAATGATATGGCTTAATTGAATAAAATATAGCGGTTAAACTTATGAGCAGTTGGCAAAAAGGCTTATGGATGCAATTATAAAACAAATGGAGCTGACTTTTTTGGCTGAAAATTTCTATAGTAAAATTAAATATTTTGAAAATATACCTGCCGTTCCCAAGAGAAATTTGATACTTACCAGACTTGGGTACAGAAACGGTGTCACAGAACTTAATGAAAATGACAGGGTATTGCTTGAAGATAGTATCAGACAGGGTGAATATTTATGCAAGCCTGTGGGAGCATACCTTATTGTTCCCGTATTATCAATATCGGAATCCTGCATAATCCTCGAAAACGGAATAAGATTTGACAGCAACGGACTTTTAAAGCTTCTGAATAACAGCCGCAGTGTGGTTTTGATGGCAGCTACAGTAGGAAAAGAGGTTGTAGACCGAATTTCCTATGAGGTTTCACAAGGAAAGGCAGCCGCCGGACTGATTATTGATTCGGTAGCCTCGCAGACTGCCGATGCAGCACTTGATTGGATGGTACAATTATTAAGAAAAATTCTTGTCAGAGAAGGCAAAATACTTACAAAGCACAGGTACAGTCCGGGGTATGGAGATTTGCCGCTTTCGTATCAAGAAGAAATTTTTAAGGCTCTTCAGCTTGACAGGCTGAAAATGTCTCTTACAGAAAAGTTTATGCTTATTCCTGAAAAATCAGTTATTGCGATTTCAGGTGTAGAAGAAAAGGGGGAAGCTGTATAATGGATAAAGCACAATTCAGGGAGCTTATTTCAAATAAATTACTTATACTTGACGGGGCTACGGGAACAGAGCTGCAGAAAAAAGGAATGCCCACAGGTGTGTGCCCTGAAAAATGGGTTTTTGAAAATCCCCATGTAATAAAAAGTATTCAAAAAGAATATATAAAGGAAGGTTCGAATATATTATATACCTGTACCTTTGGCGGAAACCGCATAAAGCTTGATGAATTCGGCTTGGGAGACAGAACGGTTGAGCTTAACAGAAGTCTTGCAAGCTTTTCTAGAGAAGCAGCCGGTAATAAATGTCTTGTAGCAGGTGATCTGGCTTCTACAGGAAGATTTATTAAGCCTCTTGGGGATATGTCCTTTGAGGAATGTGTAAATATATATAAGGAGCAGGTCAAGGGGCTGCTTGAAGGCGGTGTGGATATTTTTGTAATAGAGACCATGCTTGACATACAGGAAGCAAGAGCTGCGCTGCTAGCTGTAAAGGAAAGCTGCGATCTTCCGATTTGTGTCAGTATGAGCTTTGATGAGAATATGAGAACCTTAACGGGAACTGACCCTGTTACCGCTCTTATCACTCTTCAAAGTCTTGGAGCTGATGTTGTGGGTTGCAACTGTTCTACAGGCCCCGGGCAGATGGTGCAAATTATATCCATGATGAAGCCCTATGCCCGAGTGCCGTTGATGGCAAAACCCAATGCGGGGCTTCCTAAGCTTGTTAACGGTACGACAATCTTCGATATGGAGCCTGAGGAGTTTGGAGAATATACAAAGGACTTTCTAAAAGCAGGAGTAAATCTGCTGGGCGGCTGCTGCGGAACCTCTCCAGACTATATCAGACAGATATATATGAAAAGCAGTGGAATGAAACCGGAAGCTACGGTTTTTAAGCCGTACAGTGCAATAACCTCAATAAGAAAGACTGTAGCTTTCGGATTTAGCCGGCCTGTAGCCATTGTTGGCGAGAGGATTAATCCAACCGGCAAAAAGCAGCTTCAGGCTGAGCTGAGAGAAGGGGCAACCCACGAAATAAGAAGATTTGCCGCTGAACAGGTTGAAAAGGGTGCGGATATACTTGATGTAAATGTAGGTATGCCCGGAATAGATGAAAAAGAAGCTATGCTGAGTACTGTCAGCTTGCTGAGCAGTATCACCGATGCACCCTTATGCCTTGATTCCTCTTCTCCCGAGGTTCTTGAAGCAGCTTTGAGAATCTATCCCGGAAGAGCCTTAATAAATTCAATTTCTCAGGAAAAGGTAAAGCTTGAAAGACTTTTGCCCGTTGCGGCCAAATACGGGGCAATGTTTATTTTGCTTCCGTTAAGTGATGAAGGAGTTCCTGAAAAAGCAGAACAAAGAGAAGCCATAGTAAAAAATATATTTGACAAAGCAGCTGAATACGGATATCAAAAAAGCGATGTGGTGGTGGATGGTCTGGTAATGACAGTTTCTGCAAATCAGGAGGCAGCTGTTGAAACCCTGAACCTGATAGCCTGGTGTGCTAAAGAATTCGGCTGCGGAACAATTGTCGGGCTCTCAAATGTATCCTTTGGCTTGCCTGAGAGAAGCTGGGTAAATGCGGCTTTTCTGGCAATGGCTGTCGGCAGCGGGCTTACCATGGCAATAGCCAACCCCTCCAGCGATTTATTAATGAATATAAAAATGGCTTGTGATGTAATTACTAAAAATGATATAAACAGCAGGAACTATATTTCTTTTTTCAACAACAGGCAAAAGCCTTCTGCCGTTGAGGCACAAGCAAAAGCAGAAGCTAAGAAAATAGGCGAAAGAATATTTGACGCGGTACTTGAAGGTGATAATGAAATCATTGGAGCACTGATAAGCAAAGCACTTGATGAAAATATAGGTGCCCGCGATATAGTGGACAACCACTTGATTCCTGCAATTAATCAGGTGGGAAAGCTGTTTGATGAAAAGAAATATTTTCTGCCTCAATTAATTCAAAGCGCTGAGGCAATGAAAAAAGGATTTATATACGTCGAGCCCTTGCTAAAGCAAAACGGTTCCGTTCAGGAAAAGGAAATTATCATATTAATTGCAACTGTAAAGGGAGACATTCATGACATCGGCAAAAATATAGTAGCTTTAATGCTGAAAAATTATGGCTTTAAGGTTTATGATTTAGGGAAGGATGTAAGTGCAGAGACAATTATAAACAAGGCTAAAAGCCTGAAGGCTCATATTATAGGCTTATCAGCCCTTATGACAACAACTATGGTGGAAATGAAGGATGTAATAAAGCTTGCCAGAGAACAGAATCTGAGCTGTAAGTTTATGATTGGAGGAGCTGTGGTTGATGCGGATTATGCCAGGGAAATCGGAGCGGACGGATATTCCAGAGACGCATATGAAGCGGTAAAGCTGGCAAAGAGGCTTTCAAAGGACTAAGTAATATGCATGCCGGAAGATTGAGCAAGCTAAGTTAATAGGTAGAAAAAGCCGTAAAGCAGAGGTAAAATTGTGCAGAAGCAAATTAACAGTTTACCTCTGTTTTTTTGCTTAACAGCTTTATGAAAAATTGAACGGCTATTGCTTTTAAGCTGTTGTATTGATTTTTGTCGCAAATTATGTTAACAATTCATAACTTAATAGTATATAGAGAAATTTCAGTTAGGAGCGTTGACGATGTTTAGGAAAAGGAGAAAAATATTTAAAAAATCTAAAAGCCACAAAAAATCTAAAAGCTCACATGTCAGAAAAAATGAATTAAAAGAAATTACCGAAAAGGTTAAAATATTAGAGCAAATAGTGGCTGATAACAGTGTAAAATTATACAAGCCGGTTTTGTCAAGCGATACTTTTGACAAGGTTATTGTAGCAGAAAGCAGAAATTATATTGCCAAGGTGAGAAATCAGGTTAAGGAAGTTCTTCAGGAGCAATACGATGAGAGCTTTGTTCATTTCTTTGACAAATTTGAAAATGACAGTATTTTTAACAGGGATAATTTTATACTGCGGTTAATATTTTTAATTCTTAAGAAGTATGGATTTATAGATATTATTGATGAAAACGGAGAGCTGGATCAAAATGCAATTGATTCATTATTAAAGTCAATTGCAAAGGATCAGGATGAAATTATAGCTGAAATTATTATAAATAAAGCTGATGCGGAGGATGCTGCCGGCAATGAGGAAAATACATGGGAGGAAAAGGACAGCAGCAGTGAATATGCCGATGCTGGAAATGCCTGAATTGTTGCTCAATTCTTTACAGATTTTATTCCGTATTATATTATATAGTTAATATGTAATATATTTCTATGTAGAAATATAGCGAAAAAGGCAGAAAGGAGGCTGGGCTATGCCGGAAGCTTCGAGCAAGACATATTGAAATTGCTTTCCAATAATTAAAGGCACACCGGGCAAATCAAAAGTACAATTAAATTGTATTATAAAAAACAAGGGGGAAAAATATGAAAAATTCAAATAAGCTTTGGTTAAAGGCTTCGGCAATACTGCTATCAGCAGCAGTTACAATTACCGCAGTGCCATTTATGCAAAGCGGAGCATATGCTGCCGCCGGATATTACACAAGAGGGGTAAATAACGGAAGCTATGAGGTGTCAAGCACACAGTATAACAGCTTTGAATCGGAGCATTTCCAGTTTCTGTGGGGAAACAGCGGGAATGCTTCCAAGGTGAATACTGCTTTTCTGGAGGGAAATGCCAAAATCCTTGAGGACTGCTGGAATATATATGTTAATAACCTCAAGATGAATGAACCCTGCACTTCTGCTACTTTTACAAATGACTCAAAAAAATACAAGGTCAATGTTGTAATTATGGGAACCGGAATTACCGGATATGAATCGGGATGGGCATATGCAGGCATGGATAATTTGGGATACCCGTATCTGATGTGTGATGTGGGGGCAATGAGCTACAATCCTGTGACATGGGTAACGCCTCATGAATTCGGCCATGTAATGCATTTTGCACAAGGGAAAAACAGCTGGGGGGAAAACGGTTATTTAGGCCCATGGTATGAGGCTGTTGCAAACTGGTTCAGGGAACAGTACCTTTTCAGCGACAAATATACAACTGATACAGAATATGCAACAGACCTTTCCGCATATTATTTAAGGCAGACAAGCCTGATGGCATGCAATGGACGTGCCTACTATGAGGCATGGCCTATTCTTCAGTATCTTGAGGATAATCCTGATAATCTAAACGGGTACGGAGCAGGCTTTGTAGCCAAAATGTTGAATAACGGAACAAAAACCGCTTCAATATATGATTTGATTGAAAACTTGAACAGCAATGAGGAGCTTTCCGACACCATAGGATATTTCGCAAGCCGTATGGCAACCTTGGATCTTAAAAATAAGAAAAGATATAAAAACAAGCTTAATCAGATGCTGAATGATTCCTCCCTATACTGGCAGCAGTTTTATACCATGCCGGATAAGGTCAACGGTTCGGTAAATACATATCAGGTTCCTAGCGAACGTGCGCCTCAGGCAACCGGCTACAACATTATTCCGTTGGAGGCGAATATTTCAGCCGGTAATTCAGCGGCAGTCAGCGTAAAGCTTAAGGGATTGACCTCTGCCGAGGGTGCTGGCTGGAGGGCGCGCATTGCGGTGGAAAGCACAGGCGGTGTTACAAGATATTCGGACCTGTTCTCTGAGGGAGATACGGGTGAGATTACCGTATACAGCGGTGAGAAGGCATACCTGTCTGTAGCGGCAACTCCTGCAAAGGACACTATTGTCAATTGCGGCATCGGCAGCTGGGAGGAACGTTATTCAGAGGTGAAAATTCCTTTTGACAGCAAAACTCAATATCCCTATGAAATAGAATTGACAAATGCAGCTCCTCAAAGAAGAGTTGTAAGCACAAGCGGAATCAAGGGCGCATATCATTCCAACGGAGGCGGCTTTGTAGCAAGCACGGCAAGTGTGGCTGCCAGCGTATATGTAGGGCCTGATGCAAAGGTTCTGGGCAATGCTGTTATCAGCGGAAATGCCAGAATTGAAGACCATGCCGTAGTAAAGGGCCGTGCGAAGATAAGCGGAAATGCCACCTTATGCGGATATGCCATTGTCGATGGCACCGCAAGCATCAGTAACAATGCCTATATAGGTGATACAGCAATAGTTGCTGGGGAAGCTTCTGTCTCAGGAAATGCAAAGGTGCTGGAAAGTGCTTTTGTATTCGGCTGGTATCAAGTCAAGGACAATGCTGTTATTAAGGGAATGTCCCTGTGTATGGGCGGTTATACCGAAAACGGAGTAAATCACATAGGACAGGCTGCAGGACAGGCTATCGGCTACGGTGATTTTTTCGAGGATATGACCTATACTATCACAGGCGGCTCCTTTGCAGGCTATGAAAGTGTTGATGCTTCCACCCGTTTCAAAGTGCCATATGCAACGGCAAACAATTCCGCTTACTCAAGAAGCTATACCGACGGCTTGTATGCGAAATATGACTTTGATAATGATAAGTTCAATATTGTAAACGATACCTGTGCTTCCACTGACGGTTTTGCAAAAGGCTCTCCCTTATGGGCAGGCAGCCTAAACGGACGAAGCGGCGTTATTACCTTTGACGGGAATGACCAGTATGCGGTATTAGACAGCTCCCTGTCATATTTTGATGACATGCAGCTTAATTTATCTACTTATTGGGAGGGCGGTACCGCCGGGCAGAAGCTTTTTTATTTCGGAAATGATAAGAAGTATATGTATTTTACTCCTGAAAACAGTAACGGAAAGGCCCAGTTTGTAATCTGTGACAATGCAAAGGAATACACTGTTACGGCAAATGCCGCATTACCGGTAAAAGCATGGACTGACGTAACTATCACCTTCTCGGGTAATGTAACATTGATGACTGTCAATGATAAAACCTATGGAACAGAAATAATAGGAATAAATCCCGATGATATTGCTGTGAAGGATATGTTGGAGGGGAAATCCAACTATCTTGCAAGAGGATTTTCCGGCAACTTTTATAAGGGCTCTGTTGACTACTTCAGAGTATCCTTCAAAAATGCAGAAGGCATTTCAGTCTCCGGGTATACAGAGGCAGGAGCTGTGGCAGCTCCTGGTAGCGCTGAGCAAAACCAGACGGCATATTTATCCGGTGATATTGACGGAAGCGGAGCTGTTGATGCCATTGATTTTGCGCTGCTGAAAAAATATCTTTTAGGAAATATAGCCTCCTTTGAATACCAATATGGTTTGAAGGCAGCTGATGTAAACGGTGACGGCAGTATAAATGCATTGGACTTTGCGAAATTAAAAATGTATCTTATGGGCAGTATAGAATCTCTAAGCTGATTTACGGCTTGAGGAATATGCAACAACACATCAAAGCAGGTTTTAAAAATATTAAATAATTGCATCACACATTTGTGTATGTATTAAAAAAGGCAGATTGAAATCACAATCTGTCTTTTTGCTTGAAGAATTCTATAAAAGCCTTCAAAAAGTTATATATGTGATTTAGTCACAGAATATATACAATATGTTTGATATAATTTATTCAAAGCTAACAGATAGTAATTGCTTGGCTAGGTCTGGATTAAGAAGCAAAAGTATCATTTAATGTGACTAAAGTCACGGAAGTTATTCTGATTTTACGGTAAGCTATAATTAAGAAAATAAAAAACAAATTTTTTTCCGGTTAAAGCAATGTAAAGGTGTAAGGGTTTTACCCTTACAAAACTTATTATACAAGGAGATGATTATTATGTCAGTTGTTACACTTACAAAAAATAATTTTGAAAATGAGGTTATGAAATCAGATAAACCAGTGTTAATTGATTTCTGGGCATCTTGGTGCGGGCCTTGCAGAATGGTTTCTCCGATAGTGGATGAAATTGCAGATGAGGCAAAAGATTTTAAGGTCGCAAAGGTAAATATAGACGAACAGGGAGAGCTTGCACAGGCATTCAAAGTAATGAGTATTCCCACCTTGGTTGTAGTAAAGGGTGGCAAGGTTACTGCACAGGCCGTTGGAGTAAAGCAGAAAGAACAAATTCTTAAAATGGTAAAATAGCTTTTTAACCTCCTGATAAATAATGCAAACGTTTAAGTAATTTATAATAATTAAGAGCAGAGGGTCTTGAACCGTAATTGACTTTAGTCATATACAGTTCAAGACCTTGTTATGTCTTAACTGGCATAGCTCCTTTTGAAAGGGCATTTTTTATTTTCCTGGCATTGTTCAGTCTGATTTTTCATATGATAACTTAAGAAAATAAAGCAGCTGTCCGCTTTATTTCTTACTTGCTTCTTTCAAGGGATACGGCATACTATTTATATGCGTAAGCTGATATAATAAATTTAGTAAATGGAATAAGAAGTCAATAAGTATCTTATAGATATGCCGGGCTTTATTAAAAATATCAGAGGTGAAAAAGCTATGCTTAATGAAAAAGACAAGGTGTTTTTACAGGAAAACTTAACGTTCTGGCATAGGCTGAACAATGATGAAATTGCACTGCTTTTAAATAATACTACCGGACTCAGGTATAAAAAAGGGGAGAATATTCATAGTGCAGATAATGATTGTATCGGAGTCCTAATAGTAAAATCGGGAGAATTGCGTACATATATCCTGTCAGAGGAGGGAAAGGAAATTACCCTCTATAGACTGGGAAAAGGAGAGGTATGTGTTCTGTCTGCCTCATGTCTGATAAAGGACATTACCTTTGATGTCCATATTGATGCTGAGGTAGATACTGAGGCTCTGCTGATTAGCTCCTATACCTTTTCACAGCTGCAGTCAAAGAATGTATATATTGAAAATTTTGTACTTCAGACCACCGTCAGCAGATTTTCGGATGTGATGTTTGCAATGCAGCAAATACTGTTTTTGAGTCTGGATAAACGGCTTGCTGCTTTTCTGATTGATGAAGCGGTAAAAAATAATTCTGATAATATAAAGCTTACTCATGAACAGATTGCAAAATATATAGGCACTGCAAGAGAGGTGGTAACGCGGATGCTGAAGCATTTTGAAAGCGACGGGTTAGTTTCCCTTTACCGCGGCGGCGTTAAAATTGCCGACAGAAACGAAATGAGAAAGCTTCTGCTTACCTTTTGACATTGCATGAATTTTGGGCAGAAAGTTATATCTGTTCGCAAAAAGACAGGCAAATTGCTGACGGAAGCGAGCGTATGGACAAGGTGCAGGATAGTATGGGCTGGAGCGTTTAATTGATTTTAACTGTGTGATAGGTGTAATATAAAAATATACTCCTGCAGATGCAATGTCTGCAGGTTTTTCTATGTATTCCGGAAATAATGCAAAGTCCTCTATAAAAAATAAATTATTTAACGTCAAAGCAGAGCTTTATAATAATAAAGTTAACCATAATCCTGTAATAGAGTAACTTTTTAGGTATATAAATTCATATATTATTAATGAAGTCAATTACTATCGGCTAAAGCTCCATAAAGTCAGAACAAATTCGAACCCAAACTGTGTCTAAAATTAGCTTAAACCGTAATTGACTTTAGTCAGTTAATATCGGCTTTTTAATAGTAATAATATCTTAACCTGTTATATATTTATATGCTATAAGTAAATACTTGATATATTTGCTTACAATAAGGGAGTGATAGTGTTGTCAAACAGTATAGTTTTTCAGAACAGTGCCGAGCAATTAAAAACTGCAATTTACGGTTACAACAGCTCAAGTGGTTCTTACAAGCCTCTCAGCATTAATGAAGCCGGTGAGCTGTTAGTTAATACGGGTACCTCTGCTATTGAAATAGGGACAATAAACAAAGTACTAAGTATAGAAACTTTAGGAACTGTAAACAAGGTATCGATATTAGGAACAATCAATCAAGTGTCTTTACTGGGAACATTAAGCAAGGTCGCAGAGCTGGGAACAATCAATCAGATCTCGCTGCTGGGCACCTTAAGCAAGGTATCGGCCGTAGGAACCCTGAGTACTGTTGAGCAAATCGGCTCATTGGGAACAGTTGGCAGGGTCGCAGAGCTGGGAACAATCAATCAGGTCTCGCTGCTGGGCACCTTAAGCAAGGTATCGGCCGTAGGAACCCTGAGTACTGTTGAGCAAATCGGCTCATTGGGAACAGTTGGCAGGGTTGCAGAGCTGGGAACAATCAATCAGGTCTCGCTGCTGGGTACCTTAAGCAGGGTTTTGACTGTGGGAACCTTAAATACTGTAGCTGGCACTGTAAAAATAAATTTAGCTGACAGAACCTTTACTTCTATTACACAAACATTAACAGTAAGTTCAGCAACATCGACTTACAGCAATTTGATAAATATTGCAAAGTACCAGGATACCTCATGGTATTTTATTAACACCTCTGCAACTAACAAAAGAGCTGTTACAGTACAGCTGGCTGTAACGCCAAGTACTGCAATAGGAACCTATCCGCGCACCTTGATTTTTGAATCGGCTACAGTAAATGCGAGTCCGAGGGTAATAACAAATGATTATTATTTAGAATATATCTCAGCACAAATCAACAATACTTCTTCTTATCAGCAGGATATTGTTGCGGTATTCAACGGAAGATATTAGCTGTCATTTTGACATTTGCATAAATAGCAAGTTTTAAAATATAGTTTTTATTTAATAGAACAGCCTTTAAATATGGCTTGTGTCTGGCCGGCTGCTCGGCACAAGCCAAGGAGGCTTTCAGCCTTATGTTCTATAGTTCTATATTGGTAATAAGGAGCATATTATGAAGAATGAAATAAGTTTATGCATGATAGTAAAAAATGAAGAGGATAACCTTCAAAGATGCCTGAATAGTGTTAAGGACATTGTGGATGAAGTAATTATAGTAGATACAGGCTCAACGGACAAAACTGTATACATTGCAGAAAGCTTCGGAGCTAGTGTATACAATTATATTTGGGATAATAACTTCAGCGAGGCAAGAAATGAATCACTGAAGTATGCCTCAAAGGACTGGATACTTATAATGGATGCGGATGATGAATTTTGCAGGGATGACAAAGAAGCCTTTCTGCAATTAATAAGCAGCAGTCTTGAGGAAAAAACGCTTTATTATTTTGAAACATTGAATTATTGCGGCAGTTTTGCAGACAGTAGCAATATCAGCATAAATCTAAACCCAAGATTATTTAAAAATAACCTTGGGTATAAATATGAGGGTGAAGTACATAATCAGCTGGTTAACCATAAAATAAGTACAAAGGATGTCTGTGTTTCAATAAAAATATATCATTACGGCTATTTAGACAGCAATATAAAAGGAAAGGATAAGAGAAAACGAAATATATTTTTGCTGGAAGAACAGCTGAAAAAAGAGCCTGATAACAAATATGCACTATTTAATTTGGGTAATGAATATTTTGCATCGAATGAAATAGCTAAAGCGTTGGATTATTATTATAAGTCATATGAAAATTTTACACCGGCTGCCGGATACGGATTTATTCTTGTTTTAAGGATAGTTCTGGCAAATTATTTCATCGGATTGTATACAAAGGCACTGGAATTTACCGATATAGGCATACAATATTACCCCGGCTTCACAGACCTGTATTATTTTAAAGGCTGCATATATAAATCCATGGACAGACCACTCATGGCTGTAAGAGCTTGGGAGAAATGCATTGAAATAGGGGACCCGCCTTCCGGACTTAAGTTTTTATATGGCACCGGAAGCTTCAAGGCTATGTATGAATTAGCTTTAATTTGTATGGAGCAAAAGGATTATCATTCCGCATATAAATATTTCAATGAAACTATCAGGATAAAACCGGACTTGATTATTTCGGTGTATAAAATCGCTTATATACTAAAAGAGGAAAATGTAGCTTCGGATGAATTTAAATATATTTTAGAGCTCTTTTTTGAAGATGATGCAAAGGCAGCTATTGTTCTTGCAGATATCTGCTATTCCGTCGGATACTATGAAGCAGCATTGGAATATATTAAAAAATGTGAAGAAAACGGCATAAAATCAGATGATGTCAGACTTTTAGAAATAAAAGCCCTTGTCAGAACCGGAGATTTTGAAAAGGGCATACAAATTAACAATTTTGATAGCAATCATTATTTTTTTCCTTCATTTTCAATGTATAAGGTAATATGTGCCATAATGCTTAAAGAAAAGCTTCTGGCATTTTATATAATAGACAGCTTAAAAAACAATTCATTTCAGGACAAAAATAAAAAAATATATGAAAGCTATACTCAGCTTGTTAACCTTTTTTTCGGCAAGGAAACACAGGTTTTAACAGAGGATGAAAAAGAAAAAGAATATACGGCAATCATTTTCGAAATATTAGAAATATTTCTCATAAACAAGAGGTTTGATGAGTTTTATATAGCAATAAACCTGCTGAATTTAATCAGTGATAAATCAGTACTGCTTCACCTTGGAAAGCTATACTATAAATATGGCTATTTTGATATGAGCAAAAAAGAATTGATCAGGTCAATTAAAGAATTTGAAATATATGACAAGGATGCATTGAATATTTTGAAGCAGCTGTAAATGACAGAATACTTATGTATATTAAAAAAGTGCTATATATGAGTTCTATTATATGAGGAGGTAAGGTATGTTACCGTCCCGCGGCACAGATATGAAATATATTGATTATGATATTGCACAAATAAATTCCTACTATAAAAATGTAGCAATATCAAGCTGTAATGCCATGTTCGTGGGAAAATTCTATAACGAGTTCGAATATAGAGTCTTAATTAAATTCAATTTTAAATCTTTGCCGGAAAATTCCCGTATCCAAAGGGCAACTCTTTCAATCAGTGTGGCAGCGGGAGCTTTATACTGCTTTTCAGGCAGCAAATTAATGTGCGATTGGGACGTTAATAATGTTAATTGGCTTAACCAGCCTCAGTTCAATAGTTCTGAAATAATTTTTTCAAAGTCTGTGCCTTATTGCACAAAATATCCCATTGACATTACAGAGCAGGTAAGGGATTGGTATAAGCAGCCCGACAGAAATTACGGCGCGACTTGTTAGTCAGCAACCACTATCCTATAGGATTAAGCCCTATAGGCGTTAGACCGTGTAGTGTTAAAATGGCTGGACAAAG